>NZ_LWHM01000009.1 GCF_001642735.1 Pseudohongiella nitratireducens | reverse complement strand
GTATCCGTCCGGCCATCACATCTTGAATTGACATGCGTCTGATTCGATAGTGTCCACTTATTTTTAAGCGGACACCTATCATGAACGAAATAAGCGTAGTTAACCGCGCACCTAAGCGCAAACGCTATACCCAGGCATTCAAACACAAAGTCATTACTGCCAGTTTGCAACCTGGCGCCTCGGTGGCCCGTGTCGCACTGGAGCACGGACTTAACGCCAACATGCTGCGTAAATGGATTCGATTGGCGAAGAACAACACGACTGACACGACACCGAGCTTTGTCGCACTGCCAATGCCTGGTCAGGCCTCGTCCGTATCAAGTGCCAGACAAGGCGTTGACAGTGAATCAATCCGGATGGAGATTCCGTATCGCCATCAGAGCATCAACATCAGTTTGCCGCTCTCACAGATGGAGCGATGCCTGGCGTTGTTGCGAGAGCTGTTACAGTGATCCGTATTGATCAGATCTGGCTGGCCACTGAACCGCTGGATATGCGCGCCGGTCCTGATACGGCACTGGCGCGGGTGGTTCAAGTCTTCGGCAGTGCCCGGCCGCATTGTGCGTATTTGTTTGCCAACAAGCGCGCCAACCGGATGAAGGTGCTGATCCACGACGGCCTGGGCATCTGGCTGTGTGCCCGGCGGTTGAACCGCGGTAAGTTCTACTGGAGCGAGCCGTGGCAAGCGGCGCAGCTGTCGCTCAGTGATGAGCAGCTGCAGGCGCTGGTTCAAGGTCTGCCCTGGCAGCGCATCGGCGAAGCCGGGGTGGTCACTATCGTGTAATGTATATCGAATCATACCCTTGTGCTCAGTGCTATTACCCAATAAGCGTATCGAACTGAACGCCTGGCAGTGGCATACTTGTGCCATGACTCAACCGGATCTGAACAAGCTGGATGCCGAACAACTGCGCGCCCTGGTCACCCAGCTCATGGGTAATGCCGCCGAGCAGCAGGTCGAGGTGCAAGCCCTGCAACAACGCACTGAGCGTATTGAGCAGCGCAACCAGCACCTGGAAGCGGTCAACGCCAAGCTTTCACATGAGTTGCTGCTGCTTCGCCGTTTAAAGTTCGGTAAACAAAGCGAGAAGCTCGACTCACTGCAGCGCAGTCTGCTTGAGGACATCATCGATGCCGACACCAGCGCCATCGAACAGCAGTGGGCAGATCTGGTCAAAGATGAGCCGATCAACAACAAACCCAAAACGCAGCCCAAGCGGGTGGCATTGCCAGCTGAGCTGCCTCGTACACTCATACGGCACGAACCTCAGAACACGCATTGCCAGTGTGGTTGTCAGCTCAAACGCATCGGCGAAGACATCAGCGAGAAGCTGGACTATACACCCGGTGTGTTCAGTGTCGAGCAGCATATCCGTGGCAAGTGGATCTGCACTGACTGCGAAACCCTGACCCAGGCACCGGTTCCAGCACACGTGATCGATAAAGGCCTGCCGACCACCGGATTACTGGCCCACGTACTGGTGGCCAAGTACGCCGATCACCTGCCACTGTATCGCCAGGAACACATCTTTGGCCGGGCCGGTTACCCGATTGCCCGTTCCACCTTGGCGGATTGGGTGGGCCGCTGTGGTCACGCCCTGCAGCCGCTGGCCGATGCGCTGCGTGAGACGATCCTGAATCATCCGGTTGTGCACGCCGATGAAACACCGGTGCCGGTGCTGGAGCCGGGTAAGAAAAAGACCAGTCGAGCCTACATCTGGGCGTACTGCACGACCCCTTATGCTGACACCAAGGCAGTGGTGTATGACTTTGCACCCTCGCGTGCCGGTGAGCATGCCCGCCGCTTCCTTGAGGGCTGGCAGGGCAAGCTGGTCTGCGACGATTACAGCGGTTACAAAGCCAGCTTTGGCCAGGGTGTGAGCGAAGTGGCTTGCATGGCGCACGCTCGTCGTAAGTTCTTCGAGCTGCATGAGAGCAGTAAAAGCACGCTGGCGGCCACTGCCCTGGAGCAGATCGGCCGACTCTATGAGATAGAGCGTCAGGCCAAGGGGCTTGATGATCAGCAGCGCCATATACTCAGGCAACAACGTGCCAAACCGATTGCCGATGAGCTACATACCTGGCTGGTGGCCAGTCGTCAAAAAGTGCCTGATGGCACAGCAACGGCTAAGGCTATCGATTACAGTTTAAAACGCTGGGGTGCCCTGATCCGTTATCTGGATGATGGCGGTGTGCCCATCGACAACAATCAGGTTGAAAACCAGATGCGTCCCTGGGCGCTGGGTCGCAAAAACTGGCTCTTTGCTGGCTCGCTTCGCAGCGGGCGGCGTGCCGCTGCTGTGATGAGTCTGATACAGTCGGCCCGGTTAAACGGTCACGATCCTTATGAGTACCTGAAAGATGTGTTGGCCCGATTGCCGACCCAGCAGGCCAGTGCCATTGCTGAGCTGCTGCCACACAGCTGGAGTCCGGAAACGGCTGTCAATGTGTGATGAGCGAACGCTTACCATCAAAAGGAGAAGGCGCATGAAGACCGCCGTAACCGTATGTACTTTGATCATCGGAATCGCAAGTAGTGTCGCGTTTTCACAACCTACGGATGGAAGCTGGTTAGGCTACCAGCCAGGTCCCTATAAAACCGGCACCATGCTGGATATGTGGGAAGATGGTGACAGGGAGGATATTACAACGTCAGATCCCGACGACAATCGCCGCATCATGGTTCAGATCTGGTATCCCGCATCGCATGATGATCACCCTGAATTTGTCCCGTACTCTGCTCGAGAAAATCTGTATCAAGAGTTCATCCGATCCTGGTTAACACCTGTCGCCAACTACCCTACAAACTCTGTATTGAATGCGCCATTAGCAGGTGAACAGGAACAGTATCCGCTGCTGATCTATAGCCATGGCAATCGTTTTCCCTTATTTACCGGTACCGCTCAAACCGAGTTTCTCGCAAGTCATGGATATATAGTCGTAGCCATTGGGCACCCTGACAGCAGCGGGCTGGCATCTTACCCGGATGGAAAGCCCTATGTGTATGACACGCAACCATCGATGCCCAGTCGGGAAGAATTAATGAAAATGATTGCGCACGAGTTTTACCTGACAGAATCGGCAGATCTTGCCCGGTTGTTTGAAGCTCATGCCGAAGATTTCTCGTTTGCTATCGACAGGATGGAGGGTTTATCCGAAAACAGTGAGAGTCTGTTTTATCATCGCGTGAATTTCGATCAAATTGGCACATTTGGCTGGTCCAGAGGGGGAGCAACAGCACTTCAGGTCGCCATTGACGATGACAGAATCAAAGCTGGAGTGTTGCTTGATGGAGATCTCTTTCAACGGCCAATGTCCAGGACCGGCACTCATGTACCGATTCTGATGCTTGAAAATCCCAGTTATGATTTACCTTTTGGTGGTGAAATGGATCCAAACCGGCAAGAAAGCATATCAGCGCTTGATTCAGAAAAATGGGGTATGCTCAATCGATCTACGGATGACTGGTATCGGGTACGTATCTCTGGAGCAGCGCATTTGAACTTTTCTGATGTACCGTTGCTGGTGGATTTGAATCCAACGGTAGCTGGCACCATTGATCCACTTCGAGCGCACGAATTAATCCGGTCGCTGGTGTTTGAATTTTTTGGAAAATACCTGCGCCACGATACTACGGCACCAATACTGGGTGGGGAGCAGCAAGAGTCAGAGCTGCGTATAGCGAGACCAGCGCAATGACTGTAGAGGAAGTCCGATTAAACTGAGTTCTCAGAACTTTCTCAGAAAGATGCTTTGAGCCATTAACAAAGGGTCACTCACATGTATAAGATATTGATAGTTTTTATATTCGCTTCCAGTGCTGCCTATAGTGCGGACTCTGAAAGGTTCAATGTACTCAATTTATGGCTGGATCAACTTGAAAGTGAAGGGTTTGCAGGAGTGGTAGCGATAGCAAAAGGTGGAGATATTATTGCAGAGGAAGCCAGGGGGCTTGCGATTGAAGAGGGAAATGTACCCAATACTATTAATACTTACTTTGATGCTGCTTCCATTGCCAAAACACTGACTGGAGCCTCGGTGCTTTTGGCGGAAGCCGAGGGGATGCTATCAACAGAGGATTCGATAGCAGAATTTCTGGGCCCAATGGATACTGAAAAGGGCAGGGCAACTCTACATAACCTGGCTACCCATAAAGCGGGGTTAGTGCCAAGAGGGTATGACCTTAGATATGGCACAGATCGAAATGAATACATCCAGTCTGTTATCTCCGCCCCGCAAGAAAGCACTCCGGGTTCTGAGTACAGATATAGAGTTATAACTGAATCTGGTGTTCAGAGAGGTTGAAAAGAAGCGACGTATCTGGTTGATTTGTTGTCGCCAAACAAGTCAATCAACACGAGGAATACGCCGCTATGGACAAGAGTAACGTTGTTGGGTTTGCAGGTCGAGAGAAGAATGCCGATCCGTTGACACAATTACTTCGTCAAGGTGCCCGAGATTTGATTCAACAGGCCGTAGAAGCCGAGTTGTCAGAGTATTTACAACAATTCACAGAACGACGACTGGAAGATGGCCGTGCCGCAGTTGTGCGCAATGGCTACCAGCCGGAGCGCGACATTCAGACGGGGATCGGGCCTGTGACCGTCAAGGTGCCGAAGATTCGCGCCAAAGATGGTAAACCGGTCACCTTTCGCTCAGCGCTGGTACCGCCGTATGTGCGCAAGACGCGTTCGCTGGAGGCTGCTCTGCCGTGGCTGTATCTGAAAGGCGTCTCGACGGGCGAGATGGACAATGCATTGCAAGTGCTGGT
>NZ_LWHM01000008.1 GCF_001642735.1 Pseudohongiella nitratireducens | reverse complement strand
CAAAAGCGACAACAGTGATCGTTTGGTTATCGACTATCGTCACAAGGGAGAAAGGAAATCGTTGAAGAATAAGTCTTTTAGCTCCCAGCTTGGAAGCTTCACCAACCATGGGTATAAGCGGAGGGTTTGGTTTACTGAGCCTGGTTGTAGCCTGCTCAAACGTATCGATCAGTTGGCCTCCAAGGCCGGGGACTTCCAATTCGTACCACGCAACGGCTTCGATCAACTCTTCGGTAGCTTCCGTGCTAACCTTTACCTTCAAAATCAGCTCCTTATCCGAGCCCTAGCACGTGCAATGGCTTCATCTGCATCCATGAGTTCTGTTTTGCCAGATTCAATGTCATTGATTCTACGGCAAATTTCAGAATCCCAGGCCTCTGCGACGCTAATATCGGCAGGGCCATCCAAACTTGCTACCAAATCATGCGCAAGTTTGGCTCGCTCTCGCTCAGACAGTGTCATAGCGGCGTTTGTAATACTTTCAAGTTGGGCTGTATCCATCGTATTTACCAAAAATAACAAAGCGGTAATGGTTAAATGATGCAGCAAAATACATCCCATAACAAGGCCAAGCACAGCGACAGCTTTTTCGCTGCGGCTTCACCTCCACTACAAAGCTGCGCGTGTTGGCGGCGTTAGGGCTCGTCGTAGTGACCACCCAGAGCGAAGATGTAGATTGATGATTCATCGAACCGATACACAATCCTATCCTTCTGGGATATGCGTCTGGACCAAAAACCGGACAGGTTATGCTTCAGCGGTTCAGGTTTACCCAATCCAACAGCGGGGTTGTCGCAGCGAATGAGCACTTTAATTATCTTGCGAGTCGCATCGTGCAGTTTTTTGTCCTTTTGGCGCATGGCTTCATACGCCTCCCAGGTCTTGCTCTCAAATACCAGTGATCTCATCCATTTGCTCTTTGGTCGGCGTGTATCCTTTACGCTGTGCGTGGGTTTTGGCCGACTCAGCCAGTTGCCGCATCAGACTACTGTTTTGCAGAACATACAGCGTTTCCTGCTCGCGCTCCCAGTCTTCAGCGCTCATCACCACAAAGTCTTGCCCAGATCGTCGGGAGATCCTTATTGGTTCATGTCTACTAACACTTTGTTCTACAAGCTTTTTCAGGTTATCCCTGAACTTATTTACACTTACTGTTTCCATCGCAACCACCAATATATGTACGGGAATGCCGTACAAGTATACTCTAGCTGCCCTAACAACCACAAGCAATCACAAGCAATCGGACGCCAGCGAAGCTGGCGCCGTTGTTGATGGGCGTTAACAGCCACCTGAAATCCACCTCTCTTGCCAATTGAGTAGAAAAGGGATAATTTATACTCATGAGCAATTTCGAGTACGACGACGACAAAAGTCAGGCCAATCTGGAGAAACACGGTATCGACTTTCTGGATGCCCAAGTGCTATGGGAAGATCCCGATCTACTGGAGATTCGGGCCAGATCCGATGATGAACCTCGGTTTTTGGCCATAGGCCGTATAGGCTCCAAGCACTGGTCTGCCGTCGTCACCTACAGAAACGGAACGATCCGGCTCATTTCTGTAAGGCGTTCCCGGACAAGAGAGGTAGAGTTATATGAAAGCTAAAGATTTTGACAAGAAGTTCGACCAAGGCAAAAAAGACATCATTGATGATCTTGACCTATCCACGGCGCGTCGCGCCAACCAGGATCAGAAGCGTATCAACGTCGACTTCCCTTCATGGGTAGTAGAGTCATTGGATCGTGAGGCGGCTCGTATTGGTGTTACTCGGCAGTCTATTATCAAAGTCTGGCTGGTTGAGCGTTTAAAGGCAGAAGCTGCTAACAAACCGCTGAATGGTGACGCCGCAAGCGGTGCACATTAGCGGAGCGTTAGCTGTCAAATTCGCAACAAGTACGCTGTAGTCGGAACCTTGCTGAAGTGATACTATAGTGATACTTCAGGAGGGGTAGCCCATGAAAGTTGAACTAGTCACCAACCTCAAGCGTCAAGCAACGAAGATCCTGGCTGATTTGCACGAAAGCAAAGAGGCCGTCTTAATAACCGAACATGGTCAGCCGTCAGCCTATCTGGTTGATGTTCATGACTATGAATTTATGCAGCGCAGACTGGCACTGCTGGAAGGATTGTCCAAGGGAGAGCGGGCAATTCTGGAGGGCAAGACAACCTCCCATAGCAAAGCCAAGAAGCGGATGCAGAAGTGGCTGAAGTAATATGGACAGACCCGGCGTTGGACCAATTGGAGGAGATCGCGGAATACATTGCTCTGGATAAGCCCAGTGCGGCTTCAAACCTTGTGAAGACGATCTTCTCTACAGTTGAACGGCTTGAGCAATTTCCGGAGTCTGGCCATGCTCCACCAGAGCTGCCTGATTCGATCTACCGAGAGCTGTATGTTAGACCTTGCCGGATTTTTTATCGCAGCGAAGATGAAGTTGTTCTTATTTTGCATGTCATGAGAGAAGAAAGGCAGCTTCGCAGATTTCTTTTAGAGCCTGAGTTGGACAGCTAACAATCAATTGCACGCGACCAGCGATGCTGGCGCGTGAATACGGGCGCTATGTGTACTCATCAGATTGGAGGAGCAGATGAAATCCATCACGACTTCGCTCATGTTTGTCGGGGAGCAGGCCGGGAAAGCCGAGGAGGCAATCAGGTTCTATATCTCTTTATTTCCTGGTTCACAGATCACCGATATTCAGCGCTACGGAGCCGGTGAGCATGAGCCAGAAGGTTCGACCAAAATGGCCCGGTTTACGATAAACGGAACCGAGTTAATGGCGCTGGACAGTCACCTTGATCACCAATTTAGTTTTACTCCCTCCATGTCATTGTATGTCGAGTGTGAGTCCCTGAGCGAAATTGAGGGGGCTTTTCGGGCCTTAGCCGACGGCGGCTCGGAGCTGATGCCTTTGGATAACTATGGCTTTAGCCAGAAGTTCGGGTGGCTGAAGGACAGGTACGGCGTGTCTTGGCAACTCAACCTATCGGATTAACGTGGCGGCAGAGTCAACACATAACCAAGCGTCGGCAGCCGGACGCTCGCAAGCTCGCGCCGGTCGGTATGCGCGGCGTTATGCAATACGAGGTAAGAAATGAATAAAGGAGCATTGACATTTTTCTGCGGAAAAATGGGGGCAGGGAAAACTACAAAGTCTCGTGAAATCTCCCAAGAGCGAAACGCCGTGCTGCTCTCAGAAGACGATTGGCTTTCATCTATTTATCCGAATAGCATCAAGACCTTAGAAGATTACATTGAATATTCTGACCGGCTTAAGCCTCAAATGAAGAAATTGGTTCAATCGATCTTGGTGTCTGGATCTGACGTGGTAATGGATTTTCCGGCAAATACAATTCCGCAACGAGAGTGGTTTAAAAGCATTTTTTCAGAGATCCAAGCTCCACATGAACTAATCTACATTGATCAACCAAATGAGATTTGCCTCGGGCAAATCGCTAAAAGGCGGATAGAACAACCTCAGAGAGCGGCAACTGATACGGAAGAGATGTTTGAAATGGTCACAAGGTACTTTGTTGCACCCACACCTGAAGAGGGGTTCAACACAACCGTAGTTGAGGCAAATGCATAACCATCGCAATAGTGCCCATCATCGTCGATTGGGCATTTGGATAACTATCAGGGCGTTACGACCTCGGATTTGAGGGGTACGACTGCCCTGAAAGAAAAGGAAAAACTCATGAAAAGGACTATTCGAGCATCGCTGCTGTTGCTTGCCTTACTTCCAATATCACTCTCAGCACAGGATTCGGACTTCCGGATGAACCAAGAATTCGCTGACCATTTCGCCAGGGAATGGATCGAGGCATGGAATGCCCATGATCTAGAACGCATACTCTCGCACTACACCGAAGAGTTCCGTATGAGTTCGCCGCGCATTATCGAGCTCGACTTTAGTGACGCAACGATTCACTATCGGTCAATATCCAATGACCGACTAGCGACGGAGGTGTTCATATTCGACGAGCACGGCGAGGTTATCGAGGCGTTTGCCCATTATCGCTTTGGAGACTCGACTCGTTAGGTTTTTTCAACAATCTGCTGAGCGATTGAACTATACTTGCCTTATATGAATCACAAAATCTCCCTGAACTATGCCTGTTGATCTGAAAGCGCTCTTTCCCAAACTGACCAATTTGTTACATGACGCTGTCTTTGTAGTCGACCAGGATGATCAGGTCGTCTATGTGAGCGATGCATGCGAGCCACTGCTCGGATATCGTGCCGATGAATTGATGGGCACGTCGATCAGCAACTATGTGCATCCAGATGACCAGGGGGCCACACGTGCGTCCATTATTCAAGTTATGGAAGGTCAGCCCCACAACGACTTCTGTAACCGTTATATCCACAAGGATGGCACTACGGTCTATATCCTCTGGTCTGCCCGCTATTCCGAAGAAGACGGTGTCCGGATCGGCGTGGCGCGGGATGTGACGGCCTTGAGGCAGACCGAGGAGAAACTGCGTTTCCTCGCCCATCACGACCCTTTAACAGGGCTTGCCAACCGGCTGCTGTTCCATGAGAGACTGGAATCAGCCATGCGTGCGGCCCATCGCCATCAGAACAGCCTGGCTTTGTTGTTTCTTGACCTCAATGACTTCAAGCACATCAATGATGTCCATGGACATGCCATGGGTGACCGGGTGCTTTGCATGATGGCAGGACGGCTGAAGGACTGCATTCGGGAGACGGACACTGTGGCCCGGATGGGTGGCGATGAATTCACTGTGCTGTTGACGGACATCCAGTCGGTGGAAACCGTATCCAGAAAAGTGGAGCAGATCATCGCAGCAGTGGCCGCTCCCCTGGGTGCCGAATTCGGCAATATCAAGACACCATCTTGCAGTATCGGAGTGGCTTGTTATCCAGCGGACGGGGAAGACGCAGACACCCTGTTGAGTCGTGCTGACGCTAATATGTACCGGCGGAAACGGCGATCTCAGTATTAAGCCTTGGCTTCTAAATGCTGGTTACGCGATATCGAACACCCAGTTTTTCAATTCAGGAGTGCTTCCTGGTATTGAAGAGATTGATTTTCTCATTGTCACGGGTGGTCCAATGAGTGTAAATGATGAGTCACAATATCCTTGGCTCATAGAAGAGAAAAACTTTATTAAAAGCGCTATTGAAGCCGGAAAGCCTGTTCTTGGAATCTGTTTGGGCGCTCAGCTAATCACTGATGCAATGGGTGGCAAAGTTTGTCCAAATTCAGAAAAAGAAATCGGGTGGTTTCCTGTTGAAGCGGTTGATCTGGAAAATTCTTCTGCTTATCGGTTTCCAGAGGAAACCGAAGTATTCCATTGGCATGGTGAAACTTTCAGCCTGCCAGCAGGCGCAGTCCAAATAGCAAAGAGTCAAGGCTGTAACAACCAAGCCTTTCAAATTGGTAGCAATGTTATCGGTTTGCAGTTTCATTTAGAAACAACACCAGTATCAGCACAATCTATCGTCGAGAATTGTAGAGATGAGCTTGTCGAAGGGTTGTATATTCAAACTGAAACTGAAATTCTTTCCGCTCCTGAAGAACGTTATTCATCAATAAACCGCTTAATGGGAAGCATTCTCGAATATCTGCATGCAAGCAATAGTGGATGAATGAAATCGATTATGATTTTACAACTCGAAGACGCTTTTCCTGAGCACTTAGATGAACTTGGGAATCCAAATGAATTCAGAAAACATATTCCAGTCAATTCCCGACAACATTGACAAAGAGATCTTTGAAACGCTTGCGCAAAGTAATAATGTAAAAATAGAGCGAATCATCTCAAAAGGGCATCAATCACCTGAATCAGGCTGGTATGACGAAACCCGGAATGAATGGGTCATTGTCCTGAAAGGTGAAGCCATCATTGAATACGAGTCAGGTGAGCAGGCGAAACTAGTTGAAGGTAGCTTTATCAATATACCTGCTCACACAAAACACAGGGTGTCATGGACAAAGCCAGATACCGAAACGGTTTGGCTCGCAGTTCATTATTCATCAGCGCCAGGGCAATGATTCAGGGAAGAAGTATTGATGGAAACCAAGATCTTACACGATGGGGCAGCATCCTTTGAGGTCTCTGTACGCGGCCCAGACTCTTCAGCAACAAGTGTTTTGTCGGGGGAAACCCCGAAAGACACGCGACTCTGCTGGACACTCTGGCCGCCGAAGGGTGGTTCGTTATCGCACCACACTTTGAGCGGTTGGCTTCTACGGCTCAAAGCGAGTGGTTAGCTGAAAACATGCCCGACCGGGAGAACATCGAGATTCAGATTAATGAAGGTGCCGGCCATTTCTCGTATATGGACTTGCCACCACCACATATTGTTGATGCCATGCCGAATAAGACCGAATTTCTTAATGAGCATGCCAGAGTAATCTGTGAATTCCTGTCAAGCTAATCGATCTCGCTACTTCGCGGTCGTTTAACTTCGGCTAAACCTGTGCATTACCTACATATCTTAGAATAAGGGAATTTGATGACTGATTACTCTGGTTCTTGTCTGTGTGGCACGGCGAAATTTGCCGTGCAAGGGCGGTTTGATAGTTTTTACCTTTGTCACTGTCAGCATTGCCAAAAAGATACCGGGTCTGCGCATGCGGCAAACTTATTTTCACAGTCAGCTAAACTGACCTGGTTAGCCGGTGCAGATTCGGTGACTACCTTTACGCTACCAGGTACTCGCCACAACAAAAGTTTTTGTAAGTTTTGTGGTTCCGCATTGCCAAGCACCCATCAGGCAGGTCTGCTTGTTGTTCCTGCCGGATGCCTGGATACTGAGTTCACTATGTTGCCAACAGCTCATCTATTTACATCCAGTAAAGCTGCCTGGGATAGAGAGTTAGAGGCATTGCCAACGTTTGAGGCGCTGCCAACATAGCAACGGCACGCAAGGTGCGCTACACGTCGTGTATCGTAAGACGCAGCAATTGCACGGAATCGCGTAAGTAAAAAAGACGGCAATAGCCCAGAGTAGCCATATACCAAGGCAAGAAAACAAAGGAGATACCCTGATGTTGATCAAATTCTACAGTGAGGAGTCAGCGGAATTCGTCATGCTCGATAGCACCGCCGATCAATTGCTCACCATGATGGGCCACGGTGGCAGCACGGAAGGGTCGGTCAGCGGTGAGGCGCTGGCCTCGGCAATGGATCGCTTGACGTCCGCCATGGCGCGCGAGCAGGATAAATCACCGGCCAGCACGAAAGCTGATGAGAACCAGGCAGACGACGAATGGGATGAAGATGAAGACAGCGACTCTGCCGAAGAAGTGACGCTGTCAGCCCGGGCCGCACCTCTGATGACAATGCTGCGTCGAGCCAGGGACTCAGACGGTTATGTCATGTGGCGTCCGGACTGACGCTGACACCGGCGCCAACGCTGGTTCTGGCCCTGGCTAAAGGGTAGTTCCACTAAGTTGTCTCCACCCTGAATTCGATACAATGAACAACA
Source organism: Pseudohongiella nitratireducens (assembly GCF_001642735.1). GTDB lineage: Bacteria > Pseudomonadota > Gammaproteobacteria > Pseudomonadales > Pseudohongiellaceae > Pseudohongiella > Pseudohongiella nitratireducens. Next base: position 97,942 of record NZ_LWHM01000008.1, on the reverse strand, counting down.
TCCTGTTACCCTGATTGACGAAGCTTTCAAGCAGGAGGTAACCGATGTCGCAACATGCCACGCTTTACCGAATGGAAACTGACGAGCATATTTGTCCGTTCGGGCTGAAGTCCAGAGATTTGCTGCGCCGTAAAAAGTTCAAAATCGATGACAATACCTTCAAAACCCGCGAAGAAGTCGAGCGATTTAAAGAAGCTCACAACGTTGATACCACGCCTCAGACATATATCGATGGTGAACGTATAGGTGGTTATGACGCCCTCAGAGAACATTTTGGCCTGGAGGAAGAAGGCGGTAGTGGTACCACCTACAAACCTGTGATTGCCATCTTTTCCGCCTGTTTTCTCGCTGCCCTGGCATTGGTGTGGTCGAGCCAAAGCGGGCTGCAGCCAGGCCCCGTTCTGATTCACTTTGTTGGGTTAAGCATGCTGGTTCTTGCGGTGCAGAAACTGCAGGATCTGACAGCATTCAGTAATCAGTTTATTACCTATGATTTGCTGGCCATGCGACGTGTGAGGTACGCCTATGTTTATCCCTTTGCCGAAGCCTACGCTGGTCTGGGTATGCTTCTGGGTGTCTGGCATTTACTGTTCGCACCGGTTTCATTGTTTATTGGTACCGTTGGCGCAATATCGGTATTCAAGGCAGTCTATATCGAAAAAAGGGAGCTGAAGTGCGCCTGTGTCGGTGGTGACAGCAATGTACCACTGGGCTTCATTTCACTGACTGAAAACCTTTTCATGATTGGCGCTGGTGCCTGGATGCTGTTATCAGTTTTATAAACTGACAACTTCCGCACCATATATGAGCAATTTCAACCTTTTCAGATAGATGTATCATCTGGTATTCGACAAACGCTACACAAGTGCTATGCTCGGGAGACAACATAATACAACCCAGGAGCACAGGATGAAGCTGGCACGTCGACTTATCAGCCATATCGTTTTACCTGCATGCTGTCTTGGTCTGGCCAGTACGTCGCTGGCCCAGGGCAGCAGTTCAGATCTCATTGACAGTCAACAGGCCGTGGAGTGGTTACAGGAATTTGTCCGCATCGACACGGTTAACCCACCTGGTAATGAGTACCGCGCCGTAGAATTCTACAGCGAAATCTTTGACCGTGAAGGTATTGAATACGAGACGGCTGAAAGCGCACCTGGGCGAGGTAATATCTGGGCCAGGCTTGAGGGCGGTGATGAACCAGCCATCATACTTTTGCAGCACACTGATGTCGTTCCAGCAGATCGTGAACACTGGTCCTTTGAGCCCCTGTCCGGTGATCTCAGTGATGGTTATATCTATGGTCGTGGCACCCGGGATATGAAAGGGCTGGGCATTGCCCACCTGGTCAGTTTTCTGAACCTGCATCGTTCAGGGGTGGAGCTGAATCGCGATGTGATTTTTCTGGCGACTGCCGATGAAGAGGCCGGTGGAATGTACGGTGTTGGCTGGTTGATCGAAAACCATCCGGAAATTTTTGCAGATGCCGGTTTTCTGCTAAATGAAGGTGGTGGCGGTACGCGTATTGAAGATGACATCACTTTCGGTGTCGAGGTCACTCAAAAAGTACCCGTGTGGCTGCGACTGAATTCAGTGGATGTACCAGGTCATGGTTCATCGCCACGTGTCACTTCATCTGTGACACGTATTGTCACTGCCCTGAATTTACTGCTGGAAAATCCGTTTCCTCCCCGTGTTATTGATCCGGTCCAGCGCTATTTTCAGGGGCTGTCAGCGAACATGACATCAGACTGGGCAGCGAGCGGGTATGCCGATGTGCGTTCAGCGATTAATGATCCTGAATTTATCAGTCAACTGCACGAAAGCAGGCCCGGCCATCATGCGTTGTTACGTGACACGTGCTCCATGACCCGCTTCGAGGCTTCCAACAAGATCAATGTGGTGCCACCGACAGCCTGGGCGGAACTGGATTGTCGTATTCTGCCTGACAAACCGGCAGAACAGTTTGTTGATGAGTTAACAGCCTTGATTGAACCGGCCGGGGTGGAGGTGGAAGTGATTATGGCATTCACGCCAGCGATCTCAAGCACTAACACCCAGTTGTTCCGTGCCATTGAAAATGTCACTGGCGAGCTGCATCCGGGATCGCGAGTATTGCCTTCAGTCAGTACCGGTTTTACGGACAGTCACTTTACCCGTGACCTGGGTATCATCAGCTACGGGTTCAATCCCATGATTACTGATGTTGGTGAGCATACCGGCGTGCATGGCAATGACGAACGTGTGCCTGCTGATTTGTTCCGTCAGGGTGTAGAAGATTTTTACACGGTACTGCGTAACGTCGTGACTAGATAAACCGTTTGATCGTTTACATGTTAAAAAGCCGGGCTAGAATCGTTCAGCCCGGCTTTTTCAGTTATTTGGCTCATCCTTTTGACTCAATATCTCAAGGCGTACCAATTATGCCAATTACGCGATCACGCGATTATGCAAAGCCACTTTCAGTCTCTTGCTTGCGTTGAGTCCGCTGATGCACCCAGCCATATAGTGCCGGGAGTACCACCAATGTCAATAACGTCGAAGAGATAATGCCGCCAATCACCACTGTCGCCAGTGGACGCTGTACCTCTGCACCCGTGCCCGTGTTGAAAGCCATTGGCACAAAGCCGAGGCTGGCGACCAATGCTGTCATTAGCACGGGTCTGAGTCGGGTTAGTGCGCCACGATGAATGGCCTCCTGCAAAGGAAGGCCTTCGTGCCAGAGGTTGCGGATAAAGGTCAGCATCACCAGACCATTCAACACAGCGACACCAGACAGGGCGATGAAACCGACACCGGCAGAAATCGATAGCGGCATGCCTCGCAAATACAGCGAGAGAATCCCGCCCGTTAACGCCAGTGGTACGCCACTGAAAATGATCAGCGCATCTTTAAACGAGGAAAAGGCCATCACCAGTAAGCCCAATATCATTACCAGCGTCAGTGGCACGACCAGCGACAGGCGCTCAGTCGCTGAAGCCAGCTGCTCAAATGTACCACCATATTCCAGCCAGTAACCGGGTGGAATATCGACATTGCTGACAACATTCTCCCGCACCTCTTCAACAAAACTGCCCAGGTCTCGTTCCCGGACATTTGCTGTGACCACAATACGGCGTTTACCGTTTTCCCGGCTTATCTGGGCAGGACCAGGTGACATCTCAACACGGGCCAGCTCCTGTAACGGGACAAACAGCGTATCACCCGCCTGATCCTGCACTGGAACCGGAAGCACCTTGAGCTTCTCCGTGTTCTGCCGTACTAACTCGGGCAACCTGACAACCAGCTCAAACCGTCTGTCGCCTTCATAGATGATGCCGGCAGTATGACCACCCACCGCAGTGGCTACCCATTCCTGAAGATAACTGACATTCAAGCCATAACGTCCAAGCGCTGTTCGATTGGGCACGACAGACAAGGTAGGCAGGCCATCAACCTGCTCAATGCGAGCATCAGCGGCACCAGGGGTCTGATTTACCTGCTCGAGAATGTCATCTGCCCGACTGCGAAGAATGTCAAAGTCATCACCAAACAACATGATGCCGAGATCAGCACGAACCCCGGAAATCAGTTCATTGAAACGCAGTTCAATGGGCTGACTGTATTCATAGTTACTGCCCGGAATCTGATTCAATCGCTGTTCAGCCTCTGCAATCAGTTCAGCTTTGCTTTTATCTGGATTGGGCCAGGTGTCTTTGGGTGAAAGAATCACATAGCCATCGCCAATATTCGGCGGCATCAGGTCAGTGGCAATTTCTGCTGTGCCAATTCGAGTAAAAGCCGTCTCGATTTCCGGCATGGCAATCAGGGATTTTTCGATCCGCTGCTGAATTGCCACCGACTGCTCGAGGCTGGTGCCGGTAATCCGAATGGCTTGAACTGCAAAGTCACCTTCATCCAGTTGCGGAATGAACTCGGTTCCCATGTGTGTGGCCAGCCAGAGACAGCCTGCTACCAGCAGAACAGTAAAGCCTGCTAGCAGCGCTCGTCCTTTAATGGCCAGCGCCAAGACCGGTTCGTAAATTCTTTTTGCGCCACGTATCACTATATTTTCTTTTTCCTGAACCGGTTTGTTCATCACTACCGCGACTGCAGCCGGCACAAAGGTAAAACTGAGCGCCATGGCACAGAGCAGGGCAATGGTCACAGTGAGCGCCATTGGTTGAAACATTTTACCTTCAACACCGGTCAGCGCGAAGATAGGCAGGTAAACAGCAGTGATAATAATGATTCCAAAGACACTAGGCCGGATCACTTCTGCCGTGGCGACATAAACCGTTTCCAGACGCTGTTTTAACGGCAACACCTCACCAGTCTGGCGCTGTGACAGCCGTCTGACCGCGTTCTCCACAATGATGACAGCACCATCAACAATCAACCCGAAGTCCAGTGCACCCAGACTCATCAGGTTGGCAGAAACCCCGGTACGGACCATACCCGTTAATGTCATCAGCATGGTCAACGGTATTACCGCAGCTGTGATCAGTGCCGCACGCAGGTTGCCCAGCAGCACAAACAATACTGCAATCACCAGCAATGCACCCTCGATGAGGTTTTTGCTAACCGTCGCGATGGCCTTATCCACCAGTGCCGTTCTGTCATACACGGCATTGGCGTTGATGCCTTCGGGCAATGAGCCCTGGATCACGCCCAGGCTGTCAGCCACATCCTGGGCTACCGTGCGAGAGTTCTCACCGAGCAGCATCATGGCTGTACCCAATACCGTTTCTTTGCCATCGGCTGTTGCGGCACCGGTTCGCAAAGCACTGCCAATAGCAACTTCGGCAATATCGCCGACTCTTATTGGTGCCTGGTCAACATTTTTCACGATGACATTGGCGATATCCTCGATATTGGTCAACTGCCCAGGGGAACGAACCAACAACTGTTGGCCGTTTCGCTCGATAAAGCCGGCACCACGGTTGTCATTGTTTTCCTCCAGCGCTGTATTGATATCCTCAAGCGTCACACCCATGTTGAGCATACGGGTTGTATCAGGTAACACATGGTATTGCTTGTCATAACCGCCAATACTGTTGACCTCAACGACGCCATTGACCTGCGACAGTTGTGGCTTGATGATCCAGTCCTGGATTTCCCTGAGATCCTGGGCAGTATAAGGACTGCCGTCAGGCTTTCTGGCGTCTGGCTCAGCAGTCACTGTATACATGAATATTTCGCCCAGGCCAGTGGATATCGGCCCCATCTCAGGTTCAATACCTTCTGGAATGACACTGCCAATTGAGGCCAGTCGAGTATTGATCAGGTTCCGGGCAAAATAGATATCGGTACCTTCATCGAAGACTACTGTCACCTGTGAAAGGCCGTATCGGGACAACGAACGTGTATAGTCCAGAGCAGGCAGACCATACAAGGCTGTTTCAATCGGGTAGGTGACCCGTTGCTCAACCTCCAGCGGCGAGTAACCCGGTGCTGAGGTATTGATCTGGACCTGGACATTGGTGATGTCGGGCACAGCATCAATAGGTAATTGCTGATAGCTCCAGACACCGCCGGCGATAATCACCAGGCAAAAAGAAAGTATCAGGTATCGTCGCGCTATTGAGAAGCGCAGTAGTAAATTAATCATATGCGCTCCTTAATGGCTGTGTTCAGCCTGAGATTTCTGGATATCCGCCTTAATAAAAAAGCTGTTGCCGCTCACGTAGGTATCTCCCGTCTGCAGTCCGCTTAAGACCTCAGCATTGACACTGTCTTGTTCGCCGATTTGCACCGGCACAAAACGATAGTCTTCACCTGACTGAACAAAGACGCCGGTTTCACCTTCCATGGTTTGCAGGGCCTTCCGGGGAATGACAAGTACTTTGCTCTCGCTGCTAATCTCGATTTCAGCGCTGACAAGTTCGCCCGGCATCAATGCTTGCGGGCTGTTTGCCAGGCTGACCCGGGCTGTCACATAAGGACGATCGAGCGAGGGAAGCAACTGATCAATTGCAGCGGGAATCCGGTTATCGTTGACCAGGACAGTGACTGACTGGCCAGGTTCAACACCTGGCTGGGTGCGGGGGAATATCTGCAACTCAGCCCATAAGCCATCAAAATCCACGATGGTAAACAGCACCTGATCCTGAGTGACTTCTCCCGCATTAGCATGCCGCTCCAGGACCACACCACTGATAGGTGCGGTAATCGCATAGCTGGAAAGGCTTTCATTCGACTGAATCTGCGCCAGTTGCCGTCCGGCTTCGACCCGTTCTCCAAGTGTAGCGTTAACTTCGCGAATGGTACCGGTATAACGTGCCCTGACATGGCTGATTTGCTCTGGCCCCACAGCCAGTCTGCCGTAGGCGGTTACGGTTTGTGAGATCACACCGGGACCTGCCTGGGAGACCTCTATACCAGCCTGTCGTGCGGCCTCTGCCGATATTGCGGTTTCATGAACTTCTGTGTGGGCTAAGCCTGAATCGTGTTCATGCCCGGATTCATCAAACTCTTGCTCCGACTCGTTGTGTTCATGCTCAGACTCATTATGTTCTTGCGCAAGCGTTCCTGCCGAAAACAGTGCCAGCATAACCACCATCATCAGGGCAACAACACCGGCAAAACTATCTTTGAAAATATTCATATCATTATCCTGTTTATTGAGCTGAAGGGGGGGGCGTGGTGTCGGATGTCATCCGCAGTGTCATGCCGGTCAGCTGTTCAATCAGCGCCAGACTCTGGTGACCCCGTGTTGCCTGATCAATCAGGGTGGCCCTGGCATCAAGCAGTTCCTGTTCGGCTAAAATCAGCTCCTGATAACGCAGCAGACCCTGTTCGTAGCTATCACGTGTCACGACCAGTGCTCGTTCCAGGTCGGGGACGACATCACCTCTCATGCGAGTCGCTGCTGCGACTGCCTGCTGGTAAAGTGAATAGGCACGCATCAATCGGCTTTGCAGATCGAGTAATGCCTGCTCTCGTTCTATGGACACTAACTGCTGATCCAGCCGCTCACGCTCCAGGTAGGCCTGGTTGCGTTGCGCGACAAAAAGTGGAATGGAAACGCCAGCTACCATCGCCGTATCGTTGCTGCCGGCAAGGTGTCGCAGGCCAAACTGCCAGGCAACATCCTGGCGGCTTTGACTGGCCTGAAGACTTAGCTCAGCCGCTTGAATACGCGCCCGGTCGGCATAAATTTCCAGAGCAGGGGATTCACTTAGCAGGTCCAGCAAACCGTCAACTGGCCTCAGTGGATCAAAATGCAGAAAATTCCCTTCAAGACGATCAAAGGTGGGGTTCGCTTCCCCCCAATAAAGGGAAAGAGATATTTGACCACGCTCCAGCTCAGCCGAGACCTGATCCAGGGCTATTTCAGCTTGTGACAGACGCGCCCTGGCCAGCATCAGTTCCGCTTCCGAAGCGGCGCCATTATCAAAACGGTTTTGCACAGAGCGAAGCATATCAGCAGAAATTTGCCTGGCTTCACGCTTGAGCGCCAGATCTTCCTGGGTACTGAGTACCGCAATATAATCGGCAACCAGTTTGCCCAATACATCCAGCGTCATCACGCGTTGCTGGGTCGCCGTTTTTTGCATGCGAGCTTGCGCAAGCGAGGTTCTCGCCTCCCGCTTGCCCCCAAGTTCAATGACAGAGGACAGGGCGATGGTCAGATCTGCACTGTCTACGCCCTGAAATTGACGGCTGCCAAAGGCGTTCTCCAGTTCAACATCGACGGTGTAGCCGGGTTTTAATGCGGCTATATCGACTTCCATCGACTGCTGGCGATCCAGAATGCTAAAGCGCCGCAAGCTTGGGTAAGCTTCAAGCGTACGTTCAACGGCCTGGGTCAATGTCAGTGTATTATCAACTGACTGCGCCAACGTCTGCGGCATAGCGCTGACGACGTACACACTCAGCACGGCTGTCAGCCAGAGGCGAACAGCATAATGATTTTTCATGGGTAATTTCTCCCGAACAAAAGCTTCTAATGCATTGTTATGACAATACATTTGTTCGTGTTAATAACGATTTTGCTTATTGCTCAGGCGATGGGCGGAGGAAGGTCAGGCGTTATCGCCGACAGAATGAGAGTGTAGTGATAGGAGGGAACCGAGTTCCCCGTTGAGGCGTCGGATAGTGGTAAGTGCGCATCATGGATGAGATGCAGTACACCATGACAATGGCAGCAATGCTGACAATCCAGATCAGAAACCACAGCTTCGTCATAGCTCTGATCGTGGTGATTATGACTACTATTGGCAATAAAAACCCCGAAATCGCTTTCATCGGATTGCTTTAGCGCGCCATGGTGATGCTCGGTCGCGATGAGTTCATCCACATGCGATTCGCCTGCCTGGTGCACCTGGTGCTTGTCAGACGCCAGCGCAACCGATTGCAGGCTGATCAGAAAGATCATGAAGTAGAGAACGACTTTTCGCATCATTCAAACACTTTAGCCAACAAACGCGTAAAAATCAAACGACTTCCTCTGTTGCCAGCTCTTCGTCATCAGACAGTTTGGCAATCTTGATGCCAGCCCAGGCAAAGAAGAGCGTCATCAGCGGGCTGATCAGGCAGAAAAATGCCCAGGGCAGGTAGGCGAAAGTTGCCACCCCCAGTACGGTTGCATGGTAGGCACCGCAGGTATTCCAGGGTACCAGCACAGAGGTGACTGTACCGGTGTCTTCTAGCGTGCGGCTCAGGTTCTGCGGCGCCAGGTTACGCTCCTGGTAGGCTTTGGTGAACATTCGGCCGGGTACCACAACGGCCAGGTACTGATCTGATGCTGAGACATTGGTAACCATGCAGGTGGCGCCGGTTGCGGTGATCAGCCCCGCTGCACTGTGAACACGACTGATCAGCGCATTGGTAATACGGGACAGGTAGCCAGCAGCTTCCATCGCACCGCCAAACACCATTGCCGTCACAATCAGCCAGATGGTGTTCAGCATGCCGTACATGCCGCCGGTGCTTAACAGTTCATCCAGCACATCATTGCCGGTGGCAATTGCGATGTCGCCATAAAGCGCTGTCATCGCGACCTGATAGGTATTGCCAAGTTCTTCGCTCAGCTGCTGAATCAGTTCTCCCTGAAAGAGAAGGGCACAGAGAACGCCTGCCAGGGTACCGACAAAAAGCGCCGGCAAGGCTGGCACACGACGGATGATCAGGAAAATCACGCCGGCTGGCACCAGTAGCAGCAAGGGGTTCAGCGCGAAATGCTGCTGGATGATAGCCCGGTATTGTTCCGTATCATTGACCGAAGCCGCGTCGCTGCCGGTGATCAGACCAATGATGAGATAAAGCAACAAGGTGATCAGAATCGAGGGCAGGGCTGTCATGCTCAGGTATCGAATGTGGGTAAACAGATCAACGTTACTGACACCGGAAGCCAGGTTGGTGGTGTCAGATAAAGGCGACATTTTGTCACCAAAATAGGCACCGGAGATCAGTGCGCCAGCGACCAGCCCGGGGTTGATGCCCATGGCATAACCGATACTCATCAGCGCCACACCCAGCGTGGCTGATGTTGACCAGGAACTGCCAATGACCACGGCTGCAATTGCGGTAACCGCGCAGGCACTGACAATGAAGTACTGTGGGCTGAACACTTCCAGTCCGTAGTAAATCATCGCAGGAACAATGCCGCTGATCAGCCAGCTGCCAGTCAGGGCGCCGACCATTAACAGGATTAGAATCGCCGGTGTGGCGGCACGAATGTTATCCAGCATATGTGTCTGGACTTTATCCCAGCTGGTACCCTGCAACATTGTCATGGCCGATGCCAGGGCAGCACTGATAATCAGGGCAGTCTGGTTGGCACCGCTGAGAGAGTCATCTCCATAAACAGCGACATTGTAGGCCAGCAAAATGAATAGCAGAAAAAGTGGGGTCAGCGCGGTTAGCAGCCCGGGTGGCTGAGCGTTGTCGTTCATTGGCGAGGAATCCTTTATACAGCCGATTCTGATGCTATTGTTCTAATCTGACCTACATTAGCGGAAACCGGTACTGAAATACACCTTATCATCTGGATTTTATCGCCTTTTAACTGCATTAGCGCTTTGTCGCAAATCAAACAGTCCTGTCTTGCTGCCCGTTGTACACTCAGGAATAGTCCATTATGCTCGCAGTCTGTCGGCCAGCTATCTTTCAGATGACTTTCGCCATATTCCCGAACATTTCAATTCTGGGGGGTCCCAAATGGATTTCAGAATATTCAGCAAACCGGCATTGGCACTGAGTGCCTTTGCATTAATAGGATTAAGCGCAACTGACCCTGTTGTTGCACAGGACGCCGTAGATTACAGCCAGGAATCAAACTGGCTGTGCTTGCCGGAAAATCCGCGAGCCTGTGAAATTGACATGAGCACCACGGTTATAGAAGCCAATGGCAATACCCGTATGCAGGCATGGAGCGATAACCCCTTGGCCCATATTGATTGCTTTTATGTTTACCCGACAGTCTCCCAGGACAATTCACCCAACAGTGACATGGTAGCCGGCCCAGAAGAGTACAACGTGGTCCGTAGCCAGTTTGCCAGGCTGGGTTCAGAATGCCGGACATTTGCACCTTTATACCGGCAGGTAACTTTGCCAGCACTTCGGGCACGTATTTCCGGTGACGACAGTATGGCAGCACCAGATACGCAAATGGGCTATAACGACGTGCTCAATGCCTGGAATCATTACCTGGAGAATTATAATAATGGCCGAGGCGTAGTCCTGGTTGGTCATTCCCAGGGCGCAGGGGTACTGACCCGCCTGATTGTTAATGAAATCGAGAACAAACCCGTGCAGGAGCAAATTCTCTCTGCCATGTTGCTGGGTACCACGGTTCAGGTACCTGATGGTAGAAACGTTGGCGGTACGTTTACCAGCATGCCGGTTTGCGAGAGTGCCGGGCAGATTGGTTGCATTATCAGTTATGTAACATTCCGCAGCGATGTACCGCCGCCCGACAATGCCAGCTTCGGTCGCAACGGTAATGGTACCTATGCGGTTTGCACTAACCCGGCACAGCTGGCAAAAGGCGCTAACGAACTCCATGCTTATCTGAGCAATACCCAGGCGGATGGCTTTTCCTCTGAAGGCCCGGCACCCTGGGTAGACGGTGGTATGGCGATACATACACCATTTGTCAGCGTGCCTGGTTTATTAAGCGGTGAATGCGTTAACAATGGCCGCTTTCATTACCTGGAAATCACTGTTAATGCTGATCCGGACGATCCGCGTACCGATGAAATTGTGGGCGATGTGATGAACCCTGATGGCTCTGTGAATGCCGGCTGGGGATTACACCTGATTGATGTCAATGTGGCAATGGGTGACTTGCAGGCAATTGTTCACGAGCAATCCAGAACCTGGGAACTGCAACGTTAAGTGATATGATTTTGGTCAGGTGTTGATATACCTGCGTGAAAAAAGAGAAGGGAGCCCTTGGGCTCCCTTTCTTTTTCTAGTGACGTTAGTGAGACGTTGTTATAACGCCTCTGTTGTCTCTTCTGAGCGGTCAACCTCAACCTGAGCGGCCTGCATACCATCGCCAGGCATAACAGCCGCCATTGGCTGGCCCAGCAACTGGGCCATATCCACCAGAATACGACCACTTTCCATCAACAACGGATCGTCTTCTTCGGCTTCCTCTTCTTCTGCAGTTGCCTCTGAAGCATCGGCGACTTCAGTGTTGTCAGCCTCATCGGTTTCAGATGCGGCTTCCTCTTCTTCTGCTTCTTCCAGGGCAGCCAGTTCGCTTTCTTCCTTCCATTCCTCCAGTGGCAAACCTTTTGCAGCCAGACGAGCGTTGTTAGCGTCGAACGCGGCGCGACGATCGGCATCACGTTGCGCTTTCAGCTCTTCCCGATTGAGGGGAAGTGTTTCGCGTGCTCTTACAGTTTGCATACGCTCCACCGAACCTTCCAGGAAAACAAAGTCAGGGTCATCAGACGCGCGTGCCTCGTGGCGCGTCATCAACTCTGGCAGGATGTCCTCCAGTGGATAATAGTCCTGGTGTTCAACCGGACGAACCGTATCCCACGGCAGGGCACCATCCAGGTTGCTTTCACCCATGGTTTCAATCGCCTGGTAGCGGTCCGGGAAGGTGATATCCGGTAATACGCCTCGATGCTGGGTACTGGCCCCGGAAATACGATAGAACTTGGAACGGGTCAGTTTGACCTGTCCATAGTTCATCGGAATGATTTCCTGAACAGTACCTTTACCAAAGGTCTGGCCACCGAGCACGATGCCGCGCTGATAGTCCTGGATCGCACCGGCAAAGATCTCGGAGGCTGAGGCACTGGCACGATTAACAAGCACTGCCAGTGGGCCGTCATAAGCCACTTCTTTATTGGTGTCACCATAGGAGCGGACAAAGCCGTTTCGCTGGCCGGAATAGCGAATCTGAACCGTTGGGCCGGTTTCGATAAACAGGCCAACCAGTTCGTTGGCTTCATTCAGAGAGCCGCCGCCGTTGTAACGTAAATCGACGACCACTGCTGCTACATCCTGCTCTTTCAGCGACTCCAGTTCAGCTTTCACATCCCGGGCAGAGCTGCGATAGTTCTCCAAACCGGCAGCAGCCGCTTCAAAATCAAAATAGAAAGAGGGCAGGTTGATCACGCCGACCCGGTAGAGTTCACCGTCTGATTCCACCTCGATGACTTCACTTTTGGCGAACTGATCAGCCAGTTCTACTGTGTCACGCACGATAGCAATTTCTTTGGCACCGGCTTCGGAAGTGGCATCTGCGGGAATCACATTCAAGCGAACCAATGTTCCTTCTTCACCGCGAATCTGATCAACCACATCGTCGAGACGCAGACCAATCACGTCCTGCATTTCGCCGTCTTCGCCCTGGGCAATACCGATAATACGGTCGCCGGCACGCAGATCGCCCTGTTTCTCAGCCGGCCCGCCGGTGATCAGTTCAGCTACTTTGGTGTATTCGTCTTCCGACGTCAGTTGCGCACCAATGCCTTGCAGGGAACCACGCAGACTCATATTAAAGTTTTCAGAGTCACGGGGAGAAAAATAGCTGGTATGAGGATCAACCGTGCGCGCGACCGTGCCCAGGTAAGCCTGAAACACATCACGAGCATTGGTTTTTGATATCTGACTCAACTGATTGCGGTAGCGTTTGCTCAACCGCTCAACCACTTTATCGGTTTCCATGCCGGTCAACGTCAGGCTTAACGCACTGCTTTTGACCCGGCGGCGCCAGATATCATTCAGTTCAGCTTCATCAGCAGCCCATGGCTGATCCTCCCGATCCAGTACCAGGTACTCCTGCTCACTGAAGTCAAGGTTAGCGACTTCAGACTCTACGTATTCAACCGTCCAGACCAGACGCTCAAGGAGCCTTCGATGGTAAAGGTTGTAGATTTCATAAGCAGGCTGCAGATCGCCGTTTTTCAATGCATCATCAAGCGTTGTCTGGTACTGATCCAGTTGCTCGATGTCACCGCCCATAAAGTACAGCTTCTGACCATCCAGTGCTTCGATGTAGTGGTCATATACCTGATTGGAAAACGCATCATCAAAGGTCACTGGAGAATAATGTTTGGTCTCCAGTTCCCGCAGTAATTCAATCGCAGTGCGACCGTACACGGGAATGGGTGTCATGGTTTCGTAGAGCGCCTCTACATCCAGCGGAACATCGGGCTCTCTGAGTCCCTGCGATTCTTCCGTACTGTCATTAATGCTGCTTGAAAGCGCTTGTGCTTCAGTATCGGGATCAACCGCATCTTGTGCCTGAATGGGGGTGCTCAGCATGAGCAGGGCCGATAGCAGATAACCGGCAGGTCTTGTTGCCTGCTTGCGGCTTGCCACAAATATGCTTTCAATCAGTGGTTTAGCGTTAGTTTTCTCATGTACGGTATTCAAAATACAACCTCACCGTGAAATGGGTGTCACAGAGACTCTTGATATTATGTTTAAGGCCTCGGTGTCAAGGCAGGAGACCTGACAAATTGGCGATTTTGCACAATCAAGAGCCCAGCCGTTTGTGTCTTGCGGTGGCATGACGTTCGGCACGCTCCACATCGATATAGCGATCGGTAATCGCACTGGAACCATGACCGGCATCATCGCGAACATGTTCCCTGGGGCGATATTTCACATCTTCAGAGATACCGGTATGGCGTAACCAGTGGACGGTGGCCTCTGACAGCCGGTCAGCTTCTTCGTCCGCACCCTCACTACGCAGCACCTCGCTGGCCCGATCAAAACAAGATTGAACAATGCCTCGGATTTGTCGTGTACTGGTAATGCCGCCTTTACCGCGGGTTTTATGGATCAGCGGGGTCGATTCGCCCGGGGCAGGTAGAGGCGTCATGCCACGCGACAGCCGGTAACGTTTTAACGCCACCAACATGTCATCACTGACCGAGACCTCTCTTTCTTTATTGCCTTTACCTACGGTTAAAAACCACCAGTTCCCTTCCATATCACGTTGGAAATGGCCCATTTGCGGAATCCAGCGATCTGTTTCCACCAGTTCTGAGATCCGCAGATACATGCCAAACAGCGCACTGAGAATAAAAAGGGTGCGTTCGTGGGTTTGCGGATCCTGCTCTGCCATGCTCTCTGCTGTTTCCCATACTACATCCCACTGAATGGGGGACAGCCGTCGTATGCGCGTCTGTGACTGGGATTTGCGCAGAAACTTGCCTTTCTGGCGAACCCTGGCAACCGGATTAACCTCTGCCATGCCTTCTTGTACAAGGTAATTGTAGAAACTGCCCAGGACCGCAAATATTGCCTGTAGTCCGGACTGTGACAAGGCGTACTCTTTTTCGTTCTCCACCACATAGGGGCGCCAGTCAGGATTTGCCTGGCGTGCACCCTCGCTGTCAATAAAACGGGCAACATGTTTCTCACCAATCCAGGCATCAGGCGGGCGCCTGGCAAACTCGATGTAACGCTCAACATCCTGCCGCTCAACCTGCTTGAGTGACTTGTCGGCCACCCATAACAGCCATTGCAGGAAGTGCTCCAGCTCTCTTCGGTAGGAAGAAAATGTGTCGGCGCTGCCGCGATATGAGTAGAGAAATTCAGCACTGCGCCTGAAGTCCTGGATGGCATAATCAGGCCAGCTAGTCTTGGGGTGACGGGGTAATTCAGGCGGGTGCTGCCAGGGGTTTTGCATTTGTTCCAGGGTATCGAACAAAGGGAGCGGGGCACGCTTTTGATACGCCGGAGATACCATTAATCTTGCTCAGCTGTTTTAATAATGAACATATTGTTTTGTTTCCAACACATTGTATTCAAACAATGTTAGTAGTTACCAACCAAAGAGTCTGGTATGCGAATCTGGCTGTATTAAACACCCTCCAGGCTTCTCATTTCACCTGTCAGTCGTTATGCTAAGCATACTACAAAGCAGCGAGGTTGCGATGCCCGAATCCATACAATCTGTCATCAACAGTACGTTGGCAATCATTCAGCAGAGCAACTTCTGGTGGCAGATTCTGGCACTGATGCTGGCTATTGTTATTTCTGCATTCATCAACCGTCGGATCCAGAGCCTGCTCAAAGCCCATTCGGACTCAAGCCACTTCACCGGAATTCGTCATATTGCCATCCGCAGCCTTCAGCGCCTGCTCTGGCCAGTCGTCGCTCTGTTATTAATCGTGCCTGCCCGCGCCATCATGCGCGGCTATATGCTGCCTGTAAATCTGCTCGATATTGCTATTCCGATTCTGACGGCGCTGGCAGCCGTCAGAATGGCGGTTTACACCCTGCGCAAAGTCTTTACAGCAAATGTACTGCTCAGGTCTTCAGAAAATGTGCTGACACTGTTTATCTGGATGCTGGTCATACTTCATCTGCTGGGCTGGTTACCGACCATTCTCACCGTGATGGACAACATGGCAGTGTCTTTCGGAGAATTCCGGATATCTGTGCTGTCTGCCATCAACCTGTTGCTGATTATCGCGGTCGCGTTTGTTGTTGCGCTATGGCTTGCTGAGTTGATCAACAAGCAAGTGCAACGTATGCCTGGCGTGACCCCCAGTTTTAAAGTAGGGGTCTCAAAATTCAGTCGTTTCCTGTTGATTACACTGGCTTTTCTTTTAGCACTCAATGCAGTTGGTATTAATCTGAGTTCACTGGCGATTTTTGGCGGGGCACTGGGTGTCGGCCTGGGTTTTGGCCTGCAGCAAATCGCCTCGAACTTTATCAGCGGGTTTATTCTGGTGCTGGATCGCTCGATCAAACCCGGAGACATCATTACCGTTGGCGATAAATTTGGCTGGGTACAGGAACTCAAAGCCCGTTACATCGTGGTTCGTAACCGGGAAGGGGTTGATACGCTGATTCCCAACGAGAATCTGATTACATCGCAGGTTATTAACTGGAGTTATGCCGATCCTAACGTTCGAATTCGCGTCAGTGTTCAGATCAGCTATGACGACGACCCGGCACACGCCATGGAAATCATGCTTAATTGCGCCGAAGCCTCTTCCCGCGTCCTGCAGGACCCTGCGCCAGCAGTGCGCCTGATCGAGTTTGCAGACAGTGGCATTGCGTTGGAGTTGCGAGTCTGGGTCAATGATCCTATCAACGGCTTCGCCCAGGTTCGCTCAGATATCAATCTGGCCATCTGGAAAGCATTCAAGGAAGCCGACATAACGATTCCTTACCCGCAGCGTGACCTGCACATCAAGAGTGGATTACCGGAATCCTGGGCCGACGGCAAATCGTTGACAATGCAGGATTTTCCTTCACAAGCTGATAGCGACTGAACATTCTGTCGTTCCCCCGATATCTTTTTTTCCCTGAATAAGCATTCTTTTTTTCTGTCTGATTGCTTACGGGTGTTGCCATTGGTAACATCTGTGGCTATACTGATTTACACACTGTACCAGCCAGACGGTTAAGTTATGACAGATATTCAACAAACGAATTCCCGCAAGAACGGCAGCTCGAGAGACGACATTCTTGATGCGGCGCAACGCGTTGCCGGCCGGGAAGGTGCTGCCAATCTCACGCTCGAGAAAGTGGCCAAAGAGTGTGGGTTAAGCAAAGGTGGCCTGCTGTATAACTTCCGCAGTAAAGATGCATTGCTGGAAGGCATGATGGAAAGGTTGCTTGAGCAAAATGAAGCAATGATGGCAAGCGAATCATCTGCCCTGGAAGGTGAAAAGAACGTTACGGTGCGTTCACTTTTGCGCTGTATCGCCTGTCATCAGACAGCAGATCCGCAGGTTTATTTGTCAATTATTGCTGCTTCTGTGCAAAGCCCTGAGTTGCTTGAGCCCATTAAAGAGAAGCTGTCACGCTACTACGAGGAAATGGTCAAAGAGTCTTCAGACCCGACCATGACTCTTCTGCTCTGGGCCGCTGCGGACGGTTTGTTACTGCACAACGTGCTGGGCATTGCGCCGTATTCAAATGCCACACGCAATGAACTCTTTCAACGTCTTTTATCTCTATCCGAGGAGTTAACATGAGATTCTCCACCCCCGGCTTTATGTTTCGCAGTCTGATGCCGGTTCTTATGACAGGTGCCATTCTTCAAGGTTGTCAGGAAAGTACTGCAGAATTCTCTCCAGCTGATATTGTGCAAACCGTAAAGCTGGAAACAGTTGACAGTGAACAGCTAACCGGACAACGACGCTTTGTCGGTCGCGTTGAGGCGCTCAGTACCGTTGATTTGGCGTTTCAGGTGGGTGGCCGAGTGGTGAGCATTCCTGTGCAGGAAGGCAGCCGGGTAGCTGAAGGCGAGGTGATTGCCTCGCTGGACAAGCGCGATTACGAGCGTGCAGCCAACGAGGCCAGAGTCGCCCTTGAGCTTGCCCAGCTGGATCATCAGCGCAATCAACAAATGCTGGAGCGCGGCGCCATTCCACGCGCCACCTATGACCGGGTCGCTGCCGATCTGGAAATTCGGCAACTGGCGGTGGAACAGGCAGAGCGGAATCTGGCTTATGCCACGCTTGAAGCGCCTTTTGATGCCCTGATTACCCGACGTATCGTTGACCCGTTTACCCAGGTGCAGGCGGGCAGTCAGATTGTCCGTGTCCAGGATGTAACAGAGTTGCGCATCAGCTTCTCTATCCCGGAAAACCTGATGAGTGACATGCAGTTACGAGGTCAGCTTGATGTTGAGGCAGAACTTAATGCCAGGCCGGGGCAGGCATTTAAACTGTCCTACCGCGAACACGCGACT
Organism: Pseudohongiella nitratireducens; assembly: GCF_001642735.1. Taxonomy (GTDB): domain Bacteria; phylum Pseudomonadota; class Gammaproteobacteria; order Pseudomonadales; family Pseudohongiellaceae; genus Pseudohongiella; species Pseudohongiella nitratireducens. The sequence goes on along the minus strand of NZ_LWHM01000008.1, from coordinate 79,830 downwards.
GAAGCTGATCCGGTGACACAGACATACAAGGTTGATTATGCCTTGCCTGACGATATGGCGGAGGGCATATTGCCGGGAATGACCGCCACGGTGACTGTCACTGCACCAAACCGCAGTTTGCAGCAGGTGAGTGTACCTGTTGCTGCGCTGGACACCGATCCGGCCGGCGACTTTAGAGTCTGGATCTACCAGGCTGATACCCAGACAGTGTCTCCTCAGATTGTTTCTGTTGGCGAACTGGGCAGCTCTCGGGCTACGGTCACCTCCGGATTAACCGGTGGCGAGCAAATCGTGACCGCCGGTGCCCATCTTCTGCGCAATGACATGCGCGTTCAGCCCTACACACCCAATATCTAAGGTCGAGTTATATGGATATTGCACGCGCGGCTATTAACAAGCCGGTAAACACCTGGCTATTGATCTTGATTCTGTTCCTGGGTGGTATCTGGGGCATGATGACGATCGGACGCCTGGAGGACCCGGCGTTTACGATCAAACAGGCCATTGTTGTCACTCAATACCCCGGTGCCACGGCGACTGAGGTAGAGCAGGAAGTCACAGAGAATCTGGAGTCAGCGATTCAGCAACTGCCGCAGTTAAAGCGGATCATGTCAAAATCGCTGCCTGGCCGCTCTGAGATCACCGTCGAAATTAATGACACCTATGATGGCTCTGAAATGCCCCAGGTGTGGGATGAGTTACGCCGCAAGGTCAGCGATAACCAACGTCTTCTACCCAGTGGTGCCGGGCCCTCTGTGGTTAATGATGACTTCGGCGATGTGTTTGGTATGTTCTATGCTGTCACTGCACCTGGCTACAGCGACAATGAAATCCGTGATATTGCCCGCTTCCTGCGCCGGGAATTGTTACTCGTTGACGGGGTCGCAAAAGTGGAAACGCGCGGCCTTCCTGACGAAGTTATCTACGTCGAAGTGCCGAATGATCGCCTGATCAATACAGGTATGCCACTGGGCTCTGTTATCGACAGCATTCAGAACGAAAATACCGTCACTACCGCTGGCAGTTCCCGTATCGGTGACATGCACATCAATATCCGCAATGACTCTGGATTTGACAGTGTATCCAATATCGAAAGCCTCAGAATCGGTCAGCCGGGCAGTACGGACCAAATCAGCCTGGTAGACATCGCCAACGTGTCCCGGGAAAGTCGAGAGATACCCCAGGAGATCATCCGTTTTAATGGCCAGCGTGCATTTACCCTGGCTGTTGCCGGGGTAGCTGATGTCAACATTGTCGAAGTAGGCCAGGCCGTTAGTGCTGAGCTGGCCTCCCTTGGCAGCGAAATACCCCTGGGTGTCCAGATGGAGCCCATCTATGCACAACACGAAGTTGTTGATGCAGCGATTAATGATTTTATGATCAGCCTGGCGATGTCGGTCGGTATTGTCATCGCAGTACTTTGTCTGTTTATGGGCTGGCGTGTCGGTATTGTGGTGGGTCTGACATTGCTGCTGACCGTTGCTGGCACTGTGTTCCTGATGCGCATTGCCAATATCGAGATGGAGCGGATCTCCCTCGGCGCCCTGATTATTGCCATGGGCATGCTGGTCGATAATGCCATCGTGATTGCTGAGGGTATGCTGATCAACATGCAAATGGGCATGAAGGCACACAAAGCGGCAAGCCGGGCTGCCAGTCGCACGCAATGGCCGTTACTGGGTGCAACCGTCATCGGCATTATGGCCTTCTCCGGTATCGGCCTGTCCCCGGATACCACGGGAGAATTCTTGTTCTCGCTGTTTGCTGTGATCGGTATGTCGCTGATGCTAAGTTGGCTTCTGGCAGTCACCGTCACACCTTTATTTGGTGAATATTTGCTGAAAGTGAAGGGTGCCGGTGATCAGAACGACCCCTACAAAGGTGTCATCTATGCGGCCTATCGGCAAGTCCTGAAGTTCAGTCTGGTGCATCGCTGGCTGGCCCTTGTCACCTTGCTGGTTGTCACGGTGACCAGTTTCTGGGCATTTGGTTTTGTGAAGCAGTCATTCTTTCCTGACTCCAATACCCCCATGTTTTTTGTCGATTACCAATTGCCACAAGGTGCAGACATTCGTGCTACAGCGCGTGATATTGCAGAAATCGACCAGATGGTGCTCGAAATGGATGGCGTGGAAAGCGTCGCCAGTTTTATCGGCCAGGGCGCCTCCCGTTTTATGCTCACTTATGAACCACAGCAGCCTAATACGGGCTATGGCCAGTTAATTGTCGCTACCACCGATCGATTCCTGATCGATGAGCTGGCACTGGAGGTACGACAAAAACTCTCAGCGGCTTACCCCAATGCCGATGTGCAGACCCGACGGCTGGTATTTGGCCCCGGTGCCGGCGCCAAGATTGAAGCCCGCTTTATGGGGCCGGATGCCAAAGAGCTGCGCCGTCTGGCAGAGCAGGCCACGGCCATAATGGCGGAGAAAGATTTCCTGATGGATCTGCGCCAGGACTGGCAGCAACGAGAGTTGGTTATTGTCCCCAATTTCAACGAAGAACGGGCCCGGCTGGCCGGTATTAACCGCAATGACCTGGCGCAAACCCTGGATTTCGCGACACAGGGGGTTACCGCGGGCAGCTATCGGGAAGGTGATGAGAGCATACCGATCATCATTCGGCCCCCAGCCTCTGAACGGTTGCGCGTTGAAGGTCTGGATGAGCGACTGATCTGGAGCACTAGCGAGCAACGCTACGTTCCCGTAGAGCAAGTGGTTAACAGTTTCTCGACACGGGCAGAAGAGACATTGATCAAGCGCAGAAATCGCCACCGCACCCTGGCTGTGCAGGCTGATCCTGTCCCGGGCAGAACGCCGGCAGAAGTACTGGCCCTGATCCGGCAGGATATCGAAGCAATCCCGCTGCCCGCCGGATATGACTTTGAGTGGGGCGGGGAGTATGAAGCCTCCGGTGAGGCGCAGGCTTCGCTGGGCTCTCAGTTACCCTTGAGCTTCCTGGTGATGTTCTGCATCTCGGTATTGATATTTGGCAAAGTTCGACAGCCACTGATTATATGGCTGGTGGTCCCGATGTCAATCTGTGGTGTGGTAGCCGGTTTGCTGCTGACGCAAATGCCGTTCAGTTTCACCGCTTTGCTGGGTTTCCTGAGTCTCTCAGGTATGCTGATGAAAAATGCGATCGTACTGGTTGACGAGATTGATGCACAACTGGAGGAGGGCAGAGAATCCACTGATGCCGTGATTTATGCCAGTGTCAGTCGTATTCGCCCGGTATTCCTTGCCGCAGCCACGACAATTCTTGGTATGATTCCACTACTGGGTGATGCCTTCTTTGCAAGTATGGCAGTTACCATCATGGGTGGGTTGGCATTTGCATCAATATTGACGCTAATCGCTGTACCTGTACTTTACGCTTTGCTCTTCAGAATACGCACGGCATCGGATTATAAAGTATAAGGAATTTTTCTATGTCATTGATTAATCGGGTATTGCCGGGACGTTTCAGCGCTGGGCTGCTGGTTGCATGCTGCCTTCTTTCGCCATTGACACTTGCACAGCCAGGTGACACTGAAGTGCCTGCACATTTACAGGCAGAGGAGGCAAGCGTGAACGAGGTATTCAATCTGCGTCAGTATTCACCTAACTTTGCCAGTGCCGGTCAACCGACACAGGAACAGTTAGGTGCGCTGAAAGAGGCCGGTTACGAGCGTATCGTTTACATCGCGTTCACCAATAATCGTAACGCCATCGCTGACGAAGATATTCTGGTAAAAAACCTGGGGATGGATTACCTGCATATTCCGGTGGACTGGGAAGCTCCGTTACCCCAGGACTTTTATGTATTTGCCGACGCCATGCAGCACAGCCCTGAGCGGAAAACGTTATTGCATTGCCAGGTCAACGCCCGTGCCAGCGCCTTCAGTTTTCTGTATCGCGTGATTTATGATGATGTTGACGTGGCCACTGCCAAAGCGGACATGAACACTATCTGGCAGCCAAATACCACGTGGCGCGATTTTATCTTCGACGTACTTGCCGAGCACGATATTTCGCCAGAGTGTCCTGACTGTGACTGGACGCCGTCTGACGTTTAACCCTGGTTTTCGGCCGGGCTACCGGCCTTTTACCAAAAGCGAAAACAAAACAGCAAAGAGGAAAGGCGTTCTTCAATCAACCAGTGCTGGAGCAACACAGGTTGCAGCCAGCGTTGAAAAAAAACGCCCTTCCTGTACAATTCTGCTTCCCTGTTGATCAGCCATCAACATTATTGATTTTCAATACCCGTCGAGCAGGATCAAATTTTGCGTATTAGTCCGCCATAGCCTTTCCCTTCCTTTTTATTTTTCCCATCCCTCATCGTATGGATTGATTACCTTCTTTATGTTTTCACGATAGGGTACTGAAAAAACACGCATTTTTTACCAACTGGTCCAGCTCCTTCTTGATCGGACCCCGTTATAGTTATTTGTAGGCGAAGATGATAGATACTATTAAGAAAGACTGGCTCTCCAATGTTCGCGGAGATTTACTGGCAGGGATCGTCGTTGCATTAGCACTGGTTCCCGAGGCAATTGCCTTCTCAATCATTGCTGGCGTTGATCCTAAAGTCGGCCTCTATGCGTCATTCTGTATTGCAGTGGTCATTGCCTTTGTCGGTGGTCGTCCGGGTATGATCAGTGCAGCCACCGGCGCCATGGCGCTGTTGATGGTAACGCTGGTCAAAGAGCATGGGCTGGAGTATCTGCTGGCAGCTACCTTGTTGACAGGTGTTTTACAAATTGCTGCCGGTTATCTCAGACTGGGCAGTCTGATGCGCTTTGTTTCCCGTTCGGTTGTCACAGGTTTCGTGAATGCCCTGGCGATCCTGATTTTCATGGCACAGTTACCGGAATTGACCAATGTAACCTGGCATGTGTACGCAATGACGGCAGCCGGGCTTGGCATCATTTACCTGTTCCCGCTGTTACCCGTTGTTGGTAGAACCATCCCGTCACCACTGGTTTGTATTGTGACATTGACTTCTATTGCCCTGTTTCTTGGTATGGATATACGCACCGTCGGAGACATGGGCGAATTGCCTGATACCTTGCCTGTTTTCCTCTGGCCAGATGTCCCACTTAATCTGACAACACTGCAGATCATTTTCCCTTACTCAGCGGGGCTGGCCGTAGTCGGTCTGCTTGAATCCTTGATGACAGCAACCATCGTTGACGACCTGACAGATAGCGGCAGCGACAAGAACCGGGAATGCAAGGGGCAGGGCATCGCCAACATCAGTGCCGGCCTGTTGGGCGGTATGGCAGGTTGTGCCATGATCGGCCAGTCCGTGATCAATATTAAATCCGGGGGCAGGGGTCGTCTTTCCACGCTCACCGCCGGCGTTTTTCTGTTGTTCATGGTGGTATTCATGGATACGTGGCTGAAACAGATTCCCATGGCAGCGCTGGTGGCCGTGATGATTATGGTGTCCATTGGTACATTCTCCTGGGATTCTTTGATCAATCTGAAGAAGCACCCCTGGTCAACCAACATTGTGATGATTACAACGGTCGTCGTAGTGGTTGCCACACACAACCTGGCTATCGGTGTTTTTGTAGGTGTGTTGCTGGCAGCGATGTTCTTCGCTAACAGAATTGGTCGCTTCATGGTCGTTAAAAGTGAGAAGGTGGACAACAGCCAGCGTCAGTACACGGTGATCGGGCAGGTTTTCTTTGCTTCAGCGGATAAATTCACGGATTCTTTTGATTTCAAGGAGGTGGTGGATAGCGTTCATATCGATCTGCACCAGGCACACTTCTGGGACATTACTGCGGTAGCCGCACTGGACAAGATCGTTATCAAATTCCGGCGTGAAGGCACTGAAGTCAACATCGTTGGTATGAATGAAGCCACTCGTACCGTCGTCGATAAATTCGGTGTCTACGATAAACCGGAAGAAGTTGAAAAACTGATGGCTGGCCATTAACTGAGGGAGAATAATAATGACAAAACACCAGGTGACTGCCTGTATCGACGGGTCTGCCATATCTAATACCGTCTGTGATACCGCAGCATGGGCAAGCTCTCTGCTGAATGCACCGCTGACTTTTTTACATGTGCTGGAAAAAACCGTTTCTCCCGCACATGAAGACTTATCCGGTGCAATTGGTCTTGGGAGCAGGGAACATCTGCTGGAAGAATTGACCGAGCTGGATGAAAAGCGCAAGAAACTGGAGATTGAGCACGGCAAACACCTGTTAAGCGATGCCAAAGACAGGGCAGTTGCTGCAGGAGCCACTGATGTGAGCACCGAGCAAAGACATGATCAACTGCTGGATGCTTTGCTCAAATACGAAAGTGAAACCCGCCTCTATGTGATTGGCAGACTGGGCGGTGATCATGACTTGCAGACCGAAACCATTGGCTCTCATGTGGAGAATGTGGTTCGCGCTATTCATACCCCGATTCTGATGGCCACGGGGCAGTTTTCTACCCCGGGCAATTACATGCTGGCCTATGATGGCAGTGAAACTGCTGACAAGGCGATTGATCGTATTGCCAATAGCCCGTTGCTGTCTTCATTGCCAGGCCACATCGTCATGGTTGCTAATGACACTGAGGAAAACCGGCAGCGGCTTAACCACGCTACCGAGTTGCTATCGGCGCGCGGCCATAATGTCGAACCGCATCTGATCCAGGGAGATGTTATCGAGAGCCTGATGACTTTCCAGAACCGCTTGAATATAGAACTGAAAGTGATGGGCGCCTACGGCCACTCACGCATCAGGGAATTTATTGTCGGCAGCAATACCACGAAAATGCTGGCGACGAGCACAGTACCTGTCTTGATTCTGCGCTAAGACGTTTCTCTCAATTTCTCTCAAGAAGAAGTTGGAGTCGCAGGTGCTGCTCTCACCTTTGATCATTTGAGAGACTTTTCATGATTCAACCGCCAGTCATAATCCAGAAAATCGATGTCGATTTCTCCGGATGACAACAATTGCACGGATGCCTCACTCATGTTGAGGTCCGGCCGGTAAAGCTGTAAAATCCAGCCACTAACTCTACATCTCATTGATTTTAAAGGAAAATATTGGACATCTAGAAGCAATCCTGGATCACCTCCCGCTTACGTGGCCGGTTCGTCATATTGGCGCCGGTTTTCAGCCATTAGGCGCTCAATCATATCGTTCTTAACCGATAGCTCAGCCTCCAGTTTGGCCTGGCTGACGGTAAAATCTTGCACCTTGCTTTGCGCCGATTCAAGGCGTTGCGTCAGCTCATCAATTTGCGAGGCCTGGCGCTGAGCGCTGTCGGCGTACTGCTGCAGATCCGTCGACTGGGTTTGCAATTGCTTATTGGCATCTTCAAGCTTCGCGTCAGTCCGATTAAGCTTCGATTCGAGGTCCTGTGTTGCTTTGCGTGCAGCGCTCAGCTCGCTGACCAAGCGCGCGTTGTCCTTGTTGAGCTGCGTTAAATCGCCCTGCTTGACGGAAATTGTCTGGTTTAACGTGCGAATCTCGGCCTGAAGCTGCTGAATTTGTTGCTCATGCCGGCGCTGATCCTGATCCCTCTGCTCTTTCACCGATTCACGATAATGCTCCAGTGCCTCCCGGCTGTGACGGTGCTTTTCCTCAAGGGATTCGATATGAGCCTGCTTTTCCTTGAGCAGCGCCGCCCTGCTGGCCTCGCGCTGACCCACCTCGTTGAGCTGTTTATCTAAGGCATCGCAGGCCGCGGATTTGGCAGCCAATTGCTCACTCGTCTCATCAAGGCGCGATTTCAACGCTGTCTGCTGATCGGCCAGCTGGCCAGCCTCTTGAGTGAGCGCGGCGCAGCGGTCAGAGAGCTCTTTGATCCGGTGTTCATAGCGGCTTTTACTTTCATCGATGATGTCGTGTGCCTCTTCCTGTAGGCGCGATGCCAGGCGCGCAATGAGGTCCTTAATGGGCTGGCTCAATAGGGCCTCATCATCGAGTCTGGTGGACGCCTCCTCCTCCAGCTCTTTGAGATAGCGATGAATCGTTGATTTGGAGCCGGTATTACCGAGCTCTATGCGTATCGCGTCAATGGAGGGGTTTTCTCCCCTGGCTAGAACGGCCTGATGGGCCTTGGCCACCAATGCTTTGTTGATACCGCCACGAGCCATGCTGTCCTCTCCTGTTTATTTCGTACTGTGATACGTAATATGTATATACGTACTATATTAGGCGGTAATGGGAGCTTTGAATAGACCTAATTTAACCCAAGATAATAAAGCATTATCTGATGTTAGAACGTTTTTTGCGCAAACCGACGCCAAAATCTGTACAGGTACAGATGTTTCCAGACCAAGTAAGTCATGAAGAGGTTGCTGCAAACCGCTAGCCCTGACTTCAAATCCCTTGATCTTCAAGGTGATGCGGGCATGGCTCTACTCCACACAACTCAAGAGATGACCTCGACTTCGAAGGCCTATCCGCTCTACAAGGAAGTCATCGCCTACGGCTTGTCGAAGGCGGCTAGCGGACCGTGACAGCCAGACGCGCGGTCCCGTAAACGGGAAAGGAGTTGTATTGTCTGATTGCTTGCAAGTAAACTCAACTACATGAAGAAAAGCTCTCTGATCCTGTTTTTAATGCTGGTAGCCGTCGCGAACCTCGTGTTCGCGGCGGATTTGCATGAGCTGGCGACGGGAGACGAGGCGGCGTTGGAACATTTGGCTAGCGCTGACGGTAACGTCAGCGCCGACCACGCCAACCACTCTCATCCCCCTGGGGGTAGCTGCGTTCACAGCCATAGCTGTCACGCCCACGCCCATCTGTTTTTCGTTGAGACGGGCGGGTATGGATCTCACCTGCCCACCGGTCACCGCTGGCAGGCGGAACAACTGCCGTTACCCCCTCAGCATTTTATGGCACCGGATGTGCCCCCTCCCATTGCCTGATTTCACTCCCTAGAGATCCTCTGTCGATTGTTCTTGCCCGGCGCTTGACCCGGTGCAGATCGGCACATTTCTACCACTGAAATATCAGGCAGGTAACACATGTTTCACTCTCTATTCACCCGTCCGTCCGGTCATCATGACCGCTGTCACCACGGGTCTGGGCTTGGCGCCATTGCTGTTTGCCACTGGGACGGGCAGCGAAGTCCAGCGACCTTTGGCAGCCGTGGTTATTGGTGGGCTGGTAACCGCGACCATTCTAACGTTGGTGATTCTGCCAGCTCTCTACCCCTGGTTCGCCGATCGTTCCAACGGCGACAACTCAACGTCTTGAGGTGACACCATGCAAGAGGTAAAAGCTTACATCAAAACGCGTAAACTGGAATCGGTCACTCTGGCGCTGCATCGCCTGGATGGCATTACCGGGATGAGCGTCTCGGAAGTCCGGGGTTTCGGTCGCAGCAAGGCGCAGAGCAGCGCCACGCACCCGATTGCGGGTGCGTCGGAGTTCTCCGAGCATGTGAAGGTGGAGATCGTGTGTCAGGACCACCTCGTCGATGCCGTAGTGGAGCTGCTGAAAACCGAAGCCCATACTGGGCTTAGGGGGGACGGTCGTATCTTTGTTAGCGATATCAGGCGTGCAATCCGCATTCAGGATGGTGTTGAGGATTCAAGCGTCATCTAATGTTGAGTAGCTGGGATGCCACTGGGCATCCCAGCCCTTCTTTCAGATTGTATATTCAAGGGAGCGGCTATCCCATGGGACATGAGCATAACCATAGCACCAAGGCCATGGGCGATAAACGTCTGATTGCTGCAATTGGCGTCAATGCAATCCTGACACTAGCGCAAGTGGTCGGTGGGATACTTTCTGGTAGCCTGTCGCTCATAGCTGACGCACTCCATAATCTGAGCGATGCCGCATCACTCGCGATCGCGCTCATCGCGCGCAAAATCGGTCGCAGACCGCCCGATGCCTTCAAAACCTTCGGCTACCGACGCAGTGAAACCATAGCGGCCTTGATCAACCTGGTCACGCTAGTCATTGTCGGTATGTACCTTGTCTACGAGGCTATAGGACGGCTATTTGCCCCGCAGCCCATCGAAGGCTGGACGGTGGTCGTGGTGGCAGGAATAGCTCTGATTGTAGATCTTGCCACGGCCATACTCACCTACACGATGTCAAAGAACAGCATGAACATAAAGGCCGCGTTCTTGCACAATGTGTCGGATGCGATGGCGTCCGTCGGTGTTGTTATAGCGGGGACCTTGATACTGCTGTATGGCTGGTACTGGACGGACACTGTGCTGACGTTGATGATCGCTGGGTACGTGCTGTGGCAAGGCTTCAGTATGCTACCGAAAACCATTCACTTGCTGATGGAAGGCACACCAAAGGGAGTCTCCATTGATGACGTGATCAGCGCCATGGAGCATGTGGACGATGTTGTGAGCGTCCATCATGTACATGTTTGGGAACTCGCTGAACACACAATCGCACTGGAAGCACATGTTGTCGTAAAGAAGGCCAATCTGCCCGATATTGAACGGGTGAAGACCGATTTAAAGCGTATGCTTCATGACCAATTCGACGTCAGCCACTCAACACTTGAAATTGAGCAGGAAGGCAGTGGCTGTGTCGATACGCAGACCAACAGTAAGCGCGGCGGTGCGTAAGCATGCCCTACGGGTGCTTCCACTTTTGCGTTGGATACCGCCTTACCTGATTAAGGATGCTCCTGACCATTAGCCATTGTTAAAAAACAGCCTCCTCATAGTGGGTCGCTTGGCCGTCAATCGAGAAACCACCTCTTTCCGGGGGTTCGAGTTGCCGAAACGCCGGGCGACGGCGGTTTGAGCAGAGCTGGTTCAAGCTTGTCACCGGATTATCTGGTTGATGCTCAAGCTACTGCTGACGCACGCTTTCCTCATTGATTCGGGCAAGAATTCCACAAGTCTCAACCTCCCGGCCATCGTTGCAGCTCGCTCTCAGCGAAACGAGTTGTGTCTCTAGCGTTTGCAGAGCGGTTATCCGCGACCGTACATGAGAGATGTGCTCATCGAGCAGGGCGTTGACGGCGGCACAAGGTTGGTGAGGGTCGTCCTGATGTCTCTGTAGCTCGTGAATTTCTGCTAGCGACAGGTCCAGGATTCTGCACCGACGGATGAAGGCCAGCCGCTCACCATGTTTCTCGGTATAGACACGGTAACCATTCTCCTGTCGATCAGGCGGCGGTAACAAACCCTGACGTTCATAGAAGCGGACCGTCTGTGTATCGACCCCAGCCAACTCTGCCAACTGACCAATACGCACCAAGCTTCTCCTAAACGGATTCTCTACTATTGACCCTATAGTAGCTATAAGGTTTATGATGATATCACAAAATTATTCAAGTGGAGCCGTACCATGAATAACTCCTGTGGTGGCGCCTGTGGCGGCGATAAAGTACCTGCAGCGGATTCCGATTTGCAGACTTCCTCAGAATCGCCAGGGAAGTGGGTCAGCATCTATGCTGTGCCGAAGATGGATTGTCCATCTGAAGAGCGAATGATCCGCCTTGCACTGAACGGCTTTGACGAGATCCGAATGCTGTCCTTTGACTTGTCCAACCGCCGGTTGGAGGTCTTGCATGACGGCTCGGTTGTGCCCATTACTGCGAAGCTGACGACCTTAGGGCTAGGTGCCTCTCTTCAGGAAACCGTGACTGCCGACCCAGAGACAATCAAGATCGCTAAGAGCTCAGCAGCCTCTGCTACGCAGGAGTCCGACACCCTGCGCTGGTTGCTTGGCATCAACGCACTCCTGTTCGTGGTGGAAATGACTGCCGGTCTGATCGCCCAGTCCACCGGACTGATTGGAGAGTCCCTAGATAATTTTGCCGATGCGGCAGTGTATGGGCTCGCCCTTTATGCGGTTGGGCATAGCGTGAAAATGCAGGTACGTGCCGCGCATCTTGCTGGTGTACTTCAACTGATTTTGGCTCTCGGCGTACTCGTAGAAGTGGTGAGACGCTTTGTATTTGGTAGTGAGCCCGAATCGCTGATGATGATGGCCATCGCCTCCGTCGCTTTGATCGCCAATACCGGTTGTCTGCTGTTGATCTCCAAACACCGCGAAGGCGGCGCACATATGAAGGCAAGCTGGATATTCTCGGCCAACGACGTGGTGATTAACATGGGTGTCATCGCCGCTGGCGCCTTGGTCGCGTGGACCGGATCCAATTATCCGGATCTGATTATCGGCACCATCGCGGGGATCATCGTGCTTAACGGTGCCAGGCGTATTCTGGCGCTCAAGGGTTAAATAATGATCATTATTGGCAAAAATCTCTCGCCATATGCCCTGTTGTTGTCCACTCTGAACTGCTAGCAGCGTCTGACGAGGTTGTGAAATGGCTGGTCCAACAGTCAATGACTTATGGCGAGTCCGCTCCGGTGGCCCCTTTCTTTACCTGTGTACATCTATGAAACACCGGAGCCGCCTTCAGTCTTTTTGCGAATGGTGGAGGCTGGCAGCGCGTTGATCAAGGTCGGTTACACGCCCCCACATATAGAATCTTTACGTATTGACCGCTTGTAAAGGCATTGGTATCCTTTACAGAACGGCGCAATGTAAAGAGGTGTCCTATGCCAAAAGTTAGCTCAAAGCGGCAGATCACGCTACCTGTGGATCAATGCCGGCTGGCGGGCATCGAGCCTGGTGATGAATACGAAAGCTACGTGGACAACGACGGGCACATTACTATCATCAAAAAAGTCTCAGGCGCCGCGCGCGGGATTCTCAAGGGCATCCGCGTGGATCGCCAGGTGAGTGAGGACGATTCCCGTCAAAGCGGTATCCGTGCGTGATTGCCATTGATACCAATGTGCTGCTTCGGTACCTGCTGCTGGACAATAAGGCTCAGTCGCATAAGGCCATGTCACTGATCACGGGTCCTGTACCCGTTCTGGTGACGGATGTCGTGCTGGTGGAGACAATGTGGGTTCTAACGGGTAAGCGCTACAAGCTTGACCGTGAGGCCATTGCTGGCGTGATCAGTGCGCTGTTTGAGGAGCCGAACATTGTCTTTGAGGATGGGCAGACCGTGTGGCGTGCTCTGAATGACTATAAAAAAGCGCAGCCGGTGAAGGTCGGTGGCAAGAAAAAAAGCGCCGACTTTCCCGACGCACTTATTGTGAACAAGGCCCAGCACCAAGCACAGCAGTGGCACCAGGCGCTCAAAGGCGTTTACACCTTCGATATCGCGGCCCGGGAGATACCAAGGACGCTAAGCCCATAATTCGATAAAGATTAAAAGGTCGGCATGAGCAGCATTGACCACTACATACACGCGGCTACCCGCGCCAACACCCGCAAGGCCTACCAAGCCGCCGTCCAGCACTTCGAGGACCAATGGGGCGGGTTTCTGCCAGCTACGGCCAATAGCGTTGCGCGTTACCTGGTGGACCACGCCCGCACTCACTCATTAAACACCTTGCGCCAGCGGCTCGCGGGTCTGGCGGCCTGGCACCTTGAGCAAGGTTTTCCCGATCCGACCAAAGCACCCCATGTAAAAAAGGTGCTCAAGGGCATTGCCGAACTGCACCCGGCCCCAGAAAAGCGGGCCAGGCCCATCCAGTTGGTGCAGCTGACGGCCATCGTATCGCACCTTGATCAGCAGATTGCTCGACAAGATGCACACCAGTTGCCATTGCAACCGCTTCGCAACAAAGCACTTATGCTGATCGGTTTTTGGCGGGCTTTTCGAAGCGACGAGTTGGCGCGGCTCAATGCGGAGCATATCCAGGTGGAGCCTGGCTCTGGCATGGAGATTTACCTATCCCGCACCAAAAGTGACCGCTCTGGGCAAGGGCGCTATTTCAAAGCGCCGGCACTCAGACAGCTGTGTCCTGTAGAAGCCTATTTGGAATGGACTAATGCGGCACAGATCAAGCGAGGACCGGTATTCCGGGCCATTAACCGTTGGGGTCAGCTTGCGGGCGAAGCACTGCACCCGAACAGTATCATCGCCATCGTCAGATCTTGTTGCCAAGAGGCAGGCATAGAGGGTTCGGACGCGTTCAGCAGTCATTCCTTGCGCCGAGGGTTTGCGAACTGGGCCAATGATCATCGCTGGGACACGAAGTCTTTGATGGAGTATGTGGGATGGAGAGACGTTCATTCCGCAATGCGCTACATCGATGCACCTGATCCGTTCGCCCGCCTTCGGATTGGACGCGGGCCGAACGAAGCCGAGGCTTGCGGTGGTCCCTCAAACTCACCTGAGACAAAATAAGCACTTGCCATGGTAGCCATCTACCACACCGCGTACCCGCGCCTTAGGAAAGACCTCTCGCCACACGAGGTCGGGGATGTGTATACGCCGACAGACAAAGAGCTTCGCTTCGCCCAACGTCACTGTAAACGTACCAGCGCCTCGTATCTCGGATTACTGGTGCAGCTGAAACTGGTTCAAAGGCTGGGGCGCTTTGCCACACTGGGCGAGGTGCCAGACGTTATCCTCAACCACATCAGAGCTCACAGTCGTTCCCGAACATCTCGTAAGGAACTGCAGACCTATTTCGCCTCGGGCGCGAAAATTCGGCACGTCAAATTCATTCGCCAGTACCTGAATATTCGACCTTTCGATAGCGAAACAACGGGTGCTCTGGTGCGGGGCTGGGCGCTGGAGGCGGCCGCCACCAAAGAGGCATTGGCCGATATCATCAATGTCACCCTGGAGTACCTGGTCAAGGAGAAGTACGAACTGCCTGCATTTAGCGCTCTCGACCGACTATGCCAATCGGCGCGCCGAGAAGTCAATGACAGGTACTATGATCAGCTCTGCGGCTATCTGACGGCCGGAGGTCGCCAGCTCATCGGGCAAATGCTCCGATCTGCCGGTGGTGCGAGTGGTTTTGGCTGGAACACCCTGAAAAACGAGCCCAAACGGCCTACGCCTCGAAATATTCAGGCCTACATCACCTATCTGGAATGGCTGACGTCCCTGCAAAATAGCTTACCCATAGATCTGGGGTTGCCACCTGTCAAGCACCGGCAATTCATCAACGAAGCCAAGGCTCTCGATCACGCTGAACTGATGAAACTCAAGGTGAGCAAACGCACGGCACTGATGATCGTGCTGATTCGTCATCAGTACGCCCAAACCCTGGATAAGGCCGCTGAGATCGTCATCAAGCTCCTTCAGAAGATGGATCGCACGGCGGAAAAGAAGCTGGAGGAGTATCTGGCTCATCACCAAAAGCAGACGGATCGGCTCATTGCGATATTGTCCGGTACAATCCAGATATACCTGGATAAGCCCAAAACGGTGACCGCCTTCGATCCTGTGCTGGGCAAGGACAGCAAGCTGATCTTGCAGATGTGCGAACAGTACATGGCCTACGCTGGCAACAACTACCTGCCTTTCATGATGCCGCTGTACAAAAAGCAGCGAGCCACGTTGTTTCGCACGATCGAGATACTAAACCTCGCGTCGGCCACTGAAGATAAAGACCTTCTCAAGGCTTTCCGATTTATCCTCAAGCACAAAAAGCGCCGCACTGAAACCCTGTGCATTCTAAGTGACCCCGACTCCCCTTCAAGTAAGAACGTGATGAACATCCGGTGGATTCGAGATAAATGGTGGAAGCTGGTAACCGGCAAGTCCACGAAGTCTGCAACTGTTACCCATGTCAATAAACTGTGCTTCGAACTATGCGTATTCGAGCGAATCGCGGAGGAACTGAGCACGGGTGACTTGTTCATCCCTTACAGCGAAACCTTCGACGACTATCGCGAGCAAATGATCACTTGGGAAGAGTACGAGGCCGGGTTAGGACCGTACTGCGAGCAGGTCGGCCTGGTCGCCGGGGCCCCCGCCTTCACACAGGCATTGAAAAGCGCCATGACAAACTCTTGTCAGAAAGCGGATCAGCGTTTTCCGGATGACGAACTGGTTCGTATTGAAAATGGGAAGCTTGTTATTGGTAAAGCCAAAACCGATGATCCGCCGCCCGAAATTGAAGCCATTTCTGCCTTGCTTAAAGATCGCCTGGAGAAGATTAACCTGCTTGATCTGGCCATCACCGTGGAGAAATGGCTTAATTTGAATCACCAATTCGGACCGCTATCCGGCTTTGATTCACGTATCGACGACCCTTTTCTACGCTTTGTACTGACGTTGTTCTGCTACGGAACCAACATCGGACCGACAGAAACGGCCCGGTCAGTGAAAGGCATATCCCGCAAACAGATCGCCTGGATCAGTCTCAAAAGGACGACCGAAGAGCGCCTTGATAAGGCCATCGCCAAGGTCAACAACGCTTACAAGAAGTACGGCCTAATTGAGTGTTGGGGCTCAGGCAACAGCGTTTCTGCTGATGGCAAGCTTTGGGACCTGTACGAGGACAATCTGCTGTCTGAATACCATCTGCGATACGGCAGTTACGGGGGTATCGCTTACTACCATGTCTCCGATACCTATATTGCATTGTTCAGCCGGTTCATTCCGTGCGGTGTTTACGAGGCCATCTACATTCTCGATGGTCTCTTGAACGACAAATCCGACTTCAATCCGGATACCGTGCACGGCGACACTCAGGCGCAGTCAACGCCGGTGTTCGGGTTGGCCTCCCTGCTGGGCATTAAACTGATGCCTCGCATCCGCAACATCAAAGACCTAACGTTCTACAAGTCAGACAGGGGACTGGTGTTACAGCATATCCAATCGCTATTCAGCGATCCCATTCGGTGGGAGCTCATTCAGACGCATTACCCCGATATGATGAGGACCGCCATGTCGGTAAAAACGGGCAAGATCACCGCGTCGACCATTCTCAGGCGATTTGGCACCAAAAACCGCAAGAATAAGCTGTACTTTGCATTTCGGGAACTGGGAAGGGTCGTCAGAACCATGTTTTTGCTGGACTATGTTACCGACCTTGACCTGCGGAGGACGATTCAGGCCGCCACATGTAAGAGTGAAGAGTTCAACGAATTTGCGCGCTGGTTGTTTTTTGCCAACGGTGGGAAGATCAGCGCAAACCTCAGGCATGAGCAGAGCAAGATCGTGAAATACAATCACTTACTTGCCAATGTTGCGATTCTTTACAACGTGAATGCAATGACGGAGGTCTTTAACCAATTGAAGGCAGAAGGGCACAGCATTACCCGAGAGCACATGGCCAGCTTCTCGCCATACCACGCAGAGCACCTTGGTAGACTGGGCAGCTTCGAAATTGATTTGTCCAAGAAATTTAAACCAATGGCTTTCGAGCTGGAGATCGAATAACGGGAAAATGGTTTTGGATCAATCGCTTACGAGGCTAGTGGCTGAATTTTACAGTTTTACCGGCCGGACCTCTCATACTGTCAGCTCTGGCGTTTGCCAGGTCTAGTGCTGTGTGAATGCCAATGTCGTTAAGTCGCTTTGTGATTCTTCTGCCAATACCCCAGACATCTGAAACTGCCATTTGTCTGAGTATCGATTTTCGGTCTTGTTCTGTTTCAATAACTGCCACACCACGAAAGCCATCGAGACGTTTAGCGGCATGGTTTGCTGCCTTAGCAAGCGTTGGTGTTAGCCCCATGCCTACACCAATAGGTAGTCTCACTTCTTTCCACACGCTACGCCGGATTGACCTGGCGTGTTCAAACCAGCCCTCAGGTGGCTGATAAGCCCCTTTGCCGTAATACAGAAAACACTCGTCTATTGAGTAGATATGACTGTAAGGAGCAAACCGGGTACAGGTCTCCATCATGCGCTGGGATAAGTCTGCGTACAGCTCGTAATTCGAGCTTTTGATGACAGCGCCTGCTTTTTCTAGCTCTGGTTTGACCTGGAAGTAGGGGACGAACTTCTTATCTATACCTGCACGTTTAGCGATATGACAGGCAGCGCAGATGCAGCCATCGTTGTTGGTCAGCACTACAACTGGCTTATTCCGTATGCTGGGATCAAAGACCTTCTCACAACTGGCGTACATAGAGTTGACGTCGCAAAGTGCGTACATCAGGTGAAACCCTTTTTAAGCGGCCTGTGAAGCCGGATAGAGCGTGTCACTACACCCTCAACAATAAACTCATCACCATCTGTAAGCTGGTACTTTTTATGCCGTTTTGAGTATGAAATCAGTTGCTTATTCTTGGTGTCCGCGATCTTACAGACAAACACACCGTTGAGAGTCGCAACTATCACATCCCCTGTATTGACCGTCTCAGCCCTTGAGACGATCAACAGGTCATTGGGGAATATACCCACGCCTGTCATTGATTCACCTTCTACAAAGCCAAGATACGTGGCTGAAGGGTGGTCAATGAGAATTTTATCCAATGACAAGTCCAGCTGCGTGTATTCAGCTGCTGGGGACTCAAAGCCAGTAATCCCGGCTTGGGCGGCAATAGGAATGAATTTGATCATAGTATGGTCTATAAAACTGTATATATGTACAGTATATTATGACGCTGAGATACACGTATGATCAAGATATAAAAGGGGTTGTTTGCGGGAGGGGGCGAAATGACACCCTAAGCATCGGGCCAATGGTATTCACCAGTTAGATTGATATGCTCCCACCCCAGAGGGGATACATGGGGCAGTAGATCGGGATTTGGTGCCTCACCGGCATTGGTGAGTGTCTCGACAATTTCCCCCAGCTTTTTGGTGTTCCAATAGATAATGATTGCCGCAATGAGATTCATCCCAGCAATTCGATAGTGTTGTCCCTCAGAGGATCGATCACGAATCTCACCTCGACGATGAAAACTGATTGCGCGCTTTAGGGCGTGGTGTGACTCACCTTTGTTGAGCCCCATCTGTACGCGCTGTTGCAACTCAGCGTCCAACATCCACTGCATCATAAACAACGATCGTTCAACTCGACCGATCTCACGTAGGGCGACAGCCAGTTCATTCTGTCGCGGGTAAGCAGATAGTCGTTTTAAGAGCTGACTGGGTTTCACTGTGTTTGCCGCTGCACTTGCTGATAACCGGAGGATGTCGGGCCAATTGCGTACGATAAGGTCTTCGTTGATCTTGGCCGCAACCAACGGCCTCAGTGTCTTGTGTACCTCGCTTGGATTAAATGCATACAGGCGTTTCGCCGGTAGATCGCGAATACGAGGTGCAAAACGGTAGCCCAGCAGTGAGCACATGGCGAACACATGATCGGTAAACCCACCGGTATCTGCATATTGTTCCTTCACTCGCCGTCCGGCGTCATTCGACAACAGTCCGTCGAGAATATAAGGCGCTTCGTGTGCTGTTGCCGGAATCGCTTGCGTCGAGAACGGAGCATACTGATCGGAGACATGGGTATACCCCTTTATCCCTGGGTCTATGCCATAGCGTCTGTTCACCACATTCATGGCTTCGCCAGGCCCTGAGGCTCGGAAGAATTGACCATCGGCCGACGCGGACTCTCCGGGCCCCCAGACTTTGGACATAGGCAGTCGACTTTGCGCGTCTACGATCATCGCAAGTGCTTGCCGATAGCCATCGTCTTGTACGTGCCACCGAGAAATCCTAAGCAACTCCCAGAAAGAATGCGTGGTAGATACGGCACCCATCTTGCGAAGGCCCAAATTGACGCCGTCACTGAGTAGTACGGTTAGGAGCCCGATTTGGTCACGACACGGCGCTCCTGTTCGCAAATCTGTGAAAGCTTCTGTAAACCCGATTTCACGGTCTACCGACAACAGAATGTCAGTGACCGGTGTTTGCGGTACACGCCGGTACAAATCCATGACTAGCTGATGGGCATTGTCGGGCGCCTGTTTCTCCAATTTGGAGAGTTTGAGTACGCCGTCTTGAATTAGCCCGTTTGGTAGCCGGTCACGGCGTGCGGCTTCGCCTGTGGCTTCAAATGCTTGAGCCAGCACCTGTTTCCGTTGCGTTAACCAGTCGAGAGGGTCCAACGGTACTGCCAGTGCTGATGACGTTGCAACGGCGTTAACCGGTATCAACTCTTTCGATGGCTCTGCATATCGACGGCTATTTTTTAACCAGATGTCGCCTGCCCTAAATGCATCGCGAATAGCGAAAAGAATCGCAGTTTCCCAAGTTCGACGGTCTGTGCGCTGCAACCTCTTTCGCCATTTGGGTCTAGCGAAGGCTATCGGTAGATTGTTTGGTAACCCCCGATTATTCGATCGGTTCAGTTGTTGGAGTGCGTTAATTGCTTTGAGTATCGGTCCTGCTGACTGCGCACCTTCGATCGCGAGTGTGTTCAGAAACCGTGGTGCATAGCGACGAAATCTAGCGTAGCCACTGTTCACAAAATCCAGAGGATCGGCTCCAACTTTGGCATTCACAGCGGTGGCATCTTCGACCAGGCGATTGAATACCTCCCAGCCGCAATCCTGTTCAATGGCTGTGTCGACGGGCTCGCCGGCTTCTCGCGCCGCGATGATCGATGCGCCTACTTCGGAAAAAGTTTTGAGTGTTTGTTGGATGAGCGCACGTTGATCGTTAATTTGATCATCTCTAACACGCTCAGAAGCACGGTACAGCCGACCCACAATTCGATCATGGGTTTCGACGATGGCGTCACCGATTGCGCCATGCCATTCAACACCACAGACGACTAGTATCGCCAGTTTTCTATGCGTAGGTAGATCACGCATGCCATCGGCATAGTAGCGTTCACCCTGGCGACGAAGGCGGGCTACTCTGTGCGAGGGCACACCCTGAAGCAAAGAAGGGCTGAGTTCCAAATCAACGATCCGTTCCAGCCGATCGAGCAACCCATTGACCACCCGTGAGTTGCTGCCCGGTTCGTGTTGGCGCAACCAGACGAATCGGGTGACGCCTGTCACCGTTGTTTCGCTGAGCAATGCGGTGAGTCTGTCCACTGTGGTGTTGTCGAGACGATCCGCGATGCGCCTAGAGATACGATTGTCGGCGGCGACCAGAGCATCTGCACACAATCGTTCAACCGTTGAAGGTGCCGGTACAACAATGCGCCGAAGGCGCATTTGGGCGACCACTTCGCGTGCCAACCCTTCGTTAGAGTGGGCCTGTTCAGCGGCTGATGCCAGCCACTGGGCGAAATCTAGGTCAGAAGCCTGATAAGTTCGATAGCCGTATAGATTCTGGAGCGACACCGAATGCTGATAGCGTGTCTGCCGTCTCTCCGCATAGTCGGCAAGGTCGCTTTTCGACAAACCCAGTTGCGCCCCAATAAATTTGATAATTGGGTCTGGGATGAATTCGCCTGGTTGGAGTAGTCGACCGGGATACCGCAAGGCACATAGCTGCAATGCGAAACCCAATCGGTTGCCGGGGCGTCGCCTTGTTTTGACATGCTGCATGTCCTCGTCACTCAACACGTAGTGGCGGAGCATCGAGTCTTCATCCGCTGGCAATCCGAACAGTGCTTCCCGTTGTCGTTCGGTCAGAATGGTGCGTCTTGGCATGCGATACTGTCCCAGTTAAACTAAAGGCTAAACAGGACACCAATCCAGCCAGTAAACATGCGGCTTTGCAAGCCATGAAGAGAGGTAGGTTTAATTGGGACACCGGGTAGCCATTTATTGTCGAGTGTCGACAGCTGATCAATCGTGTGCGCGGCAGGCACGCGATCTTCGAGCATTCGCTAAACGAGCGAACTACGACGTCATTGGAGTTTTCAAGGAAACGGGGTCAGGTGCGAAATTGGATCGCACAGAACGAAAGAAAATTATGGCCTTGGCGCAACGCCGGGAAATCGATGCGGTAGTCGTGACAGAATTGTCTCGATGGGGTCGATCAACCATCGACCTGCTCAACACGCTCCGCGACCTGGAAAACTGGAAAGTCTCGGTGGTCGCCATAAGCGGCATGACCTTTGATCTATCGACATCCCATGGTCGGATGATGGCAACCTTTCTATCCGGCATCGCAGAATTTGAACGTGATTTAATTAGTGAACGCGTAAAATCCGGTCTTGCTGCAGCAAAAGCTCGCGGCAAAAAGCTGGGCCGAAAGAAGGGCTTCCGCCCAAAATCCGACAAACTTTCACCTAAAGTGCTTCACCTCATTGAACAAGGTAAGAGCTATCGATGGATTGCACGGGATCTCGGTATTAGCAAGAACACGGTCTCTGAGATTGTAAAACGCTCACGCGAGGCGGCCTAGACGCAGGCACTTTTTCTCGGTACCAGACCCTCAGCGACCTCGTTCAAACAGATCGACGAGTTCAACGATCTTATCTCTTTGCTCATCCAAAGAGCCTTCTCTAAGTGCACCTTCAATACAGGAATTTGCATGATCACGTAGAAGTTCGGTTTCAACTTTTTTCAACGCGGCTTTCGTGGCCTGAATTTGTTGCAAGATGTCGACACAGTAGCCCCCTCTGTCAGGATAGTTGTCGTGTCCAATTTTCAATTAATACTCGGGGGGCGCTCAGGAATGAGCAATGAAACAATACCCAGAAGAACGCAAGCAGGCGGTGCTTAGAAGAATGATGCCGCCAGAAAACACCCCGGTACGCGTGCTATCAGAAGAGACGGGAATCTCCGACGTGACCCTGTATCATTGGCGCAAACAAGCCCGATCAGGAGGGATGGTAGTGCCAGGGGATGGAAGGAATCCGGAAGGTTGGTCGCCCGAAGACAAGTTTGCAGTCGTGCTGGAGACCGCCGCTCTGAACGAGGCGGAGGTGGCCGAGTACTGCCGCAAGAAGGGGCTGTATGCGGAGCAGATACTGGCGTGGAAAGAGGTTTGCATGCACGCCAATGCCACGGCAGTAGAACAGGCCAGGTCAGCGCGGGATCAGGCTCGATCGGCGAAGAAAGAGATCAAGGAGCTGAAGCGCGATCTGCGTCATAAAGAGAAGGCGCTGGCGGAAACCGCTGCGTTACTGGTGCTTCGAAAAAAGATGCATGCGATCTGGGGCGAGGGAGAGGACGAATGATTAGCACCCCAGATCGCGAGCGAGCCGTCAGGCTGATCAAGGAAACAACCGATGCTGGTGCCCGGACCTTCAGGGCGTGCGCAGAAATGGGCATAGCCATGCGCACCTATCAGCGCTGGACCCGGGAGGGGGATGTTAAGGCAGATGGTCGCCCTGGTGCGACCCGTCCGCCACCGGTTCACAAACTGACACAGCAAGAGCGCGAGGCCGTGCTGGTCGCCGTGAATAGCCCAGTACACAGAAGCCTGCCACCCAGCCAGATTGTACCGGCCCTGGCGGATGAAGGGTGCTTTATCGCCTCTGAGTCCACGTTCTATCGTGTGCTTCGTGAACAGAGCCAACAGCAGCACCGGGGCCGCAGTAAGGCACCGACCGCCAAGCCACTCAACACGCACTGTGCCACCGGCCCGAATCAGGTGTGGTGTTGGGACGTGACCTGGTTGCCCGGTCCTGCCAAAGGAATCTTCTTCTACCTGTACCTCATCCTCGACCTGTACAGCCGCAAGATTGTGGGCTGGGAAATCCATGAGGGAGAGTCCAGTGAACTGGCGTCAGAACTGGTAACCAAGGCGTATTTACGTGAGGGTATTGCCGGTGTACACCTGGTTCTGCACTCGGACAACGGCAGCCCGATGAAAGGCGCGTCACTGATGGAAACCCTGTACCGACTGGGTATCATGTCGTCCTATAGCCGCCCTCGGGTCAGTAACGATAATGCCTATGCTGAGTCGATCTTCCGAACGTGCAAGTACCGCCCTGATTACCCTTACAAAGGCTTTGCAACACTGGGCGATGCCCGGGCCTGGGTACTCCAATTTGCGACCTGGTATAACCAGGAACACAAGCACAGCGGGTTGAAGTTCATCACTCCGGCGCAACGGCATAGTGGCCAGACGACAGAAGTCATACAACAGCGAAAGGCCGTTTACGAGGCCGCGAAAGCAGCCAATCCGAAGCGCTGGTCGGGGAGAACTCGGAATTGGGATTTGCCAGAAGAGGTCTGGTTGAATCCTGAGAAGGAGAGTCGCAGCTTAGAGGCCGCTGCGTAAAAAACACGACAACTATGCTGACAAACAGCGGTAGCGACCTTGTTCCAGCATTCGATCTACGCCGCGGACTTGACCTTCGATTCGCTTAAGGCGCCTCGAAATCGCTTTTCGAGAGGCGGGCAAATCTGATTTTTCAAGGTTGGACATGGTGTTATCACTCGGTCGACATACTCCTTAGGAGTATACAACGACCATCAGCTTGATATCAGTCTCGAGTTCTCACGTGACCGTTGATGCGCAGCCAAGATTGAATGATTTTAACCCTAATCGCTTGGTCTTGTTAAATACTACCGGGGAGTATATAGTGGCAAGCATGTCGATCCTCCGCCTTTTTATATCTTCGTTTCTGGTCCTCCCCTTGGTCTTAGGCGCGGGTGTCGGGGTGTGCTATGCAAATGCAAGCACAGGGATAGACGAACATGCGCATCATTCAGTCGATGGTGGACCGTGCGATGGTGAGTGTTCTTATGACCATTGCTTTACCCATTGTGCGGTTAATGCCACAGAGCATCTCCAACAGGATGCCCTCCAACCGACGACGCGCATCGATGACCTCGACGACAATCTTGTCGCTGTATTCAAATTCAGTGAATCCATATGGCCTCAAGCGCAGGTCACTTCGAACTCGGCACGCGAGCATGTTCCGCCTCAGAGAACAGTCGATTCGCCAGTTCATCGTTATGATCGCCTGCTGAATTTGCCTGCCAACTTTTTGATGTCAGTGGCCTATCGTCGTCATTGACTGGATAGTGCCAATTTCCAAAACTAAGTTATTCCGCCAGGGCGTGCTTTTTACGCCGGGATAGCGCGCAAGCAACCAAGATTATTTGTTGGAGCGAACAATGAACAACCAAACGATGTATTCGAAATCAAGACGCCGCTTTATAACGCAAGCGGGTGCTACAGGTGCAATCCTTGGGCTCAATTCTTTGGTCCCGGCTTTTGCCGTAGAAACCTTAGGCTTAAGTCCCGAACAAGCAACCCGCCCGATTGATCTCAATATTACCCGTCAGCCCCTTGATATTGGCGGGCGGTTGGGCGATACGGTGACGATCAGTGGCTCCATTCCAGGTCCGCTTGTCCGCCTAAAAGAAGGGCAGGACGCGGTTATGCGGGTCACGAATCAACTGGATGAAGACACCTCCATTCACTGGCATGGCTTACTGGTCCCCTATGAAATGGATGGTGTCCCCGGTGTTAGCTATGCAGGCATCAAACCGGGCGAGACGTTTCGCTATGCATTCCCTGTCAAACAAAGCGGCACGTACTGGTATCACAGCCATTCTGGGTTGCAGGAACAGCAAGGTCACTATGGGCCGCTAATTATTGATCCGATTGACCCGGAGCCGTTTGCTTATGACAGGGAATACGTGGTCATGCTTTCTGACTGGACGTTTGAGAACCCAATGAGCGTTCTGAAGAAACTGAAGAAGCAAAGCGATTACTACAACTATCAACGGCGCACGGTACCTGAGTTGTTTAACGATGCTGAAGAGAACGGTTGGGGTAAAACGGTTCGAGAACGCATGGTCTGGGCGCGATCGCGGATGGCGCCGACAGACATCGCCGACATTAGCGGTGCTACCTATACCTATTTAATGAACGGAATGGCGCCAGATTCCAATTGGACAGGCTTGTTTCGGCCGGGAGAGCGCATACGCCTGCGGTTTATCAACGGCGCATCGATGAGTTACTTTGATGTCCGCATCCCGGGACTGAAAATGACCGTGGTACAAGCAGACGGGCAGAATGTTCAGCCGGTCGCTGTTGATGAATTTCGAATTGGCGTGGCGGAAACCTATGACGTCATTGTCGAGCCTGTCGACGAGGCGGCATACACGATTTTCGCAGCCTCCATGGACCGCAGCGGTTTTGCGCGCGGAACCCTGGCATCCAAAGCAGGGCTCGAGGCAGCAATACCGCCGCTAGGCAATCGTCCTGTGCGCACAATGAAGGATATGGGCATGGGTGCGATGGCGATGCCAGGTGAAATGTCTGCTAAGAAACAGACGATGGGCAGTATGGACATGTCACGCAATGGCACTGGCATGTCAACAGCATCATCGCCAGTAAAGCATGGCCCGGACCGTCACGGTAAAGGCAATACGATGGTCGCGGAATTTCCGAGTAATCGCCTGAGCGAACCGGGCAACGGACTGGAGAACAATGGCCGTCGCGTGTTGGTGTACACCGATTTACGCAGCCTGTCGCCGTATCCCGATCAACGGCCTCCGGAACGCGAAGTAGAATTGCACCTGACCGGCGTGATGGATCGGTACATGTGGTCGTTCGATGGTAAAAAGTTTTCTGAAGTGGATGGTCCTGTCCACTTTAAGTATGGCGAACGCCTGCGCTTGGTGCTGGTCAACGACACCATGATGGAACATCCGATTCACCTGCACGGTATGTGGATGGAACTCGAGAATGGCGCCGGTGAATACCGGCCGCGCAAACACACCCTCAACGTGAAGCCTGGTGAGCGGCTGACCGCGCTGATCAGTGCAGATGCCCCCGGCAACTGGGCCTTCCACTGCCACCTGTTGTATCACATGGACATGGGTATGTTTCGAGTGGTGTCGGTGACCAATGATGCAGTGTCATCGGAGAACCGCAATGGATAATCAATTGCTCACCACATCCCCCTCGATTCGAATTGTGCTAGGCAGCTTTTTGATAATTATCAATAGCTTTGCTTTCGCTGAGGAATCCGGTTGGCCGGAACCCGTTGAAGACAACTTATCGTTCGGTATGATCATCGTAGACCAGTTCGAGTATCGCGACAACGACGGCGCCGATACGCTTCGCTGGGATATGCAGGGCTGGTATGGCACCGACACCAACAAACTGTGGATGAAATTTGAAGGTGACGACCAAACATCAGCAAACGGCGGCGAGTTGGAACTTCAAGCGCTCTATAGCCGAATGATCGCGCCGTTTTGGGATTTGCAGGTCGGCCTGCGCTATGACCGACAGTATGGCTCTGGCCCCGATCAGGATCGCAGTTTTGCGGTGCTGGGCGTCCAAGGTTTAGCGCCTTATCGATTCGAAGTCGAGCCCGCCCTCTTTATCAGCGAGGATGGCGACGTCTCGGCTAGATTAGTAGGCACTTACGACCTGTTGTTCTCGCAACGCCTCATACTGCAACCTCGATTTGAAACCAATATTGCAGCCAGTTCAGTACCTAGATTTGGCGTCGGTAGCGGGTTGAATGATGTGCAACTAGGTCTGCGATTGCGTTACGAAGTTCGTCGAGAATTCGCTCCATATATTGGCGTCAGCTGGAAGCGCCAATATGGCGACACGGCTGATCTGACACGCGCTGAAGGCGGAGACGTTGATAATCTGGCATTGGTTGCCGGCTTTAGAGTGTGGTTCTAACTCGTGCATACCGAACATTCTAATTATTTGATGGGAGTTGTACCCAATGTTACCGATTGAACAAATCCACCCATTGGTCGTGCATTTCCCAATCGTCTTTGCACTATTGCTCGCAATGTTCGATTTGGTCGTTGTTTTTCGAGGGTTGTCCCTCGATGGTCGTGGCGCTATTGCTAATATCTCGGCTGGACTCGGGCTAGGCGCGGGGCTGGCCGCCGCAGTAGCTTTTGTTTTTGGTGACCTTGCGCTCGATGTCGCGCTGGCCAACGGTACGTCCCTTGCGATATTAGAAACGCATGAGGAGTTCGGACACATTGCAGCAGGTGTCTTAGTTGCTTGGGGGCTGCTACGCGCAGTTATTTGGTGGCGAGGCACCGTTCTATCGAGGCGCCTCTGCTGGGGTGCAGTGGTATTCGAGCTGGCGATTGCAGGACTGATCGTCACAACTGCTTATTTTGGTGGTCAACTCGTCTATGAATTCGGCGTCGGTGTTTCGTTGCCGTCGGGACTTTAGACTGTTTTGGTTGGGGCATGAGTCTAAATGGTTGGACTTTATTGTCCGCGTTCACTGATATGCGGAACCTGTTAGTCACCTAAGAGGGCGAGTCCTTTCTCACAGACAATACTTGTGAGCTGTGTTGACCATTGAGAGAGGGGGCTGAATATCAATTTGGCTTACATTTATGTCCTATGGCCGATTCCATTTGGATGTCTAAAAAAGATAACTACTGAGGGCATCCTTTTTAATTGAATTTCTGCAATAGACGCTACCCTTCGGGTGTCATTTCGCCCTCTCCCGCAAACGACCCCTAAAAGGGTAGGAGTATTATCAGGATCAGTGAACAACGTGGGAGTGTAAAATGTGTGGGCGTTTCAACCTGGCTGAGAGTCCTGCAGTGGACAACCTTTGCCTAAGTTTTGGTATTGATAGCGATGCACTGCGTTATTCAGGCGATATCGCTCCTGGAGCGATCATCAGCATCATCTACCAGGTTAAGTCAGATTTCCTTATTTCAGATGCCATTTGGTCGCTGTTACTGGACACTGATACATTAAAACCGCATAGGAAATATGCCACTTTCAATACCCGGAGCGACAAGCTACATCAACCGAGATCCATTGGTTATAAGTCTTTTCGTACCTCTCGCTGCATAATTCCAGCGTCAGCTTTCATTGAGGGGTTAGGGGACCGAAAAACCTATCACAAAATCGAATTTGAGAAGGAAGCTGTTGCTTTTGGTGGTTTGTATAAAGAATGGGTATCAAAAGAAACTGGCGAGATTATTAGATCTGCCAGCATTATCACGTTGCCGTCACTACCTCAGTGGGAAAAAATCCATCCTAAATCCTTTCCACTAATGCTGCCTGGCTCTGGAGATGTCAGAAGACAGTGGCTAAATCCATGTTCCCAGGATGTGGCTGAGTTTGAGGAGCTGTTAAAACCCAGAATACAAACTGTAGTGGTCAACTAATTCCGGACAATGTTTTCGATAGATCTTCAGCTTTTGTCGGTGGCACACCGTTCTTGTATTGATATGATCGACGCCAGTTGTAATAATCCATCAAGTAAAAACCAATATCTTTTGCTGCTTCGTTTTTAGTTGGGGAGTCCAGTGCCGGAACCCACTCTTATTTCAGACTTCTAAAAAGGCGTTCCATCGGTGCATTGTCCCAACAATTTCCGCGCCGACCAGTTGAATGCACCCTTACAACCCTGATCTGAATGGAACATCACATCCTGAGGTTTACCTCGCTGCTCATAGGCCATGTCCTCCGCTTTAACAACCAGCGCAGCATCGGGAATTGTCGACAACGACCAGCCCACAACACGGCGACTGTATAAATCAATGACGACTGCTAAATAATACCAGCGACTGTCTGCCCAGATATACGTCACATCACCGCACCAAACGGTGTTGGGCGCATCCACTTCAAATTCCCGATCTAGGTGGTTAGGTATATCCGGCGGCTCCACATCATCTGCGAATTTAGTCAGGCAACGGGCTGTCATCGGTACTGACAACATCACATATCAGCCGGTGATGCCCGGTCACCGTTCATAAAATGTCTGACAGCTCCTGCAAAGTGGACCAGTATCAGTGCCGGAATCAGGTAGTTGCCACCGAACTTGTGTAACCATTCCACTGGCTCATGCAGGATAGAAAGCGCCGAGAGGGGTAGGTAAAATGTGAACCAGCCAAACACATCCATACCCTCACCTTCCGTGAACAGGTACAGCGGGCCAGTCAAAACCTGCAGAAAAAGCACGCCCAGCAAGATGCGGTGCATCCACCAGGCTAGCTGACGCTGCCATTCCGACTCGCCAAGAGTTGGAGGAAAACCTTCATACAGCCGGTACCCAGTTCTCCATAACACAAATAGTAGGGCGAAAAAGCCGAGACCGATATGCAGGCCCATGATGTAGTCTTCGACCTCCTCGGTGGGAGCTCCCCCGGCCGCCAGACCAAGCACCAGCATGGCGATGACCAGCAATGCGCTCACCCAGTGATTGATTGTTGAAATTCCGGTATACCTTCTCACCTGGTTCATTACATTTCTCCTGTGCAACGGTGTGCCCAATTCTGATAGCGTGCATGATATCGCGTCCGATGATGTTGATCCAACTCATGCATCCAATTATTAGATTTTTCGTTTGGCTATCAGAGAACTTGCTGATGCAGTTACTTTTATGATTCATGGCAAAAAAACGGAGGGATAACAGCGCCCCGTTATGATTGCCTTATTCATAACAAAGACTCAAAATAACAAAATTTTGAAACCTATTAGAATCAGTATTACCCCACCTAAAAGTTCAGCTTTACTTTCCAGCCACGTACCACTTTTTGCCCCGATAAATACACCAAACCAGCTGAAGGCAAATGTGGTGACTCCAATTATTGCACAAGCCAGGAACGGGTTCACTTCAATAAGTGTTAACGTGAAGCCAGCGGCCATTGCATCAATGCTTGTAGCCAACGCTAGAATAAGCAATATTTTTTGCGTAACTTTTGCGATATCTTCTTCTATTCCAGCAGAAAAAGATTCATAAACCATTTTTCCACCGATCAATACGAGCAGAAAAAAAGCAACCCAATGAGCATACTCTTCAACCCAACCCAGCACACCTTTGCCACCCAGGAATCCAATCAAAGGCATCAAACCCTGAAAGATACCGAAGTATATTGCAGCCATGACTGCAAGTGATTTTGTTTTTTCCACATGTTTCGAACCTAGGCCAATTGATACCGCAAAAGCATCCATGCTAAGCGCGACTGCTAAAATAAAAACTTCAATCATGTACTACTCCCTTTGTAGCGGTCAACGAATCCAAGACAATGTTTTAGACAGATTTTCAGCTTTCGCCGGTGGCACACCATTGTTGTACTGATGTGGACGGCGCCAGTTGTAGTGATCCATCAAGTAATAACCAATATCCTTTGCTGCTTCGTTTTTTGTCATGTAGCCCAGTGCCGGAATCCATTCTGACTTAAGGCTGCGGAACACTCGCTCCATCGGTGCATTATCCCAGCAGTTTCCGCGACGACTCATGCTCTGTTTCATCCGATAACGCCAGAGCCTCTGACGGAACAGACGGCTTGTATACTGACATCCCTGGTCTGAGTGGAACAAGACACCCTGAGGTTTGCCACGTTGCTCAAAGGCGTTCTCCAGTGCCTTGACAGCCAGCTGCGCGTCAGGGCTGGTCGACAACGACCAGCCCACAACACGGCGACTGTATAAATCAATGACGACTGCCAAATAATGCCATCGACTGTCTGCCCAGATATACGTCACATCACCGCACCAAACGGTGTTGGGGGCATCCACTTCAAATTCCCGATCCAGGTGGTTAGGAATATCTGGCCGTTCTACATCAGATACTTTGTATGCGTGCGAGCCAGGCTGCTTGGAGACCAGCGCCGCTTCTTTCATCAGACGCCGAACTTTAAACCGTCCAACGGCATAACCCAACTCGCGCATCATTCCAACCAAGGTTCTGCTGCCGGCTGCGTTGCGCGTCGAACGGAACAGCTGCTTGGTTATGCTGCGCAGCTCCAGTCGCTCTACTTCAATTGCCTGGCTGCGTTTTCTGTAATCGTAGTAACTGCTGGTCGGCACATCGAAAGCTGTGCAAATCAGTTCAACCGGGGCCTGCTCTCTCAACTTGTCGATCAGCGCGTATGTTGCATCTGTTCGGCCATTAAGAGAGCTGTAGCCTTTTTTAAAATCGTTTTCTCTCGTTCCAGCCTGTCAATCCGGGCTTCCAGCTCCTTGATCCGTTGTTGCTCGACAGTCAATGCTTTGCTTCGGGGCGTAATGCCCGCACCTTCCTGCGTCAACTGGACGACCCAGCGCCGAAGTGCGTTCTCACCGATACCCAGGGAGCGGCTGGCCTCAACAATTGAGTATCCCTGCTGGGTAACCAGCCGGGCCGCTTCCAATTTGAATTCTGTTGTAAATGATCGTCGTTGCCTTGCCATCGAACACCTCTTTCAATGTGGTAATATTACCACCTTAAATGGTGTCCGGTTTCATTAGACCACTACAAACACCTCAGATAGTGACCCCGATAGGGAAGGTCTCTCTATGGAACGAAATAGGAGAATCACGTATCATTCAGTGAATAAGGATCACGATAGATGCCTAAAAGCTTAGATATAGAAAAAATCGTCTCATTAAAGCGGCAGGAATTAGCTGGCAAAGAAGAACATGTCCTTGAGCGTCTAATATCCAGCACTCAGTCAATTTATCACCGAACGCAGATTTCTGAGTATCACTATTCCCAGCTTGAAGAGATTGCTTCAAAATTTGATCTCGTTTTGGATTGGTTTTCTACTACATATCGAAGGCCAGGAGATACTGTTGAGATCCGTTTCGCTTATGAAGCAAATATCTTCGCATTTCTACAGAACTTGCATGCCCTGATAGATTCTTTTCCTTACGCACTGAACTTGTACTTTCGCGTTTTTGAAGACCTAGACACTCCGAAGCTAGGCTGGAGCAAAGAGTTTATTGGGAAATATCGTGATTACCCATTTAATCTTGCGCTCAAAGACTTGTGTGTAAATGAAGATTTTCAGCTATTGCGGGGCTACACGAATAAAACCAAGCATAAAAATATACTTCGTGTGCGGAATAAATGTACATACCTTGAATTTGAAAAAATAGACTACGATCACGTCACGCTTGATGCGCAGGGTGGATTCTGTAGATCACAAAAAACTTCCAGCGAAGTGAATGTTATGGAGTATTTAGCCAGGTGCCATGACAATCTTATGCCAATTTATTTCGGATTGTGGGAAGAGGTTATGATGGAGAAAGAGAGATCCATAACGAACGGATGACTTACGTTATTTCCGGTAATCTTTATTACCGGAAATAGCGGAATACTGGGGAATTAGGCTTCGCTGCCGCCTGAATACAAAGAAAGGCTTTGCTGACAGACAACTAGCAGACAGCAATCATAGGCGCTCTCAGGCGCCAACGACCCTCTTAACTGGCGCTACAGGTACAGTGGATTCAGCATATTCTGAAGTTTCAGAGTCCACGAGATCTTGCCAGAAATCGTTCTGCTTGATGTCAGGTTCTGATTCATTAGTATCAAAACAGACCCAGTTAGGACCAATGGTTTTGGCATTAACCAAGGCTTTCTGTGCCCGTTTTAACGCTTCATATACATCGATACCAGGACGTACATCAGTGACGCCAATTGAGACCGTAGCGCACTGAATGCGCTTCTCAACACGTTTGCGCAAATCTTCCGCCAGATAGGTAGCCTGGCTCATCGGCGTATTCTCAGCTATCAGAACGAATTCTTCGCCATGGTAACGGTAAAAACTATCTGTCGGTCGCAGCCGGTGTTTAATCACATCGGCGATTTTCCTTAGTAATTCATCTGCTTCACGCGGGCCTAAATCCGTGTTGTAGCGTTTGAAGTTATCGATATCGATCACCATCAGGGTCGCTGCATGACCGTGCCGTTCCGCCTGGCTCTTAATACGGGCAAGTGCGAGCTCCAGTGAAGTTCGATTTCCTGCTCTGGTCAATGGGTCTATGGTTAACATCAATTCCAACTCATTGGTTCTGGCGACTAATTGTTGGCTAAAGGCATATAAGCAAACGTTAAAAAGCGCAAATGCAGCCAGAAATCTCACCAAAAAGGCAGGCTCCAGTACGGCCAGCGAACTTACTGCAACAGCCGCTGCGATATTACAGAAAACGGCAATTCTGACAGAGAGCAGGAAGAAACTCGTCACCCCGGTGACAAACAACCACACTATCGCTGATGGGCCGAACATTGCCACCAATGCGACGGTGCAGACCATCTGCATGACAACCAAAATGATGGCAAGATTCCGGTTATAGCCTTTGCAGATAAAATGGTAAGCCAGGTAGGTTTGCAACATGATGACAGGAGCTAAAAATAGAGCCACCTGGATATTGCCGAAAACCATGTGATAGATGGAAAAAGGGATAGCGACAGAAACAGAAGCTATACTGACAATTCTTGCAAATTTCGCATAGAAACGTGAAATTCTGCTGGTATGTTGGGTCGCTGCACGCAACTGTTCAGCGACTTGCTGGGAAATTTCTGGTTGAGTCATCTATAAAGTCTACTTGTAGAGAATGAGCAAATTGTAATAAAGCCTTATACAACTTCGCTTTATCGTGACATTAATTCTCAAGCAGGTGTTCTCATTGTCACAAACTCTTCAGCAGCTGTCGGATGGATACCGATTGTTCTGTCAAAGTCTGCTTTGGTCGCGCCTGCTTGCAACGCAACAGCCATGCCTTGCATGATCTCTGCTGCGTCATCACCGGCCATGTGTATGCCGATGACCTTGTCGCTTCCCTTCTCAACCAGTAACTTCATCAAGCTGAATTCATCCTCTTTACCCATGGTGTAAAGTAACGGGCGAAAACGGCTTAAATACCGATCAAACTCAATTCCTTTGGCTTTGGCTTCCTGTTCTGTCAGGCCCACTGTTGCAATCTGCGGGTGTGAAAACACCGCAGAGGGGATTAACTCATAGGAAACTGTTGATTTGTTTTTTTGTTGTCCGAACAAGTGATGTGCCAGCGCCTGCCCCTCAGCTAAAGCCACAGGTGTCAAGGCTACACGATCAATCACATCACCAACGGCGTATACGCCGGAGAGTTTCGTCTGGAATGAATCATCGACTTTCACAGCACCCTTGGCAGTCAGTTCAACACCAATTTCTGCCAGGTTAAGGCCCGCAGTATTGGGGCGTCTTCCAGTGGCAAAAATGACCTGGTCAACCTGTTGCTCGGTCCCATCAGAGTAATAAACGTGTTTTTTCTCTGATGACGGGACTGCTTCAATCCGGACTACTTCAGTTTTCAGGCGCGTATTATACTGATCGATCGCTCGATTGCTATAAAAATCACTGATATCTTGATCGAATTCAGTTAAAAGCTTGTCTCTACGATGCACTAAGGTGACTTGTGTTCCCAAACCGTGGAAAACACCTGCAAGTTCACAGGCAATAAAGCCACCACCGACCACGATGACATCTTCTGGCTGCTTTTCCAGGGCGAAAAATCCATCAGAATCGAGCGCGAGTTCAGAGCCCGGGATTGCTGGAATAAAAGGTTCTCCTCCGGTAGCAATAAGGATATGCCGTGCACGGATTGACTGCCCCGCTACCTCAATAAGGCCCGGTTCTGTGATTGTTGCTTTGCCGTGATGAATTTCGACACCGGCATTTACCAGCAGATTTTGATAAATACCATTAAGTCTTTGAATTTCTGTGTCTTTGTTCTTTTTTAATACAGACCAGTCGAAAGAGCGGCTCGAGCCTGACCAACCGTAAGATTCACTTACCTGGGTCTGCAGTGATGCATGAGCAGCATAACTGTAAAGCTTTTTGGGTATGCAGCCTACATTGACACAGGTGCCACCCAGGAACCTGGATTCAGCGATAGCCGTTTTGGCACCCAGCGAAGCAGCTGTCCTTGCCGCTCGAACGCCGCCAGATCCGGCACCAATCACAAAAAAATCATATTCAGGTTTCTTAGTATCTATCATCAGACAATTCCAGGTTGAGAATTTAGCGTGGACATTATTGCGTGTTATTTATGAACAAAACAGCCCTGCTGCAACTCAGCCTGAATACGATAGAATGATTTAAATAACAATTATCATTTCCAACGCAATCTGGACATTCATTTGAGTTCACCTGATATCGATATTTGTATCATTGGCGCAGGCGTTATCGGTACGTCAATCACCAGGCAGGTTAATCTGGCCTACCCTGACCTCACCATCATGCTTATCGAGCAAAATCAAAATCCTGGCATGGTGACTAGCGCACGGAACAGCGAAGTTCTGCATGCCGGATTATATTATCCGCCGCATTCGCTAAAAGCGAAGCACTGTATTAGAGGTCATCAGAAACTGATGAAGTTTTGTGAGGAGCGTCACGTTCCCTGTCACAATTCAGGGAAATATATTGTTGCCAATGAAGGTGAAGAAGCTACGTTATTGGGCATTGAGCGCAATGCCAGCGCTTGTGGTGTGACTTCGCTAGAGCATGTGACACGGAAAGCATTAAAACAACTTGAGCCTAATATTAAGGCTGACCAGGCGCTATTCTCCCCTGCTACCGCAATCATCGATTCTCACCAGTTAATGCTGGCACTTCAGGCAGATATCCCGGCTACAACCATTGCGCTTGCAACCGAGCTGATCGCCATCAGCCCATATTCCTATAAAGGCCACACGGCATTTTCACTGGTATTCAGGGATCACAACACATTCAGTGAATTTACTGTTTCCTCACAACTGCTGATCAACGCTGCAGGATTGACTGCACCTCTTCTGGCTAATGAGCTGTATCAAAAATGTGGCGAACAGATGCGACGCCCTGACTGGTTACGAGGTCACTTTGAGTACAGTAAAGGAAACTATTTTGGATACAGCGGCCAGTCGCCATTTTCCAGCCTGGTTTACCCTGTGCCAGCCAGGGACGGGCGTGGTCTGGGTGTCCATGCGACTCTGGATTTAGCAGGTCAGTGCCGATTTGGCCCGGATGTCGAACGGCTGCAGCTGGATTCTGAAGCTATTAAAGGCGCCAATCTTAGCGCTGCAACCATCTATGAGGTGGATTCAGCACGGTTAGATCACTTTATTCAGCAGATCTCCAGGTACTATCCGTCTCTGGACCCTTCAAGGCTGCAACCGGATTACAGCGGAATACGCTGCCAATGGAAAAGTCCTGCTGGATATACTGACTTTCAGATTGATGACCAGCTGGCATCAGGTGTCGGGTTGCTGCAATACCTGGGCATTGACTCACCCGGCCTGACCTCAAGTCTGTCACTGGCTGAAGATGCCGTGCAGCGGATCAGGCTGAGTGGACTGTTTCACTGATATTGCGACTGCATATCTGAAATATGTGCGTAAACCTCAGCGCTACCATCGGCATTGAGGAGCATGACATCGTAGGGCGCCAGTTGCTCACCCACTTCCATTCCCGGGCTACCGATTGGCATGCCAGGTACTGCCAGGCCAATCGTGTCTGCAGGAGGGTTAGCCAGGTACTGGTGGACCAGGTAAGCAGGAACGTGGCCTTCAAATACAGCGCCGCTTTCAGCCACTGCCGTATGGCAGGAGTGATAACGCAGGTTAATACCACGTCTGAGCTTCTCTTGTGTCAGCTCTCCATTATCACGGTTCATTACCGTAAAGGCGAATCCCCTCTCCTCTGCATGTTGCTGCCAGAACCCGCAGCAGCCGCAAGTCGGGCTTTTGTACAGTTCCATGGCAATTGTACCGTTAGCGCTGGCTGCAACGGCTTGGCTACCCTCTTGTTCCTGTGAACAGGACAACAACAATACGGAGAGAAAGGTCAACGCAAAAAACCGGATCATGGCAGAGACTCCATTTTGAATTCAACAGACAGACTTATTGTATCGCGTTGTCTGATTGTTTGCCTGCACAACTGAGCAGCCATTGTGGAATACTTTTCATCACAGGCCAATCAGCACGGTTGTTGTCGGTATGAATCCAGTGTTCCACCGCGTCAACAAAGTCTCTTGGTGGTTTTAGTAATAGCATTAGATATCCGCCCTTGTTTTGCGGGCCTGTACCGGCGGGCAGGATCATGAGGGTCTTGGCCTGAAGGCAGTATTGATTGCCTTCAGGTAACTGAAGCAGCAGGATTTGCCCAACAGGTACCTGTGGCGGCAAAGATGCCCGGACTGGTTGAGCTGGAACGAACACAGCCCCTTCACCAATGAAGGGCAACCAGCATTGAGCGAGAGCCGCGCCGTCAAGATAACGAGCAAGATGAAAGGGGTGCTTTAACTGTCGCTTTTTATTGCCGCTCTCTGCCATAGCGTAAAGAGGTACTCATAGGTCATTAACGGATTGATATTTGCTGTGGCAGCCAACTCCTGCTGGGCAGCAGTCAATGCCTGATACACCTTTTGCCAGACCATTGATGTGGCCTGGTACTGTTCATTGTCTGAATCAAGCGCACTGCTGCGAACCTTTTCCAATACAAGTTGCTGCAACAATGGTATAGCGTATTGACTGGGCTGTTGCTCACATTGTTTTGCCACTTCCATTGATAGCAGGTGACCTGTTTCCATTTTTTTGATCATCTGCTGCATCTCGGAAAACCAGGCTGGTACTCCAGCTTCCGTCATTTCAACGGCACGCATTGGTCTGTTTGTAGCCAACCTCAAAGCTTCTTGCATCTGCTCTGGTGTTTCGGCGGGGCTAACTGTTTTCAAATAAGTCATCGCCTCATCAACACCGGGCAGAGGCAGGTTTACTGGCTGGCAGCGGCTGCGAACCGTAGCCAGCAAACTGGCATCCGCATTGGCAACGAGCAGAAAAACAACTCCCTCAGGCGGTTCTTCCAGACTTTTTAATAGTGCGTTTGCTGCTGCAGCCGCCATCGCCTCAGCCGGACGAATAATGATGATCCGCTTTGATCCGGCCTGGTTGCTGGTCTGGTTGATACGTGAGCTCAATGCTCTGATGGCATCTACTTTTATGATCTTACTCGGTAATTCCGGGGTAACTTCGAAAAAATCCGGATGGTTGCTGCTGAGCCACAGCTGACAGGACCGGCATTGCTGGCAGGCTTCTTTGTGCTGTGTTTTATCCTGATTTTCACACAACAGCCATTGCGCGAAATACCGGGCAAACTCCAAGCGGCCGGTTCCCTGAGGCCCAATCAGCAAATAAGCATGCGCCAGACGGTTACGGCCCACCTGCTCGATCAGAGATGACCAGGATTCGCGCTGCCAGGAGAAATAGCTTGTCGAAGTCATGGTTGATCACTCAAGTTTAATGACAGCAACAGGCGGCGCTCTATTTCTTCCTGGACTTCTGATAGAGGTGCAGAGGCATCGATGACTAAGAAGCGCCCAGGTTCAGCGTCGGCCCGCTCCTGGTACCCCTTTCGAACACGCTCAAAAAAAGTCAGTTTTTCCTTCTCAAAACGATCCGGCGTGCCGCACTGGCCAGCCCGGGCAAGTCCGATAGCGGGATCAATATCCAGCAGCACGGTCAAATCTGGCCGTAACTCTCCTTGCACCAGCGCTTCCAGTGCAGCGATGACATCACGGTTTAATCCCCTGCCCGCGCCTTGGTAGGCAAAAGTGGCATCTGTGAAGCGGTCACACAATACCCACTTGCCAGCAGCCAGTGCCGGTTTGATTTTTTGCTGTAAGTGTTGAGCCCGGGCCGCAAAAACCAATAATAATTCAGTTAATTCACCCACTGGCTCGCTGTGATCACTGAGCAGTAATTCCCGTATTTTCTCTGCCAGCTCAGTCCCACCCGGCTCTCGCGTTACCAGGCAATCAATACCCTGCTTCTTAAGCAGTTGCGTAATAAACTGGATATTGGTCGATTTACCCACGCCCTCGCCGCCTTCCAGGGTAAGAAAGCGGCCACTGACGGGTGTGTTATTACTGACTGTCATTTTGATTCCGTATGTACTGGTTAACTGCTTTATTATGCGCTTCCAGTGTTGCTGAGAACTGATGGCTGCCATCACCACGTGAGACAAAGTACAGTGAGTCACCATCCGCTGGATGCAATGCGGCCACAATGGACTCATAACCGGCCAAAGCAATAGGTGTTGGCGGTAAACCATTGATTCTATATGTATTCCAGGGCGTTTCCTCACGCAAATCCTGACGGCGAATATTACCTTGATACCGCTCTCCCATACCATATATGACGGTGGGGTCTGACTGCAGACGCATACCTTGCTGGAGGCGGCGGACGAAAACACCAGCGATATCCGCCTTCTCCGCATGATTGCCAGCTTCGCGTTCAATAACCGATGCCAGAATCATGGCGTCCCATGGCGAATTCAGAGGCAGGTTCTCTGCCCTCTCCTGCCAGGCCTCATTCAATAACGTAGTCAGGCGGTTACTGGCTTGACGGAGAATTTGCTGGTCAGTGGTACCGCGCGTATGGAAATAGGTGTCTGGAAAAAAACTGCCTTCCAGCGCAGGAAACGTGATGCCCAGACGTTCTTTGATTTCGTCATGGGAAAGCCCCTGAAGTGTTGCTTCGACAGTATCTGTGGCCCAGAGCGCTGCCAGCGCCTGATCAACAGTCCAGCCTTCGATAAATTGCACAGGATACTGGATGTGCTTGCCTGATATAAACAGATCAACAATTTCCCGGGGAGTCATGTTCTGTTCAATGCGGTATTCTCCGGCCTGAATCTGGCGATCCAGACCAAGGTAGCGGACCCATAATGAATACAGTCCAGGCCACTTCAAGCCTGACTCAACCGTGAGCTCTGCTGCGATCTGGTTCATGCCAGAACCCGGTTCAATAGTAAAAACGATGTCACCCGCTGCCTGCTCAGACGACGCGATCACAGGTGTCTCCAGGTAACGGTTAAACCAGACAATGATGGCAATGGCTGCCATGCAAAGTGTTAGCATAGAAACTGCAGCGATGATCACCCCTTTACGGTATACACTAGCTGGAATTGCCACAGAACTCTCCGATCAAAGCCTGACAGCGTGCCGTTACTGACCGCTCGGTAAATGTTAACTGACGTGTTAGTTGAGTGGTTACTGACCCGGGGGCTGCCTCAGCAACGATATCATGGGCCTCGCAAGCCTCAGCTACACCTGTCCGTTGCAGGTAAAGCGTATGCACAGGCTGAATCCCAATGACACTATTACAGATAAACAGCTCGCTCGCTGCAATGATTTTATCCAGTGGCAACGTGCCAATACTAAAAGCGATACCAGTCTGCTGGCATTTAGCCAGTAATGCATCCCGCATAATGCCAGCGACACCACTACGGGACAGTTCGGGAGTCATCAATATGCCATCAACCACAGCAAATATATTGCTGCGACTCCCTTCTACAAAGGCACCACCGGCATCACAGAGCAGTGCTTCACTTAAGTCAGCGTACTGAGGGTGTGAATGACGCAGAGCAGAGAGTTCCTGGCTGGCCAGTACTGAATCCAGTCTGTTGAGATGCTTGATACCAGCCAGCAAGGGATTTTCTGTGATTGGGATTGTGCTTTGCAGGGCTGCGATACCATCCAGGCTAAGGCGCTCCAGGGCATCCGGTAGCGGGTGAGACTGGAGTATCAAGCGGGGGATCGCGGGCTCCGGTGGCAAGTACCCTCGGCCACCGCTACCTCGGCTAACGATAAGTTTAACGACCGCCGCCGGGCAGCCTTGTTTCTTTAGCTCAGTGGTAAAAAGATCCACCTGCTTGCACAGGTGGCTCAGGCTCAGTGGTAGCTTGAGTCGCTGACATCCACGTTCAAGGCGTTGCAGATGCGCATCGAGTAGCAGAAGCTCACTGCCATTCCAGCGCATCGTCTCAAACAGACCATCGCCATATTGCGTCGCACGGTCAGTGACAGGCAGGCTGTCAGACTGCTCACCATCAATAAATGTCAGGGACTGCCAGCCTCGTCTAGTCACGACTAAAATTAATTCATGCGACGGAAGATCAATGAACCGTTGGTACCACCAAACCCGAAGGAATTGCTCAGCGCAGCATTAATACTGACCGGGCGGGCAACACCAGGCACATAGTCCAGGTCGCAGCCTTCATCAGGGTTTTCCAGGTTGATGGTCGGCGTTACCACCTGCTCGTACAGAGACAGGATACTGATAATCGCCTCTACCGCTCCGGCGGCACCCAGCAGATGTCCAAGCATCGATTTGCTGGAGCTAACCACGAGCTTGTCGGCTGCATCTCCAAACACGCTACGTACAGCCTGTGTTTCTGCAATATCACCTGCCTGGGTCGAGGTGCCATGAGCGTTGATATAGCCGATATCTTCAGGATTCAGCCCGGCGTCCTCCAGTGCATTACGCATGCAGTTGGCAGCACCGATACCGTTCTCGGAAGGTGACGTCATGTGAAAGGCGTCAGCACTCATGCCGAATCCGGTCAGTTCGGCATAAATCTGTGCGCCGCGTTTCTTGGCATGTTCATACTCTTCAAGCACCAGAATGCCGGCACCGTCGCTCAGCACGAAACCGTCACGATCCCTGTCCCAGGGGCGACTGGCTGCCTGTGGATCATCATTGCGAGTAGAGAGTGCCCGAGCTGCGCAAAAGCCTCCCAGACCTACCGGAGACGTCGCCATTTCGGCCCCACCGGCAAGCATCAGGTCAGCCTGGCCGGTGGCGATCATCTGCGCCGCCAGGCCAATATTGTGCGTACCTGTGGTACAGGCCGTTGTCACGGCGATATTGGGGCCTTGCAGGTTGTAGCGAATGGAAAGCGTGCCGCCAATCATGTTGATGATGGAGCCTGGCACAAAAAATGGGGAAATCTTACGCGGGCCACTGGTGCGGATAGTCTCTGCATTTTGTTCAATCGCAGTAATGCCGCCAATACCAGAGCCGATCGCCGCACCGAATTTTAACGGATTGAATCCTTCCTTATCATCCAGCCCGGCATCCTGCATTGCCTGGACCCCAGCAGCGATGCCGTAACGCAGGAAAACGTCCATCCGCTTGGCTTCTTTGGCCGACATATAAGGATCGGTATCAAAATCTTTGATAGAACCGCCAAAGCGTGTGGTGAAGGATGACACATCAAAATGCTCAAGCGCATTAATGCCGCTTTTTCCTTCAAGCAGTCCCTGCCAGGTGGTATCAACATCGTTGCCAAGCGGCGTCACCATGCCGAGTCCAGTAACTACAATTCGCCTGCCCTTCAAAGCGCAAATCTCCTTGTTGGTATTCTAATACAGAATAAATACGCAGATAGACAAAAGCTACCCCAAGGACTGGCCCGGAGTAGCTTTTTCAGGGTTTCCTGATGAAACCGAATACGTGCTTACAGGTGCTCGTTGATGTAATCAATCGCCAGCTGTACAGTCGTAATTTTTTCTGCTTCTTCGTCCGGAATCTCAGTTTCAAACTCTTCTTCCAGCGCCATAACCAATTCTACGGTGTCCAAAGAATCTGCACCCAGATCTTCGACGAATGATGAAGACGGTTTAACGTCGTCTTCTTTGACGCCAAGCTGCTCGCAGACAATTTTTTTCACACGTTCTTCGATGCTGCTCATAACTCTTATTAGCTCCTAGTACCTAAAGTTTAGTCATGCATTCCGATGATTAAATTGGTTATGTTCTGACCAACTGAATTAATCTGAAACGCAAGTTTACATGGATTTTACAGTGCTTGTAATCTCAATCTTCCAATTTTCTTGCAAAAAAGAGACTTTTCTCTTGTTTTTTAATGGCTTGCACCTTCTTTGAGATGCTGTTTTTATTCGATAAAATACCCTCGTCGTCTTAATCAGGCCATGTACATTCCACCATTAACCTGAATGGTTTCACCCGTGATATAGCCGCCAGCATCGGAAGCCAGGAAACCAGCCACTTTGGCGATTTCCTCTGGTTTTCCGAAGCGCGCCAGTGGTATCTGGGATAACAGTGCTTCTATCTGTTTTTCATTCAGTGCACGCGTCATGTCGGTATCAATGAAACCTGGCGCAACGGCGTTGACGGTAATGCCCCGCGACCCAATCTCTCGTGCCAGGGAGCGGCTAAATCCTTCTACCGCTGCTTTACTGGCTGCGTAATTGCTTTGTCCCGGGTTG
This sequence comes from Pseudohongiella nitratireducens, assembly GCF_001642735.1. Classification (GTDB taxonomy): domain Bacteria; phylum Pseudomonadota; class Gammaproteobacteria; order Pseudomonadales; family Pseudohongiellaceae; genus Pseudohongiella; species Pseudohongiella nitratireducens. Next base: position 36,563 of record NZ_LWHM01000008.1, on the reverse strand, counting down.
CCGCTGGATGCAACAACGGATGAAATGTTGATGATGCGGCCCCAACGAGCTCGGGTCATGGACTTCAGCGCTGCTTTACAAACGCGGTACATAGAGTTCAGGTTGGTATTAATGACACTGTGCCATTCATCTTCCTTCATGCGCATTAGCAGGTTATCACGCGTGATCCCGGCATTATTGACCAGGATCAATGGGGCGGCACCCAGCTGTTCGGTGATTTCTGCCATCAGGCCGTCCACTGCTTCGGTGGAAGAAACATCAACACAGAAGCCTGAACCTTTGATGCCATTTTCCTTAAAAAATTCCGTAATGGATGCAGCACCAGACTCAGTCGTTGCTGTACCCGCAACAGTAGCGCCCTGTGCACCCAATTCCTGAGCGATGGCACGACCGATACCTCTGCTGGCACCTGTGACTAGTGCGACTTTATCAGTCAGACTCATTTGCAGACTCCCTATTGTATTTCCGGCTATGTAGCGCGGCTGCTAATCGATTACTGTGAAACCGTCTGAAGCGTTGTGCTCAGTACGTCACTGCTATCCGTGCTGTAGCTTTGTATATCTTTGTTAATTCGCTTGATCAGGCCGGCCAGTACCTTACCAGGTCCACACTCTACAATCGTACCTATGCCGAAATCCTGCATGCAGTAAATCGTATCGACCCATTGCACTGGCATATATAGTTGTTTAAGCAGATTCTCGCGTATTTCGCTCGGTTCACGGCAAGCGCGGCCATTAATGTTCTGAACAACCGGCAAGGAAGGCGCCTTGAAGGACACGTCCTGCATGGCTTCAGCTAACCTGTCAGCGGCTGGTTTCATCAGTGCGCAATGAGAAGGAACGGATACATTCAACGGCAATGCACGCTTGGCACCGGCTTCTTTGCAGGCTTCCATGGCGCGCTCAACAGCAGCCTTGTCGCCGGCAATAACAGTCTGGCCAGGCGAATTATAGTTGGCTGCAGAGACACTTTGACCGTCAGCAACGTCGCGACAGATACCATCAATGCGACTGTCATCCATACCGATAATGGCAGCCATACCACCGACACCGGCGGGAACAGCTTCCTGCATGAATGAGCCGCGCAAATTGACCAGTTTGACAGCGTCGGCAAACGTAAGCACGCCAGCACAAACCAGCGCTGAGTACTCACCGAGGCTGTGACCGGCCAGCATGTCAGGCAACGGGCCTTTTTCCTGCATCCAGGCACGCCAAATGGCGTATGAGGCTGTCAGCAAGGCTGGCTGTGTATAGGCAGTCTGGTCAAGGAGTCCATCGGGGTTTTCGCTGACAATCTGCCAGAGGTCTGTCCCCAGTACTTCTGAGGCCTCTGCAAAGGTATCGGCAACGATTGGCTTGTCAGCATACAATTCAGCCAGCATGCCTTTTTGCTGGGAGCCCTGACCTGGGAATACGAAAGCAATCTTCTGCATGTCCGCCACTCTATTTCATCAATGTGACACCGGGTCTGCAGCCATTCGACTGGCAATTAACGCCGGCACATTATCGTTTATTTGTTTGATTGCATGCTCTATCGCACGACTGAATCCGGTCCGGTCCGCATGACCGTGACTTTTTACCACAATGCCCTGCAATCCGATCAACGTCGCACCATTGTATCTTGTAGGTTCAACTTCTTTTCGCAAGTCACTGAATAGCGGAGATAATATCCACGAAAACATCCGGTAGTACCAGTGTTTGCTAATACTTCTCTGTATCTGGCGCTTCATAGCTGTTACGGCGCCGGCGCTGACCTTGATGGTAATATTTCCTGTAAAACCATCACAGACAATGACATCAGCACGGCCACTAAATATCTGGTTGCCTTCGATAAAACCGATGTATTCGAAGTCCTGGCATGCTGAAAGCAGCCTGGCGGCATCCTGAATAACTGCCGTTCCTTTTGAGCTTTCTTCCCCGTTATTGAGGAGTGCGACCCGACAAGGGCTGCGTCCAGACAAGGAAGTGGCAACAAGAGCGCCCATACGGGCAAAACCGAACAATTCCGTATGGGTATTATGCAAGTTGGCTCCCACATCCAGCAGGTAACTATATCCTCCGGAGCGGGTCACTGGAATTGTGGCCATGATGGCGGGCTTTTCGATGCCCGGTATCGTCTTGAGCAGATGACGTCCAGCCAACAGCAATGCACCTGTATTACCTGCGCTGACACAAGCACCGGCCAGTTGCTTTTGCACCTGTTCGATGGCAAGAAACATAGAAGATCCCCTGCCGCTTCGCAGGATACCTTCTGGTTTGTCATCACTACTGATCGTCTGCTTGCAGTGCAAAACCTCGATCCGCTGCCTGTCTGCCTTATTGGCCTCCAGTAACGGTTCGATTTTGCTGGCATCCCCGGCTAATACAAGCTCAAGCCGGGGGTGACGAGACATCACATCCAGGGCAGCCGGAACAGTAATGGAAGGCCCGAAATCACCTCCCATTACATCAACAGCAATGCGCCGGTTTTGAGTCAAACTTACTCGTCGCCGATGTTCAGGACTTTTTTGCCCTTGTAAAAGCCATCAGCAGTCACGTGGTGACGACGATGTACTTCACCAGTTGTTTTGTCGATAGTCAGCGTAGGTCCACCCAGTGCGTCATGGCTGCGACGCATGTTACGACGTGAACGAGACTTCTTACTCTTTTGAACGGCCATTCGGATTGCTCCTGTCAGTATGCAAAATTCACCAACTTACGAATCTGGCTTCTTATCCTTCAGGCTCGCCAGAACCGCAAATGGATTTGGTTTGGATGGCTGGGCCTCGGCCCCGCTCTCACCCGTTTCTTCAAGATCCCCGGCTACAGGCATCGCCGACTCACAATCATCATGTGTGGCGGCAATGGGTAAACCCAGAATCAACTGTTCTTCTATAATATCTGCCGGTCGAATCTGTTCGTCCTCAGATATCCAGGGGTCCAGTGAAGCTGGCAATGACTTCGCCATTTCTTCCGTCCGGACCAGTGCCAGATTAACCGACTCAACCAGTTCAACAGCAACTGGCTCCAGGCAGCGTTGACACTGCACATTGACGTTGGTGGTCACTTCACCACTAATCACCTGTCTGCGCTGCTCATCAAAACCAAACGACAGCGCTGCACTGACATCACCTGCAGGGTCAATCAGACAATCTGCAAGCCGTTTCAGTTCCCTGATGGCAATACAGCCTTCAATTGCCAGTCCTTGCCGGAATACTTTCCGGGCATCCAGAATCTGGGGGACAGGAGTGGAAAAATCGAGGGTGTCAGCCATAGGCGCGCAATGATAGGGACAAGCAAGGCATCTGTCAAAAAAAAATGCTGATTTTTAATGCATTAGGGCCGAACTACATCAAAAGAGCAGGCTCGGCCAACTAATTCGACCATTTTATCATAATTAGTGGGTTGTGCGTGGCGCTATTGCCTGTCTATCAAGTTCGGCAATAGCGCTGGATAAATCGTGACATACTGGGCCGAAGTTCAGCATTGAGGGTCATCTGCTCACTGGAAAGCGGGTGGGTGAACTGCAACGATGCCGCGTGTAAAAACAGCTCTTTACCTTCGGCCTGTGACTGCCCTGCCGGCGTATATTTGCTATCACCGATTATAGCGTGCCCAGCCTGCTGACAGTGAACCCGAATCTGGTGTGTTCTGCCTGTCTTAGGGCGCGCTTCAATCAGGCTGTTCCGCCCTGCCAGTTTCAGTAACCGAAATGCTGTCTCGGCAGGCTTGCCTGCTTTATCAACAACAACAATACGCTCGCCTTCAGTTGGCTGCCTGCGACTTAAGGGCTTATCTATTCTGTTCAGCGTAGCCGGCCAATGACCATGGACCAGGGCCTGGTAGACTTTGGTTACACGTCTGGCACGAAAGTCATCCTGAAGTTTTTTTAATGCTTTCGCCTGCTTGGCGATCAGCATCAAACCAGAGGTTTCCTTGTCTAAACGGTGTACGAGTTCCCGGTAGCTCCCCTCTCCCCCCATATGACGAAGACTTTCAATCAGTCCGCGAGGAGAGCCCGTGCCGGCGTGAACGGCCAGACCAGCCGGCTTGTTAATAGCGATCAGGCACTCATCTTCATAAACAATGGCCGAGCGCAGAGCTGCCTGCAACTCCGCGCCAGGAGCCGCCGTCGCCTGCTGAGTGGATATCCGGATTGGTGCAACGCGCACCTGATCACCCGCTGTCAGGCGGGTATCCTGTTTACAGCGCTTCTTGTTGATGCGGATCTCATCTTTACGGATATAACGATAAATCAAAGACTTGGGCACACCTTTTAAACGACTGGCAAGAAAATTATCCAGCCGCTGACCGTGAGAATTTTCGTCCACGTCAAAAAAACGCACACGAGGTCGGTTTTCGCCGTCGGCGCCCGGTTGCACTTTCTCCATGCCTGTCTTGTTATCAGTATGATTCATTGCAACTCATTAAATTAGCCTTGTTTAGCCGTCATTATCCTGCCAATACCAGGAAATCCACACATGATAGCAGATTGCAGGGCTGTGCCTGTGCACAGAATCAGCGCCTGGCAGGCATTTAGTGTAGAATTCACGCTGATTTCGCAGGATGGATGACAGGAAAACAAGATGCATACGATAAAAAGCCGACTGGACGTGATTGTCAGCGAGGCAATGAGTCAGGCAAGTGGCATGGCCGCAGAGGAAATCAATGCGCAGGTCATTTACGCCACACGCCCTGAATTTGGTGATTACCAGGCCAACGGTGTGATGGCCATCGCCAAACGCCTAGGCAAAAAACCACGCGACCTGGCACAGGAAGTGGTGGATGCAATACCGGGCAATGATTTGATCGCCAAACTGGAAATTGCCGGCCCAGGCTTTATCAATATCACGCTGGCCGATGAGTGGCTTAACAAGCAAGCCTCAGAATATCGTATTGCCCCATCGAACCTGATTGCTCGCCTGGATTCGCCACAAACCATTGTAGTTGACTACTCCAGCCCCAACCTGGCCAAGGAAATGCATGTCGGGCATCTGCGAGGCACGATTATCGGTGATGCCATTGTCCGCATCCAAAGTGCCCTGGGCAACAATGTCATCCGCCAGAATCACGTTGGTGACTGGGGAACTCAGTTCGGTATGCTGATAGCCCACCTGGAGAGCCTTGGCAACCAGGAAGCCAGCAGGTCACTGGCTGACCTGGAAGTGTTCTACCGGGAAGCCAAGCAGCGTTTTGACAGTGAGCCTGAATTCGCCGAAACCGCACGCAGCTACGTGGTTAAATTGCAGCAAGGCGATCCGGCTTGCCTGGAGGCCTGGCAGCGGTTTATTGATGAGTCCCTGGGACATTGTCAGGCGGTATATGACCAGTTAGGCGTTGCATTGACGCAAGACGATATTCGCGCAGAAAGCTTCTATAACAGCGACTTACCTGTGATAATTGAAGACCTGCGTAAAGAAAAATTACTGACCGAAGACGATGGCGCCAACTGTGTGTTCCTGGATGAATTCAAGGGCAAAGATGGCTCACCCCTGCCCGTTATCGTACAGAAGCGTGATGGTGGTTACCTGTATGCAACCACAGACCTGGCAGCCATTCGCTTCCGCGGCAAAGAATTAAAAGCTGACCGGATTCTTTATGTTGTGGATGCACGACAAAGTCTTCACTTCCAGCAAGTCTTTGCCGTGGCACACAAGGCCGGCTTTGTCAGTGACAATTGTGAGCTGACGCATATTGCCTACGGCACCATGATGGGTGAGGACGGCAAGCCGTTTAAAACCCGTAGTGGTGATACCGTCAAGTTGCGCGATTTGCTGGATGAGTCGGTCAGGCGTGCTTTTGACCTGGTCACAGAGAAAAATCCCGACCTGGCAGAAGAAGAGCGACACAAGATCGCCAAAACTGTCGGCATTGCCGCCGTTAAATATTCTGATCTGTCCAAGAACCGGACCAGTGATTACATTTTCGACTGGCGTACGATGTTGTCCTTTGATGGCAATACGGCTCCTTACCTGCTTTATGCGTTTGCAAGGATCCAAAGTGTCATCCGTCGACTGGCACAAGAAGGTGTTGAACCGGGTAATGACATCACGGTGACTGCTGACGCTGAACGTCGACTGGTTCTGAAAATCAGCCAGTTCTCAGAAGTGCTTCAGCAAATGGGCAAAGACTGTTATCCCAATCAGCTTTGCCAGTACCTGTATGAGTTATCAGGTACGTTTATGAAGTTCTATGAGAGCTGCCCTATTCTCAAAGCGGAACCGGCACAGCAGGCAAGTCGTCTGGGTGTAGCGGCACTGACCGCAGAAGTGCTTAAACAGGGTCTGAACCTGCTGGGCATTGAGCCTCTGCACAAAATGTAGCGCATTTTCGTAGTAAACACTGCACATAAAAAACGGGGCGGCCTTCTATGAAAGCTGCCCCGTTTTTTATGTGACGACTTTGATTGTCTACTGAGCCAGTTCAAGCAACAGCTTGTTCAATTGGCGGCTGAACCGGGCTGGATCTTCCAGCTCATTTCCATCTGCCAGGCTGGCCTGGTCAAATAGCAGAGATATCAGGTCGTCAAAGCGCTCTTCGTCGGCTTCTTTATCCAGTTTTTCGATTAATGGATGCTCTCCGTTTAACTCAAATACCGGTTTGGTCTCCGGTACCGGCTGACCAGAAGCTTCCATGATACGGCGCATTTGTGCCCCCATATCATCCTCTGAAAGCGCCAGGCAGGCTGGCGAATCGGTCAGGCGATGACTGATGCGTGTTTCTTTGATGCGATCGCCCAGGCTTTTACTGACACGCTCAAGCAAGGGTTGAAGTGCTTTCTCGCGCTCTTCCTGCTCAGCCTTGTCTTCTTCGGTATCATCCAGTTTGCCTAAGTCCAGTTCACCGCGTGTAATGTCCTGAAGGCTCTTGCCATCAAATTCGTGCAGATGGCTCATCAACCAGTCATCAATCCGATCGGAAAGGAGCAGCACCTCAATACCTTTCTTGCGGAAAATTTCCAGGTGCGGGCTGTTTTTCGCCGCTTTCTCAGACTCAGCTACCAGATAGTAAATCTTTTCCTGCTCAGGTTTCATGCGAGTCACATAGTCTTCCAGTGACTGGTCCTGGCCTGTGCTGTCAGCGTGGGTGCTGTTAAACATCAGCAACTTGGCAATGGCTTCCCGGTTGGAGAAATCCTCACCCGGGCCTTCTTTCAATACCTGGCCAAACTCTTTCCAGAAACCGGCATAAGCCTCGGCATCTTTGCTTTTCAGCTTGGACAGCATGTCCAGGGCACGCTTGGTTAGCGCACTGCGCATGGAGTCGACTGCTGGATCTTTCTGCAGGATTTCACGAGAAACATTCAATGAAATATCATTGGAATCAACAACACCCTTGATGAAGCGCAGATACAATGGCAGGAACTGCTCTGCCTGATCCATGATAAAAACGCGCTGAACATAGAGCTTCAGGCCACGGGCACCGTCACGATTCCACAGGTCATAAGGCGCTTTGGCTGGAAGATATAATAATGAAGTATATTCCAGTTTGCCTTCTACCTTGTTGTGGCTCCATGACAGCGGCTTCTCAAAATCGTGAGCAATATGTTTATAGAATTCCTGATACTCTTCTTCAGAAACGTCAGTACGAGGGCGGGTCCACAGCGCTTTGGCATCGTTTACCGGTTCGAACTCCTTCTCAGCCTCTTTTTCATTGCCCTCTTCGTCCAGTTCTGGTGCTTTTGGCATCAGTACCGGAATGGCAATATGATCAGCATACTTTTTAACAATCTGCTTGAGTCGGAAGCCATCTGCAAATTCGTTACAGTCTTCGCGCAAATGCAGTGTAATCGTAGTACCACGTTCGGCTTTTTCTGATGTCGCCAGTGTGTAGTCTGACTCACCGGTAGAAGTCCAAAGGGTTGCCTCATTAGTGTTACTCCCTGCCTTGCGGGTTAACACTTCTACTTTGTCAGCCACAATAAAAGCTGAATAGAAACCCACACCAAACTGGCCGATCAGTTGCGAGTCTTTTTTCTGATCACCACTTAAAGACTCAAGGAACTGCGCCGTGCCTGAACGGGCGATGGTACCCAGGTTGCTGATGACATCGTCACGAGACATACCGATGCCATTATCACTGATAATGACTGTTCCCGCGTCTTTGTCAAAATCGACAATCACTTTGGGCTCACTGCCATCCTCAAGAAGATCAGCATTCGACAATGCCTCAAAACGCAGTTTATCGGCCGCATCGGATGCGTTGGATATCAACTCACGCAGAAAGACTTCCTTGTTACTGTAAAGTGAATGAATCATCAGTTTCAGCAACTGTTTGGCTTCCGTTTCAAAGCCACGTGTTTCCTGCTGTAAATCTGTCTCCGCTGTCATGTCCTTTCCTCTATAACATTTTCAAGATAGTTATCTTGGGCATAAAAAAACCCGAAACCTCTGCAGGCTTCGGGTTTTTATGGGGACGTTGTCCCGCTATTTCAAGGCCAGAAATCAGACCGGGCGATAATAATCTATGGCCATTTCTTTCTGGTTCTGCAGTGCTTCATGACGACGCTTGGCTGTTTCAACAAATGTCACATACTGACTGGCGTTGTTAACATCATTACGCACGGCCGCCTGAGCAGCTTCCAGCGCCTCGTCAAAGCGATCCAGCTCTACCAGAGCCCTTGCCAGAGATAGTTGAACTTCACCAGCATTTTCCAGACCACCACGATCCAGTGCTGTTTGCATTGCATCAGCGGCACTTTCGTAGTCACGGTTCATCAGATAGATATAGCCCAGATAATCCCAGGCCTCAGCATCGTCAACCACTTCCACTAACTGCTCTGCCGGCTCGACTGCTGCTTCAAACTCGGATGCCATGATGTACATCTGAGTCAGACGGCGCAGGTTATCACCATTGTTTTCAACGATTCCCTGTTCCATACCGTCCTGCATGATCTGCAAGCCGCGGTAAGGAGCATCCAGACCAGCCAGTGACTGCGCCAGGTTCAGGAACTCGCCTTCATTTTCCAGGTAACCTTTATGATAAGCCAGTTCCAGAGACTGGATGCGCCTGGCTTCATCATCAAGGTAGCCGTAGATAGCCGCCAGGTTGCGCCAGTCTGATGCTTCATCGAACAGGGCGACCATGGTTTTGGTCACTTCCAGGGCAGCGTCATAGTTCTCTTGCTCAATGTACATGACGTTCAGCAGGCTGTAGATATTCTTGGGAATCTCACGGCCTTCTGTGCGCAACAAGTCCATATAGCTGAGCAGGTGAGGAATCGCTACGTCGTATTCCTGCAGGTTGTAGTGAGCCAGTGCCAGAATCTGAAAGACCGTCGCGCTTTCTTCATCTGACAAGTCCCGCCATGCGTTCAAGCGGCCAATAGCCTCTTCAAACCGTTCTTCTGCAGCATACAACTGACCTGAAGACTGCAGAGCACGTAATCGTGAATCAACGCGCAGATCTTCAATCTGAAGAATCCGCTCGAAAGTATCGAGTGCACTCTGAATGTCTTCGACTGCCAGGTAGTAGTTGGTATAGAAGTTCAACAGCGTTGATTTCTCAAAATCATTCAGGCTGTCGTAACGCTCGTTAAGTTCATCCAGTTCTTCTTTTGCACCGGGCAAATCGGGTTCAACACCCTCTTCTGACGGGCTAAGCATTTCCTGGATTTCTGCGATCACACGATAAACGCGCTCACTCAGCGTGTCAGAACGACGCGTGGGTGGCGGTTCACGAGGACCGTCATCTTCATCCTGCGCGTAGGCAGGCGTAGAAAGAATGACCTCTCCCGCAGTCAGTGTTGTCGCCAGCATGGCTGCAACAATGGCGGATCTAAGCACATTTTTTGCTAACATCATTGCTTATTCCTCCAACTGATAACGGAAAACGTACTGGACGTTTGGTACTTCAACGGCTTCACCGTTCACAACTCGAGGCTGGAAGCGGAAACGTTCAGCAGCACGAATGGAGGAGCGGTCAAACATGCCCTGAGGCTCTGCATCGACTACCACTACATCACGGACGCCGCCTTCGGCTGTTACCGTAAAGGAAACCTGGCACCAGCCTTCGATGCCACGTTGGGCTGCACGAGTCGGATACTGAGGCTGAATGTTTACCAGTGGCAACATTTCACCGTCAGAGATACCCAGGCCAGCGCTGTCAATATTGATCTCGATATCTGCTGAAGCACCATCACGGCTGTAAGAGATACCTGCTGTGGGATCCATATCAACATCACGACTATCTGGTGGCGGAGGTGTGTCCTGCACTTGTTCAATTTGCTCTGGACGCTCCACTTCCTGAATCACTTCCATGACAATCTCTGGCATGGTCGCATCTACGATACGAACCACATTGTTCTGAGTTTGCAGTTCACTGCCGCTGGAGATCAGCGCCTGCATGAAATAGAACAACCCCAGTGTAACCACCAGTGCCAAACACAGAGAAATCAACCATCTAATAGCTATCATGTTTAGTTCTCCGTCGAAATGGACACAGACGAGATATTGGCTTCCCGTGCCGCGGCCATAATGGTCATGACATGCTCATTCTGAGCTTCACGGTCACCCTGAATCACCACAGAGGCATTCGGAGTTTCCGCTAACCTTCTCTCAAAACGAGACCGGATAAAACGCGAATCTATTTGCTCACCATCAATCCATATTTCGCCGTCACCGCTGACGGCGATCAGGATCAGGTCCTTCGAGCGAGGCTCCGCGGTCGATGCTTCGGGTTTCAGAACTTCAATACCAGCCTCGGTCACAAACACCGATGTCACGATAAAGAAGATCAGAAGGATGAATACGACGTCGAGCATCGGGGTTAAATCAATTTCCCCGGTGTTCTCGTCACCACCCCGTTTCTTCATCAAACCTGATTTCATTATTATGCCTTTATAATACTGTTCTTATGAATTAGGCCATGTGATCTTCGAGAAGTTCCAGGTCCCGGTCGATGCGAATCTTCAGCCAGTTACTGGCAAAGATTCCGGAAAGCGCACCAACCATACCAGCCATGGTAGGAATCGTCGCTTTGGATACACCGCCTGCCATTGACTTGGCGTCACCACCACCGGTCAATGCCATGACATAGAACACCTCGATCATACCTGTCACGGTACCTAACAGCCCAAGCAGCGGACAAACCACAACCAGGGTTTCGATCATCGGCATTGTAGATTTAAGATCCAGCGAAATTTCAGAGATCATCATGTTTCTGATCTGCTGAGCTCGCCAGGAACGAGTATCGGAACGTGCATTCCAGGCCGACAGTGTTTGTTTAACACGTTTGGCATGTGTGGAGTGCAGGAACCATACCCGCTCGAAAATCAGCGACCACTTCAGGAGCAGGAGGCCAGCGATGATCCAAAGAACACCGCCGCCTCGAGACATGAAGTCGTTGATCGCATCTATAAGATCGAGCAACGCAAAATACATAGTGCCCCCTTAGGATTAGGCCTGAGCACCACCGGAAGTAGACTCGGCTTTACGGGCAATAATACCAGTCGCCTGCTCTTCCAGGATGTGGATGATGCGATCACTCTTCGACTTAACCCAGGTATGCATCAGGATTGTCGGGATAGCTACAACAATACCCAGTACCGTGGTCATCAGAGCCATGGAGATACCGCCAGCCATGATAGTCGGGTCACCAGCACCGTAAACAGTGATTTGCTGGAACACGTTAATCATACCGGTTACCGTACCCAACAGACCCATCAGAGGTGCAACGGCTGAGATGATTTTGATCATCGTCAGGAAGCGCTCAAGTGCGGGAGTTTCCTGCAGGATAGCTTCACCCAGCTTCAGCTCCAGCGTTTCTGTGTCAACATTCGGGTTGGAGTCTGCAACCAGCAGGATACGACCCAGTGGGTTGTTCTTGCTTGGTTTGTCAGCATTCTTAACCTGAGAGTTAACCTTGGCTGCAACCAGTGTCAGCATGAAGGAACGAATCAGTGCAACCAGGACACCGATAGCACCAATACCCAGAATGGTGAAACCGATAACACCGGCGTTCTGACGAACCTGCTCAGTTGGTGTTGGGAAGTTGATCAGGTTAGCCATCAGGCTACCACCCAGTGCACCCGTTGGGTCGATGCCCACTTTGTGCATGCCGCTGTCGGCGCTTTCCAGTGTTTCAGCCTGAGAGATAATGGCTGAACCAGGCTGGCGAGGCAGTACCTGCAGGTGACCAACGTCGCCGCTGTATGACAGGTAATCACCACCACCGATGGCATTGAAGTTACCGATACGTGTAATAGTACGGTTTTCCTGTTCGCCTGAAGGCAGACCAACAACATCTTCGTACTGAACTACACGACCAGACTCAACCAGTTCCTGCTGCATGTAGAACCAGAACTGTTCGATCTCATCGACACGAACCTGTTCGGTATCACTGGCAACACGATCAATGAAAGAATCCAGGAATTCTTCACGACCTGGATATTGGGCACTGACCAGAGAGTCTTCGAAAATGCTACGGAAGTCACCCGCAACACCTTGAATTGTACCAAGAAGCTCGTTCAGGTTGGCTCGAACATCACGCAGTTGTGCGCGGCGCTCAGTCAGCATCTGACGATTCTCGTCAAAAACACCTTCAAGACGGGCGTTTTCAGCTTCTTCTGCGGCGATCTGCTCACGCACTTCCGCCAGAATCTGCTCTTGCTGGTCAACTTGTTGCTGGAAACGCTGCTCGCGTTCTTGCGCGGCATCTGATTCAACAACTTGGTTTTCTTCGACATTGCGAAGCAGTTCGCTCAGGCTGCTGGCCGGCTGCTGCGCATATGCCTGTGTAGATACGGCTAGAAACAAGCCCGTAACGGAAATTCCTGCTAATTTAATTATATTCTTCTTCACTGTGCTTACTCCGGCGCAACGATTGGTACTTCAATGATTTCTGGTGCAATCAAACCACTGGCTACACTAATAGCATCTCTGATTGCGGTTCGATACTCAGCGGCATCCAGCTGAACCCACTGGCGAGCTTCTGGATCCCAGGCACCCGTTTGAGAGCGGTCTTTTGTCTGGTATACCAGAGCAACCCGACCTACACGCAACATATCCACGTCTCTTTCGACACCGTCGATGGTAATTGTTGCCGGGTAAGTTTCACGAGTACGACCGTACGCATTTTCAGTCTGGTAAAGTACCAGGATCTGACGGAAGCGTTCGGCAGTGGAAACATTCGGGTTATCGATTGCATTACGTGCAAACTCGATACGATTTCTGCGCTCTTCCAGGTGGAAAGGCATGTCCAGGTCGACAAACTGATCCATACTTACCAGCATGCGGTTCATCAACAGGGGCAGTTCCTGGGTTACGTTTCGAACTTCAGCGATGGACTCGGCAATCGTTTCCAGATCGTTTTCCTGGGCAGCGATCTGTCGACGCCAGTTGGCATTCAGAACCAGCAATGCTTCCAGGTTATCACTCTCGACTTTGAATTCTTCGAATAGCGAACTTGAGGAGTTCGACAGACGGGTTATTTCTTCTTGCGACGCGGCGGCCGCCTCGTTGGTCTCACCTATAACACTCTGGGCCCGGTCAATAACGCTGGTATCAACGTCCTGAGCCTGAGCTGTTCCGATCACCAGCAACGAGGCCAGCGGTAACAGAACCTTGGAATATAATCGACGGTTTTTCATGTGCCATCCTGTTATTGTATTAAACATCCCGATAGTTACACCGGATGTGACTTCTTTTATCTATCGTGCTTTTAACAACCTAAACCGAACATCATTTCTGGCGCCCGGCCCGGCCACTTTTTAGCAGCCTATTACAAAGTACGATCCATCAAGTTCAGATACACAGCAATGATCGAGCCAATAAAAGTTACTTTTCTACACGCACATACCACATGTTGAGGTGTCAAGTAACAAAAACACCGATCTTGCTGCTATCTGCCGTAAATTCAATGCTCCCTGCCGAATTATGCAGTCAAGACTAACACAACCCGTTTGAATTTTTGAACCTCTCAAATGAGAATTTTTTGTGCAAAGCGGCAGTTAGCGCCGACTCTGCGCACCAAGGTTGAACCCGGTCAGTGTTTTCGCACTGTAAATGTGCGGCAGCACCGGCCGGGTTTAACCCGATATTACCAGCCAGTCACTTCTTTCAGTGCCTGACCAATGTCCGCCAGACTGCGAACGGTTTTCACGCCAGCATCCTGCAAGGCAGCAAACTTTTCGTCCGCCGTACCTTTACCACCGGAAATGATTGCACCGGCATGGCCCATACGTTTACCGGGAGGCGCTGTAACACCTGCAATGTAGCTTACTACAGGTTTAGTGACATTCGCTTTAATGTAGGCAGCGGCTTCTTCCTCTGCACTACCACCAATCTCACCGATCATGACGATAGCCTCGGTTTCCGGATCTTTTTCGAACATCTCCAGGATGTCGATAAAGTTGGAACCTGGAATCGGGTCACCACCGATACCCACGCAGGAAGACTGACCGAAACCAAAATCTGTTGTCTGCTTGACGGCTTCATAAGTCAAGGTACCAGAACGGGATACGATGCCAACCTTACCTGGTTTATGAATATGGCCAGGCATAATGCCGATCTTGCACTGATCAGGCGTGATCACACCCGGACAGTTAGGGCCAATCAGGCGAACACCCAGCTCATCGCATTTTACCTTGGCATCCAGCATATCCAGTGTAGGGATACCCTCAGTAATACAAACGATCAGCTTGATACCTGCATTAGCGGCTTCCAGGATCGAATCTTTACAAAACGGCGCAGGAACGTAGATGACGCTGGCTTCAGCGCCAGTTTCAGCTACGGCTTCAGCCACTGTGTTAAATACCGGCAGATCCAGATGAGTCGTGCCACCTTTACCTGGCGTCACACCGCCAACCATTTTAGTACCGTAGGCGATCGCCTGCTCAGAATGGAAAGTACCCTGAGAACCAGTGAAGCCCTGACAGATTACTTTCGTGTCTTTATTGATCAGAATACTCATTATTTACCCTCCGCGGCTTTTACCACTTGCTGCGCCGCATCCGTCAGGCTGCTCGCCGCGATAATGTTCAGTCCGCTATCTGCCAGCACCTTGGCGCCAACATCTGCATTGTTACCTTCAAGACGCACAACCACAGGCACTTTTACGCCCACTTCTTTAACCGCACCGATGATGCCTTCTGCGATCATGTCACAACGTACAATACCGCCGAAAATATTAACCAGAACGGCTTTGACATTGTCGTCTGACAGAATGATCTTGAATGCTTCCGAAACACGCTCTTTGGTCGCGCCGCCGCCCACATCCAGGAAGTTGGCTGGCTTGCCACCGTGCAGGTTGACGATATCCATGGTACCCATGGCCAGACCGGCTCCATTGACCATGCAGCCGATGTTGCCATCCAGAGCGACGTAGTTCAGCTCAAAGCTGGCAGCATGCGCTTCGCGTGGATCGTCCTGTGAAGGATCATGCATTTCCTGCAGCTTCTTGTGACGATACAGTGCGTTACCGTCCAGATTGATCTTGGCGTCGAGGCAGTGAAGATCACCGTCTTCCTTGATCACCAGCGGGTTAATCTCCAGCAATGCCAGGTCGTAGTCTTTAAACAGCTGAGCCAGACCCAGGAAAATCTTGGTGAACTGTTTGATCTGATCGCCTTTCAAACCCAGTTTGAATGCCAGGTCACGGCCTTGATAAGGCTGCGCACCAACCAATGGATCAATGGTTGCCTTGATGATTTTCTCAGGCGTCTCTTCAGCCACTTTCTCAATTTCAACGCCACCCTCGGTAGAGGCCATGAAAACGATACGGCGAGTAGCGCGGTCAACGACTGCACCCAGGTACAATTCCTGGTCGATATCTGTGCATGACTCAACCAGAATCTTGCTGACAGGCTGACCATTGGCATCTGTCTGGTAGGTTACCAGACGCTTGCCCAGCCACTGTTCAGCAAAGGCTTTTGCGTCATCACGGCTCTTGATCAGTTTTACACCACCAGCTTTACCACGACCACCGGCATGTACCTGGGCCTTAACCACCCACATGTCACCGCCGATTTTGTCGCAGGCTTCAGCAGCCTCCTCGGGTGTATCAACAGCAAAGCCTTTTGATACGGGCAAACCGTACTCAGCAAACAGCTGCTTTCCTTGATATTCGTGTAAATTCATACCTAGTTTCCTCTGTAAAAAATCCTGAACCTGGCGGCTTATTTGCGCTTTTTGCGGTTCGCTGCATGAATGGCGTGCCCGTGAACAGACAGCGCTGCTTCATGAACGGCTTCCGACAAGGTCGGGTGCGAGAACATCGTTAACGCCAGATCTTCTGCGCTGGCACTGAACTCCATCGCGATGGCAACCTGTTGCACCAGGTCAGCTGCACTTGGGCCCATGATGTGACAGCCCAGAATGCGGTCTGTTTTGGCATCTGCCAGCATTTTGACCATACCAGCAGACTCATTGGCTGCCATGGCACGACCGTTGATGCTGAACGGGAAAGTACCCACGTTGTAATCAACATCCTCTTCTTTCAGTTGTTGTTCGCTCTTGCCAACCCAGGCAATTTCCGGGTGGGTATAGATAACAAAAGGAACCAGATCATAGTTAACCTGCGTTGCCTTACCGGCAATACGCTCGGCTACCATGACGCCTTCTTCCGAACCTTTGTGAGCCAGCATTGGGCCTCGTACCAAGTCGCCCGTTGCATAGACACCATCAACAGACGTTGCACAGTACTCGTCAACTTTGACGAAACCGCGTTCGTCTTTTTCAACACCACAATCATCCGCCAGCAAACCTTCACTGTAGGGACGACGACCAACAGCAACGATCAGCTTGTCAAATGTGGCTTCTTTGTCACCTTCGCTATCGGTGTAGCTGACTTTGACTGTTTTGCTCTTGCCTTTACCAGCGACTTTGGTGCCAGAAACTTTGGCGCCCAGTTTGATATCCAGGCCCTGTTTCTCAAGGACTTTCTTGGCATCTTTTGCCACTTGCTCATCGACAGCAGGCAGGAATGCATCCATCGCTTCAAAAACAGTGACTTCTGACCCCAGGCGCGACCAAACGCTACCCAGCTCCAGACCAATCACACCAGCACCAATCACACCAAGGCGTTTTGGCACTGCCTGGAATTCCAGGGCACCGGTCGAGTTAACGATAGTTTCGTCGTCAACCGGGGCTGGTGGAATGTCAATCGGCGCAGAACCAGCTGCCAGAATGATGTTGTCAGCTTCCAGTGTTTCTGTTTTGCCGTCAGCTGAAGTGACTTCCACTTTCTTGCCTTTGAGCAATTTACCGCTACCTTGAATACCTTCAACCTTGTTCGCCATGAACAGGCCTTTTACGCCCTGTGTCAGTTGGCCAACAATTTTGGCTTTTCGTGCAATCATGGACGGCACGTCCATTTCCACTTTGCCCGTGCTAATGCCATGAACCTTGAAGTCTTCCTGGGCTTCGGCATATTTGTGCGAAGAATCCAGCAGTGCTTTGGATGGAATACAACCCACGTTCAGGCAAGTACCGCCATAAACGGCTTCATTCTTCTCGTTGTGCCACTTTTCCACACAGGCGGTTTTCAGGCCGAGCTGTGCAGCACGAATAGCCGCCACGTAACCGGCTGGGCCGGCACCAATTACCACGACATCAAATTTTTTACTCATAACTGTTTCCTGCTTTGATAAGTCTGAAACTGATCCGTTAAACACATGAGCCACAGCAGGTGATCTGTCTGTGGCTCATTTTGCCGGTCAAACCGGCTTAATGTGAGTGATGCTTAAATCTCCAGCAGAATTCTTGCCGGATCTTCCAGCAGTTCCTTAATCGTTACCAGGAACTGCACAGCTTCTTTGCCGTCAATCATACGATGGTCATATGACAGTGCGAGGTACATCATTGGCAGAATCTCTACCTTTCCGTTAACTGCCATCGGACGCTCCTGGATTTTGTGCATACCCAGAATAGCGGTTTGTGGCGGATTCAGAATTGGCGTTGAAAGCAGTGAGCCAAACACGCCGCCATTGGAGATAGTGAACGTGCCGCCTGTCATTTCATCGATAGACAGCTTGCCGTCGCGGGCTTTCAGGCCATACTCGCGAATCTTGGACTCAACCTGAGCCAGGCTCATGTGGTCCGAATTACGCAGTACCGGCACAACCAGGCCGCGTGGCGAAGACACAGCCACACCAATATCCTGGTAACCGTGATAAACAATGTCGCTACCATCGATAGATGCGTTAACAGCCGGGAAGCGCTTCAGCGCTTCCACGCTGGCGCGGACGAAGAAGGACATGAAGCCCAGACGTGTGCCGTCATGCGCCTTTTCAAACAGGTCCTTGTAACGGTTACGCAATTCCATCACTGGCTGCATATTCACTTCGTTAAACGTTGTCAGCATGGCTGTAGACTGGGAGGCTTCAAGCAGACGCTCGGCTACCTTGGCACGCAGGCGGCTCATCGGTACCCGCTCTTCTACGCGGCCCGAAGATACATCACCGGAAACGCCTTGTGGCTTGCTTTCGGTTTTGCTCTCAGTTTTTGCTTCTGATTTGCTGCCACCTTCGATGGCTTTCATCACATCTTCTTTGGTGATACGACCATCTTTGCCGCTACCATCAATAGAAGACGGGTCAATGTTGTTTTCTTCAGCCAGTTTTTTGGCAGCCGGGCTCAGCGGGGCGCTGTCGCCACCAGCCTTTTCTGACTTTTTGTCGTTGTCTGCGGATGAAGAAGCTGCTTTTTTCTCTTCTTTGTCATCTTTCTTGTCAGAAGAACCTGATGAAGCTGACTTGCTCTCGCCAGCAGCACCTTCTTTCAAAGTTGCTACCACTTCGTTGCTGACAATGGTGTCACCGGCATCTTTGACGATTTTTTCCAGCACGCCATCGGCTGGCGCTACCACTTCGATCACGACCTTGTCAGTCTCGATATCCACCAGCAGCTCATCACGTTTAACTGCGTCACCTTCCTGCTTGTGCCAGCTGGCGATGGTGCCGTCTGGCACTGACTCTGGCAGTTGTGGAGCTTTAATCTCAATAGCCATCTTTGTTCCTTACCACGTAATGGTGATTAAATCGTAAAAATATCTAAACAATATGAATGTTGACTAAACTCAATCTTCTTTCGGGCCCAGGGCCTGTTCCAGGAAGGCATTGAGTTGCTGTAAATGCAGTTCCGGATAACCCGCTGCTGCTGCCGCTGACGCTTCACGTCCGGCATAGCGCAACTCCATATCCAGCCCCAGTTTCTTCATCACGAATCGCATGTTGTGCTGACTGGAATACCAGGCACCCTGGTTCATCGGCTCTTCCTGACACCAGACGACATCGCTGACATTGCTGTACTGCTTCATCTCTTCTTCCAGGTTTTCCAACGGGAAGGGATAAAGCTGTTCCAGGCGTATGATCGCAATATTGTCAATTTCACGCTTGCGACGCTCAGCACGCAGATCGTAATAAACCTTGCCTGAACAGAGGATTACGCGTTCAACCTGATCCGGTTTGATATTGTCATCTGTTTCTCCGATGACCACTTCAAATGAACCGTTAGCGAGCTCTTCCAATGTCGCAGTCGTCTCTTTATGACGCAGCAGACTCTTCGGAGACATCACAATCAGGGGCTTGCGCAGTGGGCAAAGTACCTGGCGACGCAGCATGTGGAAAACCTGCTTGGAGGTAGTCGGCAGACAGACCTGGATATTCTGTTCTGCACACATCTGCAGGAAACGCTCCAGACGGGCTGATGAGTGCTCAGGCCCCTGCCCTTCATAACCGTGCGGCAACAGCATGGTCAATCCACACAAGCGTTGCCACTTGTGCTCACCACTGGTGATGAACTGGTCAATAACAACCTGTGCCGAGTTGGCAAAATCACCAAACTGCGCTTCCCAGACCACCAGGGCATTCGGCGTAGTTGTGGCATAGCCATATTCGAAAGCGAGCACAGCTTCTTCTGATAGCAGAGAATCGAAAATGCCAAACATTTTAGGATCAGCAACCAGGTTGCTGAGTGGCACATACTCGTTTTCGTTGTTCTGGTCACGCAAGACAGCATGTCGATGCGAGAACGTGCCGCGCCCTACGTCCTGACCAGTGATCCGTACCCGGTTACCCGTGGTCAGAATACTGGCGTAAGCCAGTGTTTCCGCAAAACCCCAGTCGATCAGGGATTCGCCATTGGCCATTTTTTTGCGTTCATCGGCAATTTTCTGAACCTGACGATGCAGCTTCAGATCTTCCGGCAATGTGGTGACTTTCCTGGCCAGTGCCTCAAGTGTTTCCAGTCGCAGACTGGTGTTGTAATTCGGCGACCAGGTATGACCCAGGTAAGGGTTCCAGTCGACAAACATCTCAACATTGGGCTCTTTCACCAGGCTTTTTACAACATGTTCACCGGTATCCAGGGCATTACGGTAAGAAGAGTTCATCTCGTCGACTTCTGACTCTTCTACCACACCATCGCTGATCAGTTCTTTGGCATACAGCCCACGAGTGGTCAGGTGCTTGCGGATTTTCTGATACATCAGTGGCTGCGTGGATGAAGGTTCATCAGTTTCGTTATGGCCTCGACGACGATAACAAACCAGGTCAATCACCACGTCTTTCTTGAATTCATACCGGAAATCCAGTGCCAGCTGCGTGACAAACAGAACAGCTTCCGGATCATCCGCGTTCACGTGGAAAATCGGGGCCTGAACCATCTTGGCAACGTCTGTGCAGTACTCAGTGGAACGCGCATCGTCCTGACGGCTGGTGGTGAAACCCACCTGGTTATTGACGATGATGTGAACCGTACCACCGGTGCCATAGGCTCGCGTCTTGGACATCTGGAAGGTTTCCATGACCACACCCTGGCCGGCAAAGGCGGCATCACCATGCAGGCTGATGGGCAGCACGGCATGGCCCATGGGGTCCTGGCGACGATCCTGGCGGGCACGAACTGAGCCCTCAACCACTGGAGAAACAATTTCCAGGTGTGAAGGGTTAAACGCCATGGCCAGGTGAACCTCACCGCCTGGAGTCATGATATTAGAAGAGAAACCCTGGTGGTACTTCACATCACCGGAGCTCTTGTACTTGGCACGGCCTTCAAACTCACTGAACAGGTCAGCCGGGTTTTTACCCAGAATGTTGACCAGCATATTCAGACGACCACGGTGAGCCATGCCGATAACCACTTCTTTAACACCATAGCTGCCAGCACGCTGAATCAATTCGTCGACCAGCGGGATCAGGCTTTCGCCACCTTCCAGACCAAAGCGCTTGGTACCGGGGTATTTGGAATCCAGGTGTTTTTCCAGGCCTTCAGCTGCACTGAGCCGCTCCAGCAGGTGACGACGTACTTCCGAGTCATAGCCTGGGTTACCCAGCTTCGGCTCAATACGCTTTTGAATCCATTGCTTCTGTTTGAGATCAACCATGTGCATGAATTCATAGCCGATAGAGCCGCAATAGATGTTTTCCAGCGCTTCAACAATTTCACGCAACGAGGCAGTGTCACGATTAATGTGTAATGAGCCGGTCTGAAAAACGGTGGAGTTATCAGCGGGAGACAGATCGTGAAAACCCAGTTCCAGGTCTGGAACACTTTCTCGATGCATCAGGGACAAGGGGTCGAGTGCGGCTTTCTGATGGCCGCGGACGCGGTAGGAGCTTATCAGGTGCAGTACCTGAACCTGTTTGTTTTCATGTTCGGAGTTAACAACAACATCGTTGCTCAACACCGGCATGAAGCGACTGGTCTTACCCAGTTTGCGGAAGTATTCCTGGATTTCCAGGTGAGACACATCGCCGCCATTTTGCTTGGCAATGCTGGGCAGACTGTCAAAATACTCCCGCCACTCTTCAGGCACTTCGTCAGCATCATTAAGATACTGGTCGTAAAGCTGTTCTACGTACTCTGCATTGCCTCCCGAAAGATGGCCGGTACGCCACATAAGCTCCATTATGCTGTCATGCATATTTTAATATTCCCGGTTTCCGGAAATACCGACCGGCTAGTGCCTTGTGAGCAGAGCCGTCGGCATCTCTCATCAAAATTCAGTTGGCTCAGCTACCGCGCTGCAACAACATCTGACGAATGTGTCCTATCGCCTTGGTCGGGTTCAAACCTTTCGGGCAGACGGCCACACAATTCATAATTCCCCGGCAGCGGAAAACGCTAAAGGGATCTTCCAGCCCTGCCAGTCGTTCCTCGGTTGCCGTATCACGGCTATCGGCCAGGAAGCGGTAAGCCTGAAGTAGACCAGCCGGCCCGATAAATTTATCGGGGTTCCACCAAAAGGATGGGCAACTGGTTGTACAGCAGGCACAAAGGATACACTCGTACAGACCATCCAGTTTGGCACGGTCTTCCGGCGACTGCAGCCGTTCAATGGCTGGTGCTGGCGTGTTGTTGAGCAGGTAAGGCTCTACTTTCTCAAACTGCTGGTAGAACATGGTCATATCAACGACCAGGTCACGCACAACAGGCAGACCCGGTAGAGGACGAAGAATCAGCTTGCCGTTTTTGGCTGCAGCAGAAACCGGCGTGATACAGGCCAGGCCGTTGACGCCGTTCATGTTCATACCGTCTGAGCCACACACACCTTCGCGGCAGGAGCGACGATAACCTAATGTCGGATCCTGATCCTTGATCAGCTGCAGCACATCAAGCACCATCAGGTCACGACCTTCCGGCAGCTCAATGTTGTAGTCCTGCATGTGCGGCTTGTCGTCGACTTCCGGGTTATAGCGATAAACACTGACTAACACGTTAATTCACCTTTAATCTTAGTAAGTACGGACCTTGGGCTCGAATTTGTCGACCGTTTTAGGCGCGAAATTCACCGCTCGTTTGGTAATTTTCTTCTCCGTCGGGTGGTACATGCTGTGACACAACCAGTTTTCGTCATCACGATCCTGGTAGTCTTCACGGGCGTGTGCACCCCGGCTTTCGGTACGTGCCTCAGCGGCAATCGCTGTCGCCTCAGCCACTTCGAACAGGTTTTCAAGCTCCAGCGCTTCAATGCGGGCAGTATTGAAGGCGTTACTCTTATCTGTCAGTTCCAGGTTGGCAATGCGCGAACGCAGTGCTGCCAGTTTCTTGATGCCTTCCTGCATGAA
Organism: Pseudohongiella nitratireducens; assembly: GCF_001642735.1. Classification (GTDB taxonomy): domain Bacteria; phylum Pseudomonadota; class Gammaproteobacteria; order Pseudomonadales; family Pseudohongiellaceae; genus Pseudohongiella; species Pseudohongiella nitratireducens. Next base: position 13,580 of record NZ_LWHM01000008.1, on the reverse strand, counting down.
GTCACCGGTACGGAACACACCAAAGTGATTCTGCATGACTGCCTGCAATTCACCGCGCAGTGCGGCAACGTTCTCGCCGCCTTCGCTGTTGTTCAGGCGGTCAAGGCGCGCCATGGCCTGACCAATATCTGTCTCGGACGCACGACGGTATTCAATACCCTGCGTCAGCATGGATTCAATGTGCTTGCCTGCTGCACGGCCAAACACCACCAGGTCCAGCAATGAGTTGCCACCCAGACGGTTGGCGCCGTGAACCGACACACAAGCCACTTCACCGACTGCGAACAGGCCCGGAATTGGCTTGTCTTCACCTTCTGCAGTCTGCTCGATCGCCTGACCGTGAATATTCGTGGCAATACCACCCATCATATAGTGACAGGTTGGGATCACTGGAATCGGCTCTTTGACCGGATCCACGTGAGCAAAAGTGCGCGACAATTCCAGAATGCCTGGCAGTTTCTCGTTCAGCACCTTCTCGCCCAGGTGGTCCAGCTTCAGTAATACGTGATCGCCATCCGGACCACAACCTTTACCAGCCAGAATCTCTTGTACCATGGAACGTGCGACAACATCACGACCCGCCAGGTCTTTGGCGTTCGGCGCATAGCGTTCCATGAAACGCTCACCGTCTTTATTGATCAGGTAACCACCTTCACCACGACAGCCTTCTGTCACCAGAACGCCTGCGCCGTGAATACCGGTTGGGTGGAACTGCCACATTTCGATATCCTGAACCGGATAACCCGCGCGCAGTGCCATGCCCACACCATCGCCAGTGTTGATCAGTGCGTTGGTGGTAGACGAGTAAATACGCCCTGCACCGCCAGTCGCCAGTACCGTTGCCTTGGATGCCAGATAAACGGTCTCACCGGTTTCCATGCAAATGGCAATAACACCGACCACAACGCCGTCCTGGTTTCGGACCAGGTCCACGGCATACCACTCATTAAAGAATTCGGTCTTGTTTTTCAGGTTGCCCTGATACAGTGCGTGCAGCAGTGCGTGACCAGTACGGTCAGCAGCGGCACAAGTACGGGCCGCCTGGCCACCTTTGCCGTAATCTTTGGACTGCCCGCCAAACGGTCGCTGGTAGATACGGCCATTTTCTGTACGTGAGAACGGCAAACCCATGTGCTCCAGTTCGAAAACTGTCTGCGGACCTTCACTACACATGTACTCAATCGCGTCCTGGTCACCGATATAATCAGAACCCTTGACCGTGTCATACATGTGCCAGCGCCAGTCATCATTCGGGTCAGAACTGGCAATTGCGCAGGTAATACCACCCTGGGCGGAAACTGTGTGAGAGCGCGTGGGGAAAACCTTGGAGATTACCGCCGTCTTGTATCCAGACTGAGACAGCTGCAAGGCAGCTCGCATACCTGCACCGCCACCACCGACGATAACAGCATCAAATTCAATCGTTCGCATTCCGCTCATTTATAGTCCCCACAAAATCTGTACACCCCAGACGAGGTAGGTGAATATCAGGATCACACAGCCAGCCTGGAATAACAGGCGCACAAAAGTTGCCGCCTTACCCAGTGCCAGTGATGTCAGATAGTCTGTCGCAATTGTCCACATGCCAATCCATGCGTGCGCGCACAGGGCAATGATGGCTGCCAGGGTTGCAATTTTCATCCAGGTGGCATCAAACAATCCACGCCACGCGCCATAGCTGAAATCCGGATTCACTGCAAACCAGCCCAGCAGGCCTAATGTATAAATGGCCAGAACAATGGCACTGAAACGTTGCAGCACCCAGTCATGCAGACCATTACGGCCCAGGTTAGTTGCTCCACTTACTCGGCTTACCATACCCAAACTCCTGCGATCAGAATGCTTATAACGGAGAACACAATAATCAGCACGGCGCCGCGACGCCCGCCTTCCAGCGTTTCGCCAATACCCGCATCCATCAACAGGTGGCGCAAGCCGGCAATCAGGTGGTACAGCAACCCGGATAAAATGCCCCATACGATAAACTTGACGATGGGTGATTGAAGCCACTCACCAACACGCTGAAAGCCTTCTTCAGAAGACAGGGATTCAGCCAGCAGCCACATCAATACTGCCGTGCCGACAAAAATCAGCACGCCCGAAATACGGTGCAATATGGAAGTGATCGCTGGTAGCGGAAAATGGAACTTGGTCAGGTCGAGATTTACAGGTCTGTTGTCGTCTTTCACTGGTAGCCAATTCACGTTAGGCCCTTTTGCCAAGCTATTCCTATTATATAGACGCTACTTGTGCTCTATATCTGAAGCTATCAAAGGGCGTGGTTGCTTTAAGATCAGTGCCTGCATATACGATGCTGCTCTGATCAACCTCCGGAGAGTCTGGACAAGACACACACGTGATGAGCTTGTTCAGGCGCTTCGTTTATCTCTTTTAAAGGCGTTAGATGATGCCTTTTATTGTTTTTATCTATCTTTATCTGGTACTTCTTATCTCTTGCCATTTCCCTTCCAACTTACCATCGGCAAAGGAAATTTGGTCAATGAGTATAGACTCATCATGACAGGAATACAATAAATCGCACCCGAATAGCCTTCGTTTTGCCGTTACAATTGACAACATTCTGTCAACATCAATATTTTCATTATTTATCGATTGCAAAGGGGGTCAAAAAAGTTGCGTTTATGGTACAGTAAGCCTTTTACCGCTGGCCCCCTGCTCCAATTTTTATCCGAGACCGGGTCCAAACTCACTGGACCAGGCCCTCGTCTGGCCTTGTCCGGGGTTCTGGAGGGTTTGTGCCGGCAGTTGGAAGATTATCAGTCAGGAGTACAACATGAGTGAAAAGAAAGCCCGCTTAAACCTGGCCGACAACCAGGAAGCGATTGAACTTCCTGTGTTGGAAGGCACGATCGGTCCGGATGTCGTCGATGTCAGAAAACTGGTTGCGAAAGGTGTATTCACCTTTGACCCCGGATTCATGTCCACAGCATCTACCGAATCTGCTATCACTTATATTGATGGCGGCGCCGGCATGCTGCTGCATCGTGGCTACCCTATCGACCAGTTGGCAGAGCATTCTGACCACCTGGAAACCTGCTACCTGCTGCTGAATGGTGAACTGCCAACTGACGAGCAGAAAGCCGCGTTCGTTGAAGACATTAAAGCTGAAATAGCTGTTTCAGACAGCTCAGCCGCCGTGCTGGATGGCTTCCCTGCTGATTCTCATCCCATGGCCGTGATGGTTTCACTGTTGGGCACGCTGGCTGCCGAATTCCACGAAAGCACTAACATTGAAGACGAAGCTGACCGTTACAAAGCGGCTATCCGCGTCATCGCCAAGATCCCGACTCTGTCTGCCATGACTTACAAGCACAGTGTTGGCGAAGCGTACGTGAAGCCAGAGCCTGGCCTGAGCTACGCCGAGAACTTCCTGCACATGATGTACGGCACAGCCGGCGAAGCACCCAAGGTCAACCCGGTACTGGCCAAGGCCATGGACGTGATCTTCCTGCTGCACGCTGACCACGAGCAGAATGCTTCCACCTCAACAGTACGTCTGGCAGGTTCGACGGGTGCCAACCCATACGCCTGTATCGCTTCTGGCATTTCTGCCCTCTGGGGCCCAGCTCACGGTGGTGCCAACGAAGCCGTACTGACCATGCTGAACGAGATCGGTGACGAATCCCGCATCGAAGAGTTCATCGCAAAAGCCAAGGACAAGAACGATCCGTTCCGTCTGATGGGCTTTGGTCACCGCGTTTACAAGAATTTCGACCCACGCTCGCGCGTGATGCGCAAGATTTGTGACGAAGTGCTGGCAGATCTGGGCGTTGAGAACGATCCACTGTTCAAGATTGCCCGCCGTCTGGAAAAGATTGCCCTGGAAGACCAGTACTTCATTGATCGCAAACTTTATCCAAACGTTGATTTTTACTCCGGCATTATCCTCAAGGCCATTGGCATTCCAACCAGCATGTTCACCGTGATTTTTGCACTGGGTCGAACACCAGGCTGGATTGCCCACTGGAACGAAATGCTAAGCAACCCTTACAAAATCGGCCGTCCTCGCCAGCTCTATACGGGCTCTGTCAAACGCGACTACCCGGCCTGATCGCCAAAAGATGCAATGCTGGCGATCAAAGTTAACTCAACTGATCGCCAGCTTTACTTCCCCACCTACCGCAATCTCTCCCTCTGCCAACACCCTTGCAGTAATCCCACCATGGCCTCGCATGGCATTGTAAGCTCCCGGCCCAAGGTCTCGCTCCATCTTGCTGCATGGGTCACAAGGTCCGGTGTATTCCAGCAAGGCATGACCGGCATAGAACTGCCTGTTTTTCAGTGCCAGTAAGTTGATACCTGACACGACGATATTTCTCCGCAACATCTCTGGTGTTAGCTCAGAAAGATGCGCGCAGGAAGCAATCACAGGAATATGCTCCGCTTGAATCAATGTCACCTGTCGCTTGCCACGGCTTCTGCCTGCGTAACGGTCGCCGACCAGACCAGTACCGGGTTGCGCGAGAACGTTATTGACGACCTGCATAGGGGCTTCACGGGCGGGACGGAGGCCGATCCAGTCGATTTGGCCGGTTTGGGGCAGAGTGTCCAGGAGGTGCTGGAGGCCTGGGATGGTTTGGGGTGTTGGTGTTTTGGGCATTAGACACTTTCCAGGATTTGATGGATGATGATTACAGCCAGGAAGAATCATCAGTTTTTTCGCTTTCTGGACCAGTTGGAAGGGGCTTTTAGGTTCGCTGACCGGTAATCCAGCCCAATGTTTCTAGCTGCTGCCATGCGGCGTTGACATGGGGCTGCAGCATTATCTTCTTTTTACGCGGATTCCAGGCTTGCACCTTGTCAAGCGCCTCATCGGCATTAGCGGCCCCCTCGCGTGTTGACACCCAATGAACACTGGCCAGCAGCTCCATACCAAAGGGGGACTCGTAACCATCAATCAACTCAGCCACCTGATCGACATACCTTAAAACATCAGAGTCTGATGTCTGTAGGTAACGCTCGGCCTCGGCTAAGGCGCTATCGTCAGGAGTTATTTGGGATTCAACAACGCCATCCCCCACACCGTGGATATAATGCCCATCCATGCGATCGAGGGCATGGCGCAGGTTGTCGGCGTAGGGGCCGAACTTGTCTTTTACGAAGTTCAATTTCAGGTTCTCACCTGCTTCCTGCAGAAAATAGGCTAACTTCTGCACCTCAATTTTTGATAACCCATAGTCAAGGGCTTGGTAGGTTTTGAGCAAAGACAGAATAGCCGCTCGCCCCGGGGTCATTTTGGGGGCTGGGGTATTCACCTCAAGTTCTACCGGTGCGGCCCCCTCCTGGGGCTCAAATAGTCGTACCTCAATATCGCCCTTGGCAAAGTAACGCTCAATCAGTGGGCGAACGTCGCGCCAGTCCAGCCCGCCATTACCGCACCCCAGGGGCGGCATAACAATGGAACGTATCTCCCGCTCGCGCATCACCTCGAGCAAATCGGCCAGACCTGACTCAATATCGGCCAGTTTTGACGGATTTCGCCAATGGGCTTTGGTGGGAAAGTTGATAATAAACCGCGGTGTTGCCAAGCCGCCCAAGTCATAGACAAACATGCTGCCAGGTTTCACTTGCCCGGCCTTGCAGGCGGCGGCATAGGCCTTGAAATTTTGCGGCCATTTCTTTTTAAACTGCAGAGCAATGCCTTTACCCATCACTCCCACGCAGTTAACGGTGTTAACAATGGCATCGACATCGTGCTGTTTAAGCAGATCTCCACTGGTTGTCACTATTGCCATGATTCACCTTTACGTTTGATTGAGCCCCCTGCGGGTACCTGGGAGGCATTGTACCTTGAAAACGCCGTGATTTTGAGTACCGTTTATCGTTCTTGAAAGTACCACTCGGGCATTATCTGGACGCTCACGTTCACCCCAGCCGCTTCAGCTAAGCCCAGCACTAGCTGGGCAGCATGGTCATTCATTACCCCAATGCGTGTAAACCAGTCGATAGGCACGGCTTTCTTGACCAAAAACTCCGCCTGCCGCTTTTCACAACGATCCATGTACTTCGCCGGCTCGTGGCGGTCATGAAAATACCGGCAAAAGCCGTCAAGGGTTGGCGGCTCTGTTAGTAAGTCCCAAGCTATGGCGTTTTTTAGCTGATACGGGTCGGTATAAGGGACACTATAAGCCTTGGTCGCATTGCGATCATAAAATACGATCTCGGCATTTTCATCGATCACCCGCCGTACAAGCAGCTCAAAGTGCACAATATCTGACTGGCCGTAATTGCAACCTGCCACCTGCCCGTGGTGTATAGCACTTAACATGGGCGAGCGCGGGGCAAAGTAAAACGGCACATAGTCGTGAATGGTGCCGCCCGGCGGATCAATAACTGCGCGGGCCGCGCGTTTACTCTGCGCCCCGGCATGGGCGATATTGTGGTAGCCAAGGTGTAAAGCCTCACCACGCGTTTTCGACACCAATTCACCCTGCTGAAAAATCGCTGCCAAATTATCAATGGATGTGATATGAAACAAACGCACAGGTATTGGCATCGCGCACATAAATCAGGCCTCGCTCGCGTCCGTATTGCTTGCCAAAGCCCCCGCCACCACCGCATCGGTAAAGTGTTGCTGGGTTTGCTGGGCGGTTTGTAGGCGTTGTTTGAGTTGGTCGCAGAGGGTGGAGAGTTCTTCGACTTTGGTGACTATGCGTTTTTGTGTTTCGAGGGGCGGGAGAGGTACTGGCATACGGTTAAGAATTCCATGATTTAGATTGGTCATCGTAGTCCCTATGGATTGACCGCCAAGATACTCAACTGCATATCGAGTTTTAAACAACAATAGTATATATGGCCTAGAAACCTCGACCTTGAATCTCAGAACAAAGCTCCCTGTGCCACAAAGCCATTCGTTTTCTCGATCTGATATCACCGCACAGCGTCCCATCTCGCCACGCCTCGCCATCACAACATCATTCTCATACACTTTGTATGAGGCCAACTCCTTAGCTTTAATATGACTCACCGAAACCTGAAGGTCTTCGACAACCTTGCCCTCAATCATATGCGAGGGGTTGATAAGCGGTACACCACCACCTACGTACTCACTTTTACTGATCATCGAACCAAAAGGACCTGTCGCGACTTCCTGGCATAAGTCCGCAAATCTCACAGTACACCACCCCTCCGGCAGTTCAAAAGGCTTTTCTTCGTCAGTGATGGGCGGCAGAGGCTTTTGTTTTTTGATTTTTTTATCTTTCACCAACTGCGCTTTTTCGGCGGCGATACGTTTTAGTAGTTCGCTGGCGGGCTCGTCATTCGGGTCTTGTGGAACGAGCTTACCCATAACGGCCAGTTGCAGGATGGTTTGTTTGAGTTTGTCGATGGCGCAGAGGCCTGCGATGGTGCTGGGGAAGAGGATGTCCCAGTTTTGCTCTAGACACTGCCAGTTTTCCATTAGCTCGGTGTGGCTTTGGGCCTGGGTGAGTGCGTCCAGCAATGTGTCGGCCAAGGTGGCGTGTGCGTCCAGGCTTTGTTCGGTTTGGTTTTCCAGCTGGTCGCAGAGGGTCATTAGCTCATCGACTTTGGCGACTATGCGGTGTTGTTCCTCAATTGGTGGCACTGGTATTTCTAACTGAATTACTGAGCTTGTATTTAATTCGACCTGCTTTGTTGAACCAGAAACCAATGCATTTTCATGACTTGGCTCTATACGACTTTGAATTCCTGGCGCAGATATATATGCCTTTAGAAATTGCCCTGCAATTGACAGTGGTCTGATAACTGTTACATGTGAATCTGCAACTAACTCGCCTCTTCTGAAGCCTCTGATGTCTGTGATGCGCCCAACAGTTCCCGTCCCGGTAGAGTTCCAGAGCAAATCATTCTCTTGTAGAAAGCGCTCTTCTTGATACTGCTCAAGACTGTCATCATCTACATAGCGAGCCGGATCAAGGTCGAAACCCGACCATTGAACACATTTTTGAGACACCACTCTTACAGTGCCAAAATCAGAATATTTGGGACCTTTACCACGCTGAATGTAAGCAGTGATTTCTTGAAGCCTTACCCACTCCCACCCCAAAGGCAATTCAAACGGCTCTTCCGCATTAGTAATCTCCGCGAGCTTCTTAGGCTTCTTGATTTTCTTGTCAGCAACTAGCCGCGTCTTCTCGGCGGCAATACGCTTTAACAAATCACTCGCCGGCTCATCATTCGGATCTTGCGGCACCAACTTCCCGCGCACCGCCAACTCCAAAATCAGCTCTCGCAGTTTTTTAACGCCGTATAACCCAATTTTTTTACTGCTGCCACGCCCAGTAGTTTGTTTGGCAGTTATGGCGCTGCTCCATAAGTCTAAGTGCTGGGTGATTAGGGTTTGGGCGCTGTTCGCATGAGTGTTTGTTACTTCATCGCTTTGCTGGGCTAAATAAGCAGCGCTTGCCTCTTGAACGGTATTGTTGCTGCTCATACGTTGTTGGCCCCCGTGCTGCCCGCACCGGTAAGGGCGTCGGCCAGAATGGTTTTTAGTTGATCGCGCAGGGCTTGTATCTCTTGCTGCTGCTCGGCGTATTGGGCCAGCACCTGATCTGGGTCGTGCACGATTTGTTCCTCGACATGGGGGTTTTTAATATCGAGGTTGTAATTGCGCTGTTTGATCTCGTCGATGCTGACTTTCCAGGCCCAGCGGTTTTCTTCGCGGGCCTTAAAGCCGTCTGCTCGTTTGCCCCACCACTGCCGACACGCGCTAAAATGCTCCAGCTGCATGGGTTTGGTTTTGTTAAAGGCTTTTACGCCCTCGGGCAGGGGGACTTCGTAGTACCAGACGTGCTCGGTAGGCTGACCTTTATCAAAAAACAATATGTTGGTTTTAATGCTGGTGTAGGGGGCGAATACCGAGTTGGGCAGGCGCACGACGGTGTGCAGATTGCACTCTTTAAGCAGTTGCTCTTTGATTTTGGTTTTTACGCCCTCGCCAAACAGGGTGCCGTCGGGCAGTACCACGGCGGCGCGGCCACCATCCTTTAATACCTCGATAATCAGTTGCAGGAACAAATCGGCGGTTTCGCGGGTTTGCATTTCGGCGGGGAAGTTTTTCTCGATGCCGTCTTCTTCCATACCGCCAAAGGGCGGGTTGGTGATGACCACATCCTTGTCGGCATCCCAGTTGGACAGCGGCTGATTGAGGGTGTTGGCGTGGCGAATATTGGACGGCACCTCGATGCCGTGCAAGAGCATATTGGTGGTACACAGCAGGTGCGGCAGCTGCTTTTTCTCCACCCCGGCAATTTGGCCTTGCAGGGTTTGGTAGTCTTGCGTGGTTTTTTGGTAGTGAGTGCGAATATGGTCGGTGGCGCAAGCCAAAAAGCCGCCGGTGCCACAGGCCGGGTCAAATACCGCCTCGCCCAGCTGCGGGTCGACCATTTCGACAATAAAGCGCGTAACGGCGCGCGGGGTGTAGAACTCACCGGCGTTGCCCGCGCTTTGTAGGTCTTTAAGGATTTGCTCGTAAATATCACCAAACAGGTGGCGCTCGTTGGAGTTGGTAAAATCCACTTCGTTGAGCTTGTTGATCACCTGGCGCAAGAGCGTGCCATTTTTCATGTAGTTGTAGGCATCGCTAAAGGCTTCGCGCACGATAAAGCCACGGGGGTTGGTTTGAATATTGGCCGAATAATTTTTCAGCGCTGGGAATAAGTCGTCGTTGACGAACTCCAGTAGCCGGTCGCCGGTAATGCCCTGCTCGTCGGCCGCCCAATCGCGCCAGAGGTACTTGGTAGGAATGGGTTCGCGGTAGTCATCTTGCTCTAGCTCTAACTGTTCTTCTTGCGCGTCGAAGATTTTTAAAAACAGCAACCAGCTAAGCTGGCCCAGGCGCTGGGCGTCGCCATCGACGCCGGCGTCTTTACGCATAATGTCTTGGATGGATTTGATAACGGTACTGATGGACATAACATTCTCTTAGTATGGGGTCGATGCCAACGTTTGTGGCAACGGTCACTCTCATAGTTATTTCAAATAGTTTATTAGGCGCTTTTGTTGTCGTCTTGATAGAGCTGGCGCTCCAGGTCGGCGACAGCCTCTTGGTATTTGGGTTTGCCGCCAAAGCCTTGCTTCACGATTTCCAGCGGCGAGCCGTATTGGTTGATAGGCTGGACTTTCAGCACATTCATGCTCTCGATTTCGGGGATACCGGCATCGGCGTATTTTTCCAGCAGGGCCTCTAGCACGGCGCGAGCGGTGCCAGAGTATTGGCCAAAGTAGTTACGTTTTTTAACGTTATTGGCCCGCTCTTGTCGGGTTAATGGTGGCTGGTCGAATGCGACGTGACAGATCAGGTCAAAGGCATCCAGGTCGCGGCCTACGTCCTCGCGCAGCGCCTCCCAAATAACACCCTGTTCGGCCAATTCATCCATGACCGCCTGCTTGCGGTCGGCAGTGTTCCATTTATTGATGAATTCATCCAGCGAGGCAAACTGCTGCTGCACGGCTTTACGGGTGTAATCTTTGAACGATTCGGTAACCAGCTTGCCGTCGGCATCGTAATACTGCACACGTTCATCCAGCTTTTTAACGGTGACGCCGGAGACGTGGTATTTAATATATTCGCTGCCTTCCCCGTCCTCAATGGGGCCACCTACAACAGTCTGGTCTGCGCCGTAGTCTGGCCACTCGCCTTCACTGATTTCGCCTGTATTACCGGTCTCGTCTGCCGGGTAATCGTCCTCATTGAGGTTGGTTGGGTCGTTTAAGGCATCTTCAATGTCGGTGTTATCCGGGTCGTTAATTTCGTCGGGATTCGTGACCAGTATTTTCTCGGGCACACCGTCAAAGCGTTCGTCGGCAAATAGCTCGGTGGCTTTTTTAAAGTCGAGGATGGTAAACCAGAGCTTGTTGTATCGGTCGTCAATGCGGGTGCCGCGACCGATAATTTGTTTGAATTTCGTCATGGACTGGATGTTCTGATCCAGCACCACCAGTTTGCAGGTTTTGGCGTCCACCCCGGTGGTCATCAGCTCGGAGGTAGTGGCGATGACCGGGTAGGCTTTCTTGGGGTTGATAAAATTATCCAACTGGGCCTTGCCGGTGGCATCGTCACCGGTGATTTTCATCACGTATTTGTCGTCTTTGGCAACTTGCTCCGGACTTAGGTTTACCAGGGCCCGGCGCATGCGTTCTGCATGGTCAATGTCGTTACAAAAGACAATGGTTTTGGCCATGGGGTCGGTGCGCTTGAGGTAGTTGGTGATGGTTTCGGCTACCAGTTCGGTGCGCTCGTCGATGACCATGGTGCGATCAAAGTCTTTTTGGTTGTAAATGCGGTCTTTAATCACCTCGCCCTGTTTGTCGGTTTGGCCTTTGGTGGGGCGCCAGCCTTCTACGTCGATGTCTATATCCACGCGCACGACTTTGTAGGGGGCGAGAAAGCCGTCTTCAATGCCCTCTTTGAGCGAGTATGTGTATACCGGATCGCCAAAGTAGTCGGTGTTGGAGACAGCTTCGGTTTCTTTGGGTGTGGCCGTTAAACCGATTTGAGTAGCAGCGCTGAAGTATTCCAGTATTTCTCGCCAGGCACTGTCTTCGGCGGCGGAGCCGCGGTGGCACTCGTCAATGACAATCAAATCGAAAAAATCCGGATCGACCTGCTTGTAGGCTTTTTGATGTTCTTCAGGGCCGGTTAAAGCTTGATAGAGGGCCAGATGCACCTCGTAGGCCGGATCAACCGTGCGCTTGGTGATTTTGGTCATGGCTTCGCCGAACGGCTGAAAGTCGTTAATGCGGGTTTGATCCACCAGTACATTGCGATCGGCCAGGAACAGGATGCGCTTTTTCTGTCGCGCCTTCCACAACCGCCAGATAATTTGAAAGGCGGTGTAGGTTTTACCGGTGCCGGTGGCCATCACCAGCAGCACACGATCTTGTCCGCTGCTGACGGCCTCAATGGTTTTGTTAATGGCCTGTAATTGATAGTACCGCGGCGATTTGCCACTGCCGTCGTCATAGTAGGGCTGCTGGATAATCGGCAGCTGAGCGTCGGTATAACCCTTATAGGCGCAGAACTTGTGCCATAGGGTCTCTGGGCTTGGGAAATCTTGCAAGCTGATTTCAATCTCAAGTGCGTCGGGGTTGGTTTTGTCGTGAAAGATAAAACCATCGCCATTGCTGGCAAACACAAAGGGAACGTCCAGCAGACGGGCATAATCCAGTCCCTGTTGCATGCCCTTCCCCACCTCGTGCTTATTGGCCTTTGCCTCAATCACTGCCAGGGGAAAATTGGGCTTGTGGTACAGGGCAATATCAGCGGCCTTAACAGTCTTGCGCATGCCCATCTGGCCGCGCACAATCACCTTGCCATCGCGCAGCTTCACCTCTTGGCGGATTTGCGTCATTTTGTCCCACCCGGCGTCTTCCACGGCGGGCAGAATAAACTTGCTGATGATATCCGTTTCTGAAAACTGCTTTTTGTCCATGGCGCTCTATCCAGCCAATCTAGAAATCAGAGCCAATTTTCCTGGTGAAATCTGGCACTAAGCATGATTGAGCAATATACCAGCAATTTCCATGACACTCTATTTAGTGGCCTCATACTGTAAAATCAGTCACTAAAGGCCGCCTGAAAGTGCCGACGTCTTGTCTCGCAGCCACTAGATCATTAGACAAACAAAAAACCCCATGCCTTTCACAGCCCATAACTTAATCGATATTTTAAACTCAATTCGCGGGATGATTCGGCCCATCTGACCGCCAGGGATGGCGGAAATGCAAATTTTGCAGGAGCAAAAATTTGCCCTGGGCCTCACCCCTCACGGGGTCGCCCTGGCGGCGGTGTTTTTCAAGATAGTTGACACCTTTTTCTTCACGCGGCCTGTTTCTCCGCACTGATAATCTGATCGTCTCTTTCCGGATTCAAACACACTGCTCCGACCGGCGTACAGTTCCTGGTTGGTCGACTACCCCAACGTGACGGCGTATTCAGTTTTGCTCGCTCCAGGATCTCTTTACGATTGTTCAGTATCGTCTGATCCTGACCACTGTGCCGCTGCTGCGGTGTCACAAACCGGATCTTGCTGTGCTTGTGTTCATGGTTGTACCAGTAGATAAACCGTTCAACCCATTGCCTGGCTGCTGTCAGATCCACAAACCCGTTTGACGGCCACTGTGGTCGGTATTTCAATGTTCGGAACACCGACTCTGCATAAGCATTGTCGTTGCTCACTCGCGGCCGGCTGTACGATGGCATCACGCCTAGCTCTTCCAGTTTTATTTTCAGTGTCTGAGACTTCATTGGCGAACCATTGTCGGAGTGCAGAACCAGCGGCGTGTTAAAGCACTGCTCACTTAAAAGTGAGCGCTGCAATAGTGCTGCCGCATGCTCACCGCATTCCACCTCATACACCTCGTAGCCAACGATTTTCCGGCTGTACACGTCCATGAACATGTACAAGTAGAAAAACTGACCACGGACCTGGGAGGCGAGATAGGTTATATCCCAAACCCACACCTGGCACGGCGCTCTGGCAATATGTGTGCTCAGTGCCGTTTTACGTTGCGGCGCATGTGCCTTGCCTCTGTGGTGTAGCTGTCCTTTTTCTTTGAGCACCCGATAAAACGAGGAC
>NZ_LWHM01000007.1 GCF_001642735.1 Pseudohongiella nitratireducens | reverse complement strand
TGTAGTGGTCAAGTCATTTTGGCCACGGGTTTATAGCTATCCCAGTACCTCTGTTCTTTCTCATTTGGTGTTAATCCACCGTTGAATGAGTGCGGTCTGAGCTGACTGTAATAGCCATGGATATAATCACCAATACGCTGTTTGGCTTCCGTAAAATACCGGTAACCTGTGACCGGTACCCATTCTGTTTTTAAACTCCTGAAAAACCTTTCCATTGGACTATTGTCCCAACAGTTTCCGCGACGGCTCATACTTTGTTTCATCCGGTATCGCCATACTCTTTGCCTGAATTGACGACTGGTATAATGACTGCCCTGATCGCTGTGGAACATGATGTTCTGCGGCCGCCCGCGACTTTCATAAGCCATTGTCAGGGCCTGACACGTTAAATAGCTGTCCGGTGAATAGCTCATAGCCCAGCCAATTGGCTTTCGGGCAAACAAGTCAATAACAACTGCTAAATATGCCCAACGACTCCCCGCCCAAATAAAACTGACATCACCGCACCACACCTGGTTGGGATGCGAAACGGTAAATTCCCTAGCCAGTAGGTTAGGTATGGCAACATGTTCCTGCGCCGCCTTCTTGTATGCATGTTTGGGCAACTGGCAGCTGACTAAACTGAGTTTTTTCATAATACGCCCGGCACGATATCGAGATAAACTGACTGGGTGCGACTCGTCGTTGGTGACTATATCAGCGATAGTTCTGGCACCAGCTGAGCCTTGACTCAACCGGTGGGCAGTTCGCACTAAACTATGCAATTTGACGGTTTCCGGGTTGATACGTTTATCCCGCTTTTGCCAATACTTGAACGTGCTGCGGTGGACATCCAATACCTCGCACAATATTTTTACCGTATAACGGCGCTTATCGCTCTGACTCAGTCTCTCAACTATCGAGAGTGTTTCATGGAGTCCGACATCAACAGAGCTGAAGCCTTTTTTAAAATATCCTTTTCTAATTCAAGCCGTTCAACCCGTTTCTTTAGCTCTCGTATTTCTCTTTGCTCATCACTGATCGGGGTGCACTGAGCAGTGGTGCCTGAGCGCTCTGCGCGAAGTTGCCTTACCCACTTACCAATCGTTGAGTAACCCACTCCCATCGCATCAGCAGCTTCCTGATGACTGTAACCTTGATCGATAACCAACTGTGCTGTTTCGAGCCTGAATTCAGGGCTGAAATTGGGGCCTTTCTTCTTTGTCATTTTGTCACCTAATTTGCTATGGCTGCTATCATAGCAGCTCTGATTAGGTGGCCAAATTCACTATGCCACTACACATTCAGTTTTATCGACACTGTGCAACATATAATTTTATCCACCGTGAAACACCTAAGTGGACGGATCGCACAGTTATCATATCGTACTTTAACTCTGCTGGATTTGAACGCACCCTCTCACGTATTACCTCCGACATTTCAATTCCTAATCGGTCAAAATCGAGATTCAAGCTTGAAGACGGCTTACTGCCAATTACCTCGCCACACATGGCCGATCTATTACAATACACCTCAAAAAATGCTAGCGAAGAATTGCATCTAATGCTGACAATAGGATTCTTTGTTGGCGCCAGGATTAGTACGATCACAAGCCTTCGGATTGAAAACTTGGAGAATGCTCTTCCAGATAGCAATATTGCAAAAATATGGAATATCGCAATTGGACCAGGAACAGGTGTTGACACAAAGTTTGATGTAAGTGGCCATTTGCTTGTACCTGACTTTTTGTTGGAGGAACTTAAACGTTACGCCTATAGCTCAAGACGGCTTAAGCGCGAGCAGCGAGCGAATAAAGGGAACAAATCGCTTTTGTTTCTGACGCGGTTCGGAAACTCTTACTCAACACCAAGCGGTCTGTCCGGATCGGCAGTCGCACGGGAGATGACTGATTTAAGGCGGAAGTCGTTAGCTGCCGGCCTGGTATTTATGAAGAAATTCCATTTCCATCAAACACGCGCGACATACGGCACATGGCTTATGACGATTGCACTTGGGAAGATTGGACAAAAGTCTGCAATAGAATTCGTAAGGCAAGCGATGCTCCACAAACACGAGGCCACAACGATGAGATATATCACGTTCCTCGAACACACCAATGCAAAAATAGAAATGGGGAACGCATTTACAGACGCCTTCGGGGGTTTATCGACGCGTTTAGGAAACAATGACTATGGATGATGGAAGCATCCCAAACTTGGCGTTTCCCGGTTTGAAGCACGGCAGGCGGACGATTCCGTTGGACTTATTACCACTGCTCTACTTAGGAGGAGCCAGCGCACGAGCTGAGAAAGTAGCGCAGATGATTGCATCAGGAGACCTGGGAAATCCGCTACGTGAGAGAATTGACCTTGTCACAAAGATTCATGAAGAAATTGATTTTTCCCTCAAAAGTGGAGGAGCCACGTCCTCAACGATAGTTCGAATCCGCTATTTACGAGATTTCTTCAGCTTCGCAGATTCGGCTGACTATTCTCTGAATATAGATACTGTATTAAGTGTTTATGTTAATTGGACAGACCATTTGATCCATCGCTTTCGTACAATTAAGGATCTAGAGCAATTATCTGCATATAATTACGGCATTACGGTAGGCACATTGCTGGACAAGATTTTTGAGCGCGAAAGCCCTATTTTATTGACTACCCGACTTAAATTTCCTAGAAGAAAGAAAGGTGCTCTTAGCGTTGCGAAAGACAAGCAAAGCCTTCAGAAAACCTTTGCATTTGGCTATATGCTGCTTGATCTCATGGATGGTCTGAGTCTCGATTCGCTGTGGGGTGAACTTCCTGTGCGAATACCACTGCGTACTGGCCAAGAACTGGTTGAATGGTCTTGGTTAGTATCCCCGCTTCATCTCAAACCTAAGCCTGACACCGCACAAGGGCGTGCTCAACAGAAGAGGAGAGAAAAGGCACGTGCAAGGTTCACGGTGTTTTTCAAGATAGTTGACACCTTTTTCTTCACGCGGCCTGTTTCTCCGCACTGATAATCTGATCGTCTCTTTCCGGATTCAAACACACTGCTCCGACCGGCGTACAGTTCCTGGTTGGTCGACTACCCCAACGTGACGGCGTATTCAGTTTTGCTCGCTCCAGGATCTCTTTACGATTGTTCAGTATCGTCTGATCCTGACCACTGTGCCGCTGCTGCGGTGTCACAAACCGGATCTTGCTGTGCTTGTGTTCATGGTTGTACCAGTAGATAAACCGTTCAACCCATTGCCTGGCTGCTGTCAGATCCACAAACCCGTTTGACGGCCACTGTGGTCGGTATTTCAATGTTCGGAACACCGACTCTGCATAAGCATTGTCGTTGCTCACTCGCGGCCGGCTGTACGATGGCATCACGCCTAGCTCTTCCAGTTTTATTTTCAGTGTCTGAGACTTCATTGGCGAACCATTGTCGGAGTGCAGAACCAGCGGCGTGTTAAAGCACTGCTCACTTAAAAGTGAGCGCTGCAATAGTGCTGCCGCATGCTCACCGCATTCCACCTCATACACCTCGTAGCCAACGATTTTCCGGCTGTACACGTCCATGAACATGTACAAGTAGAAAAACTGACCACGGACCTGGGAGGCGAGATAGGTTATATCCCAAACCCACACCTGGCACGGCGCTCTGGCAATATGTGTGCTCAGTGCCGTTTTACGTTGCGGCGCATGTGCCTTGCCTCTGTGGTGTAGCTGTCCTTTTTCTTTGAGCACCCGATAAAACGAGGAC
>NZ_LWHM01000006.1 GCF_001642735.1 Pseudohongiella nitratireducens | reverse complement strand
ATTGGTCACGTTGACCATGGTAAGACGACGTTGACAGCAGCACTGACGCGCGTGTGTGCAGAAGTTTGGGGTGGTGAGGCGCGTGCATTCGATATGATCGATAACGCCCCGGAAGAGCGTGAGCGTGGTATTACGATCTCCACGGCACACGTTGAGTATGACTCTCCAGAGCGTCACTATGCGCACGTTGACTGCCCAGGGCACGCCGACTACGTAAAAAACATGATTACCGGTGCGGCGCAGATGGATGGCGCTATCCTGGTATGTTCGGCTGCTGATGGCCCCATGCCGCAGACGCGAGAGCACATCCTGCTGTCACGTCAGGTAGGCGTTCCTTACATCGTTGTGTTCATGAACAAAGCGGACATGGTAGACGATGCTGAGCTGCTGGAGCTGGTTGAGATGGAAATCCGTGAGCTGTTGGACGCTTACGACTTCCCTGGCGATGACACGCCAATCATCATCGGTTCTGCGCTGATGGCGCTCAACGGTGAAGATGACAACGAGCTGGGTACAACAGCGGTCAAGAAGCTGGTAGAAACACTGGACAGCTACATTCCAGAGCCTGAGCGTGACATCGATCGTCCGTTCCTGTTGCCAATTGAGGACGTGTTCTCAATCTCTGGTCGTGGTACGGTTGTGACAGGTCGTGTTGAGCGCGGTATTGTCAAAGTTGGTGAAGAGATCGAGATTGTTGGTCTGAAAGACACCACAAAGACGACCTGTACAGGTGTTGAGATGTTCCGCAAGCTGCTCGACGAAGGTCGTGCGGGCGAGAACGTAGGTGTTCTGCTGCGCGGTACTAAGCGTGAAGATGTTGAGCGTGGTCAGGTTCTGGCCAAGCCGGGTTCAATCACGCCGCACATTCACTTTGAAGGTGAAGTGTACGTACTGAGCAAAGATGAAGGTGGTCGTCACACGCCATTCTTCAAAGGTTATCGTCCACAGTTCTACTTCCGTACAACTGACGTGACTGGTGCTGTAGAGCTGCCAGAAGGCGTTGAGATGGTAATGCCAGGTGACAACCTGAAGTTCAAAGTCACGCTGATTGCACCAATCGCAATGGACGAAGGTCTGCGATTCGCGATCCGTGAAGGTGGTCGTACCGTGGGTGCCGGCGTGGTATCCAAGATCATCGAGTAAGGACGTTAGTCTCGAAAAGAGGCGGCTCGAGTACGAGTCGCCTCTCTTTTGTTGGAAAAGTGCAGAAAAGCACGAAAAACCAGCAGATATGGAAACCTTTGCTTGACATTAAAAGGGTGCGGCCTTAGAATTCCGCTTCCTTTTTTCCAGTACCTGCAATGTCTGCAGGTGTTGAGCAAGAAAGTTATTGATTAATTTAAGTGTTTTGGAGAGCAGACTCGATGCAAAATCAGCGTATCAGAATTCGGCTGAAAGCCTTTGATCATCGGCTGATTGATCAGTCTACTCAGGAAATTGTCGATACTGCCAAGCGTACCGGTGCGCAGGTTAAGGGGCCTATCCCTCTGCCTACCAACAAGGAACGCTACACGATTCTGGTCTCGCCACACGTCAACAAAGACGCGCGTGATCAGTACGAAATCCGAACGCACAAGCGCCTTTTGGATATCGTAGAGCCAACAGAGAAAACAGTGGATGCATTGATGAAGCTGGATCTGGCGGCAGGCGTGGAAGTGCAGATCAGTCTTGGGTAAGGGCTGAGTCATCCAGAATTTTGTGTTAGGCCGGGTTTGTAGATAGAGCGAGAATGGTTCAGTAATGGTTCGAATCTGAAACAACTGATAACAGCTGGCTTGGTGGAGCTAATAAAGGCTCCCGGGCAAACATGGTGTAATGCGATAGCAGCCATAGCGGGTTAAAGCCCCGTACACGATGAGGTTCAAAAAATGTCGATTGGATTGGTCGGTCGAAAAAGCGGCATGACCCGTATTTTTACTGAAACTGGTGAATCTGTACCGGTGACAGTAGTTGAGGTCAGCCCCAACAGAATCACTCAGTTGAAAACTGAAGAAGTTGACGGCTATAGTGCTATTCAGGTGACTGCGGGTGAGCGCAAAGCTTCTCGCGTAAGCAAGTCACTTGCTGGGCATTTTTCCAAAGCTGGCACTGAAGCAGGTGATGGTCTTTGGGAATTCCGTATGGCTCAGAGCGATTGCGGCGAATTAGCGCCGGGTGCTGAGTTGACGGTAACTCTCTTTGAAGCAGGTCAGAAAGTAGATGTGACCGGTACCTCTAAAGGTAAAGGCTTCGCAGGTGCGGTTAAGCGCCACAACTTCCGTACACAGGATGCAACACACGGTAACTCTCTATCTCACCGTGCGCCTGGTTCTATTGGTCAGTGTCAAACGCCTGGGCGTGTCTGGAAAGGCAAGCGCATGGCTGGTCACATGGGTGATGTGCGTACCACAACGCAGTCACTGGAAATTGTGCGGGTAGACGCTGATAACAACCTCCTGTTGGTTAAAGGGGCTATTCCCGGCGCAACGGGTTCGCACGTTATCGTGCGTCCGTCTGTAAAGTCTTCCGGGTCCAAGGGGTAAGCACTGATGGAATTGAATCTTTCAAAGCCAGGTAGTCAGGCTGGAGCAGGAACTGTTTCAGTATCCGATGAGACCTTTGGCAAAGAATTTAACGAAGCGCTGGTACATCAGGTGGTTGTAACCTACCTGGCTGGTGCTCGTCAGGGAACGGTTAAGCAAAAGACGCGTTCTGAAGTCGCTGGTGGTGGTCGTAAGCCTTGGCGCCAAAAAGGCAGTGGTCGTGCCCGTGCCGGTACAACACGCGGTCCTATCTGGCGTTCAGGTGGCGTAACATTCGCCGCTCGCCCTCAGGATCACAGCAAAAAACTGAACCGGAAGATGTATCGCGGCGCCATGCGCAGCATTCTGTCTGAGCTTGCTCGTCAGGAGCGTCTGGTTGTGGTTGAGCAGTTTGCTGTTGATTCGCACAAAACGAAAGAGTTGTCAGTAAAGCTGAAAGAGTTTGCTTTAGACAACGTGCTGATCGTGGCGGAAGAGATCGCAGAAAACCTGTACCTGGCAGCGCGCAATCTGCGTGATGTTGATGTGCTGGATGTTGCTGGTCTGGATCCGGTTAGCCTGATCGGTTTCGAGAAGGTGCTGATAACTGTTCCTGCGCTGAAAAAGGTTGAGGAGATGTTGTCATGAACCAACAGAGACTGTATTCGGTAATCGTTGGGCCTCACGTGTCTGAAAAGGCAGCGTTGATGGCAGAAGCCAACAATCAGGTTGCTTTCCGTGTTGCGCTGGACGCGACCAAGCAGGAGATTCGCGAAGCTGTTGAAACCCTGTTCAAGGTCTCAGTCGAAGAAGTGCAGGTGTTGAACGTTAAGGGTAAAACCAAGCGTACAGCGCGCGGCAAGCTGAGAAAGAAATCTAATTGGAAAAAGGCTTATGTCAAGGTCGCGGAAGGTCAGGAAATTGACTTCGCGGAACTGGCGTAAGGAAGGGTCACGGTTATGGCAGTAGTTAAATGTAAACCCACTTCGCCTGGTCGCCGCTTTGTCGTCAAGATTGTTAATCCTGATCTGCACAAAGGCGAGCCTTATGCTGGCCTGGTGGCGTCAAAGTCAAAGACTGGTGGCCGAAATAATGCTGGTCGTATCACGCGCCGTCATGCCGGTGGTGGTCATAAGCAAAAGTACCGCATTATTGATTTCCGTCGTAACAAAGACGGTGTGCCAGCCAAAGTAGAGCGTCTGGAGTACGATCCCAATCGTACTGCCAATATTGCACTGCTTCTGTATGCTGATGGTGAGCGTCGCTACATAATCGCGCCTGCCAAAATTCAGGCTGGCGATGTTCTGCACTCAGGAAACGAAGCGCCAATCAAAACAGGTAACTGTTTGCCTCTGCGTAATATCCCGCTGGGTAGCACGGTTCACTGTGTTGAACTGAAGCCTGGTAAAGGTGCTCAGCTGGCTCGAAGCGCTGGCGGATCTGTGCAGTTGGTTGCGAAAGAAGGCAACAATGTCACGCTGCGACTGAGGTCGGGTGAGACGCGTAAAGTGCAGGCAGACTGTCGTGCTACGTTGGGTGAAGTATCCAACTCAGAGCACAGTTTGCGTTCGCTGGGTAAAGCTGGTGCGAAACGCTGGCGTGGTATTCGTCCAACGGTTCGTGGTGTTGCCATGAACCCGGTTGATCACCCACACGGTGGTGGTGAAGGTCGTACCGCGGGTGGTCGTCATCCAGTATCGCCTTGGGGTAAGCCGACGAAAGGCTACAAGACCCGCACTAACAAGCGTACTACCAAGATGATCGTACGTCGCAGAAATGCAAGCCGATAAGGCCTGACTACAGAGGATTTTAAAAGTGCCACGTTCACTGAAAAAAGGTCCATTTATTGACCTTCATTTAATGAAAAAAGTTCAGGCAGCACGGGATGCCAACGATAAGCGTCCGATTAAAACCTGGTCGCGTCGTTCCATGGTTTCTCCGGATATGCTTGGGCTGACAATAGCCGTGCACAACGGCAAGCAGCATGTGCCTGTGTTTGTTTCTGAAGACATGGTAGGTCACAAGCTGGGTGAATTCGCCTTGACTCGTAACTACCGTGGTCACGCGGCTGATAAGAAAGCCAAGCGCTGATAAACGGGGAGAATAGAGATGGAAGTTGTAGCTAAATTGCGCGGCGCTCGGCTCTCTGCCCAGAAGGCGAGATTGGTAGCCGATCAGATTCGCGGAAAAGGTGTAGAGGAAGCCCTGCAGTTGCTGACATTCAGCACCAAAAAGGGTGCTCACATTGTCAAGAAGGTGCTGGATTCTGCCATTGCCAATGCTGAACATAATGAAGGCGCCGATGTGGATGAGTTGCGTGTTTCCACAATCTTCGTCGATGAAGGTATGACCATGAAGCGAATCATGCCACGTGCTAAAGGCCGTGCCGATCGCATCCTGAAGCGTACCTGCCATATCACAGTTAAAGTAGCCGATAAGTAGGAGATTAGGATGGGTCAGAAAGTACATCCAACCGGAATTCGGCTTGGTATAGTTAAGAAGCACACTTCAGTCTGGTTTGCTGAAGGTAAAGATTATGCTGAGCATTTGCTTGTTGATTTGCAGGTGCGTGATTACATCCGCAAGCAGCTTGCCAATGCGTCTGTTTCACGTGTCGATATCGAGCGTCCTGCGCAATCTGCCAAAATCACAATTCACACGGCTCGTCCGGGTATCGTGATTGGTAAGAAGGGCGAAGATGTAGAGAAGCTGCGTAATATACTGTCTGCAAAGATGGGTGTTCCGGTTCACATCAATATCGAAGAAATTCGCAAGCCTGACCTGGACGCACAGCTGGTTGCCGATAGCGTTTCACAGCAACTGGAGCGTCGAGTCATGTTCCGCCGTGCCATGAAGCGCGCAGTTCAAAACGCGATGCGTCAAGGCGCGGAAGGTATCAAGATTCAGGTAGGTGGTCGTCTTGGTGGTGCCGAGATCGCGCGCTCTGAGTGGTACCGTGAAGGTCGAGTGCCTCTGCACACATTGCGAGCTGATATTGATTACGCAACGTCCGAGGCAAGCACAACTTACGGAATTATTGGCGTTAAGGTCTGGATCTTCAAAGGCGAAGTTCTTGACCTGAAGGAAGCCCCGGCGGCTCCGCAGAAAGCGTCCAAGTAGAGGGTAGGCCAAGATGTTACAACCAAAACGTACCAAATTCAGAAAGGTGCAGAAAGGCAGAAATCGTGGCCTGGCTCACCGTGGTAGTAAAGTTGATTTCGGTGAATACGGACTGAAGGCTCTGGGTCGTGGACGCTTGACAGCTCGCCAGATTGAGGCAGCTCGTCGTGCCATGACACGTCACGTAAAACGTGGCGGCAAGATCTGGATCCGTGTTTTCCCGGACAAGCCGATTACTCAGAAGCCTCTTGAGGTTCGTCAGGGTAAAGGTAAAGGTAGCGTGGAATATTGGGTGGCACAAATCCAGCCAGGTCGCGTGATGTTCGAGATTGAAGGTGTTGAAGAAGGCCTCGCGCGTGAAGCGTTTGAGTTGGCAGCGTCCAAACTGCCTTTTGAGACAGCGTTTGTTAAACGGACGGTGATGTGATGAAAGCCAGTGAATTACGTGAAAAGTCAGTAGAAGAACTGAGCGAGCAGCTCAATGGCCTGTATCGTGATCAGTTCAATACCCGAATTCAAAAGCGAACCGGTCAACTGGGTCAGACTCATCTGCTCAGCGCGATGAAAAATGATATCGCCCGGATTAAGACCATCATTACTGAGAAGCAGAAGAGCGGGTCCTGATTATGTCGCTGAATGAAACAAAGACCGAAACAATCGCTCGTACCGTAACCGGCAAGGTCGTCAGTGCCAAGATGGACAAGTCCATCGTAGTGCTGGTTGAGCGTCGGGTGAAACACCCCGTATACGGAAAATTTATTACACGTTCATCTAAAGTGCATGCGCACGATGCGAATAATGAGTGCAAATCAGGTGATCGCGTAACAGTTAAGGAAGTCAGTCCGATTTCAAAGACCAAGACTTGGACTTTGGTATCGATCGATGAGCGCGCGACGCAAATTTGATCACTGGCAATAAATAGGTTTCTGGCGCCTTGCGGCGTTGTTGCTAAAGCGACAGTTTAAGGGTTCGGAGAGAATCGATGATTCAGGTACAGTCATATTTAGATGTGGCAGACAACAGTGGTGCCAAGCGAGTAATGTGCATCAAGGTACTCGGTGGTTCACACCGTCGTTATGCTCGCATCGGGGATGTCATCAAAGTGACAGTTAAAGAAGCGATTCCCCGAGGCAAGGTAAAGAAAGGTCAGGTGCTGTCTGCTCTGGTCGTTCGTACCAAGAAAGGTGTTCGCAGAAGTGATGGGTCTCTCATCAAGTTCGACGATAACGCTGCGATACTTCTCAACAACCAGCAGGCGCCAATCGGGACGCGTGTCTTCGGGCCGGTGACTCGTGAACTTCGTAATGAGAAGTTTATGCGAATCATCTCCCTGGCTCCTGAAGTGCTGTGATAGATATCGAGGCTGCGGAATATGCGTAAGATTAAGACAAATGACGAAATTATCGTCGTCACAGGCAAAGACAAAGGTAAACGCGGAACAGTGAATCGACTGGTCGGCGAAAACAAAGTCATTGTCAGTGGAATCAACATGGTAAAACGGCACACCAAGCCAAACCCGAATGCCGGGATTGCTGGTGGTATCGTCGAGAAGGAAGCGCCGCTGGATATTTCCAATGTCGCAATCTTCAATCCGGAGACCAATAAAGCGGATCGCGTAGGTTT
Organism: Pseudohongiella nitratireducens; assembly: GCF_001642735.1. Classification (GTDB taxonomy): domain Bacteria; phylum Pseudomonadota; class Gammaproteobacteria; order Pseudomonadales; family Pseudohongiellaceae; genus Pseudohongiella; species Pseudohongiella nitratireducens. The sequence continues at coordinate 191,600 of NZ_LWHM01000006.1, read as the reverse complement.
TCTGGTAGAAGACGGCAAGAAACAGCGCGTGTACAAATCCACAAATAAAGTTATTGATTAACGGAAACCAGGTCGCCAACATGGCTCAGTTAAAAGAATTTTACAGAAGTGACGTAGTGCCTGCGCTGACTAAACAGTTCGGGTTCGACAATCCAATGCGTGTCCCTCGCATTACGAAAGTGGTGCTGAACATGGGTGTCGGTGAGGCAGTTGGCGACAAGAAGTTGCTGGAAAATGCCGTTGCTGACCTGACCAAGATCAGTGGCCAGAAGCCAATTATTACTAAAGCCCGCAAATCAATCGCTGGCTTTAAAATTCGTGCCGGATGGCCGATTGGCTGCAAAGTAACACTGCGTGGCGCACGCATGTATGAGTTCCTGGATCGTCTGGTAAACATTTCGATTCCACGTACTCGTGACTTCCGCGGTTTGAACCCGAAAGCATTTGACGGTCGCGGCAACTACGCAATGGGTGTGAATGAGCAGATCATTTTCCCTGAAATCGAGTTTGATAAAGTCGATAAACTGCGTGGTCTGGATATTACGGTGACAACAACAGCGGAAAACGACGATGAAGGTCGAGCACTGTTGAGCGCAATGCGCTTCCCGTTCCGATCAATGCCTGGTAAAGCGGCTAGCAAGGAGTCCTGAGATGGCTAAGAGTTCAATGGTAGCGCGCGAAGAAAAGCGTACGCGCACAGTTGCTAAATATGCTGAAAAGCGTGCAGCACTGAAAGCGATTATTGCGGATGTCAACGCAAGTGAAGACGACAAGTGGCAGGCGCAGATCAAACTGCAAAAACTGCCTCGGGATGCAAGCCCGGTTCGTCAGCAGAAGCGCTGCCGTATCACCGGACGTCCTCACGGCGTCTATCGTAAGTTTGGTATTTGTCGCCATAAGCTGCGTGAAGCAGCCATGCGTGGTGATGTACCTGGTCTCACTAAGGCCAGCTGGTAAGCGGAGAATAGATTATGAGTATGTCAGATCCTATTGCTGATCTGCTGACGCGCATCAGGAATGCACAGATGGCCAGCTTGCCGCAAGTGAGCGCACCGTCCTCTAAACTGAAAGTTGCAATTTGCAACGTGCTGTTAGATGAAGGCTATATTAAGAGCTACCAGGTTCAGGAAGAAGGTGCTCACAACACATTGGTAGTCGACCTGAAATATTTTCAGGGAGCCCCGGTTATTGAAGAGATCAAGCGTGTAAGTAAGCCTGGTCTGCGTCAGTACAAAGGTAAAGACGAATTGCCAAAAAACCGTCAGGGACTGGGTACTGTCATCGTGTCGACTAACAAAGGCGTAATGACAGACAAGCAGGCTCGTGCCGCCGGTATCGGCGGGGAAGTTCTGTGTACGGTATTCTGATACACGAGATTCTTGAGAACAGTATATAGAGCACGATTATGTCCAGAGTAGCAAACAGCCCGATTACACTGCCTAAAGGCGTGGAAACCACAATTGCCGGTAATTCGGTAACGGTTAAAGGCAGCAAAGGTACCCTGAATCTGGATCTGCACGATAACGTACAGATTTCAGAGGAAGATGGCGTACTGCGTGTCGCGTCCAAGAATGCGTCGCGTGATGGCACGGCAATGGCAGGTACCTTCCGCGCACTTATCAACAACATGGTTGTCGGTGTCAGCACCGGTTTCGAACGCAAGCTGCAACTGCTTGGCGTTGGTTATCGAGCCAAGGCACAAGGCAACACGCTGAATATCGTTGTCGGTTATTCGCACCCGATTGATTATCCGTTACCCAAGGGTGTAACAGCTGAAACACCTTCGCAGACAGAAATTGTTCTGTCCTCAGCAGACAAACAGTTGCTGGGTCAGGTGGCATCAGAAATTCGTGCGTTCCGTCCACCGGAGCCTTACAAAGGTAAGGGCATTCGCTATGCAGACGAGAACGTTTACAGAAAAGAAGCGAAGAAAAAGTAAGGCGTGACATTATGAACGTAAAGAAGCAGGCTCGTATCCGTCGCGCACGACGTGCCCGGGCAAAGATTAATGAGCTCGGCGTAAACAGACTGTGCGTTTATCGTACTCCTCGCCACATGTATGCGCAGATCATCGCGCCAACAGGCGGTGAAATTCTCGTAGCTGCATCGACAGTCGAGAAAGAGCAGCGTGGTAGTACAACCGGCAATATCGAAGCAGCCAGCAAAATCGGTGCTTTGATTGCTGAGCGCGCCAAAGAAGCGGGCATCAGCAAAGTAGCGTTTGATCGCTCCGGTTTTAACTACCACGGTCGTGTGAAAGCACTAGCTGACGCAGCACGTGAAGGCGGCTTGGAATTTTAAGGGTTTAAGACTATGGCACTGAGAGACGAGGCGAAAAAGAACGAAGAAGGTTTGCAGGAGAAACTGATCCAGGTAAACCGTGTCGCCAAAGTGGTTAAGGGTGGTCGAATTTTCGCCTTTACTGCGCTGACAGCAGTCGGTGACGGAAATGGACGCGTTGGTTTTGGTCGTGGCAAGGCTCGTGAAGTCCCACTGGCTATCCAGAAAGCAATGGAAGCGGCTCGCCGTAACATGATTTCTGTATCACTGGACGGCAATACGCTGGAGTATCCAGTAAAAGCGCGCCACGGTGCATCAAAGATCTACATGCAGCCTGCATCAGAAGGTACTGGTATTATTGCTGGTGGCGCGATGCGTGCAGTTCTTGAACTGGCAGGTATTCAGAATGTTCTGGCCAAATGTTACGGATCTACAAATCCTGTAAACGTGGTCAATGCAACATTCAATGGCCTGAGAGACATGCGTTCGGCTGACAGCGTTGCAGCTAAACGTGGCAAGACACTTGAAGATATCCTGGGTTAACAGTTATGGCGGATAAAACAGTTAAAGTAACACTGGTTCGCAGCCCGATCGGTACGATGGCTCGCCATCGTGAGTGCCTGAAAGGCTTGGGACTGCGTCGTATGCACCAGACAGTTGAGCTGCAGGATACCCCCGCGGTACGCGGCATCATCAACAAAATCAGCTATATGCTGCAGGTTGAGGGTTAATACATGCAATTGAATACGTTGAGTCCGGCACCCGGAAGCACTCACTCCTCCAAACGCGTAGGTCGCGGCATTGGTAGCGGTTGGGGCAAAACTTGTGGTACCGGTCATAAAGGTCAGAAATCACGTAGCGGCGGAACAGTTCGTCCGGGTTTCGAAGGCGGTCAGATGCCTTTGCAGCGTCGTTTGCCAAAATATGGCTTTTCGTCGCGTGTAGGTCGCACTACTGACGAGATCCGTACAGGTGAATTGAACTCACTGGATGTTGACGTTATCGATATGGCAGCACTGAAAGCAGCAAACCTGATCACCGCTAACATCAAGCGTGTCAAGGTTATGCTTTCTGGTGAGATCACTCGCCCGGTTACAGTCGAGGGCCTGCGTGTCACCAAAGGTGCGCGTGCAGCCATCGAAGCAGCTGGCGGGAAAGTAGTAGATCCGGTTGCGGCCGACACTGCTAAGAAGTAAGCAAACGTCATCGAATCCTCATAACTGAGGCGGCAGGTAAATAATGGCAAAGCGACCGAATATGGCAGCAGGTGAAGGAATCGGAGCGGGCCTTGGAGAATTGAAGGCACGTCTGCTGTTCCTGTTGTTCGCCATCTTTGTATATCGGATTGGTACGCATATTCCTGTGCCTGGTATCGACCCGGCACAGCTGACAGCGTTATTCAACCAGAATGAGGGAACCTTCCTCGGCATGTTCAACATGTTTTCTGGTGGTGCGCTGGAGCGTATGAGTATCGTTGCGCTGGGTATCATGCCTTATATCTCTGCGTCGATAATTATGCAGCTATTGACTGCTGTAAACCCGCAACTTGCGCAATTGAAAAAAGAAGGCGAGTCGGGGCGACGCAAGATTACACAGTACACACGTTATGGTGCGCTGTTGCTGGCACTGGTTCAGGGTACCGGCATGGTGGTTGGTCTGTTGGCCCCCATGGCATACAATCCCGGCCCCGTATTCACGTTCACGGCTGTTGTCTCACTAGTGACGGGTGCCATGTTCATGATGTGGCTGGGTGAGCAGATCACAGAGCGGGGTGTCGGTAACGGTATCTCAATGTTGATCTTTGCCGGTATTGTCGCGGGCTTACCAGGTGCAATTGGTAACTCCCTGTCACAGGCGTATGAAGGTCAGATCAGTGGTTTGCTGCTGTTTGTCGTGGCTATTATTGCAGTCGTTGTTATCGCAGGTATTGTCTTTATTGAACGAGGCCAGCGAAGAATAACGGTCAATTACGCCAAGCGTCAGCAAGGCAATAAACTGTACCAGGCACAATCAAGCCATTTGCCGCTTAAGGTAAACATGGCAGGTGTGATTCCGGCAATTTTTGCTTCAAGCATTTTGTTGTTCCCGGCATCCATCGGTCAGTGGTTTGGTCAAAGTGATAACGCGGCATGGCTTCAGGACTTTGCATTGCTGATTGGTCCGGGGCAGCCACTGTATATCATTATCTTTAGTGCCATGGTTATTTTCTTCTGCTTCTTCTACACCGCTTTGGTGTTCAACCCGAAGGACGTGGCAGATAACCTGAAGCGCTCTGGCGCTTTCATTCCCGGTATTCGCCCGGGAGAGCAAACAGCACGCTACATTGATAGCGTACTGACACGACTGACAATGTTTGGCGCGATTTACATTACGATAGTATGTCTGTTGCCAAATTTCTTCCAGATGATGGCAAACGTGCCATTTAACCTGGGCGGAACAGCACTGTTGATCGTCGTGGTTGTGAGTATGGACTTCATGTCTCAGGTTCAATCTCATCTGATGTCGCATCAGTATGATTCCTTGATGAAGAAGTCGAATCTGGGCAGTTTCGGTCGCGGCCGATAACGTTTTGAGCAAAAATCGTGTGGGCAGCCCAGGCTGCTGACATCGAATGGAGAACATAAAGTGAAAGTCAGAACCTCAGTAAAAAAGATTTGCCGTAAGTGCAAAGTCATTAAGCGTAATCGTGTGGTTCGCGTCATTTGTGATGCCGAGCCTAGACACAAACAGCGCCAGGGCTAAGCCTCTGGTTGATTTTTAGAACGCCAGGGTATATCCTTTGCGCCCCTGATTTTGGGGTCGGAGCACTGGTGCACGATTAATTAGAGAGATTGGAGTTTAACTATGGCACGTATTGCCGGTGTCAACATACCAGACAACAAGCACCTGGTTATTTCCCTGAGTTACATTTACGGGGTAGGCGCCACGCGAGCAAAATTAATTTGTGATCGCGCGGGAATTGAGCCGTCCATGAAGACCAGTGAGCTGTCTACTGAGCAACTGGACACCGTGCGTGCAGAAGTTGGCAAATTCACGGTTGAAGGTGATCTGCGTCGAGAAGTATCCATGAGCATCAAGCGATTGATGGACCTGGGTTGTTTCCGTGGAATCCGTCACCGTCGCTCTCTGCCGGTTCGCGGCCAGCGCACTAAAACTAATGCTCGTACCCGTAAAGGGCCGCGCAAGCCAATTCGTAAATAACAGGTGAGTTCAGGAATTTTCTATGGCAAAGCCAGCAGCTAAAGCAGCTCCGAAGAAGAAGGCGCGCAAGTCAGTCATCGATGGTATCGCGTTTATTCACGCGTCTTTCAACAATACCATCATTACGATCACTGATCGCCAAGGTAATGCATTAAGTTGGGCAACCTCCGGTGGCTCCGGCTTCCGTGGTTCTCGTAAAAGTACGCCGTTCGCTGCCCAGGTGGCTGCGGAGCGTGCCGGTAAGAGTGCAATTGAATTGTATGGTCTTAAGAACGTTGACGTTAAAGTCAATGGTCCTGGCCCAGGTCGCGAATCTGCCGTACGTGCATTAAACGGTTGTGGACTGAAAGTTGGTGTGATCACTGACGTAACACCAATTCCACACAACGGCTGTCGTCCTCCCAAGAAACGTCGCGTATAAGTCGGCGTTCTTGGTTAATTATTATTCGGAACAGTATTTGAGTGTAACGGCCAACGGTCGTGAACTAAAAACAGGAGTCATCGTATGGCCCGTTATCTAGGCCCCAAGTGTAAACTTTCTCGTCGCGAAGGAACTGACCTCTTTCTGAAGAGTGGTGTTCGTCCGCTGGACAGCAAGTGTAAGGCGGAGACAATCCCCGGTCAGCACGGTCAGCGTCGTGGTCGTTTGTCAGACTATGGTGTACAGCTGCGTGAGAAGCAAAAAGTACGTCGTATCTACGGGGTGTTAGAGCGTCAATTCAGAACTTATTACAAGGAAGCTGCACGTCGTAAAGGCGCGACAGGTGAGAACCTGCTGCAACTGCTTGAGTCTCGTCTGGATAACGTAGTTTACCGTATGGGTTTTGGTTCCACTCGTGCGGAATCCCGTCAACTGGTATCGCACAAGGCGATCCTGGTCAATGGTAGTGTCGTTAATGTGCCTTCTTATCAGTTGGCAGAAGGTGATGTGGTCTCAATTCGTGAAAAGGCCAAGCAGCAGTTGCGCATCAAGTCTGCATTAGAGCTTGCAGGCCAGCGAACTCCGGCCGATTGGGTTTCCGTCAATGCAGGCAAGCTGGAAGGCCAGTTTAACCGCAAACCAGAGCGTGCTGATCTTTCAGCAGATATTAACGAAAACCTGATCGTCGAGCTTTACTCCAAATAATCGGTAGTGAAGGGCAAGGCGCAGTACATGCTTTGCCGGACAACCGTACGAAGGACTAAAGTTTCACATTACCGGGCTAATTGTTAAGGGTGACCCCATGCAGATTTCGTTGTCAGATTTTCTTACACCACAATTGATTAAGGTTGAAGAGTTTGACAAGTATCATTCAAAAGTGGTGCTTGAACCTCTGGAGCGTGGCTTCGGCCATACACTGGGGAACGCGTTACGTCGAATTCTCCTGTCTTCCATGCCAGGATGTGCAGTAGAAGAAGTAGAAATTGACGGCGTTGTGCACGAATACAGCAGCATCGAAGGCGTCCGTGAAGACGTCATTGAAATTCTGCTGAACCTGAAAGGTGTAGCGATTGTCCTGAATGGTCAGGATGAAGCTGTACTGACAGTCAACAAGAAAGGTCCAGGTGAAGTGACCGCTGGCGATATCGTTGGCGATCATAATGTAGAGATCGTTAATCCGGAACATGTGATAGCCAACCTGAATGCTGCCGGTGAATTGAATATGCGCCTGACTGTACGCAGCGGCCGTGGCTATGTGCCTGCAGATGCGCGTCAGCGTGATGACGATGAATCGCGCGCTGTTGGCCGTCTGATGCTGGATGCGACTTACAGCCCGGTTCTGAGCGTTGCCTACAATGTTGAAAGCACTCGTGTTGAACAGCGTACCGACCTGGATAAACTGATCCTGGATCTGCGTACCAACGGTACGATCGATCCTGAAGAGGCGATTCGTCGCGCAGCAACGATTCTGCAGCATCAGCTGGCCGTGTTTGTTGATCTGCAAAGCCAGGAAGCTGCAGCACCGGAAGAGCCTGAAGATGAAATTGATCCAATTCTGCTGCGTCCGGTTGATGACCTGGAGTTGACAGTACGCTCAGCTAACTGTCTGAAAGCGGAAGATATCTACTACATTGGCGATCTGATTCAACGCACAGAAGTTGAGTTGCTGAAGACACCAAACCTGGGTAAAAAGTCGCTGACTGAAATCAAAGACGTATTGGCTACTCGTGGCCTGTCATTAGGTTTGCGACTTGAAAACTGGCCTCCAGCCAGTCTTCGTACAGAAGAAAAGTCGAATTAATTAACTGCCTGTCAGCCGTGAGGCTGCTGTTGGAATAGGAATTGAGATATGCGTCATCGTCATAGTGGACGTAAACTGAACAGAAATTCAGCGCACCGTAAGGCCATGTTTCGTAACATGACAGCGTCACTGGTGGAGCATGAAGTTATCAAAACAACTGTCGCAAAAGCGAAAGAGCTGCGCACAGTCGCTGAGCCTTTGATTACACTGGCGAAGACAGACAGCGTTGCTAATCGTCGACTGGCCTTTAGCCGACTGCGCAGCAAAGAAGCCGTTGGAAAATTGTTTGATGATCTGGGTCCTCGTTACCAGGCACGCCCAGGTGGCTACCTCCGTATCCTCAAATGCGGTGTTCGAGCCGGTGACAAAGCCCCAATGGCTTATGTTGAACTGGTAGATCGACCAGAAGCAGCTGACGCAGAGAACGCAGAGGATTAATATCCTGTCCTGCGCATAAGCTGGTGCTAACAGCTTACTAAAGAACACAAAAAAGCCGGGTTAGCCCGGCTTTTTTGTGCCTGTTTGGTTCTCGTTGAAGTGTGGTATTGTCGGTCTGGCAGTAGTTTTAATACCCGATTGCATTAAGGAGTCGAGTTCATGGAAATTCGTTCGTTTTACCCTCAGCCTCGATTATTGATGGGGCCTGGACCTTCTGATGTGTCTGATCGGGTACTGTCTGCTTTATCCCGCCCGACTATCGGACATCTTGATCCGGATTTCATTTTTTTAATGGATGAGATCAAGCTACTACTTCAGTATGCCTTTCAAACCGACAATGCCCTGACCCTTCCTGTTTCAGCCCCGGGGTCGGCGGGTATGGAAACCGTATTCGTAAACCTTATTGAGCCAGGGGACAAAGTTGTCGTCTGCCGCAATGGGGCCTTTGGCGAGCGTATGCGTGAGAATGTCGTACGTTGTGGCGGGCATGCAGTTATGGTCGATAGCAAATGGGGTGAAGCTGTTCAACTGGATCAACTGGAGAGGGCACTGGATGACAATCCTGATGCCGTAGCCGTTGCGGCTGTTCATGCTGAAACGTCCACTGGTGTTTGCAGTGATGTTCAAGCTATCGCGACACTCGCTGATAAGCATAACTGCCTGTCCATTATCGATGCTGTCACGTCACTTGGCGGAATTCCTGTCAAAGTTGATGAGTGGGGTATCGATGCGATTTATTCCGGTACGCAAAAGTGTTTGTCTTGTGTGCCCGGTTTATCTCCTGTCAGTTTTAACGATAAAGCGGTTCAGCGGATTACAGCACGCAAACACCCGGTACAAAGCTGGTTTCTTGATCTCAACCTGGTGATTGGTTATTGGGGCAAGGGAAGCCAGACCGGTGGAAAGCGCAGTTACCACCATACCGCACCAGTTAACAATCTTTATGCGTTACATGAGTCGCTGCTGATGCTCAAAGAAGAAACGCTGTCTGCTTCCTGGCAGAGGCACCAGTTAAACCACCAGGCGCTTAAAGCCGGTATTGAATGCCTGGGCTTGAGTTTTGCCGTCTCTGCTGATGTGCGACTACCCCAGCTTAATACCATTAATGTGCCAGAAGGTGTCAACGAAGCACAATTACGCCAGCAATTACTGAATGACTGGCAGATAGAAATCGGCGCTGGCCTGGGAGATTTAGCCGGAAAGGTTTGGCGAATCGGCTTGATGGGGCACAGTGCAAGTCAGCCGAAAGTGCTTACCCTGATAAGTGCGTTGGCTGCCTGCCTGGTCGCACAAGGGGGGAGTGTGGACTCACTCGCAGCTGTGAAGTCAGCAACAAAGGTCTATGAAAGCGCAGGCAATTAATGCCTATCGTGGCCTTTGCTTCTACTGGTTGTTGTGTCGTGCTGCTATCAGGCTGAATATCAACAACGGCCACAACCCTACATGGATGAATACATCTGCTGTATTAAATATGTAATGCCAAAAAGGAATGCCGCGTATATCAATGAAATCGACCACGCTTCCGTAAACCAGACGGTCGAGCACGTTGCTAAAGCCGCCACCAGCGACAAAACCAAAGCAGATATATTCGTAGCGTTGCAGTGAACTGCTGCGCCACAGGTATACGACCAGCCCTGTCAGCAGGGCAAAGCTGAATACTGCAAAGAGCCAGCCTTTGCCCTGTGCCATACCAAACACGCCCCCCAGGTTCCGTATGTGTGTGAAATAAAGGGACGGATCGAGTACAGCAACAGAATTGCCTAAAGGTATGTTCTCATTTATCAGGTAACTGCTGGCTTGTGACGCCAGTAAAACCAGCAAGGCGATGCCGGCAAACAACAGCATGGACGCTCTGCGTTGCTTCAGGTCCGTGGTTTTTTCCTGGACTGGAGAGTTTGAATTAGCTTGCTGGCTCACGTGATACCACTCAATTTTTGTATTCGCGTGTTTAACGTAAATTTGTCAGCCAGCAAGCTTATCTAATCATCCTTCAGAGTGCATCAAAAAATGCACGCAATCTGGCAGCATTCTTGCCCACATCACTCATACCGACTCGTGAGGTGGAGCGGGCGTCAAGATAAGTGGTCTCTCCGGACTCTCGAATACGGATAACAACATCATCTTTGAAGCGGAACCAGAAGGTGGTTGCTGTTGCTTCAATACGCCCTTCTTCGGGTTCTGCTGCAACGATTTCCCAGCCTTGATCCCTGGCAGCAGCCAGTGCGCGATCAAAGACCACATCAGCAGGCTCATCAAAGGTCTGGGTGACGATATCCGGGTAGGCCTCGCGCTGCATCGCTGCCTGACGTTCAGGTGTCATTTCACCCCAGTTGCCATAATCAGTGGTATTGCTGTCTGAGCCACGCAGTGGCATTACCGCGACAAACTCTGGTGGGTTGTCGAGGTCAGTTGTAATGTCATGGATCGGAGGAATGGTGACGCCTTCCCCAGGCAGGTAGGAGTTCGGTATGTACCAGGCAATCACAGCGAGCAGGGTGGAAGCCAGCGTGATGCCCAGCATTTTACCCTGGCCATCCAGGTTGCGGGAGCGTCCTGTCAGGAACACAGCAATTGCGCTGATGACACAAAGAGCAATGATCCAGAGCACCAGCGGCTGGGCCATACGGAGAATGGTGAAACCCAGCCGGAAGTCCCAGAAACCGGCCCAGACACCAAGTGGTGCGAGAAGGGCAAAAAGAGCCAGCCCGATACCGGCGATACCGGATAACCTGACCAGAATAGAGAGCATTTTAGGTGTATTTGTTGTTTGCTCGTTCATGCGTTGTCTTCCTGAGAAATGAGGTGAGTGTATGGTTGATCAGCGTAGGTCAATATCGTTCGCTTGCCAAGCTCGTTTATCCGGATTTTACTTAGCGAGCAGTTATGCATACGAGGCGGATGCCACAACTGGTTTAGTGGCCTTTGTTCAATGGCACATAGCACCGATTTTATCCATGCGCCGTGACTGACGATGGCGATATGTTGGTGACCGTTATCATCCAGAATTTCTTGCAGCCGTGTGATTGCCCGCTGTTGTAACTCCTTGAACGTTTCTGCGCCATCAACCTGAAATTGATCCGGAGAATGCCAGAAAGCGTCAAATTGAGCCTGGTTGTCACGACGAATATCATCATAGAGTCTGCCTTCCCAGGTTCCCATCCGTATTTCACGCAGCCGGTCGCAATACGTGATTGCCATATTGCGGGCACCAAATGCCAGGTCAGCGGTTTCTCGTGTTCTCAGGCTGCTGCTGCAATAAATGCTGTCCAGGTGCTGCTCTGCCATTCGAAGTCCTAACTCCTGCGCTTGCTGGCGCCCCTGTTCTGTCAGACGAGACTCCTGCTGCCCTTGCGCGCGCCGCTCCCGGTTCCAGTCAGTTTCTCCGTGCCTGAGTAAATAGATATACCTTGTTGTTGCTGTCATAGGCTGTTTAAGATCCTCTGCCATGCTGGCTCCGTGTTCGCGCGATGGCATCCAGCCAGCGGTTATAGTGGTGGTCACGCCAATCTTTGTCTTTTGTCGGGGTAAAAGCCCGGTCCTGTTGCCACAAGGATTCAATATCCCCCAGGCTGTTAAACAGCCCACAGTGCAACCCGGCCAGGAATGCGGCCCCCAGAGCGGTAGTTTCAGTAATTTTTGGCCGTGACACTTCGCAGCCCAGCAAGTCTGCCAGGTTCTGCAGCATCAGGTTATTGGCGCTCATGCCACCATCGACCCGTAATGTGGTTGGACGTAGGCCGTCAGACTCCATTGCCTTTTGCAGATCTTTGGTCTGGAAGCAGACGGACATCAGTGCGGCAGCGACCAGTTCGGGAATACCCGCATCACGTGTAAGACCATAAATGGCGGCTCGCGCATCTGCGTCCCACCAGGGGGCGCCAAGGCCAGTAAAAGCAGGCACCATCATCACAGGCAAACCGGGCTGGGCTTGCCGGGCCAGGGCTTCACTTTGGGCCGTGTCGTCAAACAGGCGTAATTTGTCACGCAGCCACTGCATTGTGGCGCCGGCCATGAAAATACTTCCCTCCAGTGCGTAACTGGTTTTTCCCTGCAGACGATAGGCAACGGTTGTGAGCAGGCGGTGATCGGACTGTATGGCTTTCTCTCCGGTATTCATCAGCAAAAAACTGCCAGTCCCATAAGTAGACTTGGTCATGCCGGTCGAGAGGCAGCCTTGCCCGACTGTCGCCGATTGCTGGTCACCAATCATGGCGGTAATGGGTATCTTACGGCCAAACAGTCTGGCATCCGTAGAGCCGAAGTCGTCGGCACTGTTTTTCACTTCTGGCAGAATGCTGTCAGGGATATTAAACCGGGACAGTAACTCATCATCCCAGTTTTGCGTGTGAATATTGAAAAGCATGGTGCGTGAGGCGTTACTGGCATCAGTCGCATGCACTTTGCCACCGGTCAGGTGCCAGAGCAGAAAGCAATCGACAGTGCCGAAAGCCAGATTGCCAGCTTCTGCCTCTTCGCGTGCACCAGGTACATTTTCCAGCAGCCAGGCCAGTTTACTGGCTGAAAAATACGGATCAGGCAACAAGCCGGTTTTCTCCTGGATCCAGTCAGGATTACCTTCAGCGATCAGGTTGCGCTGTAAATTGTCACAGAACTCAGCTGTGCGTCTGTCTTGCCATACGATAGCGCGATGCACAGCCTTGCCAGTTTTGCGGTGCCATAACACAGTGGTCTCTCGTTGATTGGTAATACCAATAGCGGCGATACTGCCAACATCAAGGTCGGCACGGCTAATGGCGTCCTGGCAGCTGCGCAGTGTCGTACGCCAGATATCCTCGGGCTCGTGTTCTACCCACCCGTCTGCCGGGTAATGCTGCTCGTAGGCGTAGCGGCCGATAGCGATAGCTTCGCCTGTGGTAGCGAACAAAATTGCGCGGCTGCTGGTCGTTCCCTGGTCAATTGCCAGCAAGTACTTTTCCATATGCCCTCCCGTTATTCTGGCGCTTATTATTGTTGAGGTACTTCAGGATCTGTTCACAGGCCCTAAGGTGGTGCATAGCATAGTACAACAAATCAAAAGCGGTTTAATCCTAACCCGATACAGGTATTGACTGGAAAGGTGTTGTCAATGTTGGCATTATTGGGTCAATAACAATATTCACCGTAGTAGACATGGAACCTGACTGGGTATGACAAATCGAGTTCCCTCGCAGATGCGATGGCAAATACTTTATCTGGTTGCCGCGTTTTTTTTTCATGCCCTGATTGTGTATTGGGCTACAACGCGACAGCAGGAACGCCTGCATTTTGAAAACGGTTGGCTGGAGAACCTCCAGGTTCTGTATCTGGCACTGGCAGCAGCGGTGTTTGCCGTGAACGGAAAAGTTACGGTTGATCGCCATCGCGTGCTGTTTTACTGGCTATCAATGGTTTCTCTGCTTTTTATTATCAGGGAGGTAGAGTTTGGTGATCTTGCGATTCCTGCCTGGATGAAATTTATGTTGGCTGGGGCAGGGCGGGCAGTATTTTATGTTATTGCCATCGCATTGTTCATAACAATGTGCAGACAGTTTCGCGAATATTGGTGTAACCGTAGATTTTATCTGCACTCGTCACTGTTCTGGTATCTGGCAGCGAGTGGCTTTTTTCTGTTGGCTTTTAGTTTGACATTGGATCGTCAGGTTTTCGACATTACTCATTATCAACTGTTGGAAGAAGCCTCTGAAGCCATCGCTTATGTACTGTGGTTGGGTGCAGCACTATTCGGGTCTTTCGGGATAAAGCGAAGCTACCCGTTTTCGGCAATACAGAAACATTACCGTTCTGGTGACAATAGTCTGGAATTACCATTCCAGTTTGATGCTGGATTTCAGCCACCTCAGAAGCATAATCGCTAAATAAAATGTAGATGGTTATCTTGGAGACAGGTATATGGCAGGGTTCAGACAGCTCCACGAGCGATTTGGCCAGGAAGATGCGTGCTCGGATCTATTGGTTATTGGCGGTGGCATCAATGGTGCAGGTATCGCTGCTGATGCCAGTGGACGTGGATTGTCGGTGGTATTAGTGGATGGTGACGACTGGGGACATGCGACGTCCTCTGCCAGCACCAAGCTGATTCACGGTGGCCTCAGATATCTGGAGCAATGGCAGTTCAGGATGGTGAGAGAGTCGCTGCAGGAGCGCCGCATTCTTATGGAGGCTGCCCCGCACATTGTGGAACCATTAGAGTTTCACCTGGTGCATTCGCCAGAGATGCGTCCTTTCTGGATGATCTGGCTGGGTATGAAACTCTATGACACTTTAGCTGGGAGCAGCGCGTTACCGGCTTCTTCTGCGCTTCGTTTTAATCATGAAAATTCAGCATTGAAACCTCAGTACACCAAAGGGTTCAGTTATTTTGACTGCCGGGTGGATGATGCCCGCCTGGTTCTGGAAAACGTGAAACAGGCACAATCAAGAGGTGCTTGTGTTGCCAGCCGGACAAAATGTACCGGCTTGTCCGCCTTGCCTGATGGAACAGGCTGGAAGGCCGAGTTGACCTGTCAGCAAAGTGGCCAAACCTCTTCTATAAAGACTAAATGTGTTATCAATGCCACTGGCCCCTGGGCCAGCTACATTGATGACATGGCCGGGTTGAATGCTGAGCACAAAGCCAGATTAAGGTTGGTTAAAGGGTCTCATATTGTAGTGCCTGCTTTGTATGAAGGCGATCAGGCCTATTTATTACAGCTGCGCGATGGGCGGATTATTTTTACCATACCCTATCAGGATAACTTCACCATGATCGGTACGACTGATGAAGAAATCGGTGGTGATCCAGGTGATGCCAGAATCAGTGCGGCGGAAGTCACCTACCTCTGCGAGGCAGTGTCCGAATATTTTACAAACGCACCGGTTGCAAGTGATGTGGTTTGGCAATTTGCAGGTGTCCGTCCACTGGAGCAGTCGGGAGATGGATCAGAGAATGCCAGCCAGGTTTCCAGGGACTATCGGCTCAGTCTTGCATCCACACCGGCCCCATTGTTATCTGTGTATGGTGGTAAGTTAACCAGTTACCGTGCGTTAGCCGAAGCTGCGATGGATACCCTGGGAGACGTTTTTCCTCAAATGACAGAGTCATGGACGAGCACAGCATCGCTGCCAGGTGCACCCAAGGGTGAGGGTACGTTGGTATTATTGAAGGAATCCCTGCAAGCCGCATTTCCTGTGATTGAGCCTGGCGTCATTTCGCGCTGGCTGGCCAATTATGGGGCTCAGGCGGTAAAGGTGATGGATTATGCAAGCAAAGGCAGCAACGGTCTGCTCGAGGCCGGGCCATTGGTAGGCCCGGGCCTCTATAAAGCAGAACTGGATTTTTTGATAAACGAAGAGTGGGCTGAAACGGCAGAGGATGTTCTCTGGCGCAGAAGTAAACTGGGTCTGCATTGGACTGATACTGATGTTCTTGCTTTAACAGAGTACCTGCGTCAGTAGATGGTGAATTTGTGAACGATTCTGTTCATGCTTGCAGCCAGACCTGCTGAACCCAGTGCCAGATTGAGTCCCACTCTGACTCGCCGTTGGCGTCAGGCCCCAGGTCTTGCCCATCCCAATACTGGACCTTTCCGTCCGGGTCGATGCAGTAAAAGCCTTCCCCATAAGCGCATACGGGCAATAAATGTCGGGGCATGCCAACGTTCCAGGCCTGTGCGGCGACATCAGGAAGGAAAGTGTGAGAACGTTCATCCGTCACTGTAACCGGCTCAAGCGCTCCGTAAACAACGTCACTGACTTCCAGCAAGTAAACTCGCATGTCTGCTGGTATCGACATGTAAAGCTGCTCTTCAATTTCTACCAGTAAGTCTTCGTCCGGTAATTCCAGTGTCACTGATACGGGTTCATTACACTCGCGTAACTGTTCGATAATGTCTTCCACGAAAGTTTATAGCTCCTTTGTTACTACTCGTTTTTACGACTTAAGGTTTATTGCTATTGGTCTGAGATCGGTTTTCTGAAACGCAGCAAAAACTGGCTGGTTTGCCGGTTTAGCATGGGGTCGAAAATGGATCGCACGGGATTATCTGTTGCGACCTCAAGCAAAGCACTTTCTGCATCCAGAATAAAGCCGGCATCGTTTACCACCGATATTGCAGTATCAGACGGCATTCTGTGCAGGCGGCGATTGTTTAATTCAATCTGCCCGTGATGGTCTATCACGCCCAGTATGCCGCCAGGGCGCAATGTCTGGAAAAGAGTCGCCAATAGCTCACTGGCACGCTGCGGGCTGCTATTGTAATAGTCATGCAGTATTTGTGATAGCAAAATGAAATCAACCGATTCGGGAGCAAGCGACATATCGTCTACTGGGCGATCTATGCGCACAACATTATTTAGGTTCCCGGCTGCAATTTTTTGAGCCAAAGCGTCACTCTGGGTGATATCGCTGCGGTCTTCATCAAACCTGAGTGCCCTGGGAGAATTCTGAGCCAGCACTGTTCCTTCCGGGCCAACAGCCTTTGATAAAACATAAGTGAAATATCCGCCGGCGGCGTAAACATCCAGCGCAGTCATGCCGGGCTCTAGTCGGAGAAACTGAAGTACCTGTAAAGGTTTACGCTGCTCATCCCGCACCCGGTCTGCAATGTCCCGCTCTGTGCTGTTTAAGGTGTCTGCCAGTGAGGCAATGTCGAGTTGCGGTTGTGCCGCGACGGAGTGCATAACCATTGCTGTAAGGGCCAGGACTGGCAGCCATATTCGCTCTTGCATGACCAAGGCCCAATGCCGGTATTTCTCCATAGTCTGTTCTCTTTAGCCGCTGTGAGGTTTCGTTTTCCTGGTTGCTCGCTCATAATAGCGAATTTGTTGCAGTTTTAACCATGAAAGGGGGCGGTATGAGCTTATTGCCAGCTATTATTCGGGAAACAGGGAAAAAAGGCACCATTGATGCTGCCGTTATCTGGCTGCACGGCCTGGGGGCTGATGGCAGTGATTTTCTGCCTGTTATCCCTGAATTGGGGTTGCCGGATGATTTGGCTATACGTTTCATCTTTCCTAACGCGCCGAGTATCCCTGTCACCATTAATCAGGGCTTCCGAATGCCGGCCTGGTATGACATTCGAGAAATGGCCATTGATCGAAAAGTTGATGAGCAGCAACTTCGACAATCAGCTGCTGAAGTCCATAAATTTGTTGATGCGCAAATTGCCGAAGGCGTTGCAGCGGAACGGATCATCCTGGCAGGGTTCTCCCAGGGGGGAGCCGTGGTGTTGGAAGCGGGTCTAAGCTGTGAACACAAACTGGGAGGTGTTTTGTCGCTTTCCAGTTACTTCCCAACGGTTGATTCGGTGATTCCCAGTGATCAAAACCGGGCTCTGCCGGTTCGGGTCTGCCATGGCAATGCTGATCCTGTTGTGCCGGAAAGCCTGGGCAGGAAAGCTGTGGCTGACCTGGAAAGGCTGGGTTATACAGTGGAATACAGTCATTATCCGATGCAGCACGCTGTTTGCCCCCAGGAAATTAACGATATTTCACAATGGCTACAATCCAGGCTTGGCTGATACTTTATCCGGAATATCCAATCCCTCTGGCCATAAGGTAGGCCAGCGGTGGGATAGCCAGGAATATCGCCAGGGCGATTTTTTGCACCCAACCCAGCCACCGTGGCAATTGCGCTGGCAGGGAAGAGCACAACATACATCGTCGAATCGTGACGATCTGAACGACCAGGAGCAGAGCAAAGAGCATAAATATGCCTAGTTTGGCATGAAAGACGGCATTGTTGCTGTAGAATTCAGCGGGTTTGCCAATTGCCAGCCAAAGCGTCAGCCCGCTGGCCAAGGCAAAAAGCAGACAGGCAAGCTTGAGATAATACACCTTAAGTAATTGCGCAGCGGATTGCCGGTCAAACTCTGCTGAGGCAGCTGGCAAAACGATTAAGGTGCCAATGAACATCGCCAGCACTGAGAGAAGATGAAAGCTACTTATGATGGCCTCAGGCATTCTTACGCTCCGCTCTGGCCTAACCAGTTGCTAAATTGGCCTGATCGAATTGCAGCGTGAGTTTCGGTATATCCGCCGACGGACTGTCTGGCGACAAAAACCTGAGGCAATGTGCGGCTGCCGGTCAGTTGTTGCAATTCCTGTCGTAGTCTCCGGTGTTCAGCTTCGATGGCGAATTCACCGCGATCCAGCTCATATTCCTGAAAAGGAACCTTGATTTGCTGTAGAAGCTGTTTGACCGCCTGGCAGTAGCTGCACCAGGAGAGGCTGAAGACGGTCACTGGCGCCTCATGGGAGGTCAGCAGTTCGGCAATGGATAATGGCGGTTGGTTTGGCTGGTGAATATCCTGGTTCATGTTAAATCAGAGGTTCCCTAGCATCAAAATGGCGCTGATTATGGCATAATTCGCTGCTGAATAAGAATGGACTGAATTTTCATTGCGGAAACCGGATAGATGAAAGAGCAAAATACCCGTCTTGACCTCACTTTACTGGATGACCCGTCATTTGCGTCGCTGGGGCTGAGGGAGCGTAAAAAGCTGCTTCGGTTGAAGCGCATCGTCTCGGCTGCCCGGGAATTGTTCATGAAGAAAGGGTTTTCCAGTACAACTATTCAGGATATCGCCGCTGAGGCTGATGTCGGGCTGGGTACCTTATATCTCTATGCAAAGAGCAAGGAAGACTTGCTCGTCATGGTGTTCAAAAGTGACATCATCGGCATGATTGAGGAGTCCTACGCGCAAATCGACCCGGAAGCACCATTCCTGGATCAGTTAATGGTCTTTTTCGAGTGCCACATTCGTTATCACGGACATGATAAGTCGCTATCGCGCACCGTGCTGAAAGAATTGTCTTTTTCGATTACCGAACAGCGTCGGGAAGATATTGATCAAATTACCCGGCGTACCTATGGTAAGTTGATTAAACTGATTGAAGCTGCCAGAAAGTCTGGCAGACTCGAAAAAGACCTGTACACAGGGACTGCTGCCTGGAGTTCATTTGCCTTGTATTATCATCTGTTGCAAGGCTATCTCTGTGATTTTCACGATGAGGCAGAGTTTCGCAAGAGCCTGCGCAACGGGTTGTCTGTCATCTTCTCCTGAAACCTCTGTTACCCGCCAGTTAGCTGTTCTGAAGTATCAATAGCCGCTGTAAACCTTGGGTGATTTTATGCAAACTGGCGCACCAGCTCTGCGCTTCATCGCAATGTTTCCCCTGCTGCTCATTTTATGACTTTCGTCATTTGACTTTGCTTGCAGGAGTGCTACGATCAAAATATGAATGTACTCACTTTTAGCAGGTTCTGAAACTACCGTTCGTTCACTATCAGGCATTCAAAGATGTTGCAGTTTAGCTGAGCGAGCTATTATTCAATGGTCTTTGGTGAGCCAGCTCAGGCACCTTGGGGGATCTATGACTTTGCACAGACATGATAAAAAAAGAACCGTGCGCGGGGCCTTGATAGCCGTCGCTACAGCAGCAGCGCTAACGCTGACGAGTCCGGTTGTGGCAGAAAACAAGCGTGTTGGCGATTTTTCTCTGCTGGACCAGGCTGGTTATTTCCATCACATGGCCTGGTACGATAACCACAAGGCTATCGCGTTCCTGGTTCACGGGGTTGATGAGCCTGATACCCAGGCCGCGTTGAACTCATATTCAGAAATGAAAGCTGCCTATGAAGACCAGGGCATTTTGTTCATGATGATTAACCCGCTTGGCGAGGACAGGGACGCGGTTGCCAGTGATGTCGCTTCGCTTGGTATTGATATGCCTGTCCTGATTGATGATGTGCAGGTAGTCTCAGAGGACATGGGTGTTGAGCATTTTGGTGAGGCGGTCATTTACGACCCCGAAGCATTCACTGTGCTTTATCGTGGTGACGCTGCAGACGGACTGGCATCGGCCCTCGAAGCAGTTGCCAACGATACCGAGGTCCAGCAACCACTGGTTGCCACACAAGGTGCTGCTGTGACTTATACCCAGCGGCCAAATAGCAATCTTTCTTACGAGAACGATGTGGCACCGATCATTGCTGAGAACTGTGCAAGCTGTCACCGTGAAGGTGGCATTGCACCGTTTGCGCTGGATAGCCACGCCATGGTTCAGGGTTGGAGCCCTATGATCCGCGAAGTGCTGATGACCAAGCGAATGCCACCCGGACAGATTGATCCGCATGTTGGTGATTTTGACAACAGCTATGTTGTGCCGTTTGAAGATCAGCGCAAAGTGCTGGACTGGATTGCCGCCGGTTCACAAAAAGATGGCAGCACGGATCCGCTTGCTATGCTGGAATGGCCTGAAACTGACTGGGCATTCGGAGAGCCGGATTACATTATTGACATTCCCGAGCAGGAAGTACCCGCTACCGGTGTTCTGGATTACCGTTACGCGATGATCCCGATTAATCTGCCGGAAGGTGAGGATCGTTATGTGCGTGCCAGTCAGTATTTGCCGGGAGACCGGACGGTTCTGCACCATACCTTGAATGCGTTGTTCCGTCCCGGTGAGCGCCCCAATGGTAATGGTTTTGTGACCCCGCCCGATCCTAATCTGGCACATATTACACCTTACATTCCAGGTGCCGCCCCTGCAGTGGAGAAGCCCAACACAGGAGGGTTGCTGGAGCATGGTTCAACCCTGGCCATCCAGTTGCACTACACTACGACAGGCCGTGAAACGACAGATAACAGCCAGATTGGTTTGTGGTTCTATCCAGAGGATGAAGTGCCAATGGAGCGTCGAACCGGTGAATGTGCCTGCATCTTTACGCCAGGCTGGACCAATATTCCGCCATATGACCCCAACTTTGAACAGCAAACCTCAATCCTGATCCCGGACGATGCATACCTGGAAAGCTTCCTGCCACACATGCATTTCAGGGGTAAATACATGCGTTTCGAAGCGCATCTGCCTGACGGAACAGTTGAGCCGCTGATCAATATCGCTAATTATAACTACAACTGGCAGATGGAATATCGACTGGAAGACCCGATTATGGTGCCCGGTGGGACCCGCATAGTCGTCACAGCTGCTTTCGACAACTCGGAGCAGAACAAGGCCAACCCAGACCCTTCACGATCTGTGCCTTGGGGCGACCAGAGCTGGGATGAAATGTTCTTTGGCCAGGTTTACTACAAGTTTGTGGATCAGAGCCGGTATCACGCAGAGGCGGAATCCAGTGATGTCGAAGCAAATCTGGTAAGTAGTAACCAGTAACCTGATCAGGTCAAAATTTTCAGGCATAAAAAAACCGGGGCTCTCCCGGTTTTTTTATGCCTGTATGATACGTCCACTCACATGCCAGGGAATTGCACTTATCATAATTGCTGGGTCAGCCAGTGAGCGAACTGACGATCTCCTATAAACTGATCATTCAGACTGGCCTGATAGTCGCTGTCTGCTAGCACAAACTGCTGACTTCTGGCTGCAGAGGGCGTCACACCAAACTCTCGTTTAAATATTCGGTTAAAAGAGCTGGGATCATTGAATCCCCATAAGCTGGCAATTTGTGTAATTGACAGATGAGCCATGTTTTTATCAGACAGATTGCTGAGAACCCGGCTTAGTCGCTGTTGGCGTATGTACTGTTGAATACCACCAAGCGGAGCACAAACACGGTAGAGAGTGGATCGTGATATTCGTAACGCCTGGGCTATTGAGTCAGGGGTCAGAGTGTCCCGGTTCAGGTGCTGGTTAATATAGCGTTTGATTGAAATCAGGCTGCCTGCCACGGCAGCGTCAGGGAACGTTTCAAAATCCTGGTGGTTCAGATCCAGTGTTGACGCCAGTAACTCCATAGTAGGTTGCGTTAACGTAGAAGCTTGCGGCAACGTCATTGCTGGCGCCTGTTCATGTAACGACATGAGGTAGCTGCGCAGAATAATGGCTCTGGGTTCCTCCGCCGGAATAATCATGCCGTGCAAAGAGTCTGGATCAGCGACCATCGGCTCCAGTAAAGTGCGTGGAACCCAAAGCGTAAAATTCTTAAGTGCGCTGGTTCTGGAATGTATTTTTCGGGATGCATCCAAAACAAGTATGTCGCCGGGTTGAACCAGAGTACTGCTTTCTGTGTCGCTGAAAAGGCATTTTCCTTGGATGTAAAACTGTACAAGAAAGTGGTCGACGCCATTGCGTGCTGCATCTAGCGGTGAGCGCAACCATGTCGTGGCGACCGTGCTGCAGATCGATGTGATCAGGGAGCCTAGATGATAACTTTCAATATCTGCAAAAAAAGGGGTTGATGCAGTGGGTTTATCCGGCTGGGCGTCAAAAATGAAACGGGTGCTGTCGCGCCAGATTTCGATTTTCTCGTCGTCATTATCCAGTCCTGCGGTTGAAAAAAAAGAATGCTCGACTGTCTGAACTGCTTCGGAAATAGAGGTGCCAGATAGAGTTTGTTGCTCGCCAGTGTGCTCTTTCATGGTGCCACCTTCGAGTGATTTTTTTGGTTGACTGGAATAGTACTGTTTGCCTGTTGGGCAGAGCAATTGGCTCGGCAATAATGATTTGTAACAGACTCGTACAGTTAAATAACGCCTGAATGTGCTATGCTGCATTTCTGGTTTAATTAATAGAGTACTGATATGTCAGGGGTTTTTATGATTTTTCGGCAGATTTTATTGAAATCAGTCATGGTCTTGGTGCTATTGGGTGGAACGGCTGTTAACACCTTCGCACAGCAAGAGGAGAAACTGCCGGTCGGGTTGCAAACAGAGTCGTTTTACAGCCCGGCAGTTGATCGTGAAATGAAGTATGACATTGTACTGCCGCCTGATTATGAAACTTCAGACCGCCGCTATCCAGTGCTTTACTTGCTGCATGGATACATGCAGAACTATACCGTCTGGGGGCGTAACCTGGGTGCAGCTTTCTATGCACGTGATATCGGAGAGCTGATTGTGGTCATGCCTGATGCGGGGAATAGCTGGTATGTGAACTATGCTCAGAGTGAAGCAGGTCAGGTCAATAACTGGGAAGATCACATCATAAAAGATGTCATCGGGCATGTTGATGAAAATTTTCGCACCGAAGCTCGGCGTGAAGGCCGGGCAATAGGTGGCTTGTCGATGGGCGGGTTTGGTGCCATGTCACTGGCACTGCGTCACCCTGAGATGTTTGTTTCGGTTTCGAGCACCAGCGGCGCATTATCGTATGCCCGTGATCGTGCTGCCGATATTGCGGCGGGGGCACCGCCGCCTGCCAGAAGGAGCGCCGAAGACTCGCCAGAGATGGCAAGAGCGGACGCTTTTATTTCCCGTATTATCGATATACCCGGGTTCAGCACACAGGATGAACGTAACCCTGAAGGTACCGATTTCACCACAGTGGCCCAGGCTGAGTCATATGACCCTTTTAAAATCATCTATGAAGTGCCAAAGGCTGAGCTGCCTCATATTTATGTTGATGGCGGTCTTCAGGATGGTCTGCTGAATTCTGCCAGGGAGTTTATTCAGATATTGCTGTTAAATGATGTGCCCTTCGTCTACATGCAGGACCAGGGCCGTCACAATTCAGAGTACTGGCGGCGCTCGGTTGGACACTTCATGAACCTGCAGAATGAGGTGATGCAGCGGGCGCTGGATAATCGACCGTGACTCCCCTTGTGGAGCCTGTATTAAAGATATCGCAACTGGTCAGCCGTGTTAGTGCCAATACGGTGTTGCGAGTTAGCGATTTGACTATTGGACTTGGTCAGCACTGGGTTATCTATGGGCAAAATGGATCCGGTAAGAGCCTTCTTGCCGCATACCTGCTGGGACAACTGCCACTGGGCCGGCACCGTCTCTGGCAGGCGCCGACCTTAAAAGGACGCATAGCATGCGTTTCTTTTGATGAGCAGCAACAGTTAACCGCCGCCGATCGCCGGCATGATATTAGTGAGTACAGTGTCTCCGCGCATGATGAAGGCACTCGGGTATGTGACTTGCTGAGTTTGACTGGTACTCCTGGCAATGATCAAAAGCACTTGATTTCGGCATTGGGTATCGACGATTTACTGGAGCAGGGGATTCGTTTTCTGTCTTCCGGGCAACTGCGCCGTGTCATGATAGCCAGAGCGATCAGCCTTAAGCCCGTTGTGTTAATACTCGATAGTCCCCTGGACAGTATCGATGCGGTCAGTGCTGCCACCATACAAATGACACTGACAAACTGGATGGGGCCTGACAAGGCCTTGATCGAGCTGTCCCGGTCAATCGATGAGTCAGTGCCGGGTTGTACCCACATGGCTTTGATGTCTGATTGCAAGGTGGTGGCGACGGGCTCATTTACAGACATACATCGAAGCAGTCAGTTGCGAGAATTGAGCGGTGCCGTATTACCGGCACCGATGCCAATACCTGAGCCTGATGCTGAAACGTCAATGCACACGCCAGATGAAGTGATCCGGTTAGCAGGAGTCAGTGCCAGCTACGGAACGAAATTGGTGATCGACCGGCTGGATTGGCTTGTGCGCCGAGGTCAGCATGTACTGATCGAAGGCCCGAACGGCTGTGGCAAGTCAACGCTGCTATCTATCCTCACCGGGGAAAACAATTTTGCCTACGGGCAGTCGATCTGGCTGTTTGGGCAACCATGGGGCAGCGGGCAGTCAGTCTGGGATATCAAAAAACATTTCGGGGTTGTGTCGAATCACCTGCACCTGTCTTATGGGAAAGGGTGGTCGGTGCTTGATGTAGTCTGTAGTGGCTTTGCCGACACCATGGGGTTTTATGGTCAGCGTCGAGCCAGTCAGCAGCGTCTGGCCAACGCCTGGCTGAGTGCAGTGCATTCGCAGCACCTTGCCGATAGTGCTTTTGATCAGCTTAGTTTTGGCCAGCAGAAGCTGATCCTGCTGGCCCGTTCGCTGGTGAAAACGCCTCCGTTGCTGATACTTGATGAGCCTTTGGTGGGCCTGGATGACTACCATCGCAGGCTGTTGCTGTCATTGCTGGCGCGAATCGCGCAGCAAAACCATACTCAGCTGCTTTATGTCTCTCACACAGTCAATGAGAGGCCGGCTTTTTTGAACCGGCGACTCACATACCTCGGTGCTGGACGCTGGCAGTCAGCGGATTTAAAGCCTCAAGTCTGAGCCGGTGAATCAATCGTGTTACCAGGGCGCCCCGGCAATACTGCTGTCCCCCGGTACAAACAGGCGTGCCATGTCCGGAGCCTGGTGCAGGCGCGTAATCGTCAACAATACACCTGGAACATCCAGTAAATCATAATCACTGAATTCCAGCCTGCCTGAAATACGAGCTTCACGCATCTGCACGCGACCATCTTCCAGGAACGTCATATACTGATATCGCTCACCATATTCCCCCCAGTTGGCTGAGATCATTTCCTGGCCAACTTGCCCCAGCAGATTATCGACGGGATAAAACCAGCGTTCTCCTGCACTGCCAGCCAGATAGGTGATGATATGCCCTGTCGGGTAGTACCAGGCTTCATTGACCGTCCAGAAACTGTAGGTCGCCGGGTTGCCATTGGGCCACAGCAGTGTATTACCACCCCGTCCCCAGTTATAAGCCATGATCTGGCCATTAGGGTAGTAAACCGTACCTCGACTGCCAGGGCGTTCAATGAATATTTGGCCATTGGGAAAATACCAAGGGGATTCTGCCAAATCCCTTGAGATCAGTCTGCCGTTATCATACCGGTTCTCAAACTGGATCTCTTCATTGAAATGCACCGACTGGCACGCTAGCTGGTTCATGGCAACCAGGTGATTTTGTGTCTCCTGTAACGTCGCCAGATTGTCATGGTTGGCAGGTAAAATAAGGTTGATAGCTGTCATTTTCGCCATCAGCTCCAGCGTGGCACAGGCCGACTGACGCTGATCATTGTCGCTGATGTCAGCCAATGAACTGGCTGAAAAGAGCATAAAAGCAAGCAGCGTAGAGATTCGTAAGTTGTTGATAGTCATGCCGACACCTCCATTTTTTAGCGGCTGGTGCCAGCTTCTCACCCTGCAGCTGAATCCCGCCTGAATGTGGCCTTCTTCGCAAAAATCTGAATTGTCATAAAGCTGTCAAGATCCCCGTCGCACAATAACGCCCCGAAACGGTATGACAACCAAAACCCAAATATCAGAACCGGTATCTATCAAGGAGTGTTCTAGAACATGAATATCAAGTCACTTTTCGGACTTAGCCTTCTGGCAGCAGCTATCACCGCCTGTGATGGTGGTGGTGTGACATTGGCGCCGTCTAACAATGTTGAAAACTCTAATAACACTACTAACAATGGTGGTGATAATGGCGACAGCGGCTCTACTGAAAACCCTTGTGCCAGCTACACGGTTTCTGGTCAGGTTATCCAGGGAGCATTCTCTGGTGGTAATTGCACCTACTCAAACACATTCGTTAGCGACACTCGCCCTCTGACTGAAGATCTGGTGATTAACGCACTGGAAAATGACGGTCTGCATATCTTTGAGGACAGCCTGTTTGTTGGTGAAGATGTTAATGCTAACTCAGTTGCTCAGGGTGTACGTATTCCACAAGACGGTGAAGGTCCCAAGCTGACAATTGGCGCTGGCTCTAAAATCGCTTTCTTTAACTCTGAAGATTATGTGCGTATTTCACGTGGTTCTCGCATTATCGCGGAAGGTACTCGTAACAACCCAATCATTTTCTCCGCGGTTGCAGACCTGCGTGATGGTTCAGCAACTGAGGCAGATCGAGGCCTTTGGGGCGGTATGCAAATTAATGGTAACGGTCTGACTAACAAATGTACCGATGCTGACCGCCAGGCAACAGCTAATAACCCGCATAGCTGCAACGTGACTGCAGAAGGTCGCCCTGCCACATACGGTGGTAACAACAATGCTGAAAACTCTGGTGTTCTGCGCTACGTACAGATTCGTCATGCCGGCTTCGAAGTGGTTGATGGTGATGAGTTGAACGGTCTGACACTGAACGCAGTGGGTTCTGGAACAACACTGGAAAATGTTCAAGTCTATACGACGCAAGACGACGGCTTCGAAATGTTCGGTGGTGCAGTTGATCTGAAAAATGTCGTTGCAGTCAACGTTGGTGACGACTCACTGGACTTTTCAGAGGGCTGGACAGGTGATGTGCAATTTGCACTGATCGTTCAGACTTCTGGTTCTAACCGTTGCATCGAAGCAGATAACACAGGTGATTCTCAGCCTGACAACATTGCGCCTTATACCAAAGGCCGTGTTTCCAATATGACTTGTATCACATCTAACGTTGATACTAACGAAGGCACAGCACCTAGCTCTAAAGGTGATGCTGAAGGTCCTCTGTATCGCGAAGGATCTTACTTCGAACTTTATAACTCCATCATCACTTCAAACGCTGATGGTATGTCCAGCAACGAGTGTCTGGAAGTGACAAGTGATCAGACAATCGCTGGCATGAACTCAGGTATTTCTGCTGCATCAGGCAACATCATTGCTTGTACTGAAGCGTTGAAGAGTTCTGAAATTGACCTGCCTGCTTTCTGGGCTAACGGCAATGCAGTTGTAGAAAATTCTGCCAACCTGCCTGCGAATGTCATCGAAGGTCTGAGTTCCAGCAACAAGACTGCGTATGTCACTGCTTCAAACCTGCAAGACGCCAATGGTGCTGCCATCAATGTTCAGGTGTTCGATGTGACAACACTGGAAGATAGTTTTGCCGCTGACGCTGCCCCTGCAGTCGGAAGTGCTGGTAGCAGCTCCTTCTACGAGTCAGTTGATTTTGTCGGTGCAGTAAAAGCCGGTAACGACTGGGTTTCAGGCTGGACAACTGGCCTGTAAGACAGTCACAGAAGCATTGCAGTAAGTGCTGACCTGGCGGGGGTAAGACCAACATTTTGGGCTTATCCCCGTTCGGGTTATCAAAGCGAACAAAACAGACAGGTTGAGATGATGAAAAATCTGGAAAAGTTGAAGAAACGCAGTCTGGCCAAAGCAGTGGCCCTTGTTGTTGCCGGTAGCGCGGCGATACCCCTCAGTGGACAAGCTCAGGAGAACGACGAAGCGCAGACCGCACCACAAATCGAAGAAGTTGTGGTAATGGGCAGACTTCGTGATGCTGCCAGATCGCTTGTCATGGAAAGAATTGAGCAGCCATTTGCTGCTGAAGTGGTTGGTATTGAACAGATTTCCAGAGCAGGTGACTCTGATGTTGCCATGGCTCTGCGGCGTGTCACGGGTCTGACGCTGGTTGACGGGAAGTATATTTACGTTCGTGGTCTGGGTGAACGATATTCCAGTGCGACACTGAACGGCGCTGAGATTCCTTCACCGGAACTGAGCCGAAATGTTATCCCGATGGATTACATACCAGCTTCGATTCTTGAGTCAGTGAAAATCCACAAGGCGTACTCGGCAGACCAGCCTGCTGCATTTGGTGGTGGTAATGTTGATATTCGCACCAAGGGAACACCAACTGAACTGGTCTTCAATGTGTCAGTGGGTGCTGGCTGGAATACGGAGAATTCAGGTGATGGCCTGACAAACCTGGGTGATCAGGGTGATATGCCTTCTCCTATTATGACAGCAATCAATAAGTACCAGGGCGACATTCGTCCAGCCAATATTACGCGTTTTGAATACCCTTCAGCGACTACACCGACCGCTGAGCAACTGGCTGAAGGCGAGCGCATTAACAAAGAGTTAATGTTATCGTTAAATCGAGACATCAATATTGAATCCGAAACATCACTTGATCCGGATCGCAATGCATCGATTACAGCCGGTAACGCTTTCTTTATTACCGATGATATTACCGTTGGTGCCCTGGCAAATGTATCTGTAGGTGAATCAAGCAGGAACTCTGATCAGTTCGAACAGAACTTCAGTAATCCTGATGAAAGTTACAGAAACATCACACGTACGTTTACCAATGAGAGCATGACCGCAGCATTAAACCTGAGTGTTGACTATCAGGAGCGGCATAGCATTGCGACAAACAGCTATGTGCTGCAGGACGATGAAGATCAATCTTCTCTGGTACTAGGGTTTAACCCTGACTTTCAGCAAGCCAGTGGTCGGCAGCGTAAAACTAACGTAGCCCGGATGGAAAAGCGTGAGCTGGTAGTTAACCAGGTAATTGGTTCGCATCAGTTTGAACGTTATGACCTGGAAGCAATTCCCTACCTGCCGGTGCCTGAGTTTATTACCAGTGTCAACGCTGACTGGTTCTACTCACTGGCGACAGCCAGTACTGAAGTACCAAATGCAAGTTCAGTACAATCAACTAACCTGTTAGACCCGGCAACCAATCAGTTGCTGTCGAGCCAGGTGAACATAGGTTCAACGGCACAGTTCAACTTCCTCAACCTGGAAGATGAAGTGGAAAGCTGGGGATATAAGGTCGATACAGATTTCGATCTGGGCTTTACCAATGGCACGTTAAGCGGTGGTTATACTTATAGCGAGAAAGCACGTGAATACTATGGTTATACGGCTAATATCGTTACCAGTGCAACCGATCGCCTGGGTGATCCCTGGGAAGTATTCGGCGATGACAACCTCTCAGATCCGGAAAATGACTTCTTTTTAAACATGGGGTCTAATTTCGGTACAGAGAGTTATATTGCCGGCGAAACCAAGATGGCTGCCTTTGGCTCTGTTGACGCTTATCTGACAGACAGCTGGCGCGTATCAGGTGGTGTGCGTTGGGAAGATTTCACTCGCGGTGTATTACCTCTGAACCTGCTTGATTTCAAAGGTGACTCACTGCAAGCCATTATGGACCAGTTGCAAGACCCGAATCAGACACTGGCCGTTCGGAATGATGATTTGTACCCTTCTGCTGCGTTGACGTACATCAATGACGGGCTGTTTGGTACCGATAACTTTCAGGTACGGTTGGGTTACGGCCGCACGGTTGTGCGACCTGATCTACGCGAGTTCGCAGACATCCAGTTCATTGATCCTGAGTTGAATGACCGGGTTCAGGGTAACCCAAGCCTGCGTTTTTCGGATGTGGATCACTTGGACCTGCGTACTGAACTGTTCTACGAGAATGGTGATAACCTGACTGTGTCACTGTTCTACAAAGACATTACTAACCCGATTGAACGTGTCGAACGTCCTGGTCCGCAGGATGCACGCTTGCTCAGTTTTGATAACGCACTGTCCGGTGAAGTTTACGGCGTAGAATTTGAAGGCATGAAAAATATCGGTGCCGGATTCTTCTTAAGTGGTAACCTGGTATTGAGTGATTCAGAGCTTCAGTTTGATGCCTCTAGCTCACAAACCAGTCTGACCCGTCGCCTGACAGGTCATTCTGAGTATGTGGTTAACACTCAGTTGGGATATGACTCTGAGAACGGTATGCACTCGGCTTCGCTGCTGTATAACGTGTTTGGCGAACGTGTATTCTTTGGTGGTCGTAACTCGTCACCTGATGCTTTTGAGTCTCCTTTCCATTCATTGGACCTGACTTATTCGTTCTTCCCGACCGATCACATCACGCTGCGTTTGCGAGCGCAGAATATCCTGGATGAGAACCGCGAATTCACCCAGGGTGATGTTGATATCATCGATGTCGAGACCGGGTCTCGTTTGCGTTTTGATCTGCAGTGGAACCTTTAAACGCTTTGTTTAACAGGGTGAGATCGCTACTGGACAATGGACGAATCACAGCGCTGCTGGCAGTTGTATTAACAACTGCCATGCTGGCGCTGTCGGCCGTTCAGCTGTCTGATATTTTCTGGCGACTGATGTTGCCGGTTGCCGCTGTTGAAATCTCCGGAAACAATCTGGTTGAGGTTGATCGTGGTCGTCGTAACGGCGCGGTAGACAATGTTGATCTGGCGAGCGTCAGTGATGCATTGCGTTTCGACAGTCAGACTGATCTGAATAATATTTCTCCGATTAATGCTACAGAAACGCAGCTGGCGCTGGTTCTGCATGGCACTATTGTTGCCAGTGACAATGTACATTCGCGTGCGATCATTTCTTCGCAGGATTCACAATCAGTATTCCGACCCGGTGATGCCATTTCGGACAGCAGTCGCGTTAACCTGATTGCTGTGCATGAAACTTATGTCCTGCTGGATAACCAAGGTGTCACGGAAACGCTGCGCATTATCCCCAACGAAGAAGAGGCCGCTTCTGCTTTAAACACTGGCCAGGCTGAATTAATCGCAAACACGGCTGCATCCGACTCTTCAGCTTTAAGTGAGCTGGCATCCAGGCCCGTTGCCGAATGGCTGCGAATTCGTTTCGTCAATCGTGATGATGGTGTTCAAGGCTTGCAGGTGCGGCATGGCAGCCGTGTCGATATGCTCAGATCAATTGGTATTGAGCTGGGTGATGTTATTACGGCCGTTGATGGCCAATCCATTCAATCTCCGGCCCAACTGGCTGGACTTCAGGAAAAAATGACGACTTCGGGCAGCTTTACGCTGCAGATTCATCGTGCTGGTACGATGATCGATCTGGACGTTAATCCTGAGGCATTTCGTTAAACTTCACTGAGATAAGTCATGTTGAAAAGAACATTCCTGCCCCAACTGTTCCTTGTCGCTGTCATCAAAATGTCATCTGGCGCCACCGTTGCGCAAGAGATTATCACATGGACACCAAACTTCCGTGACAGCGATATTATGGAAGTCATTCGTGTTGTTCAGGATGTGACAGGTAAGACCATGGTGGTTGATCCGCGGGTGACCGGCACCATTACAGTGATGAGCAATCAGGCAGTCGATGCCGATTCCTATTATGATATTTTTCTCAGAGCATTGGACCTGGCGGGGTTTACTGCTGTTGAAACAGAGCCCGGCCTGGTCAGCATTCTCCCCTCTCAGGAAGCGCGATCAGCCGCGTTACCGATTGGTCAGTCTGTACAAGGCGGCCGTGGTCAGAATAGTGGCTATGTCACCGAAACCATTCGGCTGGACAATATCGCTGTCAATGATGTGTTGCCGGTATTACGTCCACTGGTTTCGCAAAGCAATGGACAAATGTCTGCGTTTCCTGACGGTAACATGCTGTTGCTGGTTGATACGGCATCCAATGTTCGCCGCATCCGGGAAGTACTGGCTCAGCTGGACCAGGGCGTAGCGCCAGAAACCGAGATAGTCTCACTCAAGTTTGCAATTGCGACGGACGTGGTCGAACTGGTTCGTGAAATGCAGCAAGGCCGTCGTTCCACCCCTGCTGAAGAAGGCAGCGTCAACCGCCTTGGCATCAATGCCGACCCTCGCACCAACAGTGTACTGATCAGTGGCAGTGCACGTCAGCGTGAACAGTTGCGGACATTGGTTGAGCAACTGGATCGGCCACGGGAACAGACCGGAAATACACGCGTTGTTTACCTGGAGTATGCCAATGCAGAGCGTTTGGCTGGCGTGCTCGGTCAGGTGGTTGAGAATACCTTCAACCTCAACCAGGGCGAAAACAGCGGCGGCAACAACAGTTCTGTTAGGCAGGCCAGTATTGAGGCAGATCCCGATAACAACGCCCTGATTATCACTGCTGACATGGATATCATCGAGTCGCTGATGGATGTCGTACACCGACTGGATATTCAGCGAGCACAAGTGCTGGTTGAAGCGATTATTGTCGAAATCAATGATGATACCGGCCAGAACCTGGGTATCCAGTGGCTGTTTCGGGATGACAGCGGGGCCTTTGCCAGTAGCTTTGAAGCAGGCAATAACCTGACTCAACTGGGTCAGATTGCAGAAGGCGCCTTGAATGAGGATCGTGAGGAGGGCTTAACCAGCCTCGCCGCCGGTTTGGCCGCGACAGCAGGCCAAACGATAGGTATCGGGCGTATCGGCAGCAGCAATGACCTGCTGGCACTGGTCGATATGCTGCAGGCCACTTCGGGTGCCAATATTCTTTCTACTCCAAATATCTTAACAACGGATAATTCAGAAGCGGTTATAACAGTTGGTGAAAATGTACCCTTTGTCACCGGTTCCTATACTGGCGCTAACAGCAACGGTAATGTCGATAATCCGTTCCAGACCATCACACGAGAAAATGTGGGTACTACACTGCGCGTTACCCCTCATGTGAACCAGGGCAATAATGTCGCCCTGGATATCAACCAGGAAATCTCGAGTATTTCCCAGAGAGCGGGCGCAGTGGACCTGATTACCAATGAACGCAAGATAGAAACACGCGTTACCGTAGCGGATGGGGAAATTGTTGTCCTGGGTGGCCTGATTCGCGACAACATTATTCAGAGCGAATCAAAAATACCTCTGTTGGGAGATGTGCCTGGCCTGGGCCGCCTGTTCCGTTCAAATTCCAGTTCAGTGCAAAAAACCAATTTGCTGGTCTTTATCCGTCCGACCATTTTGCGCGATGACCTCGCTTTGCGCGGCGCGACTGCAGAAAAGTACCAGCAGATCCGGAACCAGCAGATCCAGCAACAATCCCAGCGCAACATCCTGCTGGACAGTCTGGATATGCCGGTTTTACCTGAGTGGTCGTCGCAGTTGCCAACGGAAAACAGCAATGATGACACGGGCGCAGAACGTACAGCGGGAGATAACAATGAGTGAGGTAGCCCGACTGCTTCCTTATGATTTTGCCAATAGTCACGGTGTGCTTTTGGACAATGGTGATATTTACTATCGCCGGAGGCCGGATGTGTCATTACTGGCAGAGCTTAACCGGGTGATTAAAACGGATTTTTCCCTTCAGGCAATCAGTGAGCAGGATTTCCAGGCACGGTTGGCCTCGCTTTACCAAAGTGGAGCCGATGCCGCACAGCGTGCTGCTGATGAAATGGGTGACGAAGACGATCTCGCCAGTTTGATGGATGAGATTCCTTCAAATAGTGACCTGTTGTCAGATGCTGATAATGCGCCAGTGATTCGCCTGATTAACGCGCTGCTTGCGCAGGCTGTGCGTGAGAAAGCTTCTGATGTGCATATTGAACCTTTTGAGAACCAGCTGTTTGTTCGCTTTCGTGTAGATGGTGTGCTTCGGGATGTTCTGTCCCCCAAGCCAGAACTGGGCAAAGTGCTGGTTTCGCGATTGAAAGTGATGGCCAAGCTGGATATTGCCGAGAAGCGCCTGCCACAGGATGGCCGCATTCGCGTCAAACTGGCGGGCCATCAGGTGGATATTCGTATGTCGACCATACCGTCGTCATTTGGTGAGCGGGTCGTACTGCGTATTCTTGATCAGTCTGCGGGTCAACTGACCCTGGATCAACTGGATATGCCGGAGGCTGTATATCGGCATTACGCCAATGCCCTGGCCAGGCCACACGGCATTGTTCTGGTTACCGGGCCCACAGGGTCGGGCAAAACCACAACTTTGTATGCCGGATTACAGCAGATCAATGAGCGTCAGCGCAACATTATGACCATCGAAGATCCAGTGGAATATGTGTTGCAGGGTATTGGTCAGACGCAGGTTAACGCGCGTGTGGATATGACGTTTGCGCGAGGGTTGCGGGCTATTTTACGACAGGACCCTGATGTCGTAATGGTTGGTGAAATACGTGACCGGGAGACGGCAGAGATTGCTGTCCAGGCTTCTTTAACGGGTCATTTGGTACTTTCAACGTTGCATACCAATACCGCCATTGGTGCCATGATGAGGCTGCAGGATATGGGGGTGGAGCCCTTCCTTTTAGCCTCAAGTGTGCAGGTCATCATTGCCCAGCGCCTGGTCAGGCGTTTGTGCCAGGCGTGCCGTCAGCCGGTTCACATTGATACGGCTGCCAGCCAATTGACGGGGCTGCCTGAAGGCGAGGTCGTTTATCAGGCGCAAGGCTGCGATGTCTGCAACGGCAGTGGTTATAAAGGACGAACCGGTATTTATGAGGTACTGGTGATCAACGATGATATTCGTCGCATGATCCACCAGGGCGCTGAGGAACAGGAAATGCTTGGCGTACTCCGTCACCAGCATGACAGCATTGAAGCGCATGGCAGGCAGCGGATTTTGTCAGGCGAAACCAGCATTGACGAGGTGCTTCGGGTGAGTGCCTTGCAAGGAGCAGAACATGGGGGCCTATAGTTACCAGGCCCTGGATGCCCAGGGCAAAAAAATCAAAGGTGTTCTTGAGGCGGATACCGACCGCGATGCGCGACAGCAGCTTCGTGCCAAACAGCTTAAACCGATTTCGATCAGCAGTAAAAAGTCAGGTTCAGCAGCGAATACTTCACAGTTTAGCCTGTGGCGCGGGCAAAAGCTCAGTACGGCGCAATTGTCTCTTTTTAGTCGACAGCTGGCTTCCCTGGTCCAGTCTGGTATGCCGCTGGATGAAGCACTGCATATTTGCGCACGTCAAACCACGCAGCACCGCGTGCAGCGTCTGGTCTCTGAGCTGCGGTCGCGGGTGCTGGAAGGTCGTACCCTGGCGCAGGCCATGAGTGAACACCCGCTGGCGTTTAATCGCATGTATTGTGCAATGGTAAAAGCAGGCGAAACTGCCGGACACCTGGGTGAAGTCCTGGAGCGCCTGGCAATTCACACTGAAACCGGACATCAGTCACAGCAGAAATTGCAGAATGCTCTCGTTTATCCCCTGGTGCTGTTTGGTGTCAGTGTTGCTGTTGTGATGCTACTGATGAGTTTTGTGGTGCCCAGGCTGGTGTCACTGTTTTCCGCCTCTGACCGGGTTTTGCCGCCCTTGACCCGTGCCTTGATTACCGTGAGTGAATTTCTGACCAGTACGGGATTCCTGGTGCTTATTCTGTCTCTGGTTGCCATGTGGATGGGCTTTTTATTCTGGTTGAGACAGCCGGGCCAACGGCAGAAATGGCATCGACTGTTACTGAAGATACCTGGTTTAAACAGTTACTGGCGACAAGTGGACAGCACGCGTTTTGCTTCAACCTTATCCATCCTGCTCAACAGTGGCGTACCCTTGCTGGATGCCTTGCGCATCGCTTCCCAGGTATTGGATAACGTAGCACTTCAGGAGCAGGCCGATAATGTGGCAGCCAAGGTGCAGGAGGGGGCAGGTTTTAGCCGGAGCCTGGCACAATCCGCTGCCTTTCCGCCGTTGCTGGTCCAAATGGCAGCCAACGGTGAAGCTAACGGCACCCTGGCTGAACAACTGGGTTATGCGGCCAGTAACCAGGAAAGAGAATTAAATTTACGCATGGCAACGTTGATGACGCTGTTAGAGCCATTAACGATTGTCATTATGGGTGGCGTCGTCACCTTGATCATGCTGGCGGTACTGCTGCCGGTTTTTGATATCAATAGCCTGATTTAAAGTCCTGGGCAGGCGACATGACAGCAATACCAGGCGAATAGATTAGACAAATACATCAGCCAAACACGAGAGAAAACAGGTGAAAGCAATGCAGGTTCAGATGAAACGTCACAGACAGTCCGCTGGCTTCAGTTTGATTGAAATCATGGTAGTCCTGGTAATTATGGGACTGCTGATCAGTATCCTGGCACCCAATGTGCTGGGTCGGGCAGATGAGGCCCGCGTACAGAAAGTATTTGCCGATTTCAGTGCGATCGAAACGTCGCTACGAATGTATCGCCTGGATAATTATGACTACCCCACTAGTGAGCAGGGGTTGAGTGCCTTGATTGAGCGCCCGAGGATGGAGCCGGTTCCCGCTAACTGGAAATCAGATGGTTATCTTGAATCATTGCCTGTCGATCCGTGGGGGCGCGAGTATCTGTATTTGAGTCCTGGGCAGCAGGGCGCTGTGGATATTTTCACCTATGGTGCCGATGGTGTGCGCGGTGGTGAGGGGCAAAACAGCGATTACGGTAACTGGCAGCAACAGGAAAACCTGTAGGGAAGCCCTTGATGTATGACGTCACTCTCAAGCCCTCTCCAGCCACAGCAATGCAAGGGTTCAGCCTGATTGAATTGCTGGTCGTGCTGATGATAGTGGGTTTGATGAGCAGTCTGGTGATCGTTACGCTGCCAGGCGCCGGGAGTACCGGTCGGCCAGGTGAAAAGGAAGCCGGGCAACTGGCTGGGCTGTTTCGTCTTGGCAGCGCTGAGGCGGTGATCCGGGCAACGCCCATGGCGCTGTCTGTCCAGCGTGAAGAGAGCCGCAGTGGCAGGGTTTCTCTGCATTGGCTGACATGGCAGGAAGGTCGCTGGAGTGCGGCTGACATGAAAGTGTTTCCGATACCGGAAAATGTGGATATGCAGTGGCGAAAACCTCAGCAACGGCAGACAGCTGACATGTCCAATATGACTGATATGGTGCCGGATGTAGTATTTTACCCGACAGGAGAAATGACAGATTTCGAGATTCAACTGGGGGATATGACGGTTCAGCTTGATCGTTTCGGAAAGGTTCTGGTCAGCGCGGAAAGCAGTATTAGTGCAACAGGCCCGGGAGTTTAAAGTGATCGTTCGCAGCAGAGCCAGACAGCCGTCGCCGAGGCAATTCAAACTGCACCCATCGTCACCTGGCTTTTCATTAGTGGAAGTGATGGTAGCCATGTTGATTATTGGTATTGCGTTACCGGCGCTGATGTTTCAGCTGGGGACACAGATGGATAGTGCCCAGCGATTACGGGACCAGACCATTGCGGGTTGGGTGGCTCAGGACAGGCTGTTGCAAATGCGTATTGAAGCAGCCTCGGGGAGCCTGTATCGCCCGGGTATTTATAACGGCGTCGAACAACAGGCGGACCGTAACTGGCACTGGCAGATGGAAGTGGCGACGACAGCAGTGCCTGGGCTTTATCGATACGATGTTCAAGTCGCCAGT
Source organism: Pseudohongiella nitratireducens (assembly GCF_001642735.1). GTDB lineage: Bacteria > Pseudomonadota > Gammaproteobacteria > Pseudomonadales > Pseudohongiellaceae > Pseudohongiella > Pseudohongiella nitratireducens. Next base: position 153,900 of record NZ_LWHM01000006.1, on the reverse strand, counting down.
GCTGAAAACCCGGCTGAATCTCTGGTCACTTTTATGGACTACCTCGCTGCGGTGCCATCAGCTCAGCGTAATATCACTGCAGGGCAGCAGGGGGATACATGAGTTCACGTATGGTGCGAACAGCAGACCAACGTGGTTCACAGGGATTTACCTTGATTGAATTGCTGATCGCTATGTCGTTGACAGCCTTGATCGGTGTCTTGGCAGTACGATTTTTGGGCGCGGCAATGGATGCCGAAGCGCGTTCCGCCACACTGCTCGAGGACGTCAATGCGGTGGAGCAGGTTTGGCAGTTATTGGCCAGTGACCTGGAGCAGATTGCCATGCACACATTGAATCAGCCCGCTGTAGGCAATGATGTGTTTGCCGCCTTGGTCAGCGAACAGTCATCGCCAGCATTGGTGGGAGGCCCTGGACGAAGGGCTGTGCTGGATCAGGCAACCGGGCTGACGGGCGGACTGTTACTGTTTAATCGCCATGGCTGGGATAACCCATTACAGGAAGCCAGGTCTGAGGTGCAGCGGGTGCTTTATCGTCTGGCAGATAACACCTTGATACGTGATTACTGGCAGGAGAATAACCAGCGCTATTCAGCGCCGCCGGAGGGAAGCCTGCATTTGCTGTCCTCTGTGCGTGATATAGAAATCCAGTTCCTGCCTGCATTACCTGATGGTAACTCAGCGTTGAACTGGCGATCTGACTGGCCAGCGGCTGATATGAGCACTGTCACGAAGAGCGACCAGGACTCAGTATCAGAAGAGGAAGCAGGAGATGCACCGCAGATTCTGGATGCACGGCCAAGGGCAGTAGCCATCACTCTGGAAACGGAAGCATTAGGACGCGTGCAGCGATTGTTTGCATTACCTGGTATATAAATGATCGGTAAAATAGCGGATGAATAACCACACTCAACAAATCATGCCTGCTATCGCGTTGGGGCATAAGCGACAGCAAGGCAGCGCCTTGATTCTGGCGATGATGGTTGCCGCCTGGGTGGCCATTATGGCGGTGAATATGGCGGAAGATTTTCGTGTTGACAGTCGCCTGGCAGAGGGGCGCTCTCTGCAATCCCGTACGGCGGGTTACCTGCACGGTGCTGAGTCCCTGGTTGCCGGTGTGTTATGGGCTGATGTGCTGAAGGACCAAAGTGCTGAAGGTGACCGGGTTGATCATGCCGCTGAGGACTGGGCAATGGCCAGTACGACACTGCCGACAGATACAGGGTTTGTTCGGGTTGATTTAAGCGATGCGCAGGGGAAATTCAATATCAACAGTCTGTCCCGCATTGATGAAGATTTCTACGATGCATCACTACCGCTGGTGGAGCGTTTAACCGCAGAGCAGAAAATGTTCATCCGGTTGCTGAGGCTGGTGCAGCCAACCATGACCATGACCCAGGCCCAGCAATTACTTGAAGCAGTGATAGACTGGATTGATGAAGATGATAACGTCAGTGATCAGGGTGGTGCCGAGTCGCTGTATTATACCTCACAAGCCGTGTCGAGGAACCCGGCGAACCGTCTCATTGGTGATCTCAGCGAACTGCAGTCAGTCAGGTATATGAATCGGGACATACTGGCGTTACTGCGCCCTTACCTGGTCGCACTGCCTGCGGTGACGCCGGTGAATATCAATACGGCACTTCCCCTTGTCTTACAGGCCATGAATAGTGACAGCACCCTGGAGCCTGCCAGTGATGCATACCGATTGTCACTGCAGCGTTCCCGCGAAGAGTCGCCGTTCGGAACCGTCGCAGAGGCACTGAGCAACGCCGGTTTTCAGGAGGCGGTCGAGCTGTCGAATGCGTTGTCCGTTAACAGCCATTACTTTATGGCGCAGGTTGATTTAGAAGCCGGGCAACAGCAACGGCATGCCAGCTTATTGTTTTACCGTAATGACAGTGGTGTTTCGGTTGTCCGGAAACAACGCAGTCAGTTTTGCTGCCGCGCCAACGACGCGGTAAGGAATCCAATGTGAAAGTCAGTTCAGCGATCATAAAACCATTGCACCGTGATGAGTCAGGTGCCAGTTATCTCTGGCAATGCCTGGACAATAACAATCGGGCAGTGGGGGATGTTAAAACCGGTACAGCCAGGCAGATTGGTCAATATCTGAATGGCAAAGCGGGCATATTGCTTTTCGATGCCAGTGATGTAGTCGACAGCCGTGTCAAGGTCTCACAAAAACAACAAAAACAGCTCTCACAACTGTTGGCATTTGAGATTGAGCCGCAGCTTGCCAGCGATATTACGCAACTGCATATTGCTGGGCATGTGGTGGCAGGTGAAGACGTTGCCGTCGCCCACCTCGACCGCTCCTTGATGGTGGCAGCTGTTAATGATCTGGAGGCTGCCGGTGTTGCGATAAAACACTGCTACAGTGAGGGACACTTGTTAAATGCCCGGCCCGATCATTGGTTGCTGGTGCATAATCCGGTAACGGATGCTCTGACCTGTTGCTGGGGAGAGAACCGCTACTGTGCAGTAAAATCATCCCAGGCAACTATGTTAATCGACACCTTGCTCAGTGGCTGCGAACAACCGGGAAATATATCTGTGTTGACCACTTCGACTGAGGACGCGGTGCCCATCAAAGCAATGCTCGACCAGAAAACGACAGCAAGGATTCAGCTGGAAACCGGAGAGCATGTAAGCTGGCAATGGATGTCACTGGAGGAGCCGGTCCGCGCTGTCGACCTGCGCCAGGGAGAATTTCAGGCGCCGGTTCGATGGGGGCAAAAAATCGGCTGGCTACGTATGCCTGCGCTGGCCGCAGCATTGGCATTGACGACGTATATTGTTGCTACTGCCTTGTCGACGTATCAGGCGAATCGACAGTTTGAGGCATTACAGCTGGCCATTGAAGACAGTTATCGCCAGGCAATGCCACAAGGAGTCCTGGTTGATGCAGCACAACAGCTTCGCAGCCAGTTGGCGCAATTGACAGGCAGCCCGGAAGGTGCAGGGTTGTTATCAATACTGGATCAGGTGGCACCTGCCCTTGCGGACATCCAAGGTATCAGGGTACAGCGTCTTAACTACAGCGCAGGTCGGCAAGAGTTGAGCCTGTCAGTCAGTGCACTGAGTAACGAAGACATTCTTTCGTTCAACGACGCACTGAATGCAGCGGGCCTGAATGCCAGAACACAAAATATCACGCGACAAGGGGAAAGCCACCTCGCGCAATTTGTCATTTTTGCAACGGGGGTATCATGAGAGGTTTAATAGGCAAGAGATTGCAAGACTGGTATCAGGCACGCCCTGCCCGGGAACAATGGTTACTGGCTGCCGGTCTGCTGGTCATTGTCGCCTGGGCAATCTGGTTTGGCGTTATTAGCCCGCTGCATCAGGCAAACAGCCTGGCACACTCTCGAGTGTCCGCTGCGCAGCAATCGTTGCTGGAAGTGCGTGAGCTGAGCCAGCAACTGATTGCTGCCAGATCACAGCAACCGGCGTCAAGCGGGCGGCAGAGTGGTGGTCTGGCCCAATGGGTTTACCGGACGTCAGAGCAGAATAATGTGGCACTGGCTTCTCTGGATTTGTCAGCAGATGGTATGTCAGCCAACCTCAGGACAGAAACCCTGAGCCTTAGGGATGCATTGGAGTGGCTGTACGACATGGAGTCAGAGAGCCTGGCCAGGATTGATAATGTGGCATTGAATCCAGTAGCAGAAACCGACATGGATAATGCGGTTGTTGCGGCACTGAGTTTGCGCTGGCGCTAGTGAATAGTGCACGAACAAGGCCGGATAATTAATGGAAGTGAAAAATATGCGTGTTAACCGATCGTTAAAAGTCAGCCTCATTGGTTTACTGCTGATGTTCCTGGTTAGCCTGGTCGTACTGATGCCTGCCAGGCTGGGGCAGGTGATCGCCCTGCCTGAACATATCACTGTCGGTAACTGGTCAGGCAGTATCTGGCAGGGCCGTGCCGGGCATATTGCGATGAATAACAGGCAGGGACAAGTGTTGCTGGAAGGGCGTCTGGATTGGGATTTACAACTAGGGTCATTGCTGCAAGGGAAACTGTGCACCTTGTTTTATGTTGAAGAGTCGGGTCTGGCTAAGTCTCAGGCACATAGCATGGCCGCACAGGCTCAGGGACAGGCGTGCTGGGCAGATGGCACGGTTTCATTGCATGATGTGAGTTTCGCTCTGCCTGCTGAACGTATGCTGTATAACGCAGACATGTCACTGTCCGGTCTGATCCAGGGCCGGCTCCATTCACTTGAGTGGCAATTGCCTGCGAATGGCGTTCAGCAACGCATTGCAGTCTCCGGTGAGGGACAATGGCGTGATATCGATCTGACAGTGCCGGGGATGACGGCATTACGCCAGGTAGACTGGCCGAATATTCCTTTTATCATTTCTTCACCAGATCCTGGCAGCTTCCAGCTCCAGGCTGAGTTTGGCACCGGGGAGACCGTATCAGATCCTGTGAAAGACGGGTGGCCGGTTGCAGCGCTCTCAGTCAATTTGAACGTGACCATGAACGGAGCTTACCAGACAGAGATCCTGTTATTGCCAGATGAGCGTATTGATCAGGAACTGGATAACTGGCTGGCTATGCTGGCAGAGGAAGGTAGCGGTGATTTTGCTGGCGGTTATCGCTATTTTATCGCGTCGCCTTAATGGCAATATGATTTTCCGCCAGGGCTGAGCGTAACTGTTTAGCGATAACCAGGGCTTCAGGCGAGTCACCGTGCAGGCAAAGTGAGTCAGCCTGAACCGTTATGGTCTGGCCCTCCAGTGTGGTGACTGACTGATCTTCAATAAGCTGCAATGCCTGTTTGACCGCTGTTGCCGAATCGCGGATCGTGGCCCCTGCCTGTGAACGACTGACTAACGTTCCGTCAGCCTGGTAGCGACGGTCAATGAATGCCTCTGCGATAAACGGTATATTCATTGCGTTGCAAGCCCTGGCGACAGCACTGCCTGCCAATCCCATTACGGCCAGGGAGTCGTTAAAATCAATGACCCACTGACAGAAATTTCTGGCGAGTTTTTCATCACCTGCCATGTCATTATAAAGTGCACCGTGCGCTTTTACGTAGCGCAGTTCAGCGCCTGAATCTTTTGCCAGCTGATCAATATGATTTAATTGTTCAAAAACAGAATCGGCTAGCGATGACAGAGATATCGCCAGGCTTTTTCGGCCCATATTTTCCCGGTCGGGGTAGGAAGGGTGAGCACCAATGACAACGTCATACTTCTTGGCAAAACGGATAGCGTCGTTGATGGCAGTGTCATCCCCCGCGTGGGCACCACAGCTGATATTCGCAGAACTGACAATGGCCAGAATGGCTTCATCATAAGGACTGCCTTCACCCAGATCCGCGTTCAGGTCGATTGCCTGACTGTGAGTTGAGGTGTTTTTCATAGGCTGTCTTCTACACCCAGTTGTTTCGCCAGGCGTTGCATGTATTGCTGTCTGGCTGAATGTTGACCTTGCGCCTCAGCGATACTGACGGGCACAAACGTAATGATTTGTCCGGGTTGCAAATACGCCAGTTGCCAGAGATCGGCACTAATGACGCTGGCAATACAAGGATAGCCGCCGGTCGTTTGGGCGTCAGCGGCCAGTAAAATGATCTGTTCTCCGCCCGGTACCTGAATCATCCCCGGCAACACACCAGCAGACAGCCGGTTAGCTTCTGACGGGGTATCCAGTTGGCTGCCATCGAGCCGGATGCCGGTTCGGCTCAGGTTGTGACTGATTTTCCACGGGTGATACCAGAAGGCTTGCTGGCACTCTTCCGAAAAAGCGTTGATATCCAGGCCCGGTACCGCACGTAATCGGCCATCGACCTGCCAGGGTCTGACGCCATGACCACAGGCCTCGGTGTTAATGTTTGCCTGGCCAACCTTTATGACATCGTTCCGTTGTAGTGGACGCCCCTCGACGCCACCGAAGCGATTCACCAGATCGGTACTGCGTGCATGCAACTTGACCGGAACGTCAACGCCTCCGGCAATTGCCAGGTAGGCCCGACCACCTGGTTCCCGGGTGGCAGGCAAGGAGACTGTACTGCCCGCCGGGATGTTATGGGCAAACCCGCACGACAAGTCGCTTTCATTACCGTCTGAATCACAGCGTCTGGCCTGATAGTCATGCCCTGTCAGTGCAATCCGATGAGACTGATGGAACTGCAGTGTTAAGGGGGCAGTCACAATCTCCAGCCCCGCCAGATTAGCCGGGTTGCCCACCAGCCAGTTGGCGATGCTCAGTGCATAAGGGTCCATTGCACCACATTGAGGGATACCAAGGTGGCGTAAACCGGTTCGCCCTAAATCCTGGACGGTCAGCAAAGGTGAGGCCTTTATAATTTCAATCATGGCAGGGCACTACCTTCATCCCACTGTGGAATGAAACAGATTTGATCGCCTGGTTGCAAATAAGTCGGAGATGCAGAATCCGGGTTAAACAGGCTCAGGCGGGTGTGACCAATAATGTGCCAGCCGCCTGGTGAATCTGCAGGGTAAACACCCGTTGAGGTGCCACCGATAGCCACGGAGCCGGCGCGGATCCGGTTGCGGGGTGTTTTGCGCCGGGGTATGGCGAGGCGGTTATCCAGTCCGCTGAGATAAGCAAACCCCGGCATAAACCCAAGCGCACTGACTGTATAACAGGCAGTACTGTGACAATTTATGATGTCCTGCTCGCTCATGCCGCAATGGCTGGCGACAGCAGCCAGGTCGGGGCCATACTCGCCACCGTAATAGACCGGAATCTCGACTTGCCGCGATTTACGTTGCGTGTTTGTCTGGCTGCCCCAATGCTGTTCGGCTTCTTTCAGGACGCGCCGGGCGCTATGTCCATCATTAAGTACAATTAGCAGTGAGCCAGGCGCAGGCACCAGGTCCGTCAGAAGCTCGGCAACCGGGCTCTGACGTAATGTATTTGCCAGGTCGATAATACGCATCTGTAACTGATCTGCGCTGATGCTGCCTGCTTTGGGGTTCAGCCGCGGTTCAGCGAATGACAGTAGAATGGCATTCTCGGTTGCAAAATTGATACTGGGCTCTGGTATGCTCATAAAGGCAATGTAATGCAGAATGGCAAAGAGTCAAGCGCCGCCTTATGTCATTGTCAGTATCAAGCGGCCTGGAGGGCTTAGCAGGTTAAGTGGCTAAGCCCGGTAAGCAAGCGTTGTAGGTAAGCGTGGTAAGTAAACCATGAAAGGCCGGAACTCGTGGTTCGGGTTAATCATGTATGCTTTTTAGCTGTTATTGGGAGATTCATCATGAACACTGTTTCGACAATTGCAATACGCCAGCAAAATCAGCCGGTATATCTGGCCCTGGCGCTTCTTGTCATGCTGGTATTGGCACTGGCACCCGGTGCTGCCAAAGCACAGAACACGGAATTGTTACCGGAGGGGCAAACGCTAATACGCCTGTCTGTGAGTGAAACCCGCTCGGTTGAGCAGGACTTGCTGGTGGCACAGTTGCGGGTTGAGAAAGAAGACCGGGATGCAACGCTGCTGCAAAATGCTATCAACCAGATGATGACTGCAGCGCTGGATCAGGTGGATGCTGCTGCGATCTCTGACCTGGATGTGGAAACGGGTTACTACAGTGTCTATCAGACTAACCGGCAGCCCCAGGGCGGCAGAGCCGACCAGGTTTGGCGTGGCACGCAAAGCCTGACGCTGCAGTCCAGGTCGGCAGCCGATATTCTCGCTCTGGTTGGCGAACTGCAGGGCGCTGGCTTGATATTGGGCAACCTGTCTTACCAGGTCAGTGATGAGCTGGCCCGGGATGTCAGGGACTCATTGCTTGAAACTGCACTTAATAGCGCGAGAATGCAGGCCGAACGTATTGCTGAGGCGCTGGGTAAAGATAAGGTGGACATGGCGATTGTTGACCTGGATGACATCTCCCGGGGCGGCCAGCCAGTGGCCATAATGATGCGAGCGGAATCTTCTGCTGGTCTCGACGTAGCAACTCCGGCAGCGCGGGCTGGCGAGAGTGAAGTCAGTCTCACTGTCAGGGTTCAGGCCGTCGCCAAGTAGCAACAATTTGCAAAATTTCGAGCGAACGTTCTTGATTTGCCGGTGCGGGCTGCTTATTCTCGGACATGAATAACAATAATCATGCTCCGAGAATGAGGCCCGCCGATGAGATCTGACAGCAGTCGCTTAGCGCCAGAATTACTACCCCTTCCTACCTTGTCATCGCCCATCCAAAAAATGCTGGGCACCTTTCGCTCGTCATTCAAACTGTGTTTATTACCAGGTGTATTCATGCTGGTTGCCTGCAGCGGTGAGAGCCAGCCAGATTCAGTTGCCAGTTCACCTGCCCTTAATCAGGAGGCCAGTGTTGCAGGACCTGCGTTCCAGGCTGTTGATGCCGCGCGTATAGAACAGGCTGACGCGGCCCCGGAAGAGTGGTTGAGTCACGGGCGCACTTATTCAGAACAGCGCAACAGCCCGCTGGATCAGATCAATCGTAATAATGTGTCTGACCTGGGGCTGGCCTGGGATTTTGAACTGGATACCGACCGTGGCCAGGAATCAACACCACTGGTGATCGATGGCGTGGTTTATTTCACTTCCGCCTGGAGCAAAGCCTATGCGGTTGATGCCCGAACCGGCGATATGATCTGGCAGTTCGACCCGGAAGTGCCGGGTGAAAAGGCGGCGGATGCCTGTTGCGATGTGGTGAACCGCGGACTCGCTGCCTGGGGGGATGCTGTTTACCTGGGCACACTGGATGGGCGTCTGATTGCCATTGACCGGCAAACGGGCGAGGAACTGTGGTCAGTCATGACGGTGGACCCGGATAAACGCTACACCATCACGGGTGCCCCCCGTGTTGTTGATGGCAAGGTCATCATTGGCAATGGTGGTGGAGAGCTGGGTGTGCGCGGATATATTACGGCTTATGATGCTGATACCGGGGAGCAGGCCTGGCGTTTCTATACGGTTCCGGGTAACCCGGCAGACGGTTTTGAAAATGTAGCGATGGAAATGGCGGCAGAAACCTGGTCTGGCGAATGGTGGGCCATCGGTGGGGGCGGCACGGTCTGGGATTCCATGGCCTATGACCCTGAACTGGATCTGCTATATATCGGTGTCGGTAATGGCAGTCCCTGGAACCATCAACTGCGTTCCAATGGTGAGGGCGACAACCTGTTCTTGTCTTCCATCGTGGCACTGCGTCCGGACACAGGCGAATATGTCTGGCATTTCCAGACCACGCCTGCCGAATCCTGGGATTACACCGCGACACAGCACATGATTCTGGCTGACATTGAAATCAATGGCCGCATGCGTGAGGTCATCATGCAGGCACCTAAAAATGGTTTCTTTTATGTTATCGACAGACGCACTGGTGAGTTTATATCCGGAGATAACTACGTAGATGTTAACTGGGCCAGTGGACTGGATCCGGCCACAGGGCGACCGATTGAATCCGAAATTGTCCGTTATCAGCGCGACCCGGCACTTGTGATACCCGGGCCATTAGGGGCTCATAATTGGTATCCGATGTCATTTGATCCCCAAACTCAACTGGTTTTCCTGCCGGCGCAAAATACATCCTATGTCTATGCACCGGCTGATGAAGTCACTGATCAGGCCGTAGGCTGGAACCTGGGACTGGGAGCTGCCATGGCGGAGCCTGCCAACATGGCTGATCAGGGCATGATCATGGACCAGGCGCCGGCTTCCTTGCTGGCCTGGGACCCGGCAGCCCAGCAGGCTCGCTGGCGCGTGGATTACGATGTGTTGGGCAACAGTGGCCTGCTTTCCACCGGAGGTGGACTGGTTTTTCAGGGTTCAGCCGATGGGGTATTCCATGCTTACCGTACTGACAATGGCGAAGAGCTTTGGTCGCATGAGGTCGGTGATGCCATTCTTGGAGGCCCGGTCTCTTACGAACTGGATGGTGAGCAGTATGTGCTGGCGCTGGCGGGGCAGGGTGGCGCAATCCCGTTGACAATGGGTCTGACTTCCGGGAATTACCCCAGGCAGCGCAATGGCCGCCTGATGGCGTTTAAACTCAATGGTGAGGCCAGTTTGCCTGACCATCAGCAGGAGTCGCTGATTCCACTGGACCTGGAAGGGGTGAGCAGTGCTGGCAACCCCCTGTTGGGTGAAGCTATGTACGGAGCCTACTGTTCTGTGTGTCATGGCCCGGTTGCTTTGAGCGCAGGCCCGATCCCCGATCTGCGATATAGCCCGATGATTCTCAGTGAAGAGGGTTTCGCGGCGATTGTGCTTGAAGGGGCGCTGCAGGAGCAGGGTATGCCTGCCTTTGCCGCTGATATTGGTGCGACTCAGGTTGAAGGCATCCGGGCCTATTTGCTGCAACGCGCCGCATCCGTATCAGAGTGATGATCAGGCACGTGAACCGGTACGCTTCGGTTTACTAAGCATCGCAGGGGGCAGGCTGCTTTATCGAGTTAACAAGTGCTAGCCTGCCTTGCGGTTGCTGTCTGTACCTTCGAGATACTGGGCCAGGTATTGGCCGGTGTAGGAGCCTGGCGTGGCAGCGACGTCTTCCGGTGTCCCTTCAACCAGGATTCGACCGCCACCACTGCCACCTTCCGGCCCCAGGTCAACGATCCAGTCAGCCGTTTTAATCACATCCAGATTATGTTCAATCACCACGATAGTGTTGCCTTGGTCACGTAATTTGTGGAGCACGGCCAGTAACTGGCGAATGTCTTCGAAGTGCAGGCCGGTGGTGGGCTCGTCCAGAATGTAAAGTGTTTGGCCGGTATCCCGTTTGGACAGCTCTCTGGCCAGCTTGACACGTTGGGCTTCACCACCGGACAAGGTGGTAGCCGATTGCCCCAGGCAAAGGTATGTCAGGCCAACGTCAATCAGTGTCTGCAATTTGCGGGCAATCACCGGCACCGGGTCGAAAAATTCCCTGGCTTCCTCGATGGTCATATCAAGGACTTCTGCTATATTTCTGCCTTTGTAACGCACTTCCAGCGTTTCACGATTGTAGCGCTTGCCATGGCAGACATCGCAGGCCACATAGACGTCAGGTAAAAAGTGCATTTCCACTTTAACCACGCCGTCGCCCTGGCAGGCTTCGCAACGCCCTCCTTTGACATTGAAGCTGAAACGTCCCGGACCATAGCCGCGAGAGCGGGCTTCCTGTGTGCCGGCGAAGATTTCTCGTACCGCAGTGAACAGACCGGTATATGTCGCCGGATTGGAGCGGGGGGTACGGCCAATCGGGCTTTGGTCGATATCAACAACCTTGTCCAGTTGCTGCATCCCTTCAACTTTCTGATAGGGGGCCGCATCTAACGTGACGGCACCATTTAATTCCCGGGCAGCAATCGGGTAGAGCGTGCCGTTAACCAGCGTCGATTTGCCCGACCCGGACACACCGGTAACACAGGTCAGCAGGCCCAGAGGAATGCTGAGGTCTACTGACTGCAGGTTATTGCCCCTTGCGCCGACAATTTTTACGACTTTTTTGTTGCCGGGGTGAGGGTTGCGCTCCGGCACCAGAATCCGGCGCTTATTGCTAAGGTACTGGCCAGTCAGTGACTCCGGGCAGGCGATCAAGTCATCAACGGACCCCTGGGCGACGATATGACCGCCGTGAACACCGGCACCAGGGCCGATATCAATGATGTGGTCAGCGTGCCGGATGGCATCTTCATCGTGCTCAACCACGATCACAGTGTTGCCCAGGTCCCGCAAGTGGAACAGGGTTTTTAGCAATCGGTCGTTGTCACGCTGGTGCAGGCCGATGGAAGGTTCATCCAGGATGTACATCACACCAACCAGGCCGGCTCCAATCTGCGATGCCAGTCTGATGCGCTGTGCTTCGCCACCGGAGAGCGTGTCAGCACTGCGGCTCAGGGTCAGATAGTTGAGCCCCACATCAATGAGAAATTTAAGGCGCTGCTGGAGTTCTTTGAGAATTTTGTCAGCAATCTCTGCACGGGAACCGCTCAACGTCAGGCTGTCGAAATACGCCTTGGCTTGCTCAATGGTCATGGCGCTGACAGAGGGCAGTGATACGTTATTGATAAAAACGTGTCTTGCGTCGGCACACAGCCGCGTACCCTCACAGGAAGGGCAGGCATGCACACTCAGAAAGCGGGCGAGGTCTTCTCGTACTGCCTGGGATTCTGTTTCATGGTAGCGGCGTTGCATATTGGGCAGGATGCCTTCAAAGGCGTGGCGCCTGACAGTTGTATCACCCCGGTCATTGGCAAACTCAAAATCAATGATTTTGCCGCCACTGCCATTAAGAATGACGTCCTGGTGTTGCTTGCTCAACTCGCAGAAAGGAGTCTCCACGGCAAAACCGTAATGTCTGGCCAATGAACTGAGCATCTGGAAATAATAGAAATTGCGACGATCCCAGCCCCGAATCGCACCTTCAGCCAGGGATAAGGTGTCGTCGACAATAATACGGTCGACATCAAATGACTGTGAAACCCCCAAACCATCACAGGTTGGGCAGGCACCCGCCGGGTTGTTGAATGAAAACAGCCGCGGTTCCAGCTCTTTGATACTGTGTCCGCAGGTCGGGCAAGCGAAGCGCGATGAAAAGGTCAGCTCCTCCCTGTCATCATCCATGAAGGCAATTGAGGCTACGCCATCACTTAACATCAGCGCGGTTTCCAGGCTTTCGGCCAGGCGCTGTTCAATGCCGTCGCGCACTTTCAGGCGGTCGACTACCGCTTCGATAGTGTGTTTCTTGTTTTTGTCCAGGCTGCCGACTTCAACCAGTTCACTGACCTGGCCATCGACACGGACACGAATAAAGCCGTCACTCTGCAAGGACTGGAAAACACCGATATGTTCTCCTTTACGAGCCTGAATGACCGGTGCCAGAATCATGATTTTGCTGCCTTCCGGCAACCCCATTATCTGATCAACCATCTGGCTGACAGTCTGTGCCTGTAGTGGCAGATCATGGTCAGGGCAGCGCGGTTCACCGGCACGGGCATAGAGCAAACGCAAATAATCGTAGATCTCGGTGATGGTGCCCACAGTTGAACGCGGGTTGTGCGATGTTGATTTCTGTTCAATGGAAATGGCCGGCGACAGCCCTTCAATGTGGTCAATTTCCGGTTTGTCCATCATCGACAAAAACTGTCGGGCATAGGTCGACAACGACTCCACGTAGCGTCGCTGGCCTTCCGCATACAACGTATCGAATGCCAGTGATGATTTGCCGGAGCCGGAAAGACCGGTAACCACGACGAGCTTGTCGCGGGGTATATCCAGGTTAACGTTTTTCAGGTTATGGGTGCGGGCACCCCTGATACTGATGTTGTCCATGCCGATCCAGACCAATAAAAACACACCATTATGAGGAATATTGTCCGCTATCGCAAAGAGTCATTCTCTTAGCGCTAGGGACTATCTGCGAGATTGGCAGTTTCGTGCTATGCTTGATAAGAATATTGAGAACAGCCAATTTAAGGAGATAACAAGGTGGCGAGTCGCGGCGTAAACAAGGTGATTCTGGTCGGTAATGTTGGGCGGGATCCGGAAACGCGTTACATGCCCAGTGGCGGGGCAGTCTGTAACCTGGCGCTGGCAACCAGCGAGACCTGGAAGGACAAAAACACGGGTCAGAACCAGGAAAGAACCGAATGGCACCGTATTGTCTTTTTCAATCGCTTGGCAGAAATTGTCAATGAGTATGTCCGCAAAGGCAGCAAGTTGTATATTGAAGGCAGCCTGCGCACCCGTTCCTGGGAGCAGGACGGCATCAAGCGTTATGCGACCGAAATTGTTGCCAATGAAATGCAGATGCTGGATTCTCGAGGCGGTGCATCCAATGACAACTATAGTGGCATGAACCAGGACATGAATCAGGATATGTCACAGCAATCCCAGTCGTCCGGTCAATCCGGTGGCGGCCAGCCCAACCAGAGTGGTGGCCAGCAGCGTCCAAGTGATTTCGACAATTTTGACGACGACATTCCCTTTTAATTCTCACATACCATTTTTACAAGCAGGCCTGGGATATAGTCAGTGAAACTGATGATCATTGGCGCCGATTCAGCAATCGGCAACGAACTCAAACAATTGCTGGAAGAACGAGGGGTTGAATGGCTGGCACCTGACCCCGCAGCGGTAAATGCTGATGATCCCCTGGGTACTGCGCGCGTGATCACGCAAGCGGAACCCGACCAGGTCATTAATCTGGCGTCATACCTGCCGGATCAGCACGACGCTATTTTTCAGGCGGAAAAATACCCTGATGAGTGCGCTGCCATTAATCATCGCCTGCCGGAACTGCTGGCCCAGGTTTGTGATCATCTGAATATTCCGCTGATTCATCTGTCTACAGCCTACGTTTTCGGTGGTGAGAAAAAGCTTGCCTATAACGAGCAGGATGCCGTCAAGCCGGAAGGTATTTTCGGTGAGACAGCTGTCGCTGGTGAACAGGCTGTTGCGGAGACGGCTAAACATATCATTCTTCGTTGCGGTTGGCAGTTTGGGCCTGGTAAATCCCAGTGGCTGGATCGCTGGTTGGATGAACTGCGTTCCGAGGAAGGACAGGTAACGGTAACCCGGGGCAAAATGTCTCCAACGCCGCTGGAGGATATTGCTCGTGTGATTATGGCGATTTCTCTGCAGGTCGATTGTCAGGCAGATGTCTGGGGCACTTATCATTACTGTGCACTGGAACCAATGCGACAAAGCGAGTTTGTTCAGCAAATGGTCAAGTACGCGGCGCAGCATGATGAAAGTATTTATCGTTTGCTGGATCACCTGACGATCAATTTGCAGCGGGTGGAAGCCCCTCTGGTTAGCAATGCTACGTTGAATACCAAACGCATCTTCGAAACTTTCGGCATAAAACAACGCTCCTGGCATGGCAGCCTGCAACGGATGTTGAAGGCCTCATTGTCCAAATCAGCCTCGTCAGCGGGAGAGTGATTCATGTCTTCCCGCGCCGCCTTACTCTCTTTGGAGCAAGCACGTCGCCAGTTATTGGCCAGCATAGCGCCTTTGACTGATACAGAAATGGTATCACTGGCCAGCGCACTGGACAGGGTTGCTGCAGCTGATATCGCTGCGAGTATACCGGTTCCGCCCTGGGATAATGCGGCGATGGATGGGTATGCGCTACGCCGGGCAGACCTTGAACAGACACCAACCTTGCCAGTGAGCCAGCGCGTTGCTGCCGGTATGCAACCCGACCCCTTGCAGCCAGGTACTGCCGCCAGAATCTTCACTGGCGCTCCGGTACCAGACCATGCCGATACGGTGGTCATGCAGGAAAACTGTGAGCAACAAAACGGTCAGGTGACTGTGGTTCAGTTGCCAGAGCGCGGTGAGAACATTCGCCGACAGGGTAGTGATATTAGCGCGGGCAGCAAGCTGATTGAGAAAGGGCAGCGGCTGGGGCCATTCCAGCTGGGCCTGCTGGCATCCACTGGTATTGATCAGGTTCCTGTTGTTGCCAAACCCAAAGTTGCCCTCTTAATGACAGGCGATGAATTGGTTGAACCCGGTTTGACGCTGACACCGGGCAAGATTTTTAACAGCAATCAATATGTCATTCAGGCTTTGTGTCAGCGCATGGGTATCGACGTCGTCGCGTCTGATCATGTTGTAGACTCTCTGGACGCAACAGTATCTGCACTGTCGCAAGCAGCAGAAAAAGCCAATGTCATTATCACCATGGGCGGCGTCTCTGCCGGTGAAGAAGATCATGTAAAGGATGCTGTGTCCCGGGAGGGGGAGTTGCTGCTTTGGAAACTGGCCATCAAACCCGGCAAGCCATTTGCCTTTGGACGGTTTGCGGACAGTCATTTTTTCGGACTGCCAGGGAACCCGGTTTCTGCGGTCGTTACCCTACTGCTATTGGTCAGGCCAGCGTTGCTTAAATTGATGGGGGCTGCTGAAACAGACTGGCCCGAGCGCTGGGTCGAGGCCGGGTTTTCCAGGGATCAGGTCAGTGATCGCGAAGAGTATTTGCGAGTCAGCCTGAAATCTACTCCTGAAGGAGATGTTGTGCAGCCATTTTCCCGGCAAAGCTCCGGGGTTCTGTCTTCGCTGGGACAGTCAGACGGGTTGGCAGTGATTCCCAAAGGGAACAAAGTCAAGAAAGGAGATCGCTTGAGATTCCTGGCGTTTAATGCCATATTTTAGCGGCCCAATTCCTCATAACCTGTGTTGCAACTGTTATGCACGTACTCTCAGCGTTTCCCAGCTTCTCGCGTATCATCGCATCCTGTATTCTGCCTGTTTGCTTCCTGGCTGCCTGCCAAAGCCAAGCACCTCAGACCCGGCCAGTTGAAACGGTCCAGCTAGAGCCGGAGGAGCAGCCCAGCATGGCTAACCAGGAGCAGGCGCGTCGGGACCGGGAGGATGCAGAACGCCACCGGCAGTATGTCGCCGATATTTTATATGACGGTATGCGAGCTCTTCGAGAAGACCGCTTGACGACACCTGTTGAGGATAGTGCGTTCCATTACTTCAATCGTGCTTTTGCACTGGACCCGGGTAATCAGGTTGCGCTTGATGGGTTGCAGGATATCGTCGCCCGTTATTTGCAGTTAACGGAGAAAGCTGCCAGGCAAGGACATTTTGCAACTGCTGAGCAGTTCCTGGATCGGGCGATGATGGTCGACCCTGACGCTGAGGGCATTGATGTCGCAGCGCAGAACCTGCAGTTGGAACGGGAACGCACGCACAGTGTGCACCGTTTCGAGTTTGCCGGGGTCCGTACTCAGCAGCCGGCTGTCGCTGACAGCTTGCGCCAGATTGCCAGTACAGTATCCGAGATCAACGCCTTTGTACTCATCACTGCGCCTAGCGATGAAATGGGACGCTGGATGTATTCTCAGGTACAAAGCGGCATGGTTAACAGCCGGATCCGGGCAGACATCGAGATTGGCGAGCAATCCAGTGTCAGATTGGTTGTTCAATAAAGCCTTTTCGTTCATCAAGTTGTTACATTGATTCCCTAAGATACACCTGACTGGCATGCACGGATTGATGAGTGCAGTGTTTATGCCTTGTTCATCTGGGTGAGTTGTTGACCCAGTGAACCGTATTGCTGGTTTTCTTCCCGCATATTTATGGCTTTCAGATTGCAGAGATCTGAAAGCCTTTTTTTTGCGCCAGGCATAGTGCAGTTGCCCCGAAAACACTTCAAGCAAGGCACATAGGCAGGGCATCACTCCACATTCCGTAGCCAGTCAGACCACGCTTTGCCTAGCGGTCTTCACCCGCAATCGCAGCCGAACTGTTTGAGCCGTCAGGCGAGTTTTCGGCTGCTGGGTGAAAGGCCGTTAGGCAGTGGTCGGCTTCGGAATGTGGAGTGATGCCCTGCTCGCCGACTGGACAATATCCAGACTCTGCTTTAGTCTGCCTGACTGACTCCCACAAATAAAAAAATCAGACATGTTTAAACGCTTGCTTTCGTTGCTCTTCCCGGCAAATACAGCCGACCGGTCCGGCTCCTCTTCGGTATCCTCTTATTCACTGAGTCAACGTATCGGCCTGGTGGCAGGTCCTTTGATGTTCCTGTTGACGTTGCTGTTTTTTACGCCAGCAGACTTAAGTCCTGAAGGCCGGGCCGTGTTGGCAACCACAATCTGGGTTGCTATCTGGTGGATGACCGAAGCGGTGCCGATCCCGGCGGCCTCACTTCTGCCGATTGTGCTGTTACCCATAACCGGAGCGCTGGACAACAGCGCCGTCACTTCAGCTTACGGCAACGATATCATTTACCTGTTTCTGGGGGGCTTTTTCATCGCTACAGCAATGGAGAAGTGGAGTCTTCACCGTCGTATCGCCCTGGCTATCATTGCTTTTGTCGGCACCAGTACACAACGTATCCTGTTGGGTTTTATGCTGGCGACAGCCTTTCTTTCCATGTGGGTGTCAAACACTGCTTCTGTGATGATGATGGTGCCAATGGCCATGGCGATATCAAGCCAGGTCGCTGCGGCCTTAAAAGACCGGCCTGAAGCGGTTGATATACCGGTATTTGAAAAAGCGCTTTTGTTTGGCGTGGGGTATGCTGGCACTATTGGTGGCCTGGGCACACTGATCGGTACACCGCCCAATATTATATTGGCAGCGCAGGCGCGCGAATTATTCGGTTTTGAAATCAGCTTCGCCAGTTGGATGTTGATCGGTGTACCGATGGTGGCAGTGTTGCTATTAATCGCCTGGGTTTATCTGGGACGCTACGCATTCCGAATGTCGATCACTGGATTGCCCGGTGGACGCGAGATGATCAGCAAGGAACGAGAGGCATTAGGCCCCATCGGACCGGAAGAGAAAGCCGTATCCTGCGTGTTTACTCTGGCGGCATTTTTCTGGATTACCCGCTCTTTCATCTGGGTCAATGTGTTCCCGGAAATTACTGATGGTATGGTTGCCATAGCTGCTTCAGTCGCACTGTTTTTGATTCCGGCAAAGCAAGCGGATTCGCCGCGAGTGCTGAACTGGGTAGACTCAAAAAATATCCCCTGGGGCATACTGTTGCTGTTTGGTGGTGGCCTGGCGATTGCCACCGGCTTTCGTGTCACCGGTCTGTCAGACTGGATGGGTAACCAGTTAACAGTGCTGGACGGTTTGCCGGTCATCCTGGTAATTGCCCTGGCCAGTCTGCTGATCCTGTTCTTGACGGAAATCACCTCAAATACTGCCACTGCTACCATGATTGTACCGGTGGTGGCTTCCCTGGCACTGGCGCTCAATCTGCACCCGTTTGCTTTGATGATCCCTTGTGCAATGGCTGCAAACTGTGCATTTATGCTGCCGGTTGGCACGCCACCGAATGCCATCATCTTTGCAACAGAGAGGTTGCGGATGACAGAAATGATGCGGGTGGGTTTTTTATTAAACCTGACTGCAGCGGCACTGATCACCCTCGCGGTCTACTTCCTTGTGCCTCCTTTGTGGAATCTCAGCCTGGATGTTATCCCCCCCGCGTTTCAGCTTTAGATCAGCAGGCATCAGAGCTTGCCTGCTGTTCTCACCGGACGCACACGACCTGTTATCCATCAGAAAAGCGTCGCTACGTAGCTTGCAAGGGTTATTTAGTTTGGTATATATTGGTAGTCGTTATATTGCTGGGTATATATAGAGGCAGGGGATATAGATGCAGAGGGTAGATGAGGGTAGGGGTAATGAGCGAACGTCGTTCCCAGGCTGACCGACGAGCTTCTTCGGGTCGGCGAGCCTCAGAAAAGTCTGATAACACAGCTGGTTTTGCAAATGCTGCCATCGCTGTCTGTGACGAATTGGGCAAGCTCACAGCTCCTCTGCTGCTCCAACTGGACGGCGGCGATATTTCGCCACGCCGTCTTTCTCTTCTTGCTGCTATCGGGGAATTAGGCTCGATAAGCGCAGCAGCAAAATATGTTGGTATGACATACAAGGCTGCCTGGGATGCTGTGGACGCCATGAATAACCTGGCAGGCGTTGTGCTGATTGCTGCTAAACACGGCGGCAAAGGTGGTGGTGGTGCAGAATTGACTGAAGCCGGTAAACGGCTGGTTGGCGACATCAACAATATCCGCGATTTGCAAAATCGAATGCTGGCGCTGGTGGCCGCCGAAGGGGCTGATGAATCGCTCTGGCACAGCCTAAAAACAATCAGGCGAATGAACATGAGAAGCAGTGCAAGAAATATCCTGAGTGGCACCATTGAGTCGGTTGACGTGGGTGCCGTTAATACCGCGATTACCCTCAGGCTTATTGGTGATGATCGTCTTGTTGCGACTTGTACGCAAGAGAGTGTGCGGGCGATGTCACTAACACCCGGTGACAGGGTTGAAGCCTTGATCAAAGCGAGTTGGGTATTGCTGGCTGATGGTGTTGATGGCGCGTCAACAACGGCAGATAACAGCCTCACAGGTAAAGTCAGCCGTGTAACAGATGGCGCCGTCAATGCTGAAGTCAGCCTGCAACTGGAAGGAGGCAATACGCTGACTGCAATAGTGACGATGGATAGTGTCAAAAAGCTGGATATCAAACCGGGAAGGATACTGACGGCGCTGATCAATGCTTCCAGTATTATTATTCACCATGGAGATTCAGAGTGATGTGTCAGCTCCGTACACTCATTGGCATATTGCTGGCGCAGGTTTTTTGCTTTTCTTTCGCCAGTGCCGGGGACGCGACTGTTGCCGCTGCTTCCTCTTTGCGACCGACACTTGATCGCCTGGTTGAGGCCTTCGAACAGTCACACCCCGGTGATCATGTCATTCTGGTGTATGGCTCATCTGGCCGGTTAACGACCCAGATTCTCCACGGTGCACCATTTGATGTGTTTATGGCGGCCAATACTGAGTTCCCGGAGCAAATTGCTGAATCGCAACCAGAGACTTCGGTGCCCAGGCTATACGCCGCGGGACAGCTTGTGATGTGGAGCGCCAGTCGTGATGCCAGAGAAATTGGCTGGCAAGGGTTGCTGAAGCCTGAGGTGCGTCGTATAGCCATTGCCCAGCCGGATGTTGCACCTTATGGTCAGAGAGCCAGGGAGGCGTTGATTCACTATGGTATCTGGGACCAGGTGCAGGATAAACTGGTCTATGGGGAAAGTGTGTCTCAGACAGCCAGAATGGCACTAAGCGGCGCTGCTGATGTCGCCCTGTTGGCTGCTTCGCTGGCGAATCAGGAAGCGATGCAGCAACAGCCTTATATGCGTGTTGATGCCACAAGCCACCTGCCTTTGAATCAATCCATGGTAGTCACAGCACGCGGTCAGTCCAATCCGGTTGCTGCTGCCTTTTCACAGTTTGTAATGTCCTCGCAAGCGCAGTCTATTCTTTCAAGTGCCGGTTTTCTGTCTGCCAGGCAGGTCGGGCAGCAAACGCCCGCCGAGCTGGCTGAGTAAGCGGGACACATGTCTGACTTCTTTGCATTCACTCCAGCAGACTGGCAGGCGATCTGGCTAACGTTGAAGCTGTGCTTCATCACCACGCTATTGCTCATGTTGTTGGCAACCCCGCTGGCCTGGTGGCTGGCACGCGGAGGCAGCTGGTTTCATACCGTAGTTCAGTCTTTGGTGGCGCTTCCGCTCGTACTGCCGCCGACTGTGCTTGGGTTTTATTTGCTGATTTTGCTGGGGCCGCAAGGCTGGATCGGTCAAACCCTGGAAAGTATGGGGCTGAACCACCTGGCTTTCAGCTTTAACGGTATCGTGGTGGCCTCATTGATCTATTCCCTGCCTTTTGCTGTTCAGCCGCTGCAAGATGCTTTTGGCCGACTAGGGCATCGACCGCTGGAAGTTGCGGCATCCCTGGGAGCCTCACCAATGGATCGGTTGCTGACGGTTGTGTTTCCCCTGTGTCGCGGCGGATTGGTGACTGCAGCCACATTAAGCTTCGCTCATACCATGGGGGAATTTGGTGTCATTCTGATGCTGGGTGGCTCGATCCCTGGGGAAACCAGAGTGTTATCGGTGATGATCTATGATTATGCTGAAGCACTGGATTTTCAGAATGCTCACCGGCTGTCGCTGCTGATGCTGGTATTTTCTTTCCTGATCCTGGTGGCTGTCTATGGCAGGCAGCGCCGTTTCAGTCTGTTTGCTCAACGGAATGTGAACTCATGAGTCTGAATGTTTCCGTTAACTGGCAGCGGGATGCCTTTTGTTTGCAGTTGGCCCAGAGTTTCCCCAGCAAAGGGGTGACGGCTCTGTATGGCCCCTCAGGTTGTGGTAAAACCAGTCTGCTGCGTATTGTGGCCGGGCTGGAAAGAGGTGCCATGTCCAATGTCTCATTTAATGGTGTCGACTGGCAGAATGAAAGTCTCTGTGTGCCACTTGAAAAGCGGCGAATCGGTCTTGTTTTTCAGGAGGCGAGTTTGTTGCCTCACCTGGATGTCAGGGCAAACCTGGAGTATGGCTGGCGCCGAACAAAGCCAGCACAACGACGTTTGGCGCCGGAAGAAATCTACCGGATGCTGGCGCTGGAGTCTTTGTTGCAACACAGAACCGACCAGTTGTCGGGTGGCCAGCGTCAGCGCGTGGCTCTTGGGCGTGCGCTGATGACCAGCCCTGATCTGTTGTTACTTGATGAGCCACTTGCTGCTCTTGATGCTGTTGCCAAACGCCAGATACTGCCTTATCTGGCCCGGGTCGTCCGGGACACAGAGACACCGACATTGCTGGTGACTCACTCAACCGATGAAGTACTGCGACTGGCTGATCACATCGGGTTTATGGAGAATGGATCGGTTGCCCCGGTAGTCAGGCTTGCTGAAGCACTGCAAGACCCGTCTTCCCCGCTGTTTGCAGATGAAGGGGCTGTGTCGGTATTACAGGGGCAGTTTGTGATCGAAGGCAACGGTGGCTGGGGCATGTTCTCTACCACCTCGTACCACCTTCATGTCAGAAGCTCGCCTGAGTACATGTCTTTACACTCAGGTTCGACAGCATTCCAAAACCACCGCCTGCAGATCTATGCCCGTGATGTCAGTATTGCATTAACAGACCCGACTCAGATCAGTATTCAAAACCACCTCGCTGCGAAGATTAGCGGTTTGACTGAAAAGGACGATGGGTTAGTGCTGGTCAGGCTGACTTTAGCGGATGGTCAACTGTTGATGGCAGAGCTGACGTCGGCATCTGTGTCACGGCTGGGCCTGATACTCGGGATGCCAGTCTGGGCGCTTGTGAAATCTGCAGCCTTGTTACAATAAAGTCAGAAGCACCTGAGTCGAGTGGCCTGTACACACCCGTTCGCTATGCAGACTGGTTACAAGTCTTGTCTGGGGATGGGTTGCGGCTCTGGTGGCAGCCCTCTCCAGCGGCCTCCCTGCCGCCTCTGGTGATTGATACTTATCTGGAACAAATGAGTTGTGGTGTTGGGATTGTAAATATACAAGGTGTTGTGAAAGATCAAGAAGATGAGGCATTTCGCGCCTGTCATCGGCTGGCAACTGGCAGTTTGCGAGAGCTACCTGGAGTGCAGATGCAATTTTCGTCACAGCCGTGGCTCGATTACTGCTCCCGGATGCGTTAGTGTTTCGGATCAGAGTTGAAACCAGCGGCATTTTGATGCATGTTTGCGCGCCAGATTAATTCGAAAGCCTTGGATAACATTAAGGAATCAAGATGAAAGCAAAGAAGATAACAGATGATTTTTCTGTAGCAGAACAGTTGCTACCGGATGATGTGGATGAAATGGCTGCCGCTGGCTATAAAACGATTATCTGTAATCGACCCGACGGGGAAAGCTTTGATCAGCCTATCCGCGCTGAAATACAGGCGGTTGCCGAAGAGCACGAGATCGACTTCCGTTATATTCCTGTGGTATCGGGCCAGTTAAATCTGGAAGATATCGCCAAATTTACTGAGGCACTGGATGACGCTGAACGTCCTATTCTGGCGTACTGCCGCAGTGGCACTCGCTCCATTCAGCTGTGGGGGCTGGCTAACGGTTTGAAAGGCATGGCACCTGAAGAAATTGTGAAGCTTGGTGCTGAGCACGGCTACGACTTGCGTGGTGTAGCAGGGTGGCTGGCTCAGCAGTCAGAATAGTCAATCACTGACTGTGAGCCCTGAAGTCACCGGACTTGATACATGGCCGCTAAGGTCGTTCCACCGCTATCGCAACACCCTGGCCGCCACCAATACATAAGGTGGCCAGGCCTTTCCTTGCTTCGCGTTGCTGCATGGCATGAATCAGGGTAACAAGTACCCGGCACCCGGAAGCACCTATCGGGTGTCCCAATGCAATCGCGCCGCCGTTGACGTTGACCTTGTCCATGTCCCAGCCAGTCTCTTTGGCAACCGCCAGCGACTGCGCGGCGAAGGCTTCGTTAGCCTCTATCAGATCAATATCCTGTAATTGCCACTGAGCTTTTTCCAGACAACGTCTGGTTGCTGATACCGGGCCGATACCCATGATGGCCGGGTCGACACCAGCACTGGACCAGGCGCGTATGGTGGCCAATGGCACCAGCCCGTGCTGCTCGGCAACGTCCCGGCGGCAGACCAGCACCATGGCGGCACCGTCATTAATACCGGAGGCATTACCCGCTGTGACACTGCCGTCAGCCTTGAATGCCGGGCGCAGCCTGGCAAGCGATTCGGCGGTTGTGCCAGCGCGAATCCCTTCATCCTGGTCGACCATGATGGGGTCAGACTTGCGCTGGGGAACCGCGATGGGCACGATTTCTTCTGCAAATGCCCCTCTGGAAGCAGCCTCGCTGGCTTTCTGCTGGGAGGCTGCTGCGAAGGCGTCCTGTGCTTCCCGGCTTATGCTGTATTGGTCAGCCAGGTTTTCGGCGGTGATACCCATGTGATAGTCATTAAACGCATCCCAAAGCCCGTCACCGATCATCGAGTCCACAGCCTGCCAGTGTCCCATACGCTGGCCTTGGCGAGAGTGGGGGAGAACGTGCGCCGACTGGCTCATCGACTCCATACCGCCAGCGATGACCAGATTGGCATCCCCCTGGGCAATAGCTTGTGCCGCCAGGTGGACAGCCTTGAGTCCGGATCCACAAACCTTATTGATCGTCATTGCTGGTGTGGCCTGGTCCAATCCACTGTTAATGGTGACCTGGCGCGCGGTATTCTGGCCACAGCCCGCGGTCAGTACATGGCCCAGTATGACCTCATCAACTGCTGAAGCATTAATTCCGGTTTTTTTGATCAGGGCCTGCATGACCTGAGTCGCAATTTCAACCGCAGAAAGCGAAGACAAACTGCCCTGAAATGTGCCTATCGGGCTGCGAGCGGCGGCAGCAATGACGATATCTGTCATGATGTTATCCTTTAATTTGTCCTTGAATCCATGGCAACCCGGGGTGTCCCCCGGTTACAAACCGGCGACTAGCCGCGGTTAACCCGGTTATCTATCAGTGCCTGTACGACTGAAGGGTCAGCCAGCGTTGTGGTATCCCCCAGTTGCTCCGTTTCATTGGCGGCAATTTTGCGCAGGATGCGGCGCATAATTTTACCGGAACGGGTTTTCGGCAATCCGGGTGCAAACTGGATGATCTCAGGTTTAGCAAAAGATCCGATTTCAGATGCGACGAAACGGACCAGTTCGGCGTTCAGTTCATCTGAGTCTTCCACTCCTGCCATTAACGTCACGTAGGCGTAGATGGCACTGCCTTTGATATCATGGGGATATCCCACGACAGCCGCTTCGGCAACTTGCGGGTGCAAGACCAGTGCGCTTTCAATTTCGGCAGTCCCCAGACGGTGTCCTGAGACATTGATAACATCATCAACACGACCGATTATCCAATAATCACCGTCAGCATCACGTTCAGCGCTGTCACCGGTGAAGTAATAGCCGGGGTAAGCACTGAAGTAGGTGTCAATACAGCGCTGATGATCGCCATATACAGAGCGGATCTGGCCTGGCCAGCTTTGCGATATCACCAGGTTACCTTTGCCTGCCCCTTCAACAACCTGGCCTTCTGCATCGACTAACTCTGGTTTAACGCCAAAGAAAGGTCTGGTCGCGGATCCGGGTTTCAGGTCAGTGACGCCAGCGATGGGCGTAATCATCATGCCGCTGGTTTCAGTTTGCCACCAGGTATCGACAATCGGGCAGCGACCATCGCCGACCACGCGGTGATACCATTCCCAGGCTTCCGGGTTGATGGGTTCGCCAACTGAGCCCAGCACTCGCAGGGAGCTGCGTTGATAACGTTTGACGGGTTCATCACCCTGGCCCATCAGCGCACGGAGTGCGGTCGGTGCCGTATAGAAAATATTGACCCGGTGTTTGTCGATGACCTGCCAGAATCGCGAGGCATCAGGGTAAGTGGGTACACCCTCGAAGACCAGAGAGGTGGCACCATTGCAAAGTGGGCCGTAGACGATGTAGCTGTGTCCCGTCACCCAGCCTACATCAGCGGTGCACCAGTAAATTTCCCCTTCGCGGTAATCAAATACATAACGGTGCGTCATGGCAACCTGGAGCAAGTAGCCGGCAGTGGTATGCATGACGCCTTTGGGTTTGCCGGTTGAGCCTGACGTATAGAGGATAAACAGGGGGTCTTCGGAGTCCATCGGTTCAGCCGGACAATCCGTGCTGGCCGAAGCTACCGCCTCCTGGTACCAGATGTCACGCTCTTCATGCCAGTCGATATCAGCTGCAGTATGTTTAACCACTACTACTGTCGCTACGTCAGGGCAGCCTGCCAGCGCTGTATCGACATTGCTTTTCAAGGGGATACGCTTGCCGCCGCGGACGCCTTCATCGGCGGTGATGACAGCCGAGCAGGCTGAATCAAGAATACGGTCACGTATGGAGTCGGGAGAGAAGCCACCGAATACCACCGAGTGAATGGCACCAATGCGGGCACATGCCAGCATGGCATAGACGGCTTCGGGAATCATGGGCATGTAAATGCAGACCCGATCGCCTTTTTTAATTCCCCGGGATTTCAGTACATTAGCGAAGCGACAGACCGCTTCGTGCAACGCCTGATAAGTAATAGTGTCACTGGTGTCCGGCTCATCGCCCTCCCAGATCAAGGCAACCTGATCAGCGCGGGTGGGCAGGTGCCGATCAACACAGTTGTAACAGACATTAAGTTTGCCCCCCGCAAACCACTTGACGTCTGCCTTACTGAAATCACCGCTGACTACTGTGTCCCAGGGTTCAATGAAATCGATGAAGGCTTTTGCCTGGTCTGCCCAGAAGGTTTCGGGCGCCTCAATAGAGGCGTTATACATCGCCTCATAGGCTTCTTTGTCAATAAGACTGTGCGATTGAGGTTCAGCCGGGTAAACATGCTTTTCTGACATACTGCTCTCCTAAACTCTGATCCTGTTATCAAATTGGGCGACTTGTTACCATATTGTCAATTAAACGTGTTTTGCCGACGAATGCGGCAAGCAATAACACGCAATGATCAGCTGCAGCCAGCTCATCGTCGGTTAACTCAGTCATCGGCTGTAGTGTCTGATAATGGCATATCCGGAAATAGTCCATACGAATGCCGTGAGACTCCCAGTACTGACAACTGTTGTTTTCCAGTGATGAAAAGTTGTTATTACCTTGCCGGATGTCAGAGGCGACTAGCGAAAGCTGGCGATACAGGTGACGGGCGGTTTCTATTTGTGATGCTGTCAGGTAGCCATTGCGAGAGCTCAATGCCAGTCCATGCTGGTCACGGACGGTGGGGACGCCATGCAGGGTAATGTTGAAACACTGATCCGCGACCATTTTGCGGATCACCTGGAACTGCTGATAGTCTTTCAGGCCGAACAGAGCGTGATCCGGTTGAACCATGTGGAACAGTTTACTGACCACGGTGGTAACACCGTCGAAATGTCCTGGTCGGCTGGCGCCACAATGGCGGGCAGAGATGCCGGGAACATGGACCACGGTCTGTTCCTGCAACCCCTCCGGATAAACCTCGGATACGGTCGGTGCAAAAAGCACATCACAGTTGGCAGCTGTGAGTCGCTGGCTGTCCTGCGCGAGTGTCCGGGGGTAGGCATCCAGATCCTCACCTGCGCCAAACTGCATGGGGTTGACGAAAATGGAGCATACTGTGATGTCGGCAAGTCGCCTAGCCTGGTCTACCAGATTGATGTGTCCGTCGTGCAGGTTGCCCATGGTAGGTACCAGAGCAATGGTTTGCCCAGACTGACGATAACTGGTTAGTGTTGAGCGAAGCTCGTTGATGGTATGGATTGTTTGCATGACATCAGTTGAAGCTGTGCTCGGGGCCGGGGAAACGGCCTTCCCGGACATCCTCGGCATAATTCTGAATGGCGCGGGTAATATCGCCTTCCGTGCCGGCCAGGAAGTTCTTGACGAACTTCGGGCGTATGGGTGAGATACCGAGTATATCGTGTAGAACCAGAACCTGGCCGGTCGTATGCGGCCCGGCACCTATGCCAATAACCGGAATGTTAAGCGCCTCTGTGATGCGTTTTGCCAGAGAAGTTGGTACACACTCCAGTAGCACCATGCTGGCGCCTGCATTCTCAAGTGCCAGGGCATCCTGGTACATTGTTTCGGCCTGTTTATCAGCTCGCCCCTGTACCATGTAGCCGCCAATCTGATTGATTGACTGAGGTGTCAGTCCCAGGTGTACACACACAGGAATGCCTCGCTCCGCCAACAGCCGGGTGGAGCTGGCCAGCCAGGCGCCACCTTCCAGTTTGACCATTTCCGCGCCCGCCCGCATCAATGAGGCGGCGTTGTCCAGCGTTTCACTGTCGGTGGAATAGCTCATGAAAGGCATATCAGCCATGATAAAAGCGCGGCTGTTACCACGTTTGACGCAGGCGACATGGTAAACCATGTCCTGCATGGTGACGGGCAGGGTACTGTCATGGCCCTGCAGGACCATGCCCAGCGAGTCGCCAACCAGTATGACTTCGACATCGGCCTGGTTCAGTATTTGCGTGAAACAGGCGTCATAGGCTGTCAGGCTGGCGAATTTCTTGCCTTCGGCATGTAATTTGTTAAGTGTGCTGAGCGTAATGTGTGCTCGCGACGATTGTACACTCATAGTGCTCCCCCAATCAGAAATCGCAGCTTAGCGTGCGATCCGTTTTACAGCAAGGTTGGCTTGGGATTGAAGTACTGCACACCATGCAGGCCAGACAGGATTTGTTGAAGCAGTTGCTCATAGTCTGAGTCATTACCTACCAGATCAATCTCGCTGCTGTTAACGATCAGCAAAGGGGATTTGTCGTAGTAGTGGAAAAACTCGGTATAGGCGTTGTTGAGATTCTCCAGGTAGTCGGCAGTGATGGTCTGTTCCGCAGCAATACCACGTTTCTGGATGCGTTCCAGCAGGATCGGGGTTGGTGCCTGTAAGAAAATGACCAGATCCGGCGTGGGCGCGTCAATCGTCAGATGATCGTAAACATTGTTATAAATGCCAAACTCATCAGGATCCAGGTTCATACGGGCAAACAGCCTGTCTTTGTCGATCAGAAAATCAGCCACCCGTACCGGTTCAAACAGGTCATCCTGCTTCAATTCCTGTAGCTGACGGGCACGCTGAAACAGGAAAAACAGCTGAGTTGCCAGAGCATGCTGTTGTGGATTTCTGTAGAACCGCTCAAGAAAGGGATTCTCTTCCGGTCTCTCAAGTACCAGATCATAGTTGAAGCTGTCTGCCAGGCGGCGTGTCAGGCTGGTTTTGCCAACCCCTATCGGACCTTCAACAGCAATGTATCTTGGAAGTGTGGTCACGCCTTGCCGGTCTCC
The DNA here is from genome assembly GCF_001642735.1 of Pseudohongiella nitratireducens. Classification (GTDB taxonomy): domain Bacteria; phylum Pseudomonadota; class Gammaproteobacteria; order Pseudomonadales; family Pseudohongiellaceae; genus Pseudohongiella; species Pseudohongiella nitratireducens. The sequence continues at coordinate 124,782 of NZ_LWHM01000006.1, read as the reverse complement.
TGGGGTTTTTTGCGACGTCGTCGCTTGTTTTTCTTCTTGCCAGCGGGCGGTACCAACTGCTCCATCATAGCGCGCTGGCCGGCATTGTCGCAGGCTTGAAACGCTGTCCACCATTGCCCTGCCTGGGCGGTATCCTCGCCGGCTTCCTCACGTAATACGAGGAAGTCGTAGGCTGCCCGGAATTTGGGATGTGAGTACACACTTTCCACCTGTTTGGCAGAACGGGGTGCTAGTCGCCATTGTAGCTCCCAAATTTCGCGCATCATGGCCGTCAACCGCTTGGGAATGGCGGTAAACTTCAGCTGCTCCACAATGGCCTGGGAAGCGGCTTGCTGCAGTATTGGCATTGGGGGACGACCACTGTTGTTGTGCAATTGCGCAAGTTGCTGATGCAGGGCAGGCCAAAGCAGGGCGGCATACATGAATGCAGGGGTAATTGACTTGCCTTGTGATAGCCGCAAGTCAGTGTTACTCATCGCTTTTTCCAGTATGCGGGCATGAACCGGTTTGGCCTGGTCCAATGCTTCCAGAGCAGGTTTAAACAGATAGTCGGCCAGGTCATACTCTCTCAGCATACTGAAAGTCTGCTGAGCCTTACCTGTGGTGAAGAGTTTGACGGTTTCATCGAACAGGCGTGCAGAGGAGATGGAGGCGAGTAATGGCGCCAGTTCTTTAATCGGGGCTTTGGTCGCAGACTCTATCTCGAAACCAAGCTTGGAAGCCAGCCTGACCGCTCTGAGCAAACGTACTGGATCCTCGCGGTAGCGCACCGCAGGATCGCCTATCATGCGGATCTGGCGAGCCTCTATGTCCGCCAGCCCGTCAACGAAGTCGAGCAGCGCAAACCCTTTTGTCGTGTAGTAAATCGCGTTGACGCTAAAGTCCCGGCGTATGGCATCTTCGTCGATCTTGCCATAAACGTTATCGCGCAGAATCATGCCGCTGGCAGCATGCGCTGAATCAAGGTGTTTAATGGACTTTCGATCCTGGTCTTCTGTCAGGGGCTCGGTGTCATGGTGGGCGCGAAAGGTCGTTACCTCAATAATCTCTCGGCCAAACCGGACGTGAACAATTTTGAAGCGGCGGCCAATGATGCGTGCGTTTCTGAAAACAGACTTTACCTGCTCGGGCGTTGCATCGGTAGAGATATCAAAGTCTTTCGGGTGGCCACCAAGCAGCAAATCTCGGACCCCACCACCGACCAGGAAGGCCTGATAGCCTGCATCACCGAGGCGATATAGTACTTTCAGCGCGGCAGGGGAGATATCCCGGCGGGAAATATTGTGTGCATCACGTTTAACAATACTGACGTCTGCTGGTGTAATACTGGCCAGATCCTGGGGCGAGAGCGTAAAACCGTCAGCAGGGGAGTTGCCATCTTGGGGTTTCTTTGCCGTCGATTTGCGTTGCTGGCGCTGACCCTGTTTGGCTGGTCGGGGTGTGTAGTCGGTTTCAGCGGGTTTTTCAGCATTCTTCGCTGGCGCCGAGACTGTTGATTTGCCTAGGAAAAGTTTGGCAATTCGCTTCAGCATTGTAACTCTGGTTTCCATTTTGACATAGGGGTATACCTGACAAGGTTGCTGATACCGACAATAGCGGATTTCAGGCAACAAAATAAGTGCCAGATATCAAAAGGGTAATAATACACTGAAGTTGCGGGAGTTTGCAGGTGGAAATGTTCTGGGGGGTGACTCGACCCCCCCGCAAGGAAGGTATGTATTGTTTTTATTGTTATATATTGTTGTTTTTGTTTGGGCGGCACCACATTAAGTGCCTTGCTAATATACAGTGTTCATAGTTGCCGGAAGTCCCGGTCTGTTCTATGCGCCTGATTGGTTATTGTTATTTTTTTTGTGCACCGACGTTGGATGCCATTGTTTTTATTATCAGAGGTTATTTTTATTGTGTCTTGTTATTGTTATTGAACGTATATAATGCACTTACCGTGCCAGAATTAGTAAATTGTTTATTAACAGTAACTTAGTGTTTTTACTAGTCCATTTAAACTAGGCCATTTGTCTAATGTGTTACCAAATTGCCCTATAGTTATGGGTAGATGGGTATCGGTAACAGTTTATGCCTGTTTTTTCTTTCGCGGCAGACCAAATCGTTGACGTCTTTCCCAGAGACATTTGCGGCTGATCCCCAGCTTCTTTGCCAACTGGGTTTCGTTCATTTGATCCTGATGTTCCAATACAAATTTCTGGAAGTAATCTTCTAATGATAGCTCTTCTGAAGGGACGCTGGCCTCGAGTGATTCAGCGCTGGTCTGATCCCGTTCAGTCAGCGGTCGAATGGTTTTTTTGTTATTCAGGTCGATGGCGAGTAGCTCCGGACCAATTTTATCGCTTTCAGCCAGAACCACGGCTCTTTCAATGGCGTTTTCCAGCTCTCGCACATTACCTGGCCACGGATAGGTGGAAATGGCCTGTGTCGCGCCCTCTGTAAAGTTCAGCAATGGTGATTTCAGGCGCTTACAGGTGCGCTCAAGTATCGCGTCAGCCAGTTCCAGTATGTCGTTACCGCGTTCTTTCAGAGGTGGTAACAGCAGTGCCATAACATTGATCCGGTAATACAGGTCTTCACGAAAGTCACCATCGATGACCAGCTGTTTCAGGTCCCGGTGAGTGGCGGCAACCAGACGCACATCGACTTTTCTTGACTGCACTGAGCCGACTTTACGTATTTCGCTCTCCTGCAGGACGCGTAACAGGCGAGCCTGTGCATCCAGGGGTAATTCTCCGATCTCATCCAGGAATAACGTGCTGTTGTTGGCAGCTTCGACCAGGCCGGTTCTGTTGGCTGTTGCTCCGGTAAAGGCGCCCTTTTCATGGCCGAACAGTTCCGATTCGATGAGGTTTTCGGGAATGGCGGCACAATTGACAGAAATCATCTCTTCTTCGCGGCGGTCACTGAGGTCGTGGATTGCACGTGCCACCAGTTCCTTGCCGGTACCGGATTCGCCATTGATCAAAACGGTGGAGTTGGTCATGGCGACTTTACGGATTCGGCGAAACAGCTCCATCATTTGCGGACAGCTGCCAATCATGCCAGGTACGGGCGGCTCATCAGGTAAATCGTGCGGCGCGGTTGCTGGTGCGCTGTCTGAGGGCCTTGCTTCCTTAGCCTTTGATGCATGATCTTCGATGATGCGGGCGACAGCCTGAAGCATTTCTTCGTGTTCAAAGGGTTTGGGGATGTAATCAACCGCTCCCAGCTTCATGGCATCAATGGCCGAGCGCAAGCTTGAGTAGCTTGTCATGATCAGCACCGGCGTCCGCGTTTCCTTGATAATATCAGTACCCGGCGCACCCGGTAGTCTCAGGTCGCTGACGATGATATCGAAAGTCTCTTTCTTTAAAATCGCTGCAGCATCTTTGACCGAACCGGCTTCACTGACCACGTAATCATGACGCTCGAGCAACCGGCGCAGGGCCGTGCGAATCACTTGTTCATCTTCAACTACCAGAACTCTATGCGGTACCGTCATAATATACTCTGCAACATCAGATCAATTTTTCAGACTCAGGCTAAGCCTTCTCAGGGGAGTCGCGTAAAACACTGTCATCTTCCTTTGCTTCATAGGCAGGGAAGCTCAGGGTAACGCGTGTGCCCGGATTCTGCTTCCGTTCAGAAGCCAGCATTATATCAATATGTCCATTAAGGTTTTCAACCAGGCTGTACACTAATGAAAGGCCCAGGCCTGTTCCTTCGCCTGGTTCCTTTGTTGTGAAAAAAGGTTCAAACACCCGATCCCTGATAGTTTCCGGAATACCGCTGCCCTCATCGCTGACAGACACCTGTACGGAGGCAGCGATATGTTCGCACTGTATTGTTATTGTGCTTTCTTCCGGGCTGGCGTCGCGGGCATTGTTGATTAGATTGACCAGGATCTGCAGGAGTTGCTGTGAATCACCTTTCAGCCTGGCATTCGCCTCACACTGTACATCAAACTGCATGTGTTTGCCTTTCCTGTTCAGCTTGACGAGTGTGATTGCTTCATCAATGCACTCAGCTACGTGAACCACTTCCATTCTCTGTTCGGAGCGGTTGTTGGAGCCGCTGTGGGCGAAATTGACCAGGGACTGCACAATACGTGATGTGCGGTCAGTCTGCTCAATGATTTGCCGAGCCATATTGCGCAATTCATCGTTGCTGGTTTCATCGCGGATATTCTGTGCCAGGCAAGCGATTCCGGTGATAGGGTTACCGATTTCGTGAGCGACCCCGGCTGCGAGGCGTCCGATAGATGCGAGTCGCTCGCTGTGAGCCAGTTCTTCTTCCAGTAACTCTGTGTCCGTCAGATCCTCAAGCAGGATGATCACGCCATCATGTCGAACCCTTGGGCTGTCCGATTTTTCAATGACAGCTTTGTGCAGGCTGATAAAGCGTTTGTTGCCTTTGATGTTTACGGTGACTTTGTGCTGATGCGGCGCATCGTTGTCACGGAATTTGTATAACATGCTGTGCCAGGGTTCTCCGATCTCCGACAGATGGAGTCCCGCTGCTTCATCACTGGGTGTACCGGTCATGTCTGCCATCGCATGGTTCCACATGATTATCTGGTCATCCGGGCCTAATGAGCAGACACCCAGGGGCAGGTCCAACAAAATTTGCCGGTGGTAACGTCGCAGGTTGTCCAGGTCGGCAGCCATACCGGACAGGTTACTGCGGTAGGCTTCGATTCGGGTTTCGATTGCTGCCAGGTCTGAAGCGCCTGGTTCGCTGTCTGCGGTATACGGCAGAAACCGGTCGATCAGGTCATGGGCAATGGCCGGGCCAAGCAGTCCTGACAGGTTCGCCTCCAGACGTCCACGCAACAGGCGTAACGACTTGGGGCGGTGATCATTACTTTCCATATTCAGGTCGCGAAGCGCCTGCATGACCTCGCGGGTCGCTGTTCTTTCCCCCAGGGGTTTGGTTAGCTGGCGAATGAACTCTTCCGGAGAGCCTGCCGTCAGGCGGGCACGGTGTTGTCGGCGGAGGTTGTCGACAGAGCAGATGTCAGCAGAAATACGCTCTTCATTGGAGCTTTGTGACAGGAATGATACGACCATGAAGGTCAGTACGTTGCACAGCAGTGAGATCGCACTCACCTCGCGTGTGCTCAGGTCCCAGGCCGGTATCAGGTCAATGCCACTGGATACTGGCAGGAACAGGAATATTAGCCAGATGCTGGTGCCGACTGCCAGCCCCGACATAAATCCGACCTTATTACCACGTGGCCAATACAGCAGAGCGATTATCGCAGGCAGAAACTGCAGGCTGCCGATCAGACCAATGTTGCTGACAGCCCGGATATTCTGACTGTCGTTAGGCAGATAATAGAAGAGAAAGCCGCCCCAGATAAGTGCTGCGATCAGCAGTCGTCTTTTCCATAACAGCCAGCGGTAAATGTCCTGTCGGGCAGTGGGTTGCCAGATGGGCAGAATCAAGTGGTTCAGGCACATGGTGGAGAGCGACAGGGTGATAACAATCATCAGGCCACTGGCTGCTGACAAGCCACCAATAAAACCAATCAAGGAAAATACCGGTGCTCCAAGGTCATATCCCAGTGTGATCTGGAAATACTCAATGGCAAACTGACTGTTGATGCTGAGTGCAGCCCATAAGATAGGTAACACCGGCAGACCCAGCAGCAGAAAGTAAAAGGGCAGTCCCCAGCTGGCAGTGTTCAGTGCTCGCGGGTGGTTGTTTTCATGGAAGATAATATAAAACATGTGCGGGGTTGCCACGGCTGCGGTAAAGAAAATCAGTGCCGTCACGTGGTAGGTGCCAGGTGGAGCTGGTTCTTTGAGGCGCTGTAGTAACTCTGGCTGTGTATTGAGCCAGGCTTCCATTTCGGCAAAGCCGCCAAAGCCTTTGTATACTGCAAAAAAGCCCAGGACCAACAAGGCCAGCAACTTCACCACAGACTCAAAAGCAATGGTGACGACCAGTCCTTCATGCCGTTCCCGGCCTGAGCCTTTTCCGGTACCAAAGAATATGGAGAACAGCGTAATCATGATACAGAAAACCACTGCCATGATGGTTTCTGAGGAGTCTGGCGCCAGCAGTCGAACGGTGTTGGCAACGGCCTGGATTTGTAGCGACAGCAGCGGCATAACGCCCATCAGCATGACCAGGGTGGTGATTGTGCCTGCCCACGGACTGCGATAGCGAAATGCCAACAGGTCAGCCAGAGAGCTTAACTGGAAGTTTTTGGTCAGGTTCAGAATCGGGCGCAGCAATAGTGGCGACAACAGAAAAGCCAGCGATATGCCGATAAAGGGCGCCAGATAACCAAAGCCGTCACGGTAAGCGCTGCCAGTCGATGCATAATAAGACCAGACGCTGGCAAATACCCCTAACGAAAGCACATAGACAACAGGGTGGTGGACCACTTTTTCTGGAATCCAGCCACGGTCTGTGATGTAAGCGATAGCGAACAGTACACAAAGGTAGCCGGCACCAACGGCAAAAATGGTACTTAATTCAAAGTTCATCTGAATTGTTCTCCCGGTATGCCCATGCGGCAACTGCTATGACGCTGATACATATAACAAAGGGACGATACCAGGCGCCATCGACGGCCAGTGCCCAGTCCATGCTGAGCAGGAAAATGAGATACGAGAATGTCAGCATCATCAATGTCGATGGTGGGATGTACATGGCTGTCAGCCCTCTTGCTGAAGGTCAGCTAAGTCAGATGAAACGGGGATAGTATCCAATTTAGGTACCTTCTGCACATCCCAGTGATGAATTGCCCATGTCAGGATATGATCAGTAGTGTCATTGGCGATGTCATGCGGTGGCGGATGCCCCAAAGCCATCAGTGCCTCTGTTAAACAGCGGTTGATCTGGTTTTCGGGCAAAGCCGGGGCAAAGTGTTGTTTGCTCAGTTTCTGCCCCAGGCGATTAACGGCAACGGGAATATGGGCATAATGCGGTATTGGGAAGCCCAGTTGCGATTGCAGGTAAATCTGCCTTGGGGTTGAGTCCAGCAAGTCGACGCCTCTGACAACGTGCGTGATATCCTGCCAGGCATCATCAACGACAACCGCTAGCTGATAAGCGGTTAATCGATCCCGGCGCCTGATCACAAAATCGCCGCAGGCCTGTTGCAAATTTTGTTGATACGAGCCCTGGATTGCGTCTTCGAAGCTGATGCATTGATCGGTCACTCGCAATCGCAATGCATTACCCTGGTCAGGCAGGTTCATTGTGCGGCAGTGACTGTCATAAACTCCCTTTAGCTCACGGATACGCTGCCTTGGGCAGGCGCAGTGAAAACACAGGCGTTGCCCGGTCAGTGCAGCAATTGCTTCATCGTAAGCAGCCTGTCGCTGGCTCTGATAGACAACATCGCCATCCCAGTACAAGTGAAAGGCTTCGAGCGTGTGAAGTATAAGGTCAGCCGTGCCAGGAGGTTCTCTGGCAGGATCGAGGTCTTCCATGCGAACCAGCCAGGTTCCTTGCCGGGACCTGGCATCGAGAAAGCTGGCCAGTGCTGCGAGCAAAGAACCAAAATGCAGCGGCCCACTGGGCGATGGTGCGAAACGACCTGTATAGGTTTTATCAACACTCATCGCCAAGCCGGAATGCGCTTATCAGGCGCCCCACTGCTTTTCGCGGATTTCGTCTAGCGTTTTGCAGTCGATGCATTTATCAGCAGTCGGGCGTGCTTCAAGTCGTCGGATGCCAATTTCGATGCCACATGACTCGCAGTAACCGTAGTCATCCTGAGCAATCTTTTCGATAGTGGAATCGATTTTTTTGATTAGCTTGCGTTCTCTGTCGCGGGTACGCAACTCAAGGCTGAACTCTTCTTCCTGTGTGGCTCTGTCGGCTGGGTCCGGGTAATTGGCAGCGTCGTCCTGCAGGTGGTGTACCGTACGGTCGACTTCTTCCATTAACTGGTTACGCCAGGTGCGCAAAATGAGCTTGAAGTGCTCCTTTTGCGCTTCGTTCATATATTCTTCGCCTTTTTTGGCTTTATAAGGCGTGAAATTTTTCAGTACAGATGCGCTGTCAGTGACAGGAATGTCTTGCTTCTTGGACATGGTTAACCAGGCCTCTTACCCTCCAGGGTTTACGGAACTCTGTGAAAAGCGGCAATAATATGCCTTGTTTGTCACAGAATTTTGACTCTTCAACTGCGGCACAATCCTGCGTGCCTGCTTACAAATGTCAATCCGAGCCAGCATCGCCAGAGTTTGGCATTTATGTGTCCGTCTCGGCAAGCGCAGTAAGCTACCAGATAATTTACGCGCACGCTAGAAAAAATGTTATGTTGCGCTCTGGTATTTGGTTCTCAAATCTAAGTTGTTGAATTAAAGGTAGTTTAATAATGCGCATAGCGAACCGAGCGAAAAGGGTCAACCCTTTCAGGGTGATGGATGTCATGGCTCGGGCCCAGGCAAGAGAAGCGGCAGGGCTGCCTGTTATTCACCTGGAAGTGGGTGAGCCGGATTTTGGTACCTGTGAAGCAATCAGGGCGGCGGGTATAGCTGCCTTGCAATCAGGTCAAACAGCCTATACCGGTGCTACAGGTTTACCGGAGCTTCGTGAACGTATCGCCGCATTTTATGCGGCGCACCATGGTGTCACGGTCGACCCGTCGCGGATTATTATTACACCGGGCGCCAGTGGGGCGTTAGTGTTGCTGTCGCAGCTATTATTATCGCCTGGCGATGAAGTATTGATGCCAGATCCATCCTACCCCTGCAATCGTAATTTTGTCACTTTGGCTGGTGCCAGCACAACGTTGTTACCTATGGCGGGAAGTGGACGAGCCGCTCCCGATATTGAGCAGCTCAATGCCCACCTGCAAACCGGCAATCACTCGAACAAGAATACAACCCTGGCTGGTTTGTGGTTGGCGTCACCGGTTAACCCAACGGGTGCAATCATTTCCAAAGAAGAGATGCACGACCTGGCCGGCTGGTGTCGAAAACATAACTGCCACTTGCTGATGGATGAAATTTATCATGGTCTTGATTTCCGTGTTTCTCAGGGGGCTTGTCAGCGGATGGGAGATTTACCCAGTGTGCTAACGGTTGATGCCGAGGCGCTGGTCGTCAACAGCTTTTCGAAATATTTTGGCATGACAGGGTGGCGTATTGGCTGGATGGTGTTGCCAGAGAACCTGGTGGAAAGAGCCACTGTTCTGGCGCAGAACCTGTTTATATCAGCATCGACACCGGCGCAATATGCCGCTCTGCGCGCCTTTGACAGTGATGTCATTGATCAGTTGGAAGTTCAGCGTCAGGTGTTTCGGCAGCGTCGGGATTTTCTGCGCGAGGCCTTACCGTCTGCTGGCCTGGAACTGGCCTGGCAACCAGATGGCGCTTTTTACTGTTATGTGGATATCAGTCGTTACGATAACGACTGTGAGCGTTTTTGCGGCAGAATACTGGACCAGTACGGTGTGGCAATTACGCCTGGGACTGACTTTGGTGATAATCAGGCCAATCGGTATGCGCGTATTGCATACACCCGACCGGTGGAGGAATTGGAGAGCGCTGTTGAACAAATCACCCAGGCTCTCCAGGCCATCAGGGTCTAGGAAACCTGCAGGCCGGGTTCAGATACGCCCCAGCGACTGTATCAGCGCTTCATCGACCATGAGCATGCCATTACCTGTCTCAAACGGTATGGGACGCAGCGACTTCCCTTTACAAGGGCCGTGAACGCACAAGCCATCCTCGACGTTGAATAAAGCACCGTGCGTTGCGCACTGTATAAAAACGCCATCAGGGTCCAGGAATTCATCTTCCAGCCATTCCAGCGGCGTACCCAGGTGTGGGCAGCAGTTGTAATAAACGTGCAGTTGATCATCTTTGCGTACAGCGAACAGGCTTTTGTTACCGATATCAAACCCTTTTGCCCGTCCTTCAGCAATTTCATCCAGCATGCAAAGTTGAATCATATGACTCCTTGTTTTTTCTTTCAGCTCTGTCTGTCAGCTTAATGCCTGCGAAAAATCGGCCAGCAGATCATCTATGTCCTCAATACCGACTGATAACCTTATCAAGTTGTCGCTGACGCCCATGGAAGCTCTGCGCTCTGGCCCCATTTCATAGAAAATAGTATGTGCGACCGGGATGGCCAGCGTTCGTGTATCTCCCAGGTTGCTGGAAGACACAACATGTTCAAGGTTGTTGAGGAAATCAAAACAATCAATGGACGCATCCAGGTCTATGCTCATCAAGGCACCGGGGTGGCGAAATAAAGTACGCGCGCGCTGGTGTTGCGGGTGCGAGAGCAGCCCTGGGTAATTGACTTTCGCTATCGAGGGGTGCTCGTGAAAAAAATCTGCCAGTTTCTGAGCATTAAAACAGGCTCGGTCCATACGCAGTGCCAGTGTTTCTGATCCGACTGCCAGGTGGTGAGCCGCTTCCGGGCCCAGTGTGGCACCGAAATCCCTGAGGCCTTTTTTACGCACCTGGGTTAACCCCCAAGAAGAGGCGTCACCTTTTTTGTAGGTGTCCAGAATATTGTCAAAAGATGCCCAGTCAAAGGTGCCGGTATCCGTCAGCACGCCTCCCAGGGCGTTGCCGTGACCGCCAATATATTTGGTCAGGGAATTGACGACAAAGTTGGCACCGACGGTCGCTGGCCGGAACAACCAGGGAGATGTCATGGTGTTGTCGACAACATAGATCAAACCATGGCTGGCACAAAGTGCACCAATGCCAGCAAGGTCAGCCACTTGTGTGACCGGGTTGGCAATGGTTTCCGTGAACACCAGTCTGGTGTTTTCCTGAATCGCCGCTGCAACCTGATCGGCATCCGTGCTGTCAACAAAGGTAACCTCAATGCCCAGTCTCGTGAAGGTATTGAGCAGACTGTTGGTGTTGCCAAACAGGAAAGAGCTGGAGATCAGATGGTCGCCTGCCTTCAGCAATGAAAAAATCAAGGAACCGATCGCGGCCATGCCAGTGGCAAAAGCGACACTGGCGACACCATTTTCCATTTGAGTGATTTTATCCTGCAGCGCATTGACTGTCGGGTTCTGTTGCCGTCCGTAATTAAATCCGCTTTTTTTGCCCTGGAATACCGCCGCCAGTTCACGGGCATCGTCATACTCAAATGCCACTGATGTGTGGATTGGTTTGTGCAAGACGCCATGTTCCGGCTTGCCCTGACGGTCGGCATGCAGGTTTGCTGTGTTGAAGCCGGGTGGCTGCTTCTTGCTCATGATTTATTCCTGTGGCTGTCTCTCTGGTGCTTCCTGATACAAAGGAAGTGCGTCGATCATGGTTTCAATTTCTTGCAGTCGCTGTTGATAGACAGGGCTGTTGCGATCAATAAACGATTCTGCAAAATCCGATTCACTAAGTCCGTCCGCATCGGTTCTGGGTCGCGGCAACAGTTGCGACTCTTCTGTTAATGTCTGCATATAGGACTGTAACCATAAGGCTGAGTCCTGGTTATGCACGGCTATCTCACCGAGCCGAACGCCTGCGAGGTTAGCTGCCAGGTCGCTAAAGCTAAAGCCAGAACGCAAGCGCGCATCATACACTTCTTTGCTATTTGCCAAAACCTCAGCAACATCCGGGTTGGTAGACGCAGCCATGGCCGCCGAGTTGATGAAATGCTGGCTCAGGTCTTCCCGGCGGTAAAGTGAGGTCCTGATCGCGGGCAGGGTGGGTGTTTCCACCGATACCGATGAGGACAGGGCCTGGGTTAGTGGTGTATCAGTCACAAACAAGGACATTGCTTGCAGCAGGGCACGGTTTTCCTGTGCTGCATCGTCATGACTGCGCTGGGCAGCAAATGCGAACAGCTCGGGCAGCAGCGTCACCAGTGAGATTCGTCGCTGACCTTCCAGAGATGAGGTTATGAGATTGATTTGACGGACATACTCAACAATGCGTTGCTGGCCTTCAGGGGGTACCAGCATTTGCTGGCTGTAGGTGCGTATTTGCTCAAGGGTTTCCGGTTCCCATTGTACTTTCAGGTACAGCCGGTCGTTTCTCAACTGGTAATCTTTAATATTGGTGCGCAGAGAGGCCAGTTCCTGGCTTGCCGGGCTGGCTGCCTGTAAACGGAATCCTGCCAGTTTTTCGACTGAACGTTGCACGATCAATGGCACAGGCAACTGTCCGAAGTGCAGGCTTTGTAACTGGGCTCTGCCATCCTGTTGCGCGAAGCGGGCCCGGATGTTCAGATAAAAATCCACTGGGCCTAATGACTGGGGGATGGCGAGCCGGGTATTGGCTGTGTCTTCGTCAATGGTAAAGCGGATTGCTGAACCTTTGAGCGTCTGTATCTGTTGCAAGGCAAAATTAGTGAGTAGATTTAGTGAGTCGGAGTCCAGGCTCAGGTCGCTTTCCGACTGCTGCCCATAAGCCGGACTGTTATCGGCGATGATCTGTTCGATTTCCCTGATTTCTGCTGTATCAAAAGGTGCTAGACTTTCGACACTGGGCTGAGTGTCAAAAATAGCGACAACCAGCACTGTCAGCACGATGAGTGGTATCAGCAGCAGGGTGCGCTTCGATGTTAGGTATGTTGCCATAGGATGTTGAATATTCGGGTACCAAACGGTCGACAGCGATGCGCAGGAATTATAAAGTATGTGCGACGAAAAATAGAGTCAGACTGGGGATATGAGGGTGAAAATTCGCCAATTGGTGACAGAAAGCATGGGAAAGAGCCAGATTAATCAAATGCTCAAGCCTCGGTTATGGTTGGCACAAAACATGGCGGCTCGCCAGACAAGGTTCGGTATGGCCCTGGTTTCTGCCTTGGTGTTGGCATCCTGTGCCGGTACTCAGTCCGACGTTGGGCCATCCGCGTCACAAACTCAGGCTGCTGAAACGATGCAGGCGCAGGTGGAGCAGGCTGAGGCAGAGCGTATGGCGGCAGAAGAGGCTCGACAACAAGCTGAGAGACGGGAAAGAGTCCTGCAGGCTGAAGTTGACCGCCTGGCCCGTGAGGAGGCAGCTGCAGAAGCTGCCAGAGAACAGGCCGAGCGTGAGGCGGCACAGGCGCGGCGTGAGGCAGAGGAGCGTCGGCGCAGGCAACAAGCCCGTGCCGAACAGGAAGCCCGAATCGCTGCCCAGGAAGAAAGAATTAACGAACTGGAGACGCAGATTGCTTCCTATGATGCCATGATTGCTGAGCAGGAAGAGACCAATGCACGTTTACGTGATGCGGTGATGGCAGCAGAAGACCTGCTTCGGGCGCTGAATGTTGAGCAAGAGAAATATGACAACGTAGATACCAGTGGTGAGCCGATAGCGCCACTGAACAAGGCCCGTTTATCTGAACTTGAGTCTCGAACGAACCAGTTGATTAACGCAGCACAATCCCGGTCTCAGTGACAGAACCATACGCACGACTGGCTAGTAGTGAATTGGCAGGCGTCTAGTAGATCGGCAGGCGTTCAAAGTGGTACATCAACCATTGCTGGCGCATCACCGTATCTTGTGAGTCGGCATCTTGCCAGTAGGACTGCACACTGCGGACACACTGAAAAATCCGGAAAGAGCGCGTATCCTCAATGATGAGTCCCCGTACTGAGGGGTTCAGCGTGTAATTTGAAATCTCGACCAGCTTCCAGTCTTCATCCATGGTGTTGCTGACACACTCGTTGCCGTTCAACAGGTCAACATAGGGGAGTTGTGTATCCGCCCAGCCATGAGCAGGGATTTCCAGGTCAAGTTCTATCTCGGTATCTGACATGGAGCCAGATTCGTCCGCAAATACCACTTTTTCAAGCCGGTAAGCAGAGTCGCCCTCATTGTGGGCAATAATTTGCAAGCCGGCATTGCTGTTCATATACCAGGCGGCGGAATAGATAGCATACTTCACCGGGTGCTCAAAACTGCGCTGAGCCTGGGTCAGCGGGTCAGATGAACTGTCAGCGGTATCCTCCAGCGATGCGGGCTCTTCAGCTGCAACATTGCCAGCACATAAACATAAGCTGAACAGACCGGACAGCAATACTGCACTCCAGCTGGCTTGCCTGTTAACGCAAGGCGCGTTTGTATCCGAATATGTCATGACAGCAGTTTTCATAATCATGCCAATCTTGCAGTCGTTGATGAACACCATAAATCAGATATTCATGGTGTCGAATAACTGAGTTCAGTATACCTGAAATAAACGACAGATTCGCCACTTCAGCAGACAGTCCTTCAAACAAAGGCTGACTGTAAGCGATAATGACAAAAAGTCATTCTGGGAGAAAGTATTTTGAGTCATTTGGCGGGTATATCGCATATTGTCTGCATAGCATCGGGGAAAGGAGGGGTCGGTAAATCAACTACCGCCACCAATCTGGCGGTTGCCTTGCAGCAGTCAGGGTTTCGGGTGGGCTTGCTGGATGCTGATATTTATGGCCCCAGTTTGCCTGCAATGCTGGGCGTTCCTGAAGGCACCCGACCCACTGTGGTCGACAAGAAGGAAATTGAGCCTATTATGGCGCACGGGCTGGCCACGGCTTCTATCGGCTACCTGGCTGATCGTGATACCGCGATGGTCTGGCGTGCGCCAATGATAGTGGGTGCTTTTCAGCAGATATTGACACAAACCCGCTGGGGGGAGCTGGACTTTCTCATTGTCGACTTGCCGCCGGGCACCGGTGATATCCAGTTAAGTCTTTCTCAGCAGGTCCGTTTGACGGGAGCGGTTATTGTTACCACGCCGCAGGATATTGCCTTGCTGGATGCAGAAAAAGCGATACGGATGTTCGAAAAAGTCAGTGTGCCGGTATTGGGTGTGATCGAGAATATGAGCCTGCATGTTTGCAGTGAATGCGGACATGAATCGCATATTTTTGGCGAAGGCGGTGGAGAGTTGCTGGCTGCCAGATACGGGGCCGAGGTGATTGGGCATTTGCCGTTGGATGTCAGTATTCGCCATCAAGGCGATGCCGGCACCCCTGTTGTGTTGGCGGCGCCGGAAAGTCATGCGGCACGCTGTTACAGGGATGCTGCTGCGGCATTGGTCGGTCAGGTTGAGCGGCTAGCGTCAACAGGCCAGCAAAAAGGGCCAAATCTGCATATCAGTGATGACTGAGTATCGGTTTGGCCCTGTCGGGTAGTACCGGCTTAGCGGTCCCCGGGGGTCCGTATACTGTCTACCAGCTCCCGGATGTGTTGCGGTGGTGCCGCATATAGCCTGCAAACAATCAATGCCACGAGCATGTTCAATAACATCCCCAGCGCACCGATTCCTTCGGGTGATATCCCGAATAACCAGTGTTCGGCTGAGTTGGATTCTGGGGCAATGAGTTTGAAGTAGGCAATATAGCCTGAAGTAAACAGGAAGCCGGCCACCATGCCTGATATTGCGCCTTGCCGGTTCATGCGTTGAAAAAAGATACCGGTAACGATGGCCGGGAAGAAAGACGCTGCTGCCAGGCCAAAGGCAAAGGCGACGACTTCGGCGACAAAGCCTGGCGGGTTTATGCCGAAGTAACCTGCTATCAGGATCGCAATGAATATGGCAATGCGGGCAAAGAGCAGCTCCTGTTTTTCTGTAATTCCCGGCATCAGGCTGCGTTTGAGTAAATCATGGGAGACTGCCGTCGAAATCACCAGCAGCAGCCCGGCAGCCGTCGACAAGGCAGCTGCCAGAGCACCAGCGGCGACAAGCGCAATGACCCAGTCGGGCAATCCGGCAATCTCCGGGTTGGCCAGGACCATAATATCCCGGTTCACGGTGAGCTCATTGGTGGACGCATCACCGGTATATTGCACCGCCCCGTCCCCGTTCAGGTCACTGAACTGGATCAACCCTGTCTGCTCCCAGGTGTAAAACCACTCCGGTAGTGCCTGATATTCCGTGTTGCTGACAGTGGTCAGCAAATTGGTTTTTGCGAAGGCCGCAATTGCGGGTGCCGTAGTATATAAAAGGGCAATAAAGATCAGGGCGTATGCGGCTGATTTGCGGGCTGCTCGCACACCCGGCACGGTGAAGAAGCGAATAATCACATGCGGCAGGCCAGCGGTGCCAAACATCAGCGCAGCGGTGATGAAAAAGACATCCTGGGTGCTTCGTTGTCCTTCGGTATACGGAGCCAGCCCCAGCTCGGCGCTAAGGTTGTCCAGCCTGTCCAGCAAATAGCCGCCGCCATAATCGGCGTTCAGCTCAGACCCAAATCCAAGTTGTGGAATCGGGTTGCCGGTCATCATCATGGAAATAAAAATAGCAGGAACCAGGTAGGCAAATATCAGTACGCAATATTGTGCGACCTGCGTATAGGTAATGCCTTTCATGCCGCCCAGCACGGCGTAAAAAAATACGATACCCATGCCGATAAAGACACCAGTTGTGATGTCGACTTCAAGGAAGCGTGAGAACACAATCCCGGCTCCCTGCATCTGTCCGCAGACATAGACGAAAGAGACGGTAATGGCACAGACCACAGCGACGAGCCTGGCGCTGCGGGAGTAATAACGGTCACCGATAAAGTCGGGTACCGTGTACTGACCAAATTTACGCAAGTAGGGGGCAAGCAACAAAGCCAGCAATACATAACCACCGGTCCAGCCCATCAGGTAAAAAGAGCCGTCTCTCCCAAGAAAGGAAATCAGTCCTGCCATAGAGATGAACGAGGCCGCTGACATCCAGTCAGCAGCCGTGGCCATGCCATTGGCCAGCGGGGAAACACCGCTGCCGGCAACATAAAAATCGTTGGTGGAACCGGCCCGAGACCAGATGGCAATGCCGATATAGAGTCCAAAAGAGAGAGCAACAAACAGGTAGGTCCAAAGCTGTACAGTCATCATTCACGACCCCCTGTGATTTCAGAGTCGTCGCCAGCGTCATTACTACTGTCTTCAGGGCTTTGTTCAGGCGATGAGGGATGGTGGTCGCGGTACTGGCTGTCAAGCTTGTCCATGGCTTTGACATACACAAGAATCAGCGCAATGAAGACGTAAATGGCGCCTTGTTGTGCGATCCAGAACCCCAGTTTAAAACCACCGATACGGATGTTGTCGAGCCAGTCTGCTAAAACAATGCCGCAGAGATAGGAAATGAAAAACCAGATGGAGAGCAATATCATCAATAAGCGGATGTTGGCCCGCCAGTATTCACGTGCATACTTATCCTGCATACCCGAGTCCTCATTTTTATTATTGGCTCGATAGTAGCACTGGCCAGTTCCGGCTGGCTACCAGCGACAGATATTTAAAGACAGTCGGGTCTTGCTGGGCGTTTAATGGTCTGCAGGGGGCGATGATGGTAGCGGCGTGTAACGATGCTTGCTACGTGTAACTGAGGTGAGCCAGGCGGTCCTCGCGCATCAGGTGTGGCAGGGCATTGAATGAGGAAAGCTGATATCCGCGCTGATTGAAAAACAGCTGATGGTACCCGGTGTTGCGTGTCTGCATGTTTAAATCGATCATCTTTTCCACATCACATCCAAGGATTTGTGAAACCGCCAGTGCCATTGCCCCGCCAGAACTGACGACCAGGACGTTCTCATGTGCTTCGTTAGCGATGATGGTGTTCATGGCATCTGCGACTCGTTGATTGAAGTCAGGCCAGGTTTCCAGCCCTTGCTGTCTGGCGAAACACGAGGCGGTATCCTCAGCACTGGCGTGAAGTTCTCCGGCTGACCAGGCCAGGATGGCTTGCCGTAGCATTTGAAAGAAAAGTTTACCGCCGTGTCGTGTGGAGGGCAGTTCAATGCCAGCCGCATGGCAGTAAACGGATGCAACAGTTTTGAAGTCAAATTCATTGAAACCGGGGTCTGTGGATACAGGCAGATCCTGCCGGGCTCCCCGCAAAAGATGTTTGGCAGTATCTTGCTGTCGCTGCAATGTCCCGGTTACCACCCGGTCGAAATTCAGTGACAGTGATTGAAAGTATTCCCCCAGCCAATACGCCTGTTGTTCGCCTAACCTGGAAAGTTCATCATAGTTGGCTTTACCAAAAGATGCCTGACCGTGTCTGACCAAGTACAGTTGTCCCATTTCCCTTCCTGATTTTGAAATCACTCGTATTATACGTTTGTATTATTCTGTAAATTCATTACTATTCATAGGAATAATAGTAAAAAAAATCATGAAGATTGATTGTCGAGGTGTGTTCTGAAAAAGCTGGATTTAAATCTGTTCCTGGTATTCGACACCATCTATAAGGAACGCAATCTGACCGAGGCTGCCAAGATCCTGGCGATCACTCAGCCAGCAGTGAGCAATGCATTGTCGCGGTTACGCCGGGTCTTCAATGATGAGTTATTTGTCCGTACTTCCAAAGGCATGTTACCCACCCCGGTTGCCGACGGAATAGCCCAGAATGTCACCATGGCGCTAGGCATGCTGAACGCCAGTGTGCTCGAGCGAGAGGAATTCGTACCCACGCAGGCGGAACGTACTTATCACTTCAGTATGACGGATCTGGCAGAGGCTGTGCTGCTGCCCCGACTGTTTCCGTATTTTGAAAAGCACGCTCCGGGGCTGGGTTTGCAAAGCTACTACACCAAACGCCATGAACTGGTCAGAGCATTGGCGCGTGGAGAGCTGGATTTTGCGATCGATGTTCCCCTCATTGAGGATTCCCAGATTGCTCACCAGTCTCTCATGCGTGATCAGTATGTCTGTGCCACCCGACCAGATCATCCCTTGAGTGGCGATCAACTGACGCTGGAGAGCTATCTTGAGTATCCCCATATTCATGTTTCCAGCCGTCGTAAAGGGCTCGGTCAGGTAGATATGGCACTTTTAAGGCAGCAACAGGAAAGGAAAATTCAACTGCGTGTGCAGCACTATCGTGTGGCAACAGAGGTGTTACGGGAAACAGACCTGATTCTGACAGCCCCTCGTTTTCTCGCTGAACAGTTTGAGCTGTCAATACAGCCGCTGCCCTTTGATATGCCGCCGCTGGACTTGCACCTTTACTGGCATCGTCAGTCAGACAGTGATCCCTCTCATCGCTGGTTGCGAGAAACATTGCTGCGGCTGTTTCCAGGTAACCGCCCAGTTGCTGACGGGGAATAGAGCCGTTCAGCTTAGAGGAAAGAGCCGCTCAGCTTAAAGGGTGTAACCAGGGGGAAATCAGGTGTTGATGTGTTCGCCAAGGTAGTTAAGCAGCTGGCGTCGCGATTTCTTCACGGCATCGTCACTGCCGGTCTCACTGGATAGCTGCTGTTGGTGGCGCCTGACCAGCTGCCGCAACGGCTGCCTCTCTGCATTGGGAAATGCGGATAAGAAAGATTCAATGGTGTCGCCGTCACCTTCGCTTAAGCGAAGGCACCAGCGTTCGATTTCCCGGCTTCTGCCTGCCTGTCTGGCGTCCGGCGTTAACAAGCGATCGAGTTCGCCTCTTATCGCATCATGGTCTTCATGACGCATGACTTTGCCAATGAACTGTAACTGTCGGCGTTTGGCCTCATTACGGTTGGGCAGGCGGTGATAGGTTGAGATCGCTTCGCGTAACGTGTCTGACAATGGCATTTTTTGCAAGTGAGCCGGTTTGAGTTTCAGCAAGTCTTCACCGAGCGTTTGCAGTGCTGTCATCTGGCGTTTGCGCTCAGATTTGCTCTCGGGTAATGCATCTGTGTTGTCATCTATTGGCATGGCGTTCCCTGCTTTACTCATCTTCATCGAAACGGTTGTTAACCAGGTTGACGATGGCATCAAATGCTGCCTGTTCATCATGACCGTCAACGGTGATTTTTAACTCGGTCCCTTTACTGGCAGCGAGCATCATCAACGATAATATGCTGTGCGCATCAACCATTTTGTCCTGACCAATCTGCACTTTACTGTCAAAGTGACCCGCAACTTTGACAAGCTTCGATGCAGCGCGGGCATGCAGTCCCGCCTTGTTGCAGATGGTGATGCTGGCTTCAATCATGATGTGTTACCGTTTCTTTGTTGGAGAGCTCTCGGTGCATGACCTGCAAATTGATTATTTTATCGGCAAATGCCTGTTGTAACTGTTCGCATAAAAACACGGATCGATGTTGTCCACCGGTGCAGCCAATGGCGATGGTCATATAGCTGCGATTGCTGGCCTCATACTGCGGTAACCAGCGCTGGAGAAAACGCTTGATGTCATCAAGCATGCTGATGACCTCTGGCTGCACAGACAGGAAGTCCTTGACGGGTTTATCCAGGCCAGTGAACGGTTTTAGTTCGGCATCCCAGTAAGGGTTGGGCAGGCAGCGGGCATCGAAGACAATATCCGCATCCACCGGCACGCCATTCTTGAAGCCAAAAGACTCAAACATCACAGACAGTGACGATGACGTTCTGTTTATCAGTCTGGCCCGAATCAGTTCCCGTAACTGGTGGACAGACATGTGGCTGGTGTCGGTGGACAGCCCGGCAAGCACGGCGATAGGTTCCAGTAATTCTCGCTCACGATTGATTGCTTCGCGCAGACCGATTGTTTCAGTGGTTAGCGGGTGCCGTCGGCGGCTGGCGCTGAAGCGGCGAATCAGTGTCGCATCACTGGCATCCAGGTAAACAACTTCCGCATCCAACTCTGATGAGCGCAGTTCATGGACAATCGCCGGGACTTTACGCAAATCATCCGGGATGTTTCTGGCATCTATGCTGACCGCAATTCTTGATACATCCAGGTCACCTGAGCTGATACGCTTGATAAAAGCAGGCAGCAGGCTGGCAGGCAGATTGTCGATGCAATAATAGCCATGGTCCTCAAGCATGTTGAGGGCAGTGCTTTTTCCGGAGCCGGATCGCCCGCTGATAATGAGTAGTTTCACGTTTGATCGCTAAGTGCTATTGCCGTATCGAAAAGCGCTTCATTGCTGGTCTGCGCCCTGAGTTTGTGACAATAGCTGTCATTATGGAAGAGGTGCGCAAGCTCACTGAGAACACGTAAGTGTTCATCCGTCTCTTCGGCAGGAACGATCAGGACAAACAACAGGTCAACCTGTTGTGAGTCAACCGCATCAAAATCAATACCTTGGTCCAGGGTAACCAGTGCGCCGGTAATCCGGTCACAGGTACCTACCCGGCAATGAGGAATGGCAATGCCGTTGCCAATACCGGTACTGCCGAGCTGCTCTCTGGCCAATAATGCCGTATAGATGGCATCCGGTGTTAATGATGGCGTGAATGCGGCGATATGCTCACTGATCGTGGTGAGGAATCGTTTTTTGCTGACGCCAGGCAGTTTGCAAAACGTGCGCTCCGGCGTAAGTATCGAGTTGAGTTGCATGGAATATTCCTGTAGTCGTGCGATCAATATTCTAGTGACTTGTCAGATGACTGACAATCACACGCGGAGCATATTGTCGCTAGACCAGTTTCTTTCTTTCGTTTGAGGGTGGTATATGCAGCGACTCGCGATATTTTGCAATGGTTCGTCGGGCCACCTTGATTTCCTGCTCTGCCAGTAAGGCAGCGATTTTGCTGTCGCTAAGCGGTTTGCGCGGATTTTCCGCTGCCACCAGCTTTTTGATGAATGCACGAATCGCCGTTGAAGAACACTCACCTCCGCCAGCCATACTGACATGGCTCGAGAAGAAATACTTCAGTTCAAAGATGCCACGCGGAGTGTGCATGTATTTTTGAGTTGTCACACGAGAAATTGTCGATTCGTGCATCTCCACGGCTTCGGCGATATCGTGTAGGACCAATGGTTTCATGGCTTCTTCGCCGTGCTCGAGGAATTCCTGTTGGTGTTCCACGATGCGACTGGCCACTTTGAGCAGTGTTTCATTGCGGCTTTGCAGACTTTTGATAAACCAGCGGGCTTCCTGCAGATTATCTTTCAGGTAGTTGTTTTCCGTGGAATTATCCGAGCGTTTTACCAATGCCGCATAATCAGGGTTGATACGCAGTTTGGGGGCTGTTTCCGGGTTCAGTTCAACACGCCAGCGGCCACTGCGTTTGTCTTTGAGAACCACCACATCCGGGATTACGTAGCTGGCGGTTGAAGGTGCTATTTCTGAGCCCGGCCTTGGGTTCAGCCTTTCTATCACAGCAATGGCATCCCGTAACTGCGGTTCTTTCAGTCGGGTTTGGCGCATGATCTGGGTGTAATCTCTGCCGCCTAATGCCTGCAGGTGGTCTTTGACAATCATGCGCGCATGCACAATGGCATCAGTCTGCAATTCCGCAGGAATATGGTTAAGCTGGATCAATAAGCATTCGCTGAGATCCCGGTAGGCGACGCCAAGCGGGTCAAACTGCTGAATACGGTGCAGGACAGCAAGGACTTCATCAAGCTCCAGCTCTTCAAAATCATTCTGTAGACCTTCAAAAATAGATTCTGCACTAATGGAAAGTTTGCCATTGGCATCAATGGCATCAATGATCGACATCCCGATGACCCGGTCAGTATCTGACATGGGGGTCAGGTTCAGTTGCCAGCTCAGGTGGTCCTGCAGTGATTCGATCGCTGAGTCCTGGGATTCAAAATCATTGTCGCTATCGGCAGGCATGCCAGTGGAATAAGTGCTCTGGTAAATATCATCCCAACTGGTGTCGACGGAAAGTTGCTCAGGTATGTTGTTGTCATCCCAGCTGTTTTCCGGATCGCTGTCGTTGCTGCTGTAATCACTGTTGCTGCCGCTGTCTTCATGCATGGCAGTGGCATTGTCGTTCTCTGCTGAACGCGTTTGTTCCGTCTCGCGTGACTCATTCGCGGAGTTGTCGTTACTGCGCTCGTCGCTGTTACTTTCTGCGCTGTGCTGGCTGTCATCGCCGTCAAAGTTTTCATCAACTTCCAGCATGGGATTGGTTTCGAGTGCTTCGTGAATCTCGTTTTGAAGATCCAGCGTCGACAGTTGCAGCAAACGAATCGCCTGCTGCAATTGCGGTGTCATCGTGAGCTGTTGCCCAAGTTTTAGCTGTAGGGATACTTTCATAGTGTTACTGCATTCTAGAGTGTTGCTGCAGGCTCAAGCAGAATTAGCGTCATTTTTGCAAGCAAACATCATGCCGTTCATTGAGGGAATTTGCAATATGCGGATTGAGGTCAACATACCAATCAGGCAGCCTCAAATTTGAAAGTGCTTGCCAAGGTAGACTTCGCGAACCTTTTCGTTGTCCAGAATCTGTGCCGAGGTACCTTCGGCAATGATGCCGCCTTCACTGACAATATAGGCTTTTTCGCAAATATCCAATGTTTCACGCACATTATGGTCGGTTAGCAGGACACCGATATTGCGTTGGCGCAAATGTTCAATGATTGATTTGATATCGCTGACGGAAATCGGGTCGACACCAGCAAAAGGCTCATCCAGCAGGATAAACTGCGGATCTGTTGCCAGCGCCCGTGCAATCTCAGTTCGGCGTCGCTCGCCACCAGACAGACTCATACCTTTGTTGTTGCGAATGTGAGCAATATGGAACTCCTGAATCAGGCTTTCCAGTTTGTCTTTTTTCTCATCTTTATTCAGGTCTTTGCGCATCTCCAGAATGGCCATGATGTTTTGTTCCACGGTCAGGTTCCGGAAAATGGACGAGTCCTGGGGCAGATAACCCAGGCCAAGTTTGGCTCGGGCATGAATAGGGAGGCCGGTCACAGGGGTGTCGTTGATCTGAATCTGTCCGCGGTCGGCATGAACCAGTCCGACAATCATGTAAAAACAGGTCGTTTTGCCGGCGCCATTGGGTCCCAGCAAGCCGACAATCTGGCCGCTGTTGACCGATATCGACACATCGCGGACAACTTGTCGGCCTTTGTAAGATTTGGCCAGGTGTGAGGCGCTAAGCTGATTCATTCGCTCTCAACCGATATCTCGTCAGAGGGTGCAAACACGCCGCTGCAGGGACCAGGGGAATCTGATGCGCCGGTTTCAACAATGTGTTTAATCATGGCGCACTGCAGCGCTGTTCTGCCCCGGTTGAAATTGGCATCGCCGATAAATTCAACCACTGAGTATAATGTCTGTTCGGCTTCAGCTGGTGCAGGCTCGTTGTAGTAGACAATGCTGTTACTGAATCCAGTGATGTTATCCGCTGCCTCTGTTGATTCGCGAGAGAATCGGGCGGGTTCACCCTCAACGGTGACCTTGATCAGATCGCCGGAGGCGGCATCTTGTTCAACACGCGCCATATTACCCAGAATTTCCACTGCACCCTGCTTTATCTGGACATTGCCGCGCAATGTGGTGACTCTTGTGGTGCCGACGGTTTCCAGACTGCTGCCACCGTCTGCGCTGAAAAAGATGTCACTACTCTCATCCTGTGCCACTGACAGTGAGGGCAGGCATAATTGACTGACAAACAATAGGCGCATCAGGTTACGGAAAAGGCTGCGCTGAACCTTGCCTGACGCGTGACGGTTAAAGTTTGTCCCGAGAAATTCGACCTTCGACATTCGCAAGAAAATCCAGTTGGTTAGCGGCATAGTTTGCTGTCATACCGGTGGCACGTTGAAACATGCCGTTGCCTTGAACCTGTACATCAGCCTGAGTATGTAATTGTCTGTCTTCGGGGCGGATGATCAGCCATTCTGTGTTTAGTTGAATGTCATCTTCCGCGCCGAGTTCGTGCCTAATTTGTACAGCATTGTCCAAATCAAGCTGTTCAATTGACTGACTTGAGGCACCGGGCTGAATTCTGCCTGATACCGCTGATATATTCCAGCGCTCCAGCCCCTGTTCGAAAATGGTGACGACGGGTAAATCCAGTTCTGTCACGCCATTGGTGTAGCTTTGTTGAGACTCGGCGGTCAGGGTGTAATGCAAAAAGCCATTTTGATCATAGATGCGGGTACTGACGCCGTCGCCAAAACTTTCGTAGGCCGCCACCGAGCCAGGTAATGACTCGTCGTCAACTACTGTTGATGTGGTTACGCCAACGTTGCGAACCAGTAGCCAGAAAATCAGGATGGCCGGAGCCAGTGCAAGCAGCCACACCTTGAGGGGCTGATTGAGAAATTGTTCAGGAAGATGTCTGCGTATCAACATGAGCGATCCGTATAATGCCGGATAATATCGTCATACTGATTCTGGCTCTGGAGCAGCCAGTCAGCAAGTTCCCTGACTGCACCATGGCCGCCTGGTCGTTCGGTACACAAATGGGCGTGATGCTTCAGGCTCTGATGAGCGTTGGGAACCGTGATGGCCAGTGCGCAGTTGCACATAATCGTGAGATCCGGCAAGTCGTCACCCATGCAAGCGATCTGGTCGACTGACAGGTTATCGTTTTCAAGTAATTCCTGAAGTGCCTGCCACTTGTCTTCCCGTCCGGTTTGCAAGCGGCTGATACCCAGGTTTTGCGCTCTGAGCTGTAATGCTGCACTGCGTCGTCCGCTAATAATCACCACTTCAATGCCGCATTGCTGCAGCAGTTTGATACCGTGACCATCAAGGGTGTTGAATACCTTCAGGGACTCACCCTGTTCAGAGAAATACAGGCGCCCGTCTGTCAATACACCGTCTACATCAAGCACCAGCATGCGAATCTGTTTGCCTAGTTCGTCTACTGAGCTGTGTGGCTGTAAATATCTCATAGGGTTACCGCTTATCAGATGACGTTTGCCTGGAGTAAGTCATGCATACGAATGACACCATTCAAAGCACCTGAGTCGTCAACAACAATCAGTGTGTAGATCCGGTTTTCCTCCATCAGTCGTGCAGCTTCCGTCGCCATTGCTTGTGGGCTGACGGTTTTGCCATGATGGGTCATGACAGAGTCGACCTGTGTTTGCATGATGTCACAGCCTGCATCCAGAGCCCGTCGTAAATCACCGTCTGTGAATACGCCCTGGAGGTGGCCGCTGGCGTCAGTGATGGTCGTCATGCCCAGCCCTTTTGCGCTGATCTCATACAGAGCATCTTTAAGCAGAGTGCCAGGCGTGACACTGGGTATTTCATCCCCTTGGTGCATCAGGTCCTTGACCTTCAGTAACAACCTTCTGCCGAGCCGGCCACCCGGATGAGAAAAGGCAAAATCTTCTTCAGTGAAACCGCGTGCTTCCAGCAGAGCCATAGCCAGTGCGTCTCCCATCACCAGGGCTGCTGTGGTGCTTGATGTAGGGGCCTGGCCAAGTGGGCACGCTTCCTGGCTGACACTGACGTCCAGATTGGCATCAGCCGTCTCTGCAAGGACGGACGCCGGGTTGCCAGTCAAGGTAATGAACGGAACCCCTTTACGTTTAAGCAAGGGCAGAATGTTCATCAGCTCTTCGGTGGTGCCGGAGTTTGATAGAGCCAGAACCACGTCCTTGTCGGTAATCATACCCAGGTCGCCGTGGCTTGCCTCGGCCGGGTGGACAAACATGGCAGGCGTGCCTGTGCTGGAGAGTGTAGCCGCGATCTTGCGGGCAATATGCCCGGATTTGCCCATGCCGGTGACGACAATACGGCCTTCGCAGGCCAGAATCAGCTCGCAGGCATGAATAAAACTCTGGTCCAGCCTGTCGTTCAGATCGGCTATGCATTGGTGCTCAATGGCGATTGTTCGCCTGGCACTGTCGATAAGCGTCTTTTTGTCTGTCATTAATGATCCGGGATGCGTTAAACCTGACCGTACATTATGCCGAACCAGGCGAAATAAATCAGCAGAAACAAGATGCCGGCCATACGCCCGATGGGTTTTTGCTGCCTGATTGCCGGATAGCAGAAGATTACCAGAAGTACAGTCAGTACCATCATTGCAGAAATGTCTCGCTGCAACAGCTGCGGATTGAAGGGGCCCGGCGCAAGGAGTCCGGGAAAGGGCAGGACAACCAGGATGTTCATTATATTTGAGCCAATAATGTTGCCAATGGCCAGTGCGTGATGACCGCGAAGTGCACAGGTGACTGTTGCCGCCAGTTCGGGAAGACTGGTGCCCAGTGCCACCAGTGTCAGGCCAATGATGCCTGAGGATACGCCAAGAAAATCAGCGACTGATATGGCGGACTCAACCAGGTATTCAGCGCTGACAATCAGTAGCAACAAGCCGAATAACAGCCAGAATGCTGCTTTGGGGGTGCTGACATTAACGGGTATTTCTTCTTCATCTTCACTGGGCAGCGTGCTGTGTTTGCGGCTACGGAATAAGCGGTAGACAAAAAACGTTATCAGCACAATCAGGATCAGCGCGTCCATGGCTGCCAGTTGATAGTCAAGCAGCAGCACTGCGCAAGTTACGCTGACCAGCATCAGGGCAGGCAGCTCTTTATGGAGTAGCGAGGGTGGTGGTGTCAGCGGTTTGATAATTAGTGCGACTGCCAGTGCCACGCCGATGTTAAAGATATTTGAGCCGATAGCATTGCCGATAGCGAGTTCGGGTTCATCTTCCAGCGCAGAGGCTGCCGAGGAGAATATCTCCGGCGCAGACGTGCCGAAGGCGACAATGGTCAGGCCGATCACCAGTGGTGGAATACCCACGTTACGGGCAAATGCTGATGCGCCATAGACAAATTTGTCGGCACCCCAGATCAGGCCGACGAAGCCCAGGCAGATAATGACAATATCAAACAACATATAGTATCAGTGTTACAACTTGACTCATTTTTGAGCGCCCATTAGAGCGAAGGTACATGAGCCTTTGCAAGTAGTAATTTATTGAAATGGGTAATTAAGGTACACTGACGCTCCTGAACAGGAGTTGTCAGCAACTCAATGTAGCTGTCGTCGGAGGCAATTATGACAAAGCAGTTTTATCAGTTTTTTTTAGCGGTACTGGCCGGGTTGTTGCTCAGTGCAACCGCTCATGCCCAAAGTGGTAATGGCCCGTCTGCTGTGGAGGCCGCCGAGCAGTCAGTTACGGATTTACTGCAGCGGGTCAGGGACTTGCGGCCTTACTTCGATTCTGAGCCGGAAAGGTATTATGAAGGCATTGAAGAAGAAGTGACGAAGTTCGTGGATTTCCGGGAAGTGGCGCGGGGCGTCATGGCCCGGTACTCACAAATGGCGACAGATGAACAGCTTGAAGCGTTTGGTGACAAGCTGCGCGAGACGCTGACCCGCTTTTATGGTTCAGCATTGGTTGAGTACGGTGGCCAGGAACTGACCTATCTGCCGTCAGAAGAGGCTCCTGAGGATCCTGATGCGCCGACAACGGTACGTATGCAGGTCAATGCCAGTGGCTCTCAAATCGAGCTGCGTTACGCGCTGTTTAAAAATGATGCGGGTGAGTGGAAGCTCCGTAATCTGTATGTCGGAGGCATTAACCTGCGCCGTCAGTATTACACCCAGTTTGCAGCCCTGATGGCACGACACAATAACGATATCGACCAGGTTATTGAGGCGTGGCAGTAAGCAAGAGCCCAGTTTGGTCAGCCTTCTGATCAGCAGAAGGCTGAAGATCAGAAAACACAGGTTAGAGGAAAATAGATGAGTGTGGATGCACAGCAATTAAATGACGAACTGAGTGGGGTCTTATCAGACTGCCAGGTGAGTGTAGAAGGTGGTGGCGGTAAATTCCTGGTGACTGTCATTGGTGATGTGTTTGCCGGACTCAATGCTGTCAAACGTCAGCAACTGGTTTATCAACACCTGAATCCGCATATCCAGTCCGGCGCTGTCCATGCCGTCTCTATGCAACTGCATACCCCGGAGGAAGCTGCTCAGCATTAATGAGCAGCTTCTTGCTTCAGACCCGCCATCGTCCGCAATTCGCAGGCGGATAACCAGCAGACAGGAAAATTCATGGATAAATTAGCGATTCAGGGTGGAGTCCGCCTGAGTGGTGAAATTCGCGCAGCGGGTGCCAAAAACTCTGCTTTGCCTATTTTGGCGGCAACATTACTGACGGATGACGCGGTACAGGTGAGAAATGTCCCCCACCTGTACGACGTCACTACCATGTTGGAGCTGCTCGGTAGTATGGGCATTGAGCCGGTAGTGGATGCCGAGCTGAATGTCGAGGTCAAAAGCGGCTCAGTCACAGACTGTAGTGCCCCGTATGCCTTGGTCAAAACCATGCGTGCTTCCATTCTGGTACTTGGCCCGTTGCTGGCGCATTTCGGTCGTGCCGAAGTGGCCTTGCCCGGAGGTTGTGCGATAGGCAGCAGACCGGTCAATTTGCATATTAGCGCCCTGGAAAAAATGGGTGCTGATATCGTTGTTGAAGACGGTTATATCAAAGCCAGTGTCCCGGGTCGACTTAAAGGCGCGCATATTTTTATGGATATGTGCACCGTCACTGGTACAGAAAATATATTAATGGCTGCCACGCTGGCGGATGGTCAGACCATTATTGAGAATGCTGCCAAAGAGCCTGAAATTGTCGATCTGGCGAATTGCCTGATTGCGATGGGCGCTGATATCAAAGGGCAGGGTACCGATACACTGATTATCAACGGTAAAGAGCGGCTGCACGGTTGTACTTATTCCGTCATGCCTGACCGAATTGAGACCGGTACCTACCTGATTGCTGCAGCTGCCACCCGGGGCAGTATTCGCATCAAGGATACCTGCCCGGATACGCTGGAAGCAGTATTGCTCAAGCTTGAAGAAGCCGGCGCCGTTATTCGCACAGGTAAGGATTGGATTGAGCTGGACATGCAGGGCAAGCGACCCAAAGCGGTGTCTTTACGAACAGCCCCTTATCCAGCCTTTCCAACGGATATGCAGGCACAATTCATGGCGCTGAATGCCATCGCTGAAGGCGTGGGCATTGTGACTGAAACCGTATTTGAAAACCGTTTTATGCACGTACATGAAATGAACCGTATGGGGGCTTCGATGAAAGTCCAGGGTAATACTGTCACCATTACCGGCGTAGAGCAGTTAAAAGGAGCGCCGGTCATGGCAACAGATTTGCGTGCTTCTGCCAGTCTCGTGATTGCCGGGCTGGTGGCGGATAATGAAACTGTCGTCGATCGGATTTATCATATCGACCGTGGTTATGAGTGTATTGAAGAAAAAATGCGATTGCTTGGTGCCAAAATCAGGCGCTTGCCATAAGGGAGTAAAGCATGGCCCAGACAACACCTCTGGTTCTTGCCCTGACTAAGGGGCGTATCCTGCAGGAAACGTTGCCGCTACTGGAGCAGGCCGGTATTAAACTGGCCGAAGACCATACGACAAGCCGTAAACTGATCTTTGATACCAATCGGCCTGATTTGCGTATCATGATTGTTCGCGGATCGGACGTGCCAACTTATGTTGAGTTTGGCAGCGCTGATCTGGGTGTGGTCGGTAAAGACCTGTTAATGGAATACGGTGAAGGCGCTTTCTATGAGCCGCTGGATCTGGGGATTTCCCGCTGCCGCTTAATGACGGCGGCGCCAAAAGGTGCAGAGGCACCGGCAGGACGAGTCAAGGTGGCGAGTAAATTCGTCAATATTGCCCGGCGTTATTTTGCTGAGCAGGGTATCCAGACGGAAATTATCAAACTTAATGGTGCGCTTGAACTGGCGCCATCGATGGGGTTGGCTGACTGGATTGTGGACATTGTCGACAGTGGTAATACCCTGCGTGCAAATGGCATGGAACCACTGGAGCTGATTGCTGATATCAGTTCCCGGTTAATCGTCAATAAAGCCTCCATGAAAACCAAGCATGCGGCAGTCACAGCGTTGACAGAGCAAATCAAAGCTGCCGTCGCTGGTAGCCAGGCGGAGTGATTAAGGTCGTTCAAGATGACTAACGAATTCAAGATAAGACGCATGTCGACCACCGAGGCCGGTTTCGATAGTGAACTGGCTGATTTGCTGAATCGTCGTATGATTGAAGAACAGTCGCTGAGTGAAACAGTGGCCTCAATTCTGGCTGATGTCCGCCAGAATGGTGATTCAGCCGTTGTTGCCTACACACAAAAGTTTGATCGGCGTAATGATGTGTCTTCGATGGCACAGTTAACGGTGACCCAGGCGCAGTTACAGGCGGCACTGGCAGCATTGCCGGAGGATCTGTCACACGCTTTACACCTGGCGGCTGAACGGATACGACGCTATCACGAACACCAGAAGCAACCATCCTGGCAATATGAGGAAGAGGACGGATCTGTCTACGGTCAGCATGTTGTGGCACTGGAGAGGGTGGGGATTTATGTACCCGGTGGCAAGGCTAACTATCCTTCTTCCGTGTTAATGAACGCGATTCCTGCCAAAGTCGCTGGAGTCGAGCAAGTCATTATGGTGGTGCCAACTCCCTACCAGGGAGATGACGGTGGCGAGGGGCAACTGATATTTGCTGCTGCCGCTGTGGCCGGTGTTGACCAGGTTTATACCCTGGGTGGAGCACAGGCTGTGGGAGCGCTGGCGTTTGGTACTGAGACAGTGCCGCGTGTCGACAAAATTGTCGGCCCGGGCAACGTTTTCGTCACGGCTGCGAAAAAACAGGTTTTCGGTGAGGTCGGTATCGATATGGTAGCCGGCCCATCCGAGTTAACGGTGGTTTGTGATGGGCATACCGATCCCGATTGGATCGCAATGGATCTGTTCTCTCAGGCTGAACATGATGAGCAGGCGCAATCTATTCTGATCAGTCCGAATGCAGCGTTTCTCGATCAGGTTGCTGCCAGTATTGCTCGGTTGTTACCAAAGATGGAGCGTCGGAACATCATTGCAACATCGCTTCGCGACCGCGGCGCATTGATACTGGTTGAAAATGACCAGCAGGCCCTGGATGTTTGTAATCAGATAGCGCCTGAGCACCTGGAACTCTCAGTGGCTGACCCCCAGCAATGGCTACCGGGCGTAAAGCATGCCGGTGCGATTTTTCTGGGGCGTCATACCCCGGAAGCCCTGGGTGATTATTGCGCGGGACCTTGCCATGTCCTGCCAACCTCCGGAACGGCACGCTTCTTTTCGCCGCTGGGTGTTTATGATTTCCAGAAGCGCAGCTCCATCATTCAATGCTCTCCGGAAGGTGCGGCGGCGTTGGCGCCGGTCGCTGAGACGCTGGCGACCAATGAACGCCTGCAGGCGCACGCATTATCTGCCGCCTGGCGAATACCGGGCCGGGAAAAACTTTAGGCAGGTGTTGTTAGTCTCCTGGTCAGTTGCAGCGCGCGCCTTAACCAGGGTGCTAATCGTTATTACGCAGGATTGAGCTGCTGCTCTGCCCGGCGTTGAACTGTGTTCGGTATTGGGCAGTCCCGCTGCCCAGTGTGACTGTCTGATCCATGTAACGGCCATTTCGATACAATTGGAGAACGACAGTCTGACCGGGCAGTTTGCGGTTAATCTGCTCGATGGCGCCGATGACACTATCAATCGTCCGGCCATCAATCTGGACCATCACGTCGCCAGCCTGGATGCCGGCATTGGCCGCCGGGCTGCCTTCAGTGACCTGTTCAACCAATAACCCATGAATATCCGGGGTGCCAAAGAAGGTCTGGCTGCTCTCTTCTGTTAAAAGTTCGCCTGTTATTACACCAAGATAGCCCGGCGTCACCTGGCCGTGTTCGATTAACTGTTCTGCCACGATCATGGCCTTGTTAACCGGAACGGCAAAACCGATACCATCGGAGCCACCTGATTCCGAGTAGATGAAGGAGTTGATGCCGATCAGTTTGCCCTCGGCATTGATCAGTGCGCCCCCAGAATTACCATAATTCATGGCAGCATCAGTCTGGATATATTCAACCACGGGTAAACCATCACGGGGAATGCCGAGTGCGCTGACAATGCCGCGGGAAACGGATTTCTGGTTCATCAGATCCCGGCGCGGGTAGCCGATCGTCAATACGGTATCACCAACCTTAATATGGTCTGAGGTACCTACGGGAATCGCGGGGGGGAAAGTGTCTCCGTCTACTTTCAGCAGTGCCAGATCTGTTGCTGCATCAGAGCCGACTAATTCTGCTCGACCTGTGACAGTCCCCTGGTTGCCATCATTGAAATGGACTTCAATCTCTTCTGCGCCTTCGATAACATGCAGTGCTGTCAGGATGTGGCCTTCGTTGGTCACGGCAACGCCAGACCCAAGGCTGTCCCAAAGACGCTCAGAGGGAATATCCTGTAACAGTTCCCGCAAGGCAGAGGGCAACTCTTCGGTAGGAGGCAGCTGTATCTGCTCACGAATGGTCGAATGAATGCTGACGACCGAAGGAGCTGCCATGGCGATGGCAGAAGCATAGGAGCTGGCAGTATTGGTGTTTGTTGTCATTGCCTGAGGCTGCCGCTCTATCGCGGTCGCAAGCTGGCTGACCTCAGAAGATAGCTGGCTGATCTGCTGGTATTGGAACATGACCAGTGCGATGAGCACACCACTCAGTACTGGCCAGCCTGTAATCTGCAAAAGGTTTTTCATAGTTGACGCATTATGCGAATTATTTGCATTAATGTGAAGGTAACACACAGGAAATAAATGATGACAGTATTACGAGATGATCTCGTCAAACAATTAAGTCGCATGTTGCGCGTAGACCAGTTTAATGATTATTGTCCGAATGGGCTGCAAGTGGAGGGGGCCGGTACGGTTCGTCGCATTATCAGCGGGGTTACCGCCAGCCAGGCACTGATCGAAGCGGCTATTGAACGCCAGGCTGATACGGTACTGGTTCATCATGGGTATTTCTGGAAAGGCGAACCTGCAGCAGTGGCTGGCATGAAGAAACAGCGACTGAAATTACTGCTGGAGCATGATATCAATCTGCTGGCCTACCACTTGCCGCTGGATGCGCATGCTGAGTTTGGCAATAACGTTCAGTTGGCGCGGGTGCTCGACTTGCCGGTCAGCGGGGAGTTGATGAAACAGAATAACCAGGTCATGGGGTTGTTTGCAGACCTGGACGAAGCGATCTCTGGCGAACAACTGGCAAGTCGCCTGCATGAGAAGCTGGGACGTCAGGCATTGCACATTGCCCCGTCGGCGAATAAGACCATTAAGCGTATTGCCTGGTGCACCGGTGGGGCACAGTCATATATTCATCGTGCCGTGGACATTGGCGCAGATGCCTATATTTCCGGTGAGGTGTCAGAACCCACCTTTCATACTGCACGGGAACTGGGTATTCATTACTATGCAGCGGGCCACCATGCGACTGAGCGCTATGGTGCTAAAGCGTTAGGCGAGTGGCTGGCTGCTGAATATGACCTGGTGCATGAGTTTGTCGATATTGATAACCCGGTTTAACGCCGGGGACCTGCTAACAGGCTTGCTGGCCCCCTGAATCGACAAAGCCCGCCTGACATCTTGGTATGCTGTCAGATGGGCTTTGGGGTAATGTGACTTGAGGTTGGTCTGCGCCAGTGTTAGCGAGCGTTGAGGATGCCGGTCTCTTGCATCAGTTCAACCACTTTGTCCAGACAGTCTTCAACCGACAAGGCATCAGTATCCAGCTCCAGTGCGACATTTTCTGGCGGTGCGTAAGGGAAAGAGATGCCCGGTATATCGGCTGAACCCGTTGCTTCAGCTGCCGCATAAATACCACTGGGGTCACGTTGCTGACACACCTCGATTGGTGGGTTCAGATAGATGATGTGGCAGTTGTCCTTGCCGATCACACTGATCGCATGCTCACGCGAATCCGGGTTTGGTGCCACAAAAGCTGCGCAGCAAATCAGGCCCGAGTCATTGATGAAGCGTGCCACGTGTGCACTGCGGCGCAAGTTCTCGGCACGGCCTTCGGCATCATGTGGCAAGTCTTTGCTGATGCCCAGGCGCATCGCCTTGCCATCCAGCACAGTGCTTACCCGCCCCAGGTCAAACAGTCGGCGCTCAAGCCCGTGTGCCAGTGTTGATTTGCCCGACCCGGATACACCGATGAACATCACTGTGGCTGGCTTCTGGCCATAACGTGCGGCCCGCTCTTCACGTGTCACGTGTGTTGTGCTGCTGCGGTTGCGACGTTTCTTGGTGGTCGCATCAGAGGAAATCATGCCGCCGCCAACAGTGACGTTGCTGAGACGATCAATGACGATAAAGGAGCCGGTATTACGATTTTTGGTATAGGCGTCAACGCAGACGGGTTGGTCGACACTGATTTCACAAACACCAATCTCGTTCAGTTCCAGAGACGGTGAAGGGTTCTCAGCCAGCGTATTGACATCAATCTGGTGCTTGATGGCATTGATGCGTCCGCTGACCGTCTTGCCAGCCAGTTTAAAGTCATACAATTTGCCGGGTAGCAGGGGCTCTTCTATCATCCAGACAACAGTTGCCTCAAACTCATCGGTTACGGCAGGCTGGTTGTCGCGATGAACGATCATGTCGCCACGGCTGACATCAATCTCATCTTCCAGGGTTAACGTTATCGCCATATCAGAGAAAGCCAGTTCCAGCTCTTCTTCATAAGTCACAATGGACTTGACCCGGCTTTTCTTGCGAGAAGGCAGGACGATGATTTCGTCGCCCTTGCGTACAACCCCTGAGGCGATAGTGCCGCAGAAGCCACGGAAGTTCAGGTTGGGGCGGTTAACGTACTGAACCGGCAGGCGGAAATCCTGGTAGTTTTTGTCTTCTGCCAGCTCCACATTTTCCAGCAGCCACATCAGGGTAGGGCCGTCGTACCACTCCATGTTAGTGCTGTTGTTTACGACGTTGTCGCCGTCTAGTGCCGACATTGGAATAAAGTGAAATTCGGCGTCAGGCAGGTTTTTCCTGAACTCCAGGTAGTCTTTTTTGATCTCTTCGAACCGCTCTTCGCTGTAATCAACCAGGTCCATCTTGTTGACAGCAACAACGATGTGGCGGATGCCAAGCAATGAAGTGATGAAGCTATGGCGTCTTGTCTGTACCTGCACACCGTGCCGGGCATCAATCAGTATGACGGCCAGATCACAAGTTGATGCCCCGGTTGCCATGTTGCGTGTGTATTGCTCATGCCCGGGGGTGTCGGCAATGATGAACTTGCGTTTGGAGGTTGAGAAATAGCGGTAGGCCACGTCAATCGTGATGCCTTGCTCACGCTCAGCTTGCAGACCGTCCACCAGCAAGGCCAGGTCAATCTTGTCGCCTGTGGTACCGACTTTCTGGCTGTCTTTCTGAATGGCAGCCAATTGATCTTCGTAGATCATTTTGGAGTCGTGAAGCAGGCGCCCGATTAACGTGCTTTTGCCGTCATCCACACTGCCACAGGTCAGGAATCGCAGCAGTTCCTTGCGCTCGTGCTGGGCCAGGTAGGCCGTGATATCTGTGCTGATCAATTCTGATTGGTGTGACATGATTAAAAATATCCTTTGCGTTTCTTTTCTTCCATTGAACCGGCCTGGTCTGAGTCAATGAGGCGGCCCTGGCGCTCCGAACTGGTCGTCAGCAACATTTCCTGAATAATTTCAGGCAATGTGGTGGCTTTGGACTCGACGGCGCCGGTTAATGGGTAACAGCCCAGGGTGCGGAAACGCACCATTTTGTTCTCTACTTTGGTTTCCGGGGTAATCGGCATGCGATCGTCATCAACCATGATGTCAACGCCATCCATGTTGACGACCGGACGCTCCTTGGCAAAGTACAGTGGCACGATATCGATATCGTTCAGGTAGATGTACTGCCATATATCCAGCTCAGTCCAGTTGGAAAGCGGGAAGACCCGGATACTCTCACCTTTGTTAATCTTGCCGTTATAGATGTTCCACAGTTCGGGGCGCTGGTTCTTGGGGTCCCAGGAATGGTTCTTGTCGCGGAATGAGAACACCCGTTCCTTGGCCCGGGATTTCTCTTCGTCGCGTCGTCCCCCGCCAAATGCCGCGTCGAACTTATGCATGTTCAAGGCCTGGCGCAGCGCCTGGGTCTTCATGATGTCGGTATGCTTTTCGCTGCCATGAGTGAATGGCCCGATCCCGGCATCGATACCTTCCTGATTTTTGTGAACGATCAGGTCGAGGCCCAGCTTTTCCATCTGGTCATCACGAAACTGGATCATTTCCTTGAATTTCCAGGTGGTATCGACGTGCATTAAGGGGAACGGCGGACGGCCTGGATAAAATGCCTTCATTGCCAGGTGGAGCATGACCGAAGAGTCTTTACCAATTGAATAAAGCATGACAGGGTTGTCGAACTGAGCCGCGACCTCCCGGATGATATGTATGCTTTCCGCTTCGAGTTGCTTAAGATGAGTCAGGTTGTAGTCGGCCATTTATCATTCCCATAGACTGAAAAACCGCCCAGCTTCCTGCTGAGCGGTATGCAGTAAATTACTTGTCGATTGGCAGTTGAGAGCTACTGCTTTTTGTCAGTGGTGCTGGCGTCGGAATTGCTGTCGCTTTCCTTGTCGCTGTCAGCATCGCTGTTGTTGTCGCTTTCACTTTCGCTGCTGTTCTGTTTCTCGTTTGCACTGTCATCCTGGTTCTGGTCTTCGTGCTTTTCTTTCTCAAGACCGAACTCTTCGGAAAGTGCGCCAGGACCAGAGGACTTTTTCGGAGCATAGTCTTTAGGCTGCTCTATGCTATCGCTGCCCTTGGCCTTGGTGTTTGTTGCATCAACATTAGAGCTGTCTTCATCCGAGGCAAACATCTTTTGCTCACCGGCAGGAAGTAGTTTGCTCGCGACATCTTCTGTGCACAGATTCTGAGCACCGCTGGCGAGATGCTGGTAGACATCACGGTAGCTTTCGGTCATCTGGTGAACCAGTTCTGCAGTTGTGTTGAAATGCTCACTTACCTGATCCCGATACACTGCCTGATCGCGTTGTAGATCTTGCAGTCTGTTCTCAAGCTCGTTGACTCGTGCCGGATTGTCGCCCTTGATAATTCGCGCCAATAGCAAGCCTGCAGCCAGTCCGACCGCCAAGCACGTGATACCTGTCAACCAAATCATAGAAGTACCTTCTGCTTTTATTAATGAGTGCTTTGTGATTAACCGCCAATGGTGTTTCTGTATTAGCGATTCGCGATTCTATCATGAAGTGGGGAGCATGTAGAGACGCGAAAAAGAAGGTCGGAATTATCTGTGGCTGATCTGGTATAGCGGGGCTGAGTGGCATAAAATGCGCGGCACTTGAAACACAGGAACTCTGGGATGTTGCAGGATACTTTGGCTCTTCGACCCCGGCAGCGTTATGAGAATGACCTGGCCAGCGGTCGCATTCAGAAAGATAAAGCGCAGGCGGCAGCGATTGCTTATCTTGACTCGCTTTATGTGCAGCTGAATCAGGCGCCTTCCTCCCCAGGCTGGCTGGGGCGAGTCAGGGCCGCGCTGCCATCGTGGCTGTCAGGGCCGGTTGAGTCAGCGTCGCCGCAAGGATGTTATTTTTATGGCGGAGTTGGCAGAGGTAAAACTTATGTTATGGACCTGTTCTATGACAGCCTGCCATTCGAACACAAGCAGCGCACCCACTTTCATCGCTTTATGCAGCAGGTTCACGCCGGATTGAAAGCGCACAAAGGTAGCAAGGATCCACTGGAGCGTGTGGCGGATGCTATTGCTGATCAGGCGCGAGTGCTTTGCTTTGATGAATTCTTTGTGTCGGATATCGGTGATGCCATGATTCTTGCGGGGTTGCTGGGGCGTTTGTTTGAGCGAGGCGTTGTTCTTGTGGCGACGTCAAATATCCACCCGGATAAACTCTACGAAAACGGATTGCAGCGACAACGGTTTTTGCCGGCTATTGAGCTGGTAAAGACGCATACCCGGGTTTTTGAGCTGGACGGCGGGGTTGATTACCGGCTTCGCACGCTGGAGCAGGCGCCATTGTATTTCTCGCCCCTGGGTGATGACTCGGAGGCTGCTTTGCAGGGAGCTTTTGAAAACCTGGCCACGGATCAGTTGCGTTGCCGCCGAGATGTTGAGATCGAGGTGCTGGGGCGTCAGGTGCCTGCCAGAATGGAATCCGACGGAGTGGTCTGGTTTGATTTTGAAGTGCTTTGCGGTGGTACACGCAGTGCATTTGACTATATTGAGCTGGCGCGCGAGTACCATACTTTGCTGCTGTCCGGGGTTCCGCAGCTGGCAGCAGCCAACGATGATAAGGCAAGAAGATTTGTGAGTTTGGTCGATGAGCTGTATGATCGCCACGTAAAGTTATTGCTGTCGGCAGAGGTCGAACTGCGTGCCTTATATATAGGTGACGACCTGGCGTTTGTATTTGAGCGCACCCAGAGTCGTTTGCTGGAGATGCAGTCCAGAGACTATCTGGCGTTGGAGCACAGACCATAGCGGAATCACGATACTGGTGGTTGCTGCAATCAGTAATATTGTCCATAAAAATACTTGATGTTCTTGGGGCGCTTCTGTAAACTTCGCGCTCCCTGAAGATAATGCTCGTTCGGTGACGTTTAAAATGAAAACTTTTAGTGCAAAGCCACAGAATGTTGAACACAACTGGCTGTTGATAGATGCGGAAGATAAGACGCTGGGTCGACTGGCGACGGAAATCGCAACTCGCCTGCGTGGAAAACACAAGCCAGAATACACGCCTCACGTGGATACCGGCGACTTCGTCGTGGTAGTGAACGCTGAAAAAGTTCGCGTGACCGGCAATAAAGCATCTGACAAGATGTATCATCGTCATTCCGGTCACCCGGGTGGCCTGAAATCTTTCAGCTTTGAAAAGCTGATCGATCGCTCTCCAGAGCGCGTACTCAAGCTTGCTGTTAAAGGTATGCTGCCTCGTACGCCACTGGGTCGAGCCATGTTTAAAAAGCTTAAAGTGTATGCCGGTACTGAGCATCCACACGCGGCGCAGCAGCCACAGGCGCTGCAACTGTAAGAATTTAACGAGGTCCTCGGAATCCCTATGTCAACAACTCAATACTATGGCACTGGCAGACGTAAAACTGCCACCGCTCGTGTGTTCATCCAGAAAGGAACGGGCGCAATTACTGTTAACAATCGTACGCTGGATACATTCTTTGGCCGTGAAGTGGCGCAAATGATTGTAAAACAGCCGCTGGAATTGCTGGAACTGAGCGATCAGTTTGATATCAAAGTGACCGTTAACGGTGGTGGCAGCTTTGGCCAGGCGGGCGCAATTCGTCATGGTCTGACGCGGGCGCTGATTGCCTATGATGAGGAATTCCGTTCACCGCTGCGTAAAGCTGGTTTTGTAACGCGTGATGCGCGTGCAGT
The DNA here is from genome assembly GCF_001642735.1 of Pseudohongiella nitratireducens. GTDB lineage: Bacteria > Pseudomonadota > Gammaproteobacteria > Pseudomonadales > Pseudohongiellaceae > Pseudohongiella > Pseudohongiella nitratireducens. Next base: position 85,022 of record NZ_LWHM01000006.1, on the reverse strand, counting down.
TGAGCGTAAGAAGATCGGTTTGCGTAAAGCACGTAAGCGTCCTCAGTTCTCCAAGCGTTAATTTTTGGGGAGCGACCTCGTTTATTGAGGTTACTTCCTGTTTGGAAAACAGCTATTTTGGCTGGATTCTGAAAAAAGCGCCCCTGATTTGTCAGGCGGCGCTTTTTTTATGTCTTTTTGAAAAAATAAATTCTTATTTATTTCAGTGGGTTAAGTGTTTTGGTGGGATATCAGTGCTTGAAAAATCTCGCTAAATTAACTACCATTCCGCCCGCTTGCCGGTTTGCGCCTTTCTATTGCTGTTCTTAAATCAAAATAATGATTGGAGCAGCTCACCTCTACATAACGGGGCAGGATGTGACTGTCTTCGTTTTTGGAGGCCATCTTAGCGCACCCTAGCAGCACAAGCAGATTTCCCCGCATCAGATCATCCTGTTCTGAAGGCGGGCGCAATTCTTTAAGACAGACGACAAAGCTCAGGAGATTACACGGTGAGTGAAGACGGTACTGATTCTGGCCGCAGGCGGTTTTTGTTGGGGTCGACCTCGGTCGTAGGGGCAGCCGGTGTGGTGGGTGCGGTAGTACCTTTCGTCGGTTCCTGGAACCCAAGCGCAAAGGCACGTGCGGCAGGTGCTCCAGTCAGGGTGGACGTAAGTCGCCTTGAAGAGGGCAGCATTTTGGGACCCATTCCAGCCTGGCGCGGCAGACCCATTTTCGTAGTCAAGCGTAGCCAGGAAGCGCTCGATGCACTTCCTACTATTACGGATCAGTTGCAAGATCCGGATTCCACGCAGCCGGAACAACCGGAATATGCGCAGAACGCTTACCGATCACGTGAACCGGATGTGCTGGTTCTGATCGGTCTGTGTCCTCACCTCTTTTGTTCTCCGACACCTCGTCTGGAGATCCGGCCAGAGCCGTTTGAGGCTAACTGGAAAGGTGGTTTCTTCTGCCCGTGTCACGGGTCCAAGTTCGACATGGCTGGCCGTGTTTATAACAACTCGCCTGCTTCTCGAAATATGGAAGTGCCTCCGCATTACTATGAATCCGAGAATATTCTGGTGATTGGTGAAGACGAGGGAAGTGCATAATGAGCGATACAAAGAAACAAGGCTGGATCGTGTCATCACTCGTCGGCCTCCGCGACTGGACAAATGATCGTTTACCGATCGTGACAGCGTGGGAAAAACACATGAGCAAGTACTACGCACCCAAGAATTTCAACTTCTGGTATTTCTTTGGCGTGTTGTCCCTGGTAGTGCTGGTTATCCAGCTGGTTTCAGGTATTGTCCTGACCATGCACTACACGAATAGTGCTGAAGGTGCATTTGCGTCTGTTGAATACATCATGCGCGATGTCGAGTTTGGGTGGCTTATCCGTTATATCCACTCAACGGGTGCGTCCGCATTCTTTATTGTTGTCTACCTGCATATGTTCCGGGGTCTGATGTACGGTTCGTACAAGAAGCCGCGTGAACTGATCTGGGTATTTGGTATGGCCATTTACCTGATCCTGATGATGGAAGGCTTCATGGGTTACGTACTGCCCTGGGGACAGATGTCCTACTGGGGTGCGAACGTAATCGTATCACTGGTTGGTGCCATTCCGGTTATTGGTGAAGACCTGCTGGTTTGGGTACGTGGTGACTTCCTGATTTCAGGCGCGACGCTGAACCGCTTCTTTGCCTTGCACGTGGTGGCATTGCCAATCGTCTTGATTGCTTTGGTTGTTCTTCACTTGCTGGCACTGCACGAAGTGGGTTCTAACAACCCTGATGGTATTGAGATCAAGAAGAACAAGGATGAGAACGGTATCCCGAAAGACGGTATTCCTTTCCACCCTTACTACACAGTTCACGACCTGGTCGGCATCTGTGTCTTCTTCTTCGTATTCTGCGGCATCCTGTTCTTTGCGCCTGAGATGGGCGGCTACTTCCTTGAGCCACCAAACTTCCAGGAAGCGAACCCGCTGGTGACGCCGGAACACGTTCCGCCGGTCTGGTACTTCACGCCATTTTATTCAATGCTGCGTGCGGTCACTGTGCCTTTGTTCGGTATCGATGCGAAGTTCTGGGGTATGATCGTGATGTTTGGTGCGATTGCCATCCTGTTTGTGTTGCCATGGCTTGACCGCAGCCCGGTTAAATCCATTCGCTACAAAGGCTGGTACAGTCGTATTGCTCTGCTGATCTTCACAGCATCATTCCTGATCCTGGGGTACCTGGGTACCGTAGGCACCAGTGCGGGACGCACTGCACTTGCGCAATTCTGTACAGTGCTGTACTTCCTCTACTTCTTCATGATGCCTTGGTACACCAAGAAGGAAGATACGTTCCCTGAGCCTGAGCGTGTGACTGGTCGCTGGATCACCGGCAAGCAGTTACTGATAACCCTGGCTCTGCTGGCTGCACTGATTCTGCTGCCGCTTAAAGCGGTTGGTGCTGAATCACATAATGTGCATCTGGATGAAGTGGAAACGGATCTGCGTGACGAAGCGTCACTGCAGCGCGGCTTTTCGACTTACATGAACTATTGTCATGGTTGTCACGCATTGCAGTACGCCCGTTATGAGCGTACTGCCAATGACCTGAACATCCCGCTGGACCTGGTCATGGATAACCTGCTGATTGGCGATCACGCTACGGGTGACCTGATGAGCAATGCCATGCAGCCCGAGGACGGCAATAACTGGTTCGGTAAAGTGCCGCCAGATTTGACGTTGATTGGTCGTATCCGTAGTCCAGAGTGGTTGTATACTTATCTGCGTTCTTTCTACGTGGATGAAAGCCGCCCCTGGGGTGTGAATAACTCGGTATTCCCTAACGTGGGTATGCCGAATGTGATGCACGGATTGCAAGGTGATGTGATTTGTACAAACGCAGAAGAAGCTGCTTCACCTGACGAATGTCATCTTGAGCACGTTGCCGGTACTGGTGACCTGTCTCCGGAAGAGTTTGATACGGTTGTAGCGGATCTGGTGAATTTCCTGTACTACATTGGTGAGCCTGTGCGTCTGAAGCGCCAGTCTATCGGTGTGTACGTACTGGGCTTCATCGCTATCCTGTTTGTTTTGGTACTGTTGCTGAACCGAGACTACTGGCGTCGTATTCACTAATCGACGTTAACCACTGTAAGGGATTGATTGAGGACAGATTATATGGGTGTGGTATCAAAACGCTCTTCCATGACGTTTTATTCGGATGGCAATAGTCAATACAGTCATCGTGTCCGCATTGTGCTTGCGGAAAAAGGTGTGACTGTTGACACGATTAGCGTAGATCCGGAGAACCCGCCCGAAGATCTGCTGTCACTCAACCCTTACGGTAGTTTGCCTACCCTGGTTGACCGGGATCTGGTGCTGTATGAAGCCAACATCATGATGGAGTATCTTGATGAGCGTTTCCCGCATCCACCGCTGTTTCCGGTTTATCCGGTCGCGCGTGCGCAGAGCCGTTTATGGATGTATCGCATACAGCGTGACTGGTGTGTTCTGGTTGATAAATTAGTGGCAGGTGAAGGCAGTGCTGCCCAGCAGGACAAAATTCGCAAAGAGCTTCGCGAAAGCCTGACGTCAATTGCGCCAATTTTCGCGGAGAAGCCCTTCTTTATGAGCGATGAGTTCACCATTGTGGATTGTTGCGTTGCTCCTATCCTGTGGCGTCTGCAATCATTGGGGATTGAGTTGGGTAACCAGAAAGCGCTTCAGCCATTGCTGCAGTATCGAGCTCGTCTGTTCAGCCGGGACTCAATTCGCAGTAGTCTTTCTGAGCAGGAAAAGGAAATGGTGTAAGGGTGGCAGGATGAGTATGACTTCAAGTCGTCCCTATCTGCTAAGCGCCTTATACGAGTGGATTCTGGATAATGAATGCACGCCTTATATTGTCGTAAATGCGTATGCTGACCAGGTTTCTGTGCCTCAGGAATACGTGAAAGACGGGCAGATTATTCTCAATATTTCTCCCTCAGCTGTGCATGGTTTGCAAATGGGCCAGGAGGCAGTGGAGTTCAGCGGTCGTTTTGCTGGCATCCCCACTCCCGTGTATGTGCCTGTTCAGGCTGTCATGGGTATCTACGCCCGGGAGAACGGGCAGGGTATGGTATTTGAAACTGAAATGCCGACGCCGCCTCCGGATGGTGGCAGTGATGACTCTGATTCGGTTGAGAAACCTGGCAAACCAGGGGCTGATAAACCTGCTCCTGCGCCTGCCAAGCGCCCCTCTTTAAGAGTGGTAAAATAGATTTCTATCCGTTACCGGCCTGAAGGTTTTAGTCAGGCCGGTAATGAATACTCAGTCAGCGTTTACCTTGTGTCTGTATTGGCGTTACAGGTATTCGAATACGCTGACAACTCTGGCAACACCGCCCACGTTCCGGGTCAGCTGTACCGCTCGCTCACCCTCACTTCGATTCACTATCCCCATCAGAAATATAGCGCCATTGTTGGCGATGACCTGCATTCTGTTGGAGTTAATATCATCATTGGCAGCCAGTTGCGTTCGCACTTTTGTTGCCAGCCAGGTGTCATTGCTCCTGGAAAGCAGGCTGCGGCTGCCTGCGATTTCCAGCTCGTTATGAACACGGCGAATGTGCACGCTGGCAGCAGCAGCAATCTCGGCAGCTTGCTGTTTCAGGGCCTCTGATTGAACCTGGCCAACCAGCAGCACGATGCCGTTGTGGCTGGTGACATTAAAGCTGGCATCCCTGAACGCCGGCTGTTGTGATTGCATGTTGACCCTGACCTTGGTTTCGATGGACTGATCTTCAACAACGGTCCCGGCTGTGCGTATATAAGGGTCTTCACGTAAACCTTCATCCCCGGTGGTCTGGGTCAATATGGTTGAGCAACTGGTCAGTGCCAGAGAGAGGCTAAAGAAAGTGAGAAATTTGCGAATCACGATGCATCTCCAAAAATTTGTATATCAATTAAATCACATAATGTGTGAGTTGTAGCCAAATGCATTTCCTGGATTTCATGGCTGACACTGCCAATGACCTGGATCTCTATGCTGTTTTCACATAGCAAGCTTCCGAGTGATGTACTTAGGGCACTGTTAAACAATACCACAGGAATACCCCGATCAGTTGCCGTTTCAATTGCTTCACGGCAGCTAGGTGTTTCGTCATTAGCACTATATAGCACAAGAATGTCCGGTGGCTGCACCAGGGTTCTGATCAGGGCAGACCAGGTGTTGCGCTGTGAAAACTCCGATACTGCTGCGCTGTAAGTTACTGAGTCAGCGTTGAGGGAAATGGCGGGCAGACCAGGTCTTTCCCGGTCAAACCGGGTCATCAGTAATGCTGCCAGGTATTGGGCAATTGACGTCGAGCCGGCCAGGCCCAGTGTCGCTACTTTTCCACCTTGCAACAGGCTGTCTCCTATCAGGTGTGCAGCGTCAATTAACTGATCCTGCACGGCATGCATTGAGCGGTCCAGTATGTCCTTGCGTTGTGCCAACTTGTCAGCAAAATAACTGGATTGATTCATACGGTTCCATACTGATTAACGAATGAGGATGACTAATATTCTACTTCAGTTAAGCGCGTACTGGCGATTATGCTGATATGGCATTACGGACCCAGTTAATCCTTTCGGGTTGACACCCGCCGTCTATACCAATGAAATCAATGCGGCTACTGACTTTTTCGGTAAGCTTGTAACGGTGAAGGTAATGCCTGGCGGTCCGGACAATTCGCTTCATTTTGACAGGAGTTATACTTTCCTGGGGTGAGACAAACCCGGCATCGCTACGAAAGCGAACTTCCACGAAAACCAGCGTTTTCTTGTCATTCATGATGAGGTCGATCTCACCGTAGCGGCAATGGTAATTGCGTGTTATCAGCGTCAGGCCGTTGCGGCATAAATAGTCAATTGCCAGGCTTTCAAATTCAGTGCCAGCAGCGCGTCTGGATGTCGGTGGAATCGGGTGCTTCACTGTTCGGTGTTTGTTTCACTGATCAATACTGGCTGACCTTCTGCAAATAAAGCGGGCAGTAATTGCCTGGAAATCCTGCCAGATTCGTCCATGCGTAATGTCCCGGTAGCGCCTTGCAGACTAACACCCGGAAAATTATCCAGTTGTGCCAGCCGGTCAAGCAAACGAAAGCTGTCTATGCCCATGGCGCGTAACCGCATGATGGTGCTGTTGCCCTCGTCAGGCCACATGCTCTGGGCATCCGGTTTTAATTCGTCTGAGTCCCGTAACAGCCAGGGGGCGTCTACGAATACTGTGTCGTTCAGGTCCCGATTGGCACCTGGTGTAGCGTTACCATCATAAATAGAGGGTAAAGCATATATGGGAACATCGCCGGCATAATGAAACGCGAAGGTTGGTAACAACTGTTTGCCTTCTGCTGGTGTTGCTTGCAAAAACAGTAAGTCGATATCCTGGCGTCGTCTTGGAATGGATATCATGCTGTCGCGAGGTAGTGTCGACAACAAGGCGTCCGCACGCGCTTCGCTGCGTTCTATATGCATAAGCTGACGGATGGTATCCGAATAACTGCTGGCGTCGCGAAAAGTCGCGCTGGACAGCGCTTTTCCGCCCAGCGATTGCCATTGCTGGGTAAAGCTGTCGCGTATTCTCGTATAATTTGCTCCATCTCTGGCCAGAACAGCTGCCTGACTGTGCCCTGCTTGCCTGGCCAGCGATGTAAGTTGTGCGATTTCATCTTCAGGTGCAAGGCCGTATTGGTAAAGGTCTCTCGGGATGACGTCACCATCATCGAGATAGTTCAATGCCAGAGTGGGCGTTGGCAAAGAGTTCATGCTCTGCAATTGTCTGACCAGCTCTTTATCCAGTGGGCCAATAATCAGGTCTGCACCAGTGCTGACAGCCTGCTGGTATAGTGGGCTGATCTCACGCGTTTGTGATGTGTCAAAAATTTCTACAGCTGGTAAAGGTTGCGACTGGCCTGCCGCATGATAATACGCCAGCATGAAACCATCGCTGATAGCCTGGCCGACGACATTCTCCATCGGCAGTAACAGGGCGACTTTCTGGGGGCGTTGTTGTTGCAGGTTAACCACATAAGCAATAGCTGAAGGCAACTGGCTTGCAGCCGGGTGAGCATTCCATAGCGCTTGCCAGCGTTCGACGGCTTCTACCTGTTCATCGATATTGTTTTGATAGCGATTAACGATGTTTGTAAGCTCCAGCCAGCCCCGCAGTTCATAGCTGTCAATAATGTCAGCTTCCGCGTTCAGAGCGCCGTCCGGCGCAGAGGACAGGATTTCCCATATCTGGTTGGCCCGGCGCTGAGCGGCATTGGTGGTTGTTGCCAGTGGTGTTGAGGTAATCGCTTTTGCTGCCGCCAGGGGTTGCTGCTGTGCCAGGTAAATCCGTGCGATTGTCTGCCCTGCTTGTCTTCGTAAATCGGAAAACTCTGTGGGCAGGTTTTGAAAAACCGGATCAGTAAGAGAAACAAGAGCTCGCTGGTTGTCATTTTGCATGAGCGCAATTTCAGCTTTTGCGAGCAGCACATTAGCCAGCAGGTTATTTTCAATCTGATCAGTTGGTATGTCGTCAAGAATCGCTGCAGCAGTATCCGTGTCGCCGTTTTCCAAAGCCAGGCGACTTGCCTGGGTTCGCAAAACAATGGCATCTTCTGTCGATGCTGTCATGGCCTGCTGCAGTTGCGAGTTGATCCGTGACTCATACGAGTCCGGTTGTGGCTTGGTGGCAGGTTGTTGATCAAGTGGGGCCTGGGGGGATGACGCGCAGCCAATTAGCAGGCATGTAGACAGCAAGAGTGACCCGTAAACCGCTCTCTTGCGATTGTTGCATTGCATGACATTACCTTTGATCAATCGTATATAGAAATCATAGCAGGCAGAACAGGGGAGTGCGACTGTTGGTATGCCTGGTAATGCGGTAAGTTCTTGCCTACTCTCTTTAAGGCTGGGTAACATGCGCCTTTGGTGTTGAGGTGGTGTAATGAGTGGCAGTGACGCAGGAGAGCAACCGTTTGGAGGTGATGGCATGCAAACGACACATGCACCGTTGCCGGAAGAAAATGTGAGCCTGTCTCCCGGTCTTTATGTGGTGGCAACGCCGCTGGGAAACCTGGCTGATATCAGTCGTCGTGCCCTGGATGTTTTGAGCAGTGCAACCGTAATTGCTGCTGAAGACACGAGGCACAGCGCCAGATTGTTGCAACACTACCAGATCAGGGCAGAGACGGTCTCCTGCCATGAGTTTACGTCAGAGGGCAAGATTCAGTACCTGCTGTCTCGTATGCAGGCGGGCGATTCTATTGCACTGATATCGGATGCAGGAACGCCGCTGATTTCAGACCCCGGGTATGTGCTGGTGGCGGCTTGTCATCGCCTGGGGTTGCCCGTTCATCCGGTGCCAGGTGCTTGTGCAGCGATAGCTGCATTGAGTGTTGCAGGATTGCCTAGTCACAATTTCCGTTTTGAGGGATTTCTTCCTGCCAAGCCAGGTAATCGTAAAAAGGCTTTAAAGTCGCTGGCCGGTGAAACGGCAACCATGATTTTTTATGAAGCGCCGCACCGTGTCATGGCATGCGTTGAGGATTTGGTTGAGGTTTTTGGTGGTGATCGTGAAATGACCGTTTGCCGGGAGTTGACCAAGCGCTGGGAAACGGTGAGATGTGCTACTGCTGAAAGTATCGCAGAGTGGATGAAAGCAGACAGTAACCAACAGCGTGGAGAGTTTGTGCTAGTGGTTGCGGGGATGGCACCTGCTGATACTGGTGACGAAATATCAGATGAGGTCCGGCATATGTTGACCGTGCTTGTGGGTTGTATGCCAGTCAGTCAGGCAGCGGCTGTGGCGGCCAAGATATCAGGGTTGAAGAAGAATCAGCTCTATCAAATAGCGTTAAGGATGCAGGGTGGCGCTGAATAAATGGCTGACGTTGTTGTTTTCGCTGAAAAAGCTTGTGTTTCCAGGCGAACTCTCATAATCTTGCTGCGAGCTGGCCAGGCAGTCGCTGCCCGGTTGCTGGTTTTGCGCAGTTTTGCGTGAATTCGGCACCAGGTGGAGGAAAGTCCGGGCTCCAAAGAGCAAAGCGCCAGGTAACGCCTGGGGGGTGAAAGCCCACGGAAAGTGCAGCAGAGAGTAGACCGCCTAAGCGCATAGCGCCGGTAAGGGTGAAAGGGTGCGGTAAGAGCGCACCGCGCGACTGGTAACAGTTCGTGGCATGGTAAACCCCGCTTGGAGCAAGGCCAAATAGGGACCCTTCGGTGTGGCTCGCACTGGGTCCGGGTAGGCTGCTTGAGGTTGATAGTGATATCAATCCCAGATGAATGACTGTCCCAGACAGAACCCGGCTTATCGGCCAGCTCGATTTTTTTCAGACTCGTTCAGAGTGCTTTTTTTCTTTCGTATTCCTCTCAAAATTCAGCCTAACATCACAATTTACTTTAAGTTGCTGATCTAGGTTTATGAAACTGTTTTTGTTTCCTCTTCTTCTTAAGTTGGGATCTCAAGGATTCCGATTTTTCCCTGAAATTTCATAAGCTTCGGCGTCTCAAAAAGTGCAAATAGTACTTGCGTTGATCTATTTCTGTGCATATAGTGTCGAAATGTGGAGTTTAGTGGGTAATAGTGTTGCAAAATGGCAGAGCGGGCGATGAAGTAAGCCTGTTGCTATTAACAATCCGGAGTGGGATCAGTGTTCAGAGGCGTCAACACAATCAATATCGATGCAAAAGGGCGTATGGCTTTGCCTGCGCGCTATCGCGATATGTTGACTGACAAATACGCTGGACACCTTGTGGCGACAGTGGATTTCTCTGGCCAGTGCCTGCTCCTTTACCCTATCGATGAGTGGGAAGTTATCCAGCAAAAAGTTGAGGCGCTATCCAGTTTTGATGCGGCCAGTCGACGCGTACAGCGTATGTTGATAGGTCATGCGCACGATTTGGAAATGGATGCCAGTGGCCGGGTGCTGTTGCCGCAGATTTTGCGCGGCAGGGCAAACCTGGAAAAACATGTTGCGCTGGTTGGACAGGGTATGAAGTTTGAAATATGGAACGAGGAAACCTGGGTTAAGAATGCTGACGATTGGTTTGACAGTGATGCAGAAACCGTTGAACTGCCTGCCGAACTTATGAACCTTTCGTTATAAACGCAGTGCCAAAAGCCGGAGCCGGTGCGAAATGACTGCATTGCAGAAACATGAAACTGTTTTGTTGAAACCTGCTGTTGATCAGCTGGTATCAGATAGCAGCGGCATTTATATCGATGGCACGTATGGCCGGGGCGGGCACTCACGAGAAATCCTTAGCAGGTTGTCAGAAAACGGGCAGTTACTGGGTATTGATAAAGATCCGAGGGCAATTGAGTCAGCTCGTGAACTTGCAGCCAGTGATGCCCGTTTTTCGGTTAAGCAATGTTCGTTTGCCGGGATCGGTGATGAACTGCGATCAAGAGACTGGTTAGGCAAACTTGATGGCGTGCTGCTTGATCTGGGAGTTTCATCGCCGCAACTGGATGAAGCAGAGCGTGGTTTCAGTTTTACCCAGGATGGGCCGCTGGACATGCGGATGAACCCCCAGGATGGGGTGTCAGCTTCAGAGTGGATCATGAATGCAGCTGAATCCGAAATTGCAGATGTGCTTTATCACTTTGGTGAGGAGCGCTTTTCCCGGCGAATTGCTAAAGCCATTGTGAAAGCCAGGGCAGAGCAACGCATAACACGCACCTTGCAGTTGGCGGAAATAGTGAAAGAGGCCAACCCGGCCTGGGAACGGCATAAGCATCCGGCGACACGAGCGTTTCAGGCTATAAGGATCCACGTTAACAACGAGCTGTCAGATGTCACTGAATTGCTGGAACAGGTTATCAGTTGGTTGCGTCCAGGCGGTCGGCTGGTGGTGATCAGTTTTCATTCACTGGAGGATCGAATAGTTAAGCAGTTCATTCGTCGTCATAGCCAGGGTGAACCAATACCGAGAGGTGTTCCTATTATGGATGAAGAGCGTCAGGTATCGCTTAAAAAGATTGGCAAAGCGATTATGCCTGAACGAGAAGAAACCACTGTTAACCCAAGGGCAAGAAGTGCAGTTATGAGGGTGGCAGAAAAAAAGTAAGCCAGGGTCTGGCAAGTAAACGGATTGCTGAAAACAGCAATACGCAATGAGTAAGAATAATCGCTCCAGGATGGGCAAAAGATGGCAGGCACAACACCACATAACAAGCAGCGAACTGAGCGCGCTACCGTGCTGCGCTGGTTGCTGCTGGGCGCCCGTCAGAATCTGACATTATTCGTTATGCTGATGGCTGTGATGGTGAGCGCAACAGCGATCGTATTAGTTAGTTTTGAAAGTCGCCTGGCCTTTCAAGAGCTCCAGCAGGAACTGGAGTTGAAAAACGACATGGAAGTGAAGTGGGGGCAACTGCTCATTGAGCAAAGCACTTTCGGTGTTGATGACAGAATCGAACGAAAAGCCAGTGAAGAACTGGATATGAAAGTTCCTGACTGGTCCAACGTTGTGGTGGTGCAACCATGAGCCAGGATAAATCAGAAGAAATTATTGGTATTTGGCGTTTGACGCTGGTGCGGGTCTGCCTGCTTCTGGCTGTTGTTGCTGTGTTGTGGAAACTTGCCTCGCTGATTCTGCTGGAGAGGGATTTTCTTCAGGGCCAGGGGGATGCCAGAACAGTCAGAACAGAGCCTCTGGTTGCTCATCGCGGTATGATTACCGATCGCAATGGCGAGCCCCTGGCAATCAGTACACCAGTAAAATCAATCTGGGTTAATCCCCGACAAATTGCTGATAAGCCAGCAGAGATTACCCGACTGGCGGACGCATTATCGCTTGATGCAGAAAGTCTGATTTCAAGTGTGCAAAGTAACGCTGGTCGGGAATTCATGTATGTCGAGCGCAGAATGCCACCTGCGGATGCAGATGCAGTTCTGGGTCTCGATATCGATGGCGTATATGCCCGCCAGGAATACCAGCGTTATTATCCTCAGGCAGAAGTCACTGCGCATGCGCTTGGTTTTAGTAATATCGATGATATTGGCCAGGAAGGCCTGGAGCTTGCTTATGATGAGTGGCTGAAAGGCATCCCCGGCAGCAAGCAGGTTGTAAAAGATCGTCGCGGAAAAATTGTCAGGGAACTGGACACCCTGGAAAGTGCACAGCCAGGCAATTCGCTCGCGTTGAGTCTCGACTTCCAGTTACAGAATCTGGCATACCGAGAATTGAAAGAAGCCTATATATACAGGCAGGCTCGCTCTGCGTCTGCTGTTGTTCTCAAAGCTGGAACGGGCGAAGTTCTGGCAATGGTCAACCAGCCTTCATTCAACCCTCATAATCGTAGCAACATCTCTGATTTTGGTGCGCTACGTAACCGTGCCATCACTGATTTATTTGAACCCGGTTCAACGCTTAAAACCTTCACTGCGATCGCCGCCATAGAGTCTGGTCGGTACACGCCCGGCACAATGATCAATACTTCTCCGGGAAGAATGCGGGTTGGTCGTGACTGGGTTTCCGACCGAGGACAGGACTTTGGCGAAATTTCCCTGGAAGAGATGCTGGTGAACTCCAGTAATGTCGCCTCAGCAAAAATTGCGCTTGATCTTGGGCATGAAGCGTTGCGGGATGTGCTGCTGCGTGTGGGGTTTGGTGAAAATCCGGCTAGTGGTTTTCCTGGGGAAAGGGCAGGTGTCATGCCAAATCACAGGGTCTGGCATGACATAGAGGTGGCAACACTCTCGTTCGGTTACGGTATGTCTACATCTGCCTTGCAGCTTGCTCAGGCATATTCGGTTATTGCTAATGATGGTTTAAAAGTGCCTGTTACCTTTCTCAAAAATGGCAATGAAATGGATGGTGCAGCTGCTCCGCAACGAGTCATTGATGAAGATGTGGTTGCTCAGGTTACCGGCATGTTAAAAGCTGTGGTTGATCCAGAGCAAGGTGGTGGTGATAGCGCAGCCGTACCTTTTTACAGCATTGCCGGGAAAACCGGTACAGCCAGGGTGGTCGGTGCAAATGGTTATGACTCCCGCCTCCATAATTCAATGTTTGCAGGTTTTATACCGGCAGATGATCCGGAAATTGTCGTTGTCATTGTAATAAATGAACCCCAGGGAAGAGAACAGTACGGTGGCCAGGTAGCTGCACCGGTGTTTGCTCGTATAGCGGCAGGTGCCATGAGGTTAATGGATGTTACACCTGATCGGGTTTCCCCTGAGAATGTCATGACACTAACAGCGAGGTGAGCGTGACAACAGTGTGCTCGACATTAAGAATGACAGAACTTAGCACCTTGCTGGAGCCATCCCTCAATCAGGCCCTGGTGGATATGGGGTGCCCGGATATTGAGATCACAGGCATCGTCCAGGATAGCCGTCAGGTTCGTGAAGGTAATCTGTATCTGGCATTGTTTGGCCGCCATCATGACGCCAGGGATTATGTGCCAGCAGCCATTTCTTCAGGCGCTGCAGCGGTTATCGTGCAGGCAGGTGGTGATTGGGAAACTCATTACCGTGATAGCAGTGGTATTCCGGTTCTGGTAGTCGATGATTTAAGAACAAAGATCGGGGTGATGGCTTCGCGTTATTATGGTTGCCCCTCAGAAAAAATGTCTGTTATCGGGATCACGGGTACTAATGGCAAAACCAGCTGCACTCAGTTCGTGGCTCAGATTTTGTCCGGACTGGGCAAGCAATGCGGTGTAGTAGGAACGATGGGAGCAGGTATTTACCCTGCATTATCTGATACTGGCTATACGACTCCTGATGCGATTGCGTTACAGGCCTGTCTGTCAGAACTTTCTGGTGCAGGTGCCGGTTATGTTGCAATGGAAGTTTCATCGCAAGGGTTGCATCAATACCGAACTGCAGGAACAAAAACTGATATTGCTGTATTCACCAACCTGACCCGCGACCATATCGACTATCACGGCAGTATGGAGGCTTATGCTGCATGCAAGCGCCGGTTGTTTGAGCAAACAGAGCTTAAGACGGGAATTGTAAATGCCGACGATCAGTATGCAGTGATGATGCTCGACGCATTACCTCGAACGGCCAACAGTTTGACTTACAGCATGGCCAGCCAGCGGGCAGACATATATGCCAGCAGTCTGAGTTTTGATACCAGTGGTTACCAGGCAACTGTGGTAACGCCCTGGGGAGAGACTGAGCTGAAAGGTAAACTGCTGGGTGCATTTAATTTCAGTAATGTTCTGACCAGCCTGGCAACGGTGATGAGTCTGGGGGAAAAGTTTTCTCTGGCAGAAGTTGCCACGCAGATAGAATCGCTGTTGCCAGTAACAGGTCGGATGGAGCTTGTTGGTACGTGTGATGGCGTTGCTGCTGTTGTTGATTATGCACATACACCAGCAGGCCTGGAGTGTGCGTTACAGGCTGTTCGTCAACATGCACGCGGCCAGGTCTGGTGTGTGTTTGGCTGTGGTGGTGATCGTGACAATGGCAAGCGTCCCATGATGGCTGAGGTTGCTGAACGGTATGCGACCCAGATTGTGGTCACTGATGATAATCCGAGGATGGAAGACCCGGATCAGATCATTACGCAAATTATGCGAGGCTTTTCTTCTGACAAATCTGTCGTGGTTCAGCGTGACAGATCTCTCGCAATTGATCATGCCATTCAACAGGCAAAATCGGGGGATGTTGTCCTGATTGCAGGGAAAGGGCATGAGACATATCAGGATGTAGCTGGTAAACGCAGTGTCTTTAGTGATGCTGCACAGGCGCGATTGGCTATTCGCCGCAGGGAGGTTGCCAATGATCTCTGAGTTGAAACTTTCTGAATTGCAATCAGTTATGCCAGCACATTTACATGGCAGGGATGTGGTGTTCAATAAAGTCAGCACAGACTCCCGTTCACTTTCAGCAGGTGATTTGTTTGTTGCCTTGCAGGGGGATAACTTCGATGGCAACCAGTTCGCTGAGCAGGCTGTATCAAGCGGTGCATGTGGCCTGATTGTCAGCCAGTTGCAACCTGGTCTTGATGTGCCCCAGTTGCAGGTTGGCAATACTGAGAAAGCACTGGGCTGGTTGGGTTATCTGAACCGCAAACAATCGCGAGCAATCGTTGTTGCGTTAACTGGATCACAGGGTAAAACGTCTGTGAAAGAAATGACACAGCGCATTCTTTCAGAAGAGTTCAGTACTCACTATACGAAAGGAAATTTGAATAATACGGTTGGTGCGCCGTTAACGCTGTTGGCAATGGATGCGCATCACGAGCGAGCCGTGATTGAGTTAGGTGCCAACAGCGCTGGTGAAATTGCCTGGACAGCAATGTTGACTGACCCTGAGGTTGTACTAATCAATAATGCATCAGAAACACACCTGGAAGGGTTCGGAAGCCTGCTCGGGGTTGTCGAAGCGAAAGGAGAAATTATCGATTCTGCTGAGTCGACAAAAGTCGTTGTGCTCAATGCTGATGACCCAAGTGTGGAAGTCTGGAAGACAAGAGCCGGACAGAGAACTGTTGTGTTGTTCTCAATAGATGAATCGAAAGCGGGGGCGGTTGATTACCTGGCAACGCAACTGGAGTGCTCAGGAGGGGAGTCCCGGTTTGTCCTGCGCGGCCCTGAAGGTCTGGAAATATCGTGTTTATTGCCCCTGCCTGGTTCTCATAATGTCGCTAATGCAGTTGCCGCTGCTTCCTTGGCATTGTCTGCTGGCGCCACAGCACGTTCAGTACAACTTGCACTGTCTAGAATGAAGGCGGTGAAAGGCCGGCTTAGTGATGTATCTGGCTGTGGAGGCTGCACTCTTATTGATGACAGCTATAACGCCAGCCCCAATTCATTTCGAGCAGCTATCGATGTACTGGTGAGTAGCGCCGACGAAAAAGGAAAAACCTCAATACTTATCATGGGTGACATGGCGGAAATGGGGGGTGAAGCAGAACTGGCTCATCGCCGTGTGGGCGAATACGCAAAAGCCGCTGGTGTTGCTGAGGTGTGGGCAACAGGTTTGCTTAGTAAACAAGCAATCGATTCTTTCGGTCATGGCGGGCAATGGTTTGAAAGTCGCCAGTCATTGATTGATTTTGCCATCAATAGCCTGGATACAAATAAAGTTGCATTGGTTAAAGGTTCTCGTAGTGCTGCGATGGATACCGTGGTTACTGCATTGAAAACAGAGGGGGCCTGCTGATGTTGGTCTTGTTATCCGAGTATTTGGCACAGTTCTATAGCGGTTTCACCGTGTTTCAGTACATTACTGTCAGAACCATCATGGGTGTGTTGACAGCGTTGATTGTCGCCCTGATGGTTGGTCCCTGGATGATACGTCGATTGAGTATCCGTCAGATTGGTCAGGTGGTGCGTGATGATGGCCCGGAAAGTCATTTGTCCAAAGCTGGCACGCCAACAATGGGCGGAGCCCTGATTCTGGTTGGTATCGCTTTAAGCACAATCTTATGGGCTGATCTGCGCAACCCTTATGTCTGGGTATCGTTAGCCGTGACACTGTCTTTTGGAGCAGTTGGCTGGGTAGATGATTACCGCAAAGTGTTCCGCAAGGATCCTACCGGACTTCCTGCTCGCTGGAAGTACTTCTGGCAATCTGCTATCGGTCTGACAGCAGCTGTTTATTTGTACATGACGGCAACAGACCCCGTACAGACGTCCTACATTATCCCTTTCTTTAAAGATGTCTCTCTCGATGTCGGGATTCTGTATGTGGTTGTCAGCTATTTTGTCATTGTGGGTAGCAGTAACGCCGTCAACCTGACAGATGGTCTGGACGGTCTGGCTATTCTGCCAACCGTGATGGTCGGTGGCGCACTCGGTATTATTGCGTACCTGGTTGGCCACGCTGAATTCTCTGCCTACCTGAATATTCCGTTTGTAACGGGAGCGGGTGAGCTGGTTATTTTCTGCGGGGCAATCGTGGGGGCTGGGCTTGGTTTCCTTTGGTTCAACACCTATCCGGCCCAGGTATTCATGGGTGATGTGGGAGCGTTGGCACTTGGTGCTGCGTTGGGAATCGTAGCCGTCATTGCCAGGCATGAAATTGTTCTTTTCATTATGGGTGGCATCTTTGTGATGGAAACCGTGTCAGTGATTTTGCAGGTTGCTTCCTACAAGTTGACCAAGAAGCGTATTTTTCGCATGGCACCTATTCACCACCACTTTGAACTTAAAGGGTGGCCTGAGCCACGCGTAATTGTTCGGTTCTGGATTATCACGGTCATGCTGGTTCTGTTTGGCTTGGCGACACTGAAATTACGTTGACCTTAAAGTAAGTATAGGCATCTACATGGTAACAAGGCAGGAAAGACAGCAGTACAAAGTCATTGTCGGTCTGGGATCGACAGGGCTTTCCTGTGCGCGTTTTTTCCATGCTCAGGGCATTCCCTTCCGGGTAGTGGATAGTCGGTTTAGCCCACCATGTCTTGCCACATTAGAAGTCGAGTTTCCATTTGTAGATGTTGAGCTGGGCGGCTTTTCGGAAGAGACCTTACTTTCTGCAGATGAACTGGTGGTGAGTCCGGGTGTCAGTCTGGCAACACCGGAGATTGCAAAGGCAATTAATTCGGGTATTCCTGTTACCGGTGATATCGATATTTTTCGTCATTATTGCAAACAGCCACTTGTTGCCATAACAGGTTCCAATGGTAAAAGCACAGTGGTGACGCTGCTTGCGGAAATGGCGCAACATGCCGGCCTGAATATGGGTGTTGGTGGCAACCTGGACGGAAGAGCCAGTATGCCAGCACTGGATATGCTGAGTAGTGAGGAGCGTGAAATATATCTGCTGGAGTTATCTTCTTTCCAGCTGGAAACAACACAGCATTTAAATGCTGATATTGCCGCTATTCTGAATATCAGTGAAGACCATATGGACCGCTACGAGTCCATGCATGAATACAGGCAAGCCAAGCTGAGAATTTTTGATGGCTGTAAAACAGCTGTTGTGAATCGTAATGACGAGTCCACTCTGCCACCTGGGACTTTTGGTGGTGAGGTGATCAGCATCGGATTTGATATTCCCCTGAGTAATGAATTCGGTATCAGAGTCCTGGAAGAGCGTGAGTGGCTGGTTAAAGGTGAAGACTGCTTAATTGCACTGGATGAAATGAAACTGGTTGGTCGGCACAATGTCGCCAATGCCATGGTTGCGCTGGCTGTTGCGATGCAAATTGGTATTCCTTTGGTTTACGCCGTGGAGACTTTAAAACAGTTTCAGGGGCTGCCGCACCGTTGTCAATGGGTTCGATCTTTACGTGGTGTTGATTACTATAATGACTCTAAAGGTACCAATGTAAGTGCCACGTGTCAGGCTATTGCCGGTGTGGCTGAAAAAATTCAGGGTGATGTTTATCTCATAGCAGGTGGGCTGGCTAAAGAGGCAGATTTCGGGCCGTTGGTTCCATTGCTGAGAAATTATGTCAGTCGCGTTGTGCTTATAGGTCGTGATCGCCAGCTTATCGCAGATGCTATTGCAGATGCTGTCGTCACTGAATTTGCCGAGTCTCTGGAAGAGGCCATTAGTACATGCAGGGAACTTGCCATTGCTGGAGATGCTGTGCTGCTTTCTCCTGCATGTGCGAGTCAGGACATGTTTAAAGATTTTGCCCACCGTGGACGTGTGTTCGTCGCAACAACGGAGGGCCTGCAATGACAGTTATTGCCAGAAAAGCCCATGGTGCTGTTCGGGTGGACAGAGAGCAGAGCATCAATCATCGCCCCAATATCCTGCTGGTTTGCACCATAGTGCTGATGGGTATCGGTCTGGTCATGATGACATCGGCCTCTACAGAAATTGCCAATAGTACTTACGGCGATCCGCTCTACTTCTTTAAACGGCAGTTGTTTTTCATGTGTCTGGGTGTGTTTTGCATGCTTGCGACAGCGCATGTGGACATGGCTCTCTGGTATCGGGCGAGTGCTGTGCTACTCATTCTCGCCATAGTGCTATTGGTTCTAGTGCTGATTCCAGGTGTGGGCACGGTTGTAAATGGCAGCGCCAGATGGATTGACTTGAAAGTATATCGCCTGCAGCCATCTGAAATGTGTAAGTTGTTTATGGTGCTCTATATATCAGCTTATCTGCACAGGCGCAGGGATGAGTTACATGCCAGTTGGGCCGGGTTTATTAAACCCATGGTTATTCTGGCGGCCTGTATTGTGCTGTTGCACTTTGAGCCAGATCACGGAGCAATGGTCATTCTGATGACGACGGTGTTCACCATGCTTTTTCTGGCTGGCGCCAGGTTACACCGCTTCATGCTGATCGTGATGGTTTGTTTTGCAGCGGTGGTTGGTCTGGCAGTCATGAAACCTTACGTAATCACACGTCTCACATCATTCCTGAACCCCTGGGCTGAGCAGTATGTTTATGGTGAAGGGTATCAATTGACGCAGGCGCTCATCGCGTTCGGTCGGGGAGAATGGTTAGGTATGGGGCTGGGTAACAGTTTGCAGAAACTGTATTTCCTGCCTGAAGCTCATACTGACTTTGTTCTCTCAATTGTCGCAGAAGAATTGGGGCTGGCCGGAGTGCTTCTGGTGCTGGTGGTCTTCAGTGTGCTGATTGCCAAAGGTTTACAGCTGGGTCGTACCGCAGAGCGGGCAGGGTTACAGTTTCATGGCTGTGTCGCATATGGCATTTCTATGGTTTTTGCCACTCAGGTTTTTATCAATTTTGGTGTCAACACAGGACTGCTGCCAACCAAAGGCTTAACGCTGCCATTTTTAAGTTACGGGGGTAACAGTTTATTGATATGCAGCGTCATGATGGGTGTGTTGCTGCGCATTGAATATGAATTAAACAACCCGGTTCCAGAGAAGGAGGACGTGGCATGACGGAAAAAAGCGTTCTCATCATGGCTGCAGGAACTGGCGGGCACATTTTTCCGGCGTTGGCAGTGGCTGAAAAACTGCAGCAAAAAGGTTTCCGGATTGATTGGCTCGGTACTCCCTCGGGAATGGAAAACCGTGTGCTTGGCGACACGTCTATCAAAGTGCATCAGTTGCCGGTAAACGGTCTGCGCGGTAAGGGGAAACTGGCATTATTGAAGGCGCCGTTCATGTTGTTTCGCTCTTTGCTGGCTGCCATTGCAGTGGTGCGGGAAGTGAAACCTTGCTGCGTATTGGGTATGGGCGGTTATGTGGCTGGTCCGGGGGGGGTTGCCGCCTGGTTGCTTGGATGCCCGCTACTGTTACATGAGCAAAATGCAGTTGCTGGTACCACAAACCGTTTGCTTGCACCATTTGCTAAGCAAATCATGACGACATACCCGGATACATTCTCTGGCAAAAACAAGGGGAAAGCGACTGTTACACAAACAGGTAATCCCGTGCGCAGTGGTATTAAGCGCCAGTTGCAATCTACCAACCAGGAACCGACCGATACCACTATTTTGCCTATAAAGGTTCTGGTGATCGGAGGAAGTCAAGGTGCCGCAGCCATCAACCAGGCAGTCGCTGAAATGGCTTGTCGGGTGTCAGCTGAAAATATGACTATCTGGCACCAGGCAGGACGGGGAAAAGTACAGAGCGTTCAAGAAGTATTGGCTGAGGCGGGTGTAGAGGAAGGTAGTGTTAGGGTTGTCGAGTTTATTGATGATATGCCGGCAGCGTACGCCTGGGCAGATATTGTTATTTGTCGGGCAGGCGCAGGCACCCTGGCAGAGATAACAGTTGCTGGGTTGCCATCGGTATTAATCCCGTACCCCTACGCAACTGATGATCATCAGCGAGTTAATGCTGAACAACTGCAGAAAGCCGGTGCAGCTGAAATGCTATTGCAATCAGAGCTCAGTAGCGAGGTATTGCAATCGGTGATGGAAACGTTAATGAAGGATGCTGGAAAGCGGCTCAGTATGGCAGAAGCAGCCAGATCTGCTGCATTCCCGGATGCCGCTGAGAATGTCGCACAGGCATGTGAGGAGTATTGTAATGGCCGCTGATCAATCCAACTATTATCAGGTGCCCGAAATGCGGCGCATTAAAGCCATACATTTTATCGGCATTGGTGGTGCCGGCATGTGTGGTATTGCTGAGGTATTGTTGAACCAGGGATACATAATCAGTGGTTCAGATATAAAAGCATCGCCGGTCACAGAAAGATTGGTAGGTATGGGCGCAGAGGTGTTTATTGGTCATGCCAGTGACAACGTTGCAAAAGCCGATGTGGTTGTCTATAGCAGTGCTGTGAAAACTGATAACCCTGAGATGTTGGCAGCAAAAGAGAAGGGTTTGCCTATTATTCCGCGTGCAGAAATGCTCTCCGAACTGATGCGATATCGTCACGCTGTGGCAATTGCCGGCACGCATGGAAAGACAACGACTACGAGTCTGGTTGCATCCATTTTTGCTGAAGCTGACCTGGCGCCTACGTTTGTGATTGGCGGGCGGCTGAATAGTGCTGGTGCCAATGCAGGTTTAGGGGAGAGTCGCTATCTGGTTTGTGAGGCTGACGAAAGTGACGTCTCCTTCCTGCACCTTCAACCAATGGTTGCAGTAGTAACAAATATTGAAGCGGATCATATGGGCTCTTATGACAACGACTTCGAAAAGATGAAGCGTTATTACATAGAGTTTCTGCACAATCTGCCTTTTTATGGTTTGGCTGTACTTTGTATCGATGATCCTGTTGTTCGTGAAATTATGCCTCGAATTTCCAGGCCGATTATTACCTATGGTTTTTCTGAGGATGCCGACTATCAAATCAAGGACTGGAAACAAAAGCGTCAGAACACATCGTTCGTTGTTAAGCGACCTGATGGGCTGCCTGATCTGAGTATTAGTCTCTCTATTCCGGGGCGACACAACGCGTTAAATGCAACAGCGGCCATTGCTGTCGCCACCGATGAAGGTATTTCTGACCAAGCTATCGGCGATGCGCTGGTACAGTTCGAAGGCGTTGGACGAAGGTTTGATATTCAGGGTGAGTTTCCTGTCAATGGTGGCGGCAAGGTTCTGCTGCTGGATGACTATGGACACCATCCCAGTGAAGTGGCTGCAACCATTAATGCACTTCGTCAGGGTTGGCCTGATGCCCGTGTCGTTATGATTTATCAGCCGCACCGGTATTCCCGCACTAAAGATCTCTATGATGACTTTGTCCAGGTGCTCTCTGATGTGGATGTGCTGCTGATGCTGGAAGTGTATGCCGCAGGAGAGTCGCCTATCCCTGGTGCAGATGCCCGGAGTCTGTGCAGAAGCATACGCATGCGAGGCAAGGTTGATCCGGTACTGGTGCGTGAAAACGATGATGTTGTTAGTGTGCTTCAGGATCTGGTTGCTGACGGGGATATAGTTATTACACAGGGAGCTGGCAGTGTTGGCGCTCTGGCTCGGCAGATTGTAGAGCGAGGATTTTTGGCATGAAGGTCAAGAAAGCAGTTTTCCATGATGCTCCTGAAAAATACGGCCGTGTGGCGGTACTTTTAGGTGGTGATTCAGCGGAAAGAGAGGTTTCACTGTTAAGCGGTGAAGCTGTACTGCAAGGCTTGCTTGGTATGGGGGTTGATGCATTTGCGATTGATGCCGGTAAGGATCTCATCGATCGGCTTCAGTCCGAAAAAATCGACCGTGTCTTTAATGTTTTACATGGTCGGGGCGGTGAAGATGGTGTCCTGCAGGGGCTGCTTGAGTACATGGGAATCCCATATACAGGAAGCGGAGTGCTGGCTTCTGCATTGGCGATGGATAAGGTCAAAACCAAGTTGATCTGGCAGCAACATGGTCTGCCAACGCCCGGGTTCAGTGCCTTAACGGTAGATACAGATTTCGAACGATTGATAGCAGAACTTGAATCCGTTGTTGTTAAGCCCTCCAGGGAGGGATCAAGTATTGGTATGTCGATAGTTGATGATGCCGTGGCGCTTGAAAATGCCTTTGCAACGGCGTCGGAATATGATGCTGATGTCATGGCTGAGCAGCGCATAGTCGGTCCTGAGTTTACAGTCCCGTTTATTGGCGATCAGGTGCTTCCTGCCATTCAATTACAGACTACGCATCAATTCTACGACTACGACGCGAAGTACATCGCGGATGATACGCAATACCTGTGTCCGGCACCTTTGAGCGAAGCCAAACAGATTGAACTGGAACATATCTGTCGCCAGGCGTTTACCACAATTGGTGCGAGTGGCTGGGGCAGGATTGACGTTATGCAGGATGACAGTGGACGGTTCTGGTTGCTGGAGTTGAATACAGTGCCCGGTATGACAAGCCATAGCCTGGTGCCCATTTCTGCCAAGGTGGCGGGACTTGAGTTTGGCGACCTGGTGTTAAAAATTCTGGATACAAGTCTGGAGAAACTAGCCTGATGTCAGCGAAAAAACGACCAACATTCAGTGCTTACAGCAGTAGTGAAAATGTCCCTGTGGATTTTGGTCCTATCAGAGCTGGTGGTCGTGTGGGTGGTAACAGTGTTGATGTTGACAATGAAAGCAGAGAGTCCACCGCTAAAAGCAAGCGTGGACGTGTGTTTATAGTTGCTGTTGCGTTGCTTGGTTGCCTGGCAATAGCAGTTAATCATTATCGTGGAATTATTGCTGACCGCATAGCGATGATGGGTGATCAACTGAACTTGCCGGAATGGCGAAGCTTGAATTTGCCTGACATGCCAAGGCCAACAATCAATCGTGAAATCAGCACAGTACGATTTGCGTCTCCATTGGATAAAGTCACTGAGACAGAAATCCGGGAAATGCTGGCTCCATACACTGAGTCAGGTTTTCTTGGTGCAGATGTGCAGGACTTAAGGGATGAGTTGCAGTCGAACCCATGGATTTCCAGAGCCAGTGTTCGTCGTGTCTGGCCTGATATTCTCGAATTGAGTTTGCAGGAAGAACAGCCTGTTGCACGGTGGGGGGCAAGTGCCTTAATCAATATCGATGGCGAGATTTTTGAAGCACCGGCGCGGGGAGAAGAGCAGTCTCTGCCCATGATGTCTGGGCCGGAAGGTAGCGAAGAGCTGGTGCAGGAAATGTATATGAGCTTCCAGCAAATGCTGGGTGCTATTGGCAAGTCGCTTGGTCAATTAGCCCTGAGTGACAGGGGAAGCTGGACGCTGACAACTGATGAAGGGCTGGTCATAAAGCTGGGCCGCACAGAGGCTGAGCAGAGACTGGCGCGTTTTACACGATTGTACCAACAGGGGTTGAGTGAACGCCTGGTCCAGGCAGAGGCTATTGATTTGAGATATGCCAATGGATTTTCAGTTAGTAATAAAGAGACTGGCGACGCATCTGTCGCCAGTCGTTGAGCAGGTGTGAGATATGAGCGCTGCAGATAACACGAATATGATTGTCGGTCTGGATATCGGCACCTCGAAAGTGGTGGCGATAGTCGGCGAGGTCAAGGAAGACGGTAACCTGAATATCGTCGGTATCGGCAGTCACCGTTCCCGGGGGCTGAAGAAAGGGACCGTCGTTAATATTGAGTCGACGGTTGAATCCATTCAGCGAGCGGTGGAAGAAGCTGAGTTGATGGCAGGTTGCCGAATTCATTCTGTCTATGCCGGTATTGCAGGCAGTCATATTCGCAGTATGAATTCGCATGGCATTGTTGCGATACGAGACCGTGAAGTCAGCCGTGCCGATATTGACCGGGTCATTGATGCCGCCCAGGCGGTAGCAATACCTGCTGATCAGCGTGTGCTTCACATTTTACCGCAGGAATACATTATTGATTCACAGGAAGGTGTTAAAGAACCGCTGGGTATGTCGGGAGTCAGGCTGGAAGCCAAAGTCCACCTGGTGACTTGTGCCATCAATGCAGTACAGAACATTGAGAAATGTATAAAACGCTGCGGCTTGCATACCGAGGAAATTATTCTCGAACAGTTGGCATCCAGCTATTCGGTTCTGACCGACGACGAGAAAGAACTTGGCGTCTGTATGGTGGATATAGGTGGTGGTACTACTGATATAGCTGTATTTACAGAGGGGGCCATACGTCACACAGGTGTGATTCCGGTTGCCGGTGATCAGGTGACCAACGATATCGCTATGGCTTTACGAACGCCAACAGATAATGCCGATGAAATCAAAATTAAATATGCCTGCGCGCTGACACAGCTTGCCAATGAAGGCGAGATGATCAAAGTTCCAGGTGTGGGAGATCGCCCGCCGCGTGAGTTGTCGCGCCAGGCGTTGGCAGAAGTCGTGGAGCCGCGTTACGACGAACTGTTTACGATGATCAAGGCAGAACTGCAGCGCAGTGGCTACGAGAACTTGATGGCTGCCGGTATTGTGCTGACCGGTGGTACCAGCAAGATGGAAGGTGTCATTGAATTGGCAGAGGAAATCTTCCATATGCCCGTACGTCTGGGGATGCCTACCAGTGTGAAAGGGTTGTCAGATATTGTCCGCAACCCGATCTATTCAACGGGTGTAGGTTTATTGATGTACGGAATGAAACAGCACCGGCATCGTGATGGGAGTCATGACCCGGTCTCAGTGAAAGAAACGAAAATCAGCGTCGTCAGTCGCGTAAAAAACTGGTTTAAGAACAATTTTTAATCCTTGTAACAATTACATGAAGCAGTAAGGGGGCCATATGTTTGAGCTATTAGATAGTGTTCCGCAAAGCGCAGTAATAAAAGTGGTAGGTGTTGGCGGCGGCGGCGGCAATGCTGTACGTCATATGATTAACAATCAGGTCGATGGTGTAGATTTTGTCTGCGCTAATACCGATGCACAGGCGTTGAAAGATGTGCACGCCAAAACATTGCTGCAACTTGGCAATGCGGTCACCAAGGGGTTGGGGGCCGGTGCGAATCCGGAAGTGGGTCGCCAGGCCGCACTGGAAGACCGGGATGAGATCGCAGAGATCCTGTCGGGTGCTGATATGGTATTTATCACCGCTGGCATGGGAGGAGGCACAGGTACTGGTGGTGCCCCCATCTTTGCTGAAGTGGCGCGAGAGCTGGGTATTCTGACTGTTGCGGTTGTCACCAAGCCGTTTCCGTTTGAAGGTAAAAAACGCTCTTTGATCGCTGAGCAGGGTATTGAGGAACTGAGTCAGCATGTCGACTCACTGATCACTATCCCAAATGAGAAATTACTGGCAGTACTGGGTAAGCAGGCATCATTGCTGGAAGCATTTAAAGCGGCGAACGATGTCTTGCTTGGGGCAGTAAAAGGCATTGCTGATCTGATTATTCGCCCCGGTATGATTAACGTCGACTTTGCGGATGTTCGTACAGTTATGTCAGAAATGGGCATGGCCATGATGGGTACTGGTGACGCGACTGGCGAGACACGCGCTCGTGATGCCGCAGAAGCCGCTATTCGCAGCCCGTTACTGGAAGACGTAAACCTGCATGGTGCACGCGGTATTCTGGTGAACATCACAGCAGGCGAGAATCTGTCGCTGGGCGAGTTCTCCGAAGTGGGTGATACGATTGCAGAATTTGCTTCTGATGATGCCACGGTGGTGGTTGGTACGGTGATTGATCCTGAAATGACGGATGAGATCCGTGTCACAGTTGTGGCAACCGGTCTGGGTGAGGTTATCTCAGCTGAGCAGCGTCCGCCACAAACCATGGAGCAACCTCGCGCGGTGGCTAGCCAGTCATCAACGTCGTCGGCCAAGCCTGAGAGCGCGCCTTTCCGCACGCCAAACCGTCCTGCTCCGGCAGAGCGCCCGGCAGCTGCAGCGCGCACCAGAGGCATGACAACAGGCAGCAGCGGCCATACTGTACAAAGCGGCAGTCTGGCACGGGCTGTAGGAGCAGAAGAAGGCATGGATTATCTGGATATTCCGGCTTTCCTGCGCCGACAGGCTGATTAAACGCCTGAAAACCAGACACCGGTACCTGGGTTGGCCCCCGGAAGGTACCGGTTTGTCTGGAATTTTGTTATGATTCAGCGAAATCACCTCAGTGGATTCAACATCTGACATGTTAAAACAGCGTACGCTTAAAAATATCATTCGTGCCACTGGCGTTGGCCTGCATACGGGACAAAAAGTCTATCTGACATTGCGCCCGGCGCCGGTCAATACCGGGATCATATTTGTTCGTACTGATATTGACAGCCGACCGGAAATTCCGGCTCAGGCACACCTTGTGGGCGATACCACGCTGTCGACAGCGCTGATAAAGGACGGTGTCCGGGTTTCTACCATTGAGCACCTGATGTCAGCACTGTCAGGTCTTGGTATTGATAACGCCTATGTTGAGATCAGTTCGGCTGAAGTGCCGATTATGGATGGTAGCGCGGGTCCGTTTGTTTTCCTCATACAATCAGCAGGTATTGAAGAGCAGGATGCTGCCAAAGAGTTTATTCGCGTTCTGAAACCCATTTCCATTCAGGATGGTGACAAAACGGTCAGTCTGGAGCCTTTTGACGGCTTTAAGGTCAGCTATACACTGCTGTATGATCACCCGGTTTATCGTCGTTACACCAAGTCGGCGACTATCGATTTTTCCAGTACATCATTTGTCAAAGAAGTCAGTCGCGCCCGTACTTTTGGGTTCATGCATGAATTCGAAGAGTTACGGAACCGTAACCTGGCATTAGGTGCCAGCATGGACAATGCGATTGCTGTCGGTGATTACAAGGTGCTGAATGAAGACGGATTACGTTATGAAGACGAATTCGTTAAGCATAAAATTCTGGACTCCATTGGCGACCTTTATCTGCTCGGACACAGTCTGCTGGGTGAATTCAAAGGTTATAAATCGGGTCATGCACTGAATAATGCTATCCTACGCAAGCTTCATGACACGCCGGACGCCTGGGAACGGGTCAGCTTTGACTCTGAGTCAAATGTACCAATTGCCTATCTCAAACCTGTACTGGCAGCCTGATCTGGAAGCACGCTCGATCATTACTGGCATGTTGGTAAATGAAATTAACCCTGGTCAATAAACGCGACGGCAACAGCAGCACTTTCGTCATCAAAGGATGGTTGCGAGGGCTGCTGTCCTTGTGTTTGCTTGGTGCTCCCGTTGCTTTTGGCTGTTTTGGCTTTCAGGTCGCCTGGAGTGACAGCCCGGCCGCGCAGATTGCAGGCCGGGTATCAGGAACTCACGAGGGAGACAGCCCGACGGATAACCTGTCTTCTCTGGTAGAGATTACCACCCAGCGCTCTGCAACAGACCAACAAGCCGTTCTGTTCTATAGATTGCCAGACAGGCTATTAACTCATACCGCAGACCTGTCCTTCAGGCACCGGGTTCGTATGGTGACTGCAGGCTCACCTGTTGCTCTCTACAAATATGGCCGGGCCATGGATCCTGCCGCTTACTCCTCTACCACGCTAAGTTGATTCATTGGCACCACAACCGGCACCGGTTGTGATTTGCTCAATTTCCTTGCATCTGTCCAAATTGTCCCCATATCTGGTTGGATGCGCCTTAAATGAATCAAGAAATGCGAATAAGAGAACCCGTATGAGCGCCACAATGTTAAGCAAGATTTTCGGCAGCAGTAATTCCCGGAAACTTAAAAAACTTCGCCGTATTGTCAAAAAAATCAACGACCAGGAGAACTCGCTGGAGTCACTCTCCGATGCTGAGTTAGGAGCAAAGACGGCTGATTTTCGTGCTCGCTTTGAGCAGGGAGAGTCTCTCGATAGCATACTGCCTGAAGCCTTCGCGGTTGTGCGTGAAGCCAGTAAACGCGTCATGGGCATGCGTCACTTCGATGTGCAGATGATCGGTGGCATGGTGTTGCATAGTGGTGATATAGCGGAAATGAAGACAGGTGAGGGTAAAACGCTGGTAGCGACCCTGCCTGCTTACCTAAATGGCCTGACCGGGAAAGGTGTGCACATTGTCACGGTTAATGACTACCTTGCCAGTCGTGACGCCAACTGGATGCGTCCACTGTATGAGTTTCTGGGCCTGAAGGTCGGTGTCATTGTCGCGGGACAGGCGCCGCAAGACAAGCGCCAGGCCTACGAGGCCGATATTACTTACGGTACCAACAACGAGTTCGGCTTTGACTATCTGCGCGATAACATGGCCTTCCGCATGGAAGACAAGTATCAGCGTGAATTGAATTTTGCCATTGTCGATGAAGTTGACTCCATTCTGATTGATGAAGCCAGAACACCACTGATTATTTCTGGCGCAGCGCAAGACAGTTCAAAGCTCTACATGGCAATCAACGGCCTGGTAGACAAGCTGGAAAAGGGTGAGACACCAGCTGAAAAATCAGGCATGCCGCTGGAGCGGGATGAGCGCGTTGAAACCGGCCATTTCTTTGTTGATGAAAAGGCCAGACAGGTAGAGCTGACGGAAGCGGGTCACGAATACCTGGAGCGTTTGCTGTCGGAGCAGCAGCTACTTAAGGAAGGTGACAGCCTCTATGCAGCATCCAATCTGGGACTGTTGCATCACATTCAGTCTGCCCTGAAAGCGCACTACCTGTTTAATAAAGATGTCGAGTATATCGTCAAAGATGGCAAAGTGGTGCTGATTGACGAGCACACGGGCCGGACCATGGAAGGCCGCCGTCTGTCGGAGGGTTTGCACCAGGCGATTGAAGCGAAAGAAGGCCTGCAGATCCAGAGTGAAAGCCAGACAATGGCTTCTACGACTTTCCAGAATTTCTTCCGGCTTTACGCCACCCTTTCCGGTATGACCGGTACAGCAGATACGGAAGCATTTGAATTTAAACAGATTTATGACCTTGATGTGGTTGTCATTCCGCCCAACAAGCCAATGCAACGCAGGGACATGAACGACCTGGTCTTCCTTTCCATGGAGGAAAAGTTCGAGGCAATTGTCCGTGATATCAAAGAGTTCAGCGAAAAAGGTGCGCCTATCCTGGTGGGTACGGCATCGATTGAAACGTCCGAGATACTTTCAGCATTTTTGCGTAAAGAAAAGATTGCCCATGAAGTGCTGAATGCTAAATTCCACGAAAAAGAAGCTCAAATTGTCGCTCAGGCAGGCCGGCCTGGTGCCGTCACCATTGCCACAAACATGGCCGGTCGTGGCACGGATATTGTCCTGGGCGGTAACTGGGAAGCCGAACTGGCTGAGCAGGGCGAGGTTACCGATACAGAGGTTGAGACGCTGAAAGCCGCCTGGCAGCAACGTCATGATCAGGTACTGGAAGCGGGCGGCCTGCATATTATCGGTACGGAACGCCACGAATCGCGTCGTATTGATAACCAGCTGCGCGGTCGTTCCGGTCGGCAGGGTGATCCGGGTTATTCTCGTTTCTACCTGTCTCTGGAAGACAACCTGATGCGGATCTTTGCTTCTGACCGTGTTAAAGGCTTCATGCAGAAACTCGGCATGGAGCGTGGTGAAGCCATTGAACACGGCATGGTGAGCAAGTCCATTGAAAAAGCCCAGCGCAAGGTGGAAGGCAGAAACTTCGATATTCGTAAACAGTTGTTGGAATACGATAATGTCGCGAATGACCAGCGAACCATTATCTATCAGCAGCGTAATGAGGTGATGGCCAGCGATGATGTCAGTGAACTGATTGGCAATATGCGTGAAGAAGTGGCCGATGATCTGATCAGTGCACATATCCCGCCACAAAGTATCTTTGAGCAATGGGACGTGCCAGGGCTGGAGAAAACCCTGGAAGCGGAATTCGGTATTGAAACGCCGATTGGGCAGTGGCTGGAAGAGGACGAGAAGCTCTACGAAGAAACACTGCGCGAAAAGATTAAACAGTATCTTGATGGTGCTTATCAGCAGAAGCGAGAACTGGTTGGCAGTAAGATGGCACTATTGGAAAAGCAGATCCTGCTGCAAATTCTCGATACACTTTGGAAAGAGCACCTGGCAGCGATGGACCAGTTACGTCAGGGGATTTTCCTGCGCGGTTATGCTGGCAAGAACCCCAAGCAGGAGTACAAGCGCGAAGCGTTTAATCTTTTCCAGGATTTGCTGTCACGACTTCAGCATGATGTTATCCGCTTCCTCAGTCACGTGAAAGTTCGTTCGCCAGAAGAGATCGAGGCGATAGAAAAAGCGCGTGAAGCTGAGCGGGCGAGTGAAAAAATCCAGTATAAACACGACGAGGCTTCTGCCATGCCCGAAAGTGGTGACAATGCCTCCACTCAAGGGCAGCAGCAACCGGCCAGTGGGGAGAATAAAGCTCCCTTCGTTCGCAATGACCGCAAGGTCGGCCGCAACGATCCTTGTCCATGTGGTTCCGGGAAAAAGTATAAACAGTGCTGTGGCCAGATTAAATAACATCAACAGACCAGACTGTAACTAACTCAGGCAGTAATTAAGGCGCACAGACTTTGCCAAGTCTGGCTTTAAAGGGATTGGAGAGTAATATCATGGCAACAGGAACAGGTGATTTTGGCGTGTTAAGCGCAGTTGAAGGTATCAGACTGTCTTCAGTGGAAGCTGGGGTGCGCTATCAGAATCGCCGTGATGTTGTGGTTGTGGAAATTGCTGAAGGCAGCACAGTAGCTGGGGTTTACACCCTTAATGCGTTTTGTGCTGCACCAGTAAAAATTGCTCGCCAGCATTTAAGTGACAACCAGGGAAAATGTCGCTACTGGCTGATAAATACTGGTAATGCCAATGCCGGCACAGGTAAGCAGGGAGCCGTAGATGCACTAGCCTGCTGCCAGTCGCTGGCCGAACTGGCGGGCTGTGATCCCAGTGAAGTGATGCCTTTTTCAACTGGCGTTATTGGGGAGCGTTTACCGGCCGGTAGAATAACCGCTGCCCTGCCCGGAGCATTGGAGCAGTTGCAGCCAGACAACTGGCTGTCGGCAGCGAAAGGTATTCTGACAACGGATACACGCCCTAAAGGTCTGACGCGCACCTTGCAGCTTAATGGTCGGACTGTGACTATCACCGGTATCAGCAAAGGCGCTGGCATGATCAAGCCGAACATGGCGACCATGCTGGCTTATGTTGCCACGGACTTAAGCGTGGATTATGCACAGCTTCAGGCATTACTGAGTGATGCTGTGTCTCAGTCATTCAATCGCATTACTGTGGATGGCGATACCTCTACCAATGATTGTTGTATGTTGGCGGCGACCGGCCGGGCTGGTGTTGCGTTCACTGAGTTGAGTGATAGTGATAAAGCTCAGTTTCGGGGAGCGCTGAATGAGGTGCTGCAGTCACTCGCCATTCAGATCATTGAAGATGCTGAAGGTGCCAGCAAGTTCGTTACTATTGATGTCTCCGGTGGTGAAACATCAAAAGAATGCCTTCAGGTAGCCTATGCGGTTGCTGAGTCGCCTTTGGTCAAGACCGCCCTGACAGCATCAGACCCGAACTGGGGCCGGATTCTTGCCGCTGTCGGTCGCGCGGGCGTGCCAGCTCTGGATGTTGATAGCGTTTCCGTGTCTCTGGATGCCGTTCCCCTGGTTGAACGAGGCCAGTTGTCGGCGGATTACTCCGAAGAGAAAGGTCAGGCTGTTATGAATCAGGAAGCAATTACCATCAGCATTGACCTGGGGCGTGGTGATGCAAAAGAGCGTGTCTGGACCTCAGACCTGTCAGAAGAATATGTCCGCATTAACGCCTCTTACCGAAGTTAAACGGCGCCCCGGGTATTGCCTGAGGTCTGTGAATAGAGCACGGTGAAAAACGATCGCCGACAAGAGTTCGATAAAAAAGCGAATGAAGGTTTAGCGATATAAGCTGATACCGGCAATACCATAGGCAGCAGACTGCCGCGCCAGATGATAATCCTGCTGAGAGAGCCCGCCCATAGCGAAGCATGGCATCATGCCAGTCTTGGCAATTGCCGCAAATGCACGCCAACCCATGCCCGGGTTCTCCGGGTGACTGGTGCTGCTGGCTACCGGTGAGGCGATCACGAAGTCCATGCCTTTGTCGACTGCCAACTGGTACTCCTGCTGATTGTGACATGAAGCGCCAATGGTTATGTTCTCAAGCAAGGGAGGACGTTGCTCAGACATAGCTGCCAGCACCTGTTTATTGGCATAGTACCCCCATCCGGGTAATCCCAGGCCCAGCACTTTTTCTCGAAGGGCTTCCAGTTCTGCGATGCTCTGCAAGCTGACGTCGAGATCAATCAGTAACGGGCGGTTGCGAGTGCTGCTTATTAAAAAATCTTTTGTTTTTTGCAGATACTGAGATGGGGTTGACCCTGTTATGGCGCGCAACCGTAACCAGCATTGTGGCGGTAACGCAGAAAACCCGGCTATAACTGATGGCCAGTCTTGCTCAGCATCATGGCTGTTATTGATGATAGCTATGTTCCTGGGTAAACGCGCAGCCCGGACAATGGCCTGATTGGCGGCCGGGAAAATGCCAGGATCCATTTCACTGGCTGCCAGCCATTGCAAGGGTTGGCCTTCCAGCCCAATCGGCTTGCCTGAGAAGCGGGTGACCTCTCTGACTTCAAGAAACACATGACGGTCCGGGTAGCAGTGCCGGATCTGGCACAATGGCTGATCATGTTTAACCTCGATACCCAGCTCTTCTTTTAATTCCCTGGCCAGAGCTGTAGAGACATTCTCCCCCTGCTCCACTTTGCCTCCGGGGAATTCCCACTTGCCGCCCTGGTGTTGCTGACTGTTACGCCTGGCGATGAGGATTTCATCTGAATCGTTTCTAATGACACCCACAGCGACATGTAGCACTTTAAGCTTATTGATAGCTGTCATTGCGTGCCTGGTTGGTAATAGCTTCCATCAGTACTTCCGGGTCAGCAGGGTCGCCCGGAATCGCGTTTTTCTCGCTGGCCCATTCACCAAAATCGATCAGCTTGCACCGCTCAGAACAAAAAGGCCGGTACTGATTCTCTTGTTTCCATTCGACTATTTCCTGACATGTCGGGCAGTTCACGCGAGTGATGTTCTCAGGCATTAAATAACTCCAGATACGCCTTGTGCTGCAACTTGACCGCCTGGGTCAATGCATCGAGTGAATTATCGTTAACAATTATATCATCGGCCAGCGACAGTCTGTCTTTTCGTGACATTTGAGTCCTGATGATGGACTCCACCTGCTCTGGTGTAGAGTCGTCCCTGGTGACGGTACGGGCAACCTGTTGCTGCTCCGGAGTGTCGACCAGTAGCACTCGCTGGCACCATTGATGCTGTCCGGATTCAAGTAAAAGCGCAGAAACCAGAATAGTGTATGTCGATTGGCTCTGCTGGATTTGACGCATCGTTTCCTTTCGAATTAAAGGATGTAGCAAAGCCTCAAGCCATTGCTTTTCTTCGGGGCTGGTAAAAATGATTTCACGTAGCGCCTGCCGATCCAGTGCCCCGTTAGCTTGCAGCACATTGTCACTGCCAAAATGCCCGGCAATCCGGGTCAGCGCCTGAGTGCCGGGCTCGACGACCTGGCGGGCGATCACATCGGTGTCAACGACAGTGATTCCCAGGTCGGCGAAGGTGTCGCTGACAGTTGTTTTACCACTGCCGATACCGCCCGTGAGACCTACCACCGGGGGGTGTAACTGTTCGGTCGTTGTTTTATTTTCTGTTTGCATCTCAGGTCAGTACGGAAAGGTACCACTGGTTTAGTTGTGGTCCCCAGATTAAAGCAATGAAGCCAGCGGTGGCCAGGCAGGGGCCGAACGGCATCGGGCGATTTTTATCACGACCGGCCAGGATAATCAGAGCGATACCGATCACGGCGCCTGCCAGTGAAGACAGAATGATGATGCCTAAAAGGGACTGCCACCCTAACCAGGCCCCCAGTGCTGCCAGCAGCTTAAAGTCGCCGAAGCCCATCCCTTCGCGGCCGGTCAGCAGGCGAAAAGTCCAGTAAACCGACCATAAACTTAAGTATCCAAAAACTGCACCCAGTACTGCCTCCTGGGCAGTTGTGCCTATGCCGTATGGAGTAACACTCAGGGCCAGCCCAAGCCAAAGTAGTGGCATGGTCATGTTGTCTGGCAGTAACTGATGGTCCAGGTCAATCATGGTCAGTGATATCAGGATCCAGGTTAGTATTAGCGCAGCCAGGCAGGCCGGTGTGGCGCCAAAACGCCAGGCGACCAGTCCGGAAAGCAGGGCTGTTGCTATTTCGACAGTCGGGTAACGCCAGTGGATGGGTGTTTTACAGCCGGCACACTTTCCTTTTAACAGGATATAACTGACCACCGGAACATTCTGCCAGGGTCGGATGGGTTTATTGCAACCGGGGCAATGAGAGGGCGGGTTGGCCAGGTTGAACACCTTGTGATCAGGTACCGGGTCTGTCAGTTTCAGTGACTCAGCGCTGCGTTCCAGAAATTCACAGCATTGTTGCTGCCAGTCCCGCTGGAGCATGATTGGAACCCGGTGAATGACAACGTTCAGAAAGCTGCCTGTTAATAAACCCAGCACAGTCACTAAAGTTATGGTCAGTGGCTGCGATCCCTGGAGCACCTCAATGAATGTCATATTACGCTTCCGAGCTGAAAAATGGGTAGATAAACGGCAAGCATCATTAAGCCGGCCATGGCACAAAGCAGTGTCATCAGTGCAGGTTCCAGCAGGCTGGTCAAGGTCTGAACTCCTGACTGGTGACGCTGCTTGTACAGTTGATTGGCACGCGCAAACATCCCCTCAAGCTGCCCTGATTCTTCACCGATATGAATCAACTGGGCAATCATAACCGGAAAATGGCTGTTGAGGCGAATAGCCTCCGTCAATGATGAACCGGACTCAACCTGCTTCGCCAGATCCAGTAAACTCTGTTCAAAGCAGATGTTCAGGCTTGTCGGCGCGGCAAGGCGCAATGCGTCCGGCAAAGGGATGCCTGCTTCCAGGACCAGTGCCATGGTGGCTGAGATTCGCATCATGATACCGTCCCTGTGTATCTGTCCGCAAAATGGCAACAGCATCTTCAGTCTGGCTGCAAACCACAACCAGCGGCAGCTACGTTTGCTCAATAGGATAAAAAATGACATTGAAGCTGTGACCACTGCGGCAGTGGTCACAGCATACTGCTGGCTAAACTCAGAAAAAGTCAGCATGCAACGGGTCAGGTAGGGCAGCTCGGCACCGAACTGGGCAAAGCTGCTGGCAAATTGCGGCATAACCCAGTTCAGCATCAAAATGAGTACCGCAAGCATGGCAATGAGCGTAATCATAGGATATCGAAGTGCCTGGCGCGTTGTGTTTCTCAGCCTTTGTTCTGCTGACAGGTGCGTTGATAGCTGCTTCAGGCAGGTGGGAAGCCGACCGGATGCTTCGCCAGCGCCAACGATAGCTATAGCCATCAGTGGTAACTGAAAAGGGGCAGATTTAAGGGCTGACTGCAGTGTATCTCCACGATTGATGGCGGGTTCGAGGTGATTGAGTATTGTCTCAAGTGGCTTGGGTTGCCGGTTGGTGAGACTGATCTCTATAGCCTGTGATAAAGGGATGCCGGATGATAAGAGGGTACTTAGGTTGGTGATTAACCTGATGCATTGCTGGAGCGGCAGTTTTGCTCCGGGTGAGGTACCCGGTGACTGAGTGCGCCGCATACCGGCCTTGCTGTATTGAGGTTTGATTGCTGTGGCTGCGATTCCCGATTTGTAAAGACGCAGCCTCGCATCATCCAGTGAGTTAGCCTCAATGGTACCGCTGTCACTGTCATGAGTTTGCCAATAAAATAATGTCATGCCTGCCCGTATCTGATGACTATATATCCTGTTATAGCTGATTTACGTTATCTGACGATTCCTGGAGGTAGGGCGCTATTTCCTGGAAAGTGGTAAGCCCCTGCAGCCAGGCTTTCTCTGCAGCCTGCGACAACGTGGAGTGAATGTTGCGAGTACAACACTGGCGAAGATCACTGAGTGGGCGGTTATCTGCCAGGGATTGATTTAGCTCAGCTGTGACGGGCAGTATCTCAAAGATGGCGATACGACCAGCGTAACCGTTATGGCAGGCGCTGCAGCCAACCGCTGTAAAACAATTGTGTGTTGACCTATCCTGGCGGGACTCTTTCTGCTTGGGCTCTTCCTGGTCTGGTTCTGTCGCCGGGCCACTGCTACTGATATCACCCGGGAGTGGTTTTTTGCAGTGGCGGCACAATTTTCTTAACAGGCGTTGCGCAATGATCAGCGTTAGTGTGTCGCTTAAATTGTATGGAGCAATGCCCAGGTTGATTAACCTGATCAGGCTTTCTGTGCAACCATTGGTGTGCAAAGTGGATAGCATCAGATGCCCGGTCTGTGCAGCTTTGATTGCCGTATCAGCGGTTTCCCGGTCGCGAATTTCCCCTAGCATCACAATATCCGGGTCTTGTCTCAACATGGATTTAATGGCGTGCTGGAAAGTCATTTTGGAGGTTGCAGAAACGGCAATCTGGTTAATTCCAGGTAAATCAATCTCAATAGGATCTTCCAGTGTCATCAGGTTTTGTGATGGCTGGTTTAACTGGTTCAGCATCGCGTATAGCGTTTGCGTTTTGCCGCTTCCGGTGGGCCCTGTCACCAGCACCAGACCCTGGTGACGTGAAATGGCCTTCCGGGTCTGATGTAACTGTTTTTCACTGAGACCCAGGTGAGCCATCGCAAGCACGGCACCGGCAGCACTCTGGATTCTTATCACTGCCTTTTCACCCCAGGCAGTTGGCAGGGTGCTGAGTCGCATATTGATGTTGCCACTACCGGGCTGCTGGATAGTCAGCCGTCCATCCTGGGGCTGACGTCGCTCCGTGATATCGAGCTGTGCCAGTACCTTCAGGCGTGAGATAAGTTGCTTGTGTATGGTGCTGGATACCGTATCGTGCTGCTGAAGCTGGCCATCTACGCGAAAGCGTATCCGTGACTGGTGCTGAAAAACTTCCAGGTGAATGTCACTGGCTTTTTGTCGCACAGCCATGGCAATGATGTTGTTCAGCAGTTTCACGGCAGGCGCGTGTTCATTATCTGGTTCACTGATGTCGCTGCTATCTGGTTTGTCAGTAGGCCCGTTGGCTAGTGTCGATAATGACAGGCTGTGGTTTGTCTGTGCGGCTGACAAACCAGAACTGTCGGTGGTCACTTCATCATTTCCGCAACAGGACTGCTGAAAGGTTCCTTCGTCAGTCAGTAACGTAAGTGGCAATTTGTCTGTTGCCTTGGTTGAACTGTTCAACTGGTTTGGCCGGGTGAGCAACTGCACACCACCGGTCGGGCTACGTAATATAGCCTGTTGTTCATTCTGGCTGATTTCCAGTTCGCATTTTGATTGCTCCAGGGCGATTAACTCAGGAGCTATCCAGGGAATGCCGAGCGCGATGGATAGGCACTGGTTTAAAGCGGGACGACGTTCCGGAAAATACTCTGCCAGCGCTGTCAGTGAGTGATCCGGAGCAATAGCAGCATTATCAAGGAACTGAGCCAATTCCGGTTGACTGAGCCAGCCCTGGGATATAAGTGATTGGTAAAGTGCCTGCATGTCAGTTTATTAATAAGTGGAGCTGTTGAGTATTGTATTTGGCATATAGCAGAGGATGACCTGGGCTGCTATATATCAACTGCACGCCATGGACAGGCGTGAAAATCATCACTGCCAGGGAGGGCAAAAAAATGAGGGTGCAGTCGAGCATCAAGCTAACCATGTCTGGATTTACATTAATGGAAGTCATGATGGTTGTGGCAATTGTAGGCATATTGGCTGCCGTAGCTTTGCCTTCATATCAGTCTTATGCAGATCGCGCGGCATACGCCGATGTGGTGTCAGCAGCCGTTCCGGCCCGGACCGAGGTCGACCTTTGTGTTCAGATTCGAGGCGCTGATGAATGTAATGCGATACCGGCTCAACCAGGGTGGTCTGTATCCGAAATGGTAAATAATGTCAGCATAGATATGGAGGATGAGAACTTTCTGGTCACCGTTGTACCTAGCGACACTCGAGCCGGGATAGACGGTGAAGACACTTATGTGTTGCGAGGTGTGCCGCAGGGTGGTTCCTTGCAGTGGGGTGTAGACGAGGCATCAGGTTGTTTGGCGGCCAGTTTGTGTTGATCAGGACTGGTTAGTCAGGTTGACTATGCCAGCGGCGGGTTTTTTGCTACATTAACGCCTCACAAATTATCGCCAACCCGTTCAGCCATGGTTCAGGCTATTTTTCTTACACTGACCATGTCGAAAAAAAGACGGTAACTCCATTGAGGTAAAGGCACTGTTGGTGCCGGAGTAGCAAATATGAAAAAGATCAGAATGCCATTTTTGTCAGCAATGACGTTAGGTGTTGCTATTGCAGCGTGTTCAAGTGTATCTGCACAGCCAGAGACCATTCTGGATGGTGTCTACACAGAGGAACAGGCAGAGCTGGGTCAACCGATTTACGAACAGCGTTGCTCTGCTTGCCATAATGCGGATTTTTACGCAAATAGCTTTAACAATCGCAATAGCCAACCACTGGCTTATCTGTTCGAGGAAATTCTGGTAAATATGCCAGCGGATATGCCCA
This sequence comes from Pseudohongiella nitratireducens, assembly GCF_001642735.1. Lineage (GTDB taxonomy): Bacteria > Pseudomonadota > Gammaproteobacteria > Pseudomonadales > Pseudohongiellaceae > Pseudohongiella > Pseudohongiella nitratireducens. The sequence goes on along the minus strand of NZ_LWHM01000006.1, from coordinate 45,795 downwards.
GTTCATTGATGGATCATGAGTATGAGCAAGTTTTGGCACATATTCTGTCTCTGGTTGGCTACCCTGCTGGCGATCAGGAACTGAACTACGCGAATGGAACAATGTTCGAAATTCAGATCGCGCCACCGCCAGAATCCTGATAAATCAGAGTTTTATACATACCAGACCGGGCACTTTTGCCCGGTCTGTCTGTTTTACCTCCCCCTTTTTTTCACTTGGGACCGGCTTTTTTCCTGCGGCGACACCCGAGTCTAGGCATTAAAGCGCATTGACAGATCTATGGCTTTGAGGTGTTTGGTCAGAGCGCCAATTGATATGTAGTCCACGCCTGTTGCTGCCAGCGAAGGTAATCTTTTTGCATTAACATTACCGGAAACCTCGATCTTGCAGGGGTGTTTGTGGCTCTTATTCAATTTCACTGCTTCGGCAATATCAGCGATGGAAAATTCATCCAGCATTATGATGTCTGCGCCATGTGATAAAGCCTGCTTGAACTCTGCTAACGACTCCACTTCAATTTCTAGTGGTTTGTCAGCTGCAATTTCCCTTGCTTTTCTTATTGCGGCGGCAATGGAGCCACAGGCATGAATATGATTTTCCTTGATCAGAAAGGCGTCAAACAGGCCTGTTCTGTGGTTGTGGCAACCGCCAGTACGAACAGCATATTTTTGTGCCATCCTGAGGCCGGGCAGGGTTTTGCGTGTATCCAGTATTCTGACAGTTGAGTTGCCAACCAGTTTGGCAAAACTGTTGGCGTGGGTTGCTGTACCAGAAAGAGTTTGCAAAAAGTTGAGCATACTGCGCTCAGCAGTCAGGAGTTGCCTGGCATTGCCTTGAAGATTGGCAATGACTGAGCCTGCAGGCACGCTGTCTCCGTCACTAAACTGCCATTGGCAGCTTACTTCCGGGGCGATTTGCCGTAATACTTCATCTGCCCATGCGGTTCCACAGAGTATGGCGGCCTCTTTCGCGATGATGGTCGCGGACATTTGATTGTCAGCTGCAACCAGCATGGCTGTTATGTCTCCATCTCCCACATCCTCTGCTAATGCAATACGAACAGTCTGGGCGATATCAGCGGGCAGGTTTACAACGTTTTCAGACATAATTTTTCCGGAATATCCATGTACATCAATGTTATACTGAGCAGCTATAATACTATAGTAAGGGAGTGAAAGTGGGGCCGATTAGTAATCATTGGCTACAGGGTGTGCAACGGTGTGAATCGCCAAATCACAGTGATCGGCCAGCCGATACTCAACCCTGGCTGCTGGTCATCCATAATATCAGCTTGCCGCCCGGTGAGTATGGTGGAGACTGGATTCTTGATCTTTTCAGTAATTGTCTGGACCCAGATTTTCACCCCTACTTTGAGGGTATTGCTGATCTAAAGGTTTCGGCACATGCATTGATCAGAAGGGATGGCGCCGTTGTGCAGTTCGTTCCTTTCGACAAGAAAGCCTGGCATGCTGGGCAATCCAGTTATGAAGGGGTTGCCAGCTGTAATGATTTTTCCATTGGTGTCGAACTGGAAGGGTGTGATACAGATTCTTTTACCGATGCGCAGTATACGACGCTTGCGGAGCTGACGCGCTGCCTTTTCACTTATTATCCGACACTTAGCCCGGAACATATTGCGGGTCATAGTGATATTGCTCCCGGCCGTAAAACTGACCCCGGCCCGTATTTTGACTGGGCACGTTATAAGGCGGCAGTAGTATGACTTTTTTCTGCGTAATCGTGGCCTTGCTGGTGAATTATTTCTGGCAACGTGAAGATGCCCGGTCTATGGACCGGCAAGTACTGAAGTGGCAATCCTGGGTACTCGAGCGGGTTGGTCAAAAGTCTGATCAGCTGTCGGTTTTACTCACCATTATGATCTGTGCCGGTTTTCCTGCGTTAGTGCTCATTAGTGCCTTGCTCTTGCTGGATGGGATTGCGTTTGGGGTATTGACCTTGCTACTGCATATCTTCGTGCTGGTGCTGGCGCTGTCTGGGGAGGATGTTCGAGGTATCCTGCTGGGCAGTATGCAGTATTGTCGCACGGGCGCGGTGGCGGCAGCCAGGCGACATGCACATAAGTGCCTGGAGCGACTATCGGTAAGGCCAGCAGAAAGTACAGAAAGTACAGAAAGTACAGAAGGTGCAGAAGGTGCAGAAGGGGAAGATTGGGCCCGCCTGCTGGTCAAAGCGGCTTTAGGGCAAGTTTTGAGGCGGCTCTATGTTGTTGTTTTCTGGTATTTAATAGCGGGGCCGGTAGCAGTCGTGGTGTATGCCCAGTGTTTGTTTCTCTGGCAGGGGCAGGCAGCCGGGGCTGCAGGTGTTGACCTTGAATGGGCTGACATGTTGCGAAATACGGCAGAACGGATTATCGCCATAATCGAATGGCTGCCCATTCGATTGCTCATGGTCTTCTTTGCGTTGGCGGGTCACTTCAGCGAAGCCTGGTCAGAAATGGCCGATGAGCAATTCTGGACGCTGGATGTCAGGCAGGGTGAGTTGCTACTATACCGTGTTGCTGTCGCAGCTACAGGTGTGTCGAAAGACAAGTCACGCGATAATGATGATACTGATTGCCCGGAGTTGCTCTCTGCTGTCGCTGATTTATTGCACCGGACACAGTTTGTTGGTATCGCGATTGTGGCGCTCTACATTCTTGTAGTTTAACTACAAAACAGGTGTGTGTGGCTTGAGCATTTGCTAAATTTGCGATAGTATCCCCGACACAATGTAATTAAATTACAAACTGTATCAAACAACTGACAGCTGTAGCGCTGATTTCTGCGACATACATGTAGCCCATTGTTACTGGTTTCATGCCAGTGGCTAAATTTGTGGTGTACGTTCTTATGCCGTACCGACATTCTTTGTCAGCGCCGGTTCATCCAGTTGTCAACCAATCATAATCAACAGAAACAGAACTGACGCTTATGACCGATCTTCACGACGATTTGAATCCTACTGAAACAGAAGAGTGGCTGGATGCCCTGGGTGCTGTAATTGAGCACGAGGGAAGTGACAGAGCCCACTACTTGTTAAAAAGCTTATCTGATAAAGCTGCACGTCTGACACAGAAGTTACCGATTTCTGCTGTGACAACGCCGTATCGCAACACGATCTCGCCGCAAGACGAAGATCGTATGCCGGGCGACATGTTCATGGAGCGCCAGATTCGTGGCATCATTCGCTGGAATGCCTTGATTACTGTTATGCGGGCCAACCAGGATAATTCAGATCTGGGGGGGCATATTTCTTCATTCGCCTCTTCCGCCACACTTTACGATGTGGGCTTCAACTATTTCTTTCGGGGCCCGACCGAGAATCATGGTGGTGACCTGATTTTATTCCAGGGACACGTGTCCCCTGGTATTTATGCGCGATCTTATCTCGAAGGCCGAATCTCTGAAGAGCAGCTGGACAACTTCCGTCGTGAAGTCGATGGTGGTGGCCTGTCATCATACCCACACCCCTGGCTGATGCCTGATTACTGGCAGTTCCCAACCGTATCGATGGGTCTGGGGCCGCTGCAGGCCATCTATCAGGCGCACGTTATGAAGTACCTGTCAGCCCGCGAAATGCTGGATGCCGGTGACCGTAAGGTTTGGGCATTCCTGGGTGACGGTGAGATGGATGAACCCGAATCACTGGGTGCTATCAGCAAGGCCGGTCGTGAAGGCCTGGATAACCTGATTTTCGTGATCAACTGTAACCTGCAGCGCCTGGATGGTCCGGTGCGCGGTAACGGTAAAATTATCCAGGAACTGGAAGGCGCCTTCCGCGGTGCCGGCTGGAATGTGATCAAGGTCATTTGGGGCCGTCACTGGGACCAGCTGCTGCAAGCTGATACAGACGGTATCCTGCAAGCGCGCATGGACGAAGTCTGTGACGGTGAGTATCAGAACTACTGGGGTCGTGGTGGCGCTTACACGCGTGAGCACTTCTTCGGCAAAAGCCCTGAGCTGCTGAAAATGGTCGAGCATTTGTCAGATGATGACATTATGGCGCTGAACCGTGGTGGTCACGATCCATTTAAAATGTATGCTGCTTACAAAGAAGCAACCACCAATGCCAATGGTAAGCCGACGGTTATCCTGGCGAAAACCGTTAAAGGTTATGCGTTTGGTTCTTCTGCAGAAGCACAGAATGCCGCACACCAGACCAAAAAACTGGATATTGAGTCGCTGAAGCGCTTCCGTGATCGTTTCAATATTCCGATTCCTGATGACAAACTCGAAGACCTGCCTTATTACCGTCCTGATGAAGATTCACTGGAAATGCGCTACATGCGTAAGATCCGTGATCAGCTGGGTGGTCAGGTGCCACATCGCCGCGCACAAAGCCATGCCTTGCCCGTGCCGGATGTGTCCGCATTTGACGCGCAACTTAAAGGTACGGGTGAGCGTGAAATCTCTACCACAATGGCTTTTGTGCGCATGCTGAACACCTTGTGCAAAGACAAGGAAATCGGTAAGCGAATCGTGCCGATTGTACCGGATGAAGCACGTACGTTTGGTATGGAAGGCATGTTCCGTCAGTTGGGTATCTACTCGGCTGTGGGTCAGCTGTACGATCCTGCTGACTCGAATCAGGTCATGTATTACCGTGAAGACAAGAAAGGACAGATGCTGGAAGAAGGCATCAGTGAAGCAGGTGCGTTCTCAACCTGGCTGGCGGCAGCAACGTCATACAGCGTCAACGATTACCCGCTGATTCCATTCTACATCTACTACTCCATGTTCGGCTTCCAGCGCATTGGCGATCTGGCATGGGCAGCAGGTGACTCACAGGCGCGTGGCTTCCTGATTGGTGCCACGGCTGGTCGTACTACGCTGAACGGTGAAGGTCTGCAGCACCAGGATGGCCACAGCCACTTGTTGTCATCGACCATCCCTAACTGTGTCAGCTACGACCCGACTTATGCCTTTGAGCTGGCAGTGATTGTTCAGGACGGTTTGCGTCGTATGTACCACGACAAAGAGTCGGTGTACTACTACATCACCACCATGAACGAAAACTATGTTCACCCTGAAATGCCAAAAGGCGTTGAACAGGACATCATTAACGGCATGTACTTGCTGGAAGACAGCAAGTCCAAAGACTACAAAGTGACTGGCAAGGCAGCTGCTAAAGATGCGGTACGTCTGCTGGGTAGCGGCACTATCCTGCGTGAAGTGCGTAAAGCGGCGGAGATTCTGCGGGACACATACAAAGTGCCTGTTGATGTGTACAGCGTAACCAGTTTCAACGAGTTGCGCCGTGACGGTCTGGATGTGGTTCGCTGGAATATGCTGAATCCGGGCAAGAAAGCGAAAGTTCCGCATGCCACTAAATGCCTGTCCGGCGGACAAGGCCCGGTTGTGGCAGCAACAGATTATATGCGCCTGTTCGCAGATCAGATCCGTGAATATGTCCCGGCGTCCTATCGGGTACTGGGTACGGATGGCTTTGGCCGCAGTGATACTCGCCAGAACCTGCGTCGCTTCTTTGAGGTGAATAGCAGCTACATTGTACTGGCTGCGCTGACAGAGCTGCATGACAAAGGTGATATCACCAAAGCAGTGCTGACCAAAGCGATCAAAGAACTGGGAATTGATTCCGACAAGCCGAACCCACTGACAGTATAAGTCGGTTGGGATTGAGTTGAACGATAATATCAGGAGCATTTCAAGGTGCCTGTAGAAAACATTAAAGTCCCGGATCTAGGGGATTCAAGTGACGTAGAGGTCATCGAAATTCTGGTCAATGAGGGAGATAGCGTTCAGGAGAACGATTCCTTGTTGGTACTGGAAAGTGATAAAGCTGCGATGGAGATCCCGTCACCGAAAAGTGGTGTGATCAAGAAGATTCTGGTGAAAGTAGGTGATCAGGTTAACGAAGGTCACGAAATTTTCGCCATGGACATCGAAGGCGGTTCAGAAGAAGCCCCTGCGGAAGAAAAGGAAGAAGCATCAGCAGAAAGCGAAAGCGCGGCTGATGAACCCGCTTCTGAAGCGGATTCCTCTGATAGCGAGCCTGCAGCTGAAGCTGGAGCGACCAGCGTTGAAACGATCAAAGTGCCGGATATCGGTGGCGACAGCGATGTCGAGATCATTGAAGTGCATGTGGCTGTTGGTGACGAAATCAGTGCAGAAGATGCATTGATTACCCTGGAGTCAGACAAGGCAGCAATGGATGTACCTTCTCCGAAAGGTGGTGTGGTCAAATCACTGAAAATCAAAGTCGGTGACAAGGTCTCGGAAGGTTCCGACATTATCGAACTGGAAGTTCAGGGCGCGGCACCAGCACCTGCAGCTGAAAAACCGGCCAAGGCCAGCCAGTCTTCGGCTCCGGCAGCAGACAAAAAAGCGGCGCCGGCCAAAGAAGAGCCCAGCCTGGCAGCAAAACAGGAAGCGTTCGCTGAAGAAGCGGCTGCTAATAAGGGGTCGCGTATTTACGCTGGCCCAGCAGTGCGCAAACTGGCCCGTGAGCTGGGTGTTGATCTGACACAGGTCAATGGCACTGGCTCGCGCGGACGCATTCAGAAAGAAGATATTCATGAATTCGTTAAGGCGCGTATCAACGCCCCGGCAACGGCGACTGTTTCAGGTGGTGGAGCGGGTATTCCTTCCGTTGCCGATATCGACTTCAGTCAGTTCGGTGAAGTTGAAGAAGTGGCTATGTCCAAGCTGCACAAGGTCACCGCCGCTAACATGCATCGAAACTGGCTGAACGTTCCGGCGGTTGCCCAGTTTAACGAAGCGGATGTGACTGACCTGGAAGATTTCCGTAACGCACAGCGTAAGGTTGCAGAGAAGAAAGGTGTTAAATTGACACCACTGCCATTCCTGCTGAAAGCCTGTGCCAAAGTGCTGCAGGAATACCCACAGTTCAATGTGTCGCTGCATTCTTCCGGTGAGAAACTGATCCAGAAGAAATACATTCATATAGGCGTAGCGGTCGCGACACCGGCCGGTCTGATGGTTCCCGTTATTCGGGATGTCGATAAAAAAGATGTATGGCAACTGGCTGCCGAAATGGCCGAGCTGGGTGAAAAAGCCAAATCCCGTCGATTGACCAAGGATGACATGCAGGGTGCCTGCTTTACCATTTCCAGCCTCGGTGCACTGGGCGGCACCGGCTTTACGCCAATCGTCAATGCGCCGGAAGTTGGTATTCTGGGTGTTTCCAAGACACAGGTGAAGCCGGTTTATATCAACAATGAGTTTGTGCCGCGTCAGATGCTGCCGTTCTCACTGTGCTATGACCACCGTGCTGTGAACGGCGTCGATGCCGGTATGTTTGCAACTCGCCTAGCCGAGCTGCTCAGCGACATCCGCTTGCTGATGATGTAAACCATTGTCAGAGACGAACTTTGGTTCGTAAGAGCAAAAAAAGGTCGGCATTTGCCGACCTTTTTTTTGCCCACAAAACCCCAGACACCAACGCTCACGGCACAAGGACATGGCATCACACCACGCATCGTAGCCAGTGAGGCCACGCTTTGCCTGGCACTCCTCACCCGAAAGAGCAGCCGAACTGTTTGAGACGTCAGGCGAGTTTTCGGCTGCCGGGTGAGGAATGCCAGGCAGTGGTCGGCTGCGGTGCGTGGTGTGATGCCCTGACCGTCGCTCGACAGTCTGAAGCCGTCAGGCTGAGTTTCCGCCCGCCGAGTGTCGCCCGGGGAGCTGTGGTCGTCTGCAACCGGAACTATGCTGACCTGATCGTTCTCACTAGCAGGAAAAGTGTCAGTATTTACCGACACTTTTCCTGTTTTCAGCGTGTTTTAGTCGTCACGTCCAGCATGTTCACGAGCTTTTTGCAGGTTGCGCTCTGTGCTGCCAGAGATGCCAGCATCACCCCAGTAGCCTACCGTTGGGAAACGGAAACCCTGGTCCAGACGTGCTTCAATATCCCCCTCGTTAGTGGTGATACCGCAAGGTACATCATGTTTCACACAAAGCTTGGCCACTTTATCGATGGCTTCCTGAACTTCTGGTGAGTTGCCTGGCAGGCCCATATTGAACGAAAGGTCAGCTGGGCCAACAAAGATGGCACCAACGCCAGGTGTTGTCATGATCGCTTCTGCGTTGTTAACACCTTCTTCTGACTCAATTTGCATGACAGCCAGCAGGTCGCCGTTCTCGTTCAGCGGCCATGTGTCAGCACGTTGTATGTAATCACGAGCACCCCAGTACCATGCAGCAACGCTGGGAGAGACGCCACGTACACCTTTAGGCTCTGCAATCTCTGAGCCGCGTGGTTGCGGGTAACGCATGGCTTTTACCGCACGCTCAGCTTCTTCAGCCGTTTCAACGTATGGGAACATGATGCCGAATGCACCGATGTCCAGAATCTGTTTTACCAGCCATTCCGGATCGTTGCGGCCGTTGGCAGGCAAGCGCACGATTGGAGTGGTACGCATCTGGAGGTGGCCTTGTTGAGCGATGGCTGTTTTGTCAGTCATACCCAGCAGGAACTCCTGCAACTTTTCCATATCCCAGGCAGTATGTTCCATATCGATTAGGATGTAGTCCAGACCAGAACGGGCCAGGCCGCGGGCATTGGCCAGAGAAAAATTGCCGGTAAATAAACCGAACGCAGGGTCACCTTTTTCAAAGGTTTCAATCGTGCGGTTCAGATGATCGCTGTCCTGAGCTGATACGTTTGTCGCTGCCAGTCCGGTTGCAGCCAACACTGAGAAAAGTGCCGCGAGGTACTTCTTTTTCATTACGAATTCCTTCTTCAATACTGCTGTAAAGTTTTGTAAAAAATTGATATAGCAAGGAATTTATTGTTCTTATTGGTTGGCAGAGGTTAAACCAGCAACTGCTAATTATCAATTCAATTCCAATGAGTACACTTTGGGTAATTGGAACAAAGCCAGCAGTGGCGGGGTGGGTCATCCGGCTCAGGTTTGATACTTGGGTTTGATAGGAGTACCGATAGTGTATCGATGTTGGCAAATAGACTAACCAGGAAAGAAAACGGGATAATCTGTATCTGTTTGGGCTTGCCTGACCGGGTGCCCATAAACGTCGCTGAGGGATGATTCACTGAGAATATCGTCGCGAAGGCCAAACAGGTAGCTGCCATCGGTATTCAGCAATAGAACCTTATCAGCAAAACGAGCGGCCAGATTCATATCGTGTGTCGCGAAAATCATGGCCTTTGCCATGCTTTTGATATGCTGGTGCAGTAAGGTCATCAAGCTGATCTGGTGAGCAATATCGAGGTGATTGCCGGGTTCATCAAGCAGGTATAAGTCAGGATCCTGAGCCAACAACATGGCGATGGCCAGGCGTTGTCTCTCTCCGCCAGAAAGTGACTCAACGTCTCGCGCGGACATCCCGGATAAATCAGTCACACTTAGCGCCTTGGCTACAATGTTTCTGTCCTGTTCGGAGTCCGATTTCCAGAACCGGGAGTGAGGCAGGCGACCCAGCATGGCAAAGTCATCAACACGGCTGGGCATCTCATCTTTTACCTGTTGTAAGAGCAGGCCAACACGCTGTGCAACCCCCCGTCCGGTCCATTTCGATAGTGCTTGCCCAGAAAGGTGGATCTCACCGTGATCTGCCTGATGAAGACCTTGTAAGGTGTGAAGCAGGGTCGACTTGCCACTGCCATTCTGGCCCAGAATGGCAATTGACTGCCCGGGGTAAACAGTGAGGTTTAATTGCTGGCAGAGGGTTTTGTTCTGCTGGCTGATACACAGGTCCTGCGTCTGAAACAAAGGTGGTTGGCTAGTCGTCATTGGCTGGCCCCTCTGTGGTGTGCTGGTAGCCCTGTCGGTAGTTCAGCATAAACAGAAAAATGGGCACACCAATGACTGCGGTAAGGACACCAACCGGCAACTGCTGCGGTGCCAGCATGGTTCTCGCCAGACAGTCTGCCAAAGTCAAAAATGCAGCACCAAGTAAAGCGGATGCAGGAATCAGCCAGCGGTGATCCTGGATGCCTGCCAGTCTCAGCAGGTGAGGAATGATCAAACCCACAAAACCCACAGAGCCGGCAATGACCACAGAAGTAGCTGTCATGGCAGAGGCCAGTAAAAACAGAGCCAGGTTTAAACCCCGAACAGGCACTCCCAGTGTGCGCGCCAACAGCTCACCTCTTGCCAATGTATTAAGTGCCCTGGCCTGACTCAATAAAATGGCGAGACAGATAAAAAGAAAGGCAAAGTGCCACAGGCTGATTCGACTCTGGCTGAGATCCCCCATTAACCAGAACAGCATGGACTGCACGGTGCTTGCCGTGCTGGTGGTCAGCAAGACATTGATCACTGCGCCCCAGCCAGCGGAAACTACAACACCGGTCAGCAGCAGACGTTGCGAGGACCATTGCTGCCCTCTGGCTGCTAATCCGAATACCAGGAATATAGAAATAATAGCGCCAGCTAGCGCAGATTGGGTCAACCAGATACCGCTGGCACCCAGGCTCAGTGCGGTCAGCGCGCCAACCGCGGATCCGCCTGAGACGCCGAGTATATAGGGGTCGGCTAACGGGTTACGGAGTAGAACCTGCATGATAACGCCAGAAAGCGCCAGCATGGCGCCACAAATAATGGCCGACAGTGTTCGGGGCAGGCGAATATCATGGATGATCTGGGCGTTCACTGAATCATCAGGCGAGAACAGGACCGAAAAAATATCACTGACAGGAACAGCGTAGCTGCCGCTTAGCAGTGACGTCATGACGGCCGCCACCAGCACAATGCAGAGCAAAACCAGGCTATACAAAGGTGGTATTGTCTTCAATGGCAGTTCCTGTGAATTGAACCTGAGACCTGGCAGCAATGCGGCCGTGTCGATAGTGATGAATTGGGGAAAGAACTTATCTTATCACAGCATGATGGTTGGTTATGCTGCGCAAAACCGCCTGATTATGCGGGCAGGGTAAATTGGCCCGGGCTGCCAGCTCACAAAGGTAACCATTGAACTCTTCAATTTCGGTGATTCTCCCTGCTTGTACATCTTGCCAGGTGGAAGACCAGTTTGTCGCAGTTGCCAGCAATATTTTCCGGACATAGGGGTACAAAGCCATATTCAGACGGTCAGTTTGTGTGAGCACCGTTTCGGTCTCGGAACAAAGCGATACCAAGTCCTGGTGAGCGGAAGGCCGTGTCAGTAATGCTCCGTTCTGGCAGTCATGGATAACCGTTAATCCGTTGATGACACAATTGGCCGCAAACTTTTGCCAGAGGCGTTTTTCCATATCCTCTGTGTGTTTAAGATTCATCGACTTTGTCAGTGCCGCCGGGAAGGTAGAGCGACTCAAATGTCTGCTGTATTCAGGGTTCACTGTTTGCAAGGGTCCGAAAAAAGTTTGCCCCGATCCGGCATGTACGACATGAAAGCGATGTTTCAGCCAGGCACCATGACTGGTTGTCATGCTCAATACCCGGATTCCCGTCATATTCTGCAGGGCAAGGTGATTGCGTATGCCATTCTGGAGTAAACAGATTGTCGAGTTGTGATCCAGCCAGGGTAATACTGACCTCAGTGCCTCTTCCGTGTCGAATGCTTTTGTGGTTACCAACAGGTTGGAAACCGGGTAATTCAGCTGTGCTGCCGAGGTGGCCTTCAAGTTGAAGGGTGTGGCTTCTCCCTGTGCTGACTCAACAACGACCTGTCCAGTAAACGAAGCCAGGGCATCATTGTCACGCAGTATCAGAGTCACGTTTGGCGTATGACCGGTTTGAATGAAAGATTCAGCCAGTCTGGCTGCCCAGAGGCAGCCCATCGCGCCAGCACCGAGTACATGCCAGTGATGTTGCCCGGGGCTATCAGTCGGCTGTTCCGGGTCATTTGCCAGTTGCTCAGGGCTAACCGTCATTAGGTACCCGTTTGCGATTTTGGAGTTGGGTGGCTGCGATTTTTGTCATCATGATGGTAGTATTACTCAATTACCTGTTTGCCGGAAAGTATGAGGTCGATCATGCCATCATTTGATGTAGTGTCTGAAATTGAATTAGCTGAGGTTCGTAACGCCGTGGACCAGGCGAATCGTGAAATTGGTACCCGATTTGACTTTAAAGGGGTTGATGCGTCATTTGAATTAAATGATGCGCAAATCACGGTGTCAGCTGAAGCGGAATTTCAGGTTCAGCAGATGCTGGATATCCTGCGCAATAAGCTGATCAAGCGCAACATTGATATCAAAAGCATGCAGGAAGGTGACATTGTCGAGTCAGGCAAGAAAGCCAGTATGGATGTCACCATGCAGCAAGGGATTGATACGGATATTGCGCGCGCCATGGTCAAAAAGATCAAGGCCTCAGGTGTCAAAGTACAGGCAGCGATCCAGGGCGATAAGGTCCGGGTGACAGGTAAGAAACGCGATGATTTGCAGGCAGTGATTGCTCACCTGAAAGACAGTGATTTCGATATTCCGCTGCAATACAATAATTTCCGGGACTGAATGAAGTATTCTGAGACGGGGCAGCGTAAGGCTGAAACCATTCGCGAAAGCCTGCAGCAACTCAAAGATAAACGCTTCCTGGCCATTTTTCTGCTGGGCTTTTGCAGTGGTTTCCCATGGGTTTTGCATGGCTCGGTGCTGACGCTCTGGATGCAGGAAGAAGGCCTGTCTCGTTCCGCTATTGGTTTCATTGGTGCGGTTGCTACCGTTTATGCGATTAACTGGCTTTGGGCGCCGCTGATTGACCGTGTGCGCTTGCCCTGGCTGCATCGCAGGCTGGGGCAACGCCGGAGCTGGATTGTCTTTACGCTGGCCGGCATAGCGCTGGCCCTGCTGGCAATCAGCACAGGTGATCCGGGAGAAAGCCTCCCCCTGATCAGTCTCTGTGCTTTGATGATTGCGATACTGTCGGCCAGCCAGGATATTGCTGTCGATGCCTACCGGATCAATATATTTCACGTCGATGAGATGGATGCCAAAATGCCCTTTGCCGCAGCTGTCACAACGACAGGGTGGTGGGCTGGTTATGGCTTTATCGGTGGTGCGATTGCTGTGGCATTGGGTGGCGAAACCATTGGACTGCCCTGGCCGGATGTTTACCGGGTACTGGCGTTCTTCTATGTGATTCTGATCGTTTGTGTAGTGATGATTGCCGAACCTGCGGTGGAAGGATCAGCAGCGGTTGTGTCGTCATCAGCGAGAGCTGACCACGATGAAACCCGCCACGACAGTGAGCAGGCGGCAGCGGGTAGCGTGACTGCACCGGATGCGAGAGCAACACCCGTTGATGTTACCGCTGCAGCACCGGCACCGGGTAAACAGTCCGTTGGTGTACTGGCGTTTCTTCAGGATCTGGTCGTAGCACCTTTCAGCGAGTTCTTTAAGCGTTGTGGTCTGAAGCTGGCGCTGTCCATCTTGCTGTTATTGCTGGTTTTCCGGCTGGGTGACGCGATGCTGGGCCGCATGTCGCTGGTATTCTATGTGGAAATTGGTTTCAGCCGCGACCAGATTGCGTTCTTCCAAAAATTCTTTGGCGGCATCGTGACGGCGATCTTTTGTCTGGGCGGGGCACTGATCAATACCCGCTTCGGCGTGATTCGTGGCCTGTTGGTCGGTGGTTCAGCCATGGCTTTGACCAACCTGATGTTTGCGCTCCTGGCCGTGACCGGCCCGAGTGTCCCAGTTTTATTGTCCGCGCTGGTGCTGGATAACTTTACCGGTGCCTTCGCGACCGTGGCTTTCATTTCCTTTATTTCCTACTTCACCAGTCGGACCTATACAGGCACCCAGTATGCACTGATGTCATCCGTCTCCAATTTCGGGCGCACCACACTGGCCGCTGGCAGTGGTTTCATCGTTGACAGTCTGGACGGTAACTGGGCACTGTTCTTTATTATGACCAGTCTGATGGTCATCCCCGGTCTGTTGATGCTGGGCTGGATAGGGCGCCAGATTGAAACTTATGACCAGACACGACACACTAAAACCGCATCTTGAACCGTGCAAAATCCATCGCACGCCTCTACCGGCGTGCACGACAGCAGGATAACTCATGAGAATTCCCTTTCTTGCCTTTGTACTGATCCCCATGGCAGAGCTGTATCTGTTATTCACTGTAGCGGACTGGATCGGCGGTTTTACAACCCTGGCGCTGGTCATTCTGACTGCGGCTGTCGGGCTTTCTGTGTTACGGGTTCAGGGTTTTGCGACGTTGATGCGGGCCAATCAACGGATGGCTCAGGGCCAGGTGCCCGGGCAGGAAATCGTTGAAGGTATGATGCTCGCCATTGCCGGAGCTTTGTTGCTTACACCTGGCTTGATCACTGACACGGTTGGGTTCGCCTTACTGACGCCGCTGATTCGTCGCAAGCTGGCTCAACAGGCCATGAAGAAAGGATCTTTTTTCTTTATGGGCGGTGGCGGCCAGTTTCGTGCAGGCGGTGGTTTTGGTGCTGGCGGTCCATTTGGCCAGGGTTCCGGCGGCCGGGGAAATACCATCGATGGCGAGGTGGTGGATCGTGATGATATTGACCCTGATCGTGGTCTGAACGGCGACACTGCTGACAAGGATGAGCCCGGTTCTTCCGGCAGGCACTGACACTGTTATTTTTGCAAAAAAATTTACTCTCCACTATTGAAATCCCATTTGCAGCCCCCATCTAGGCAGACACTGGATATTTTTACCGGCGGTCAGGCGTAATGCCGGGCAGCCACTATTTAACATTGATCAACTAACTTTCAGTCAGGAGAGTAAGAAGAATGAATATTCGACCTTTGCAAGACCGCGTTGTCGTCCGACGCAAGGAAGAAGAAACCAAAACTGCTGGTGGCATTGTGCTGCCTGGCTCAGCCGCTGAAAAGCCGGCTCAGGGTGAGGTACTTGCTGTAGGTCCGGGTCGCGTGATGGAAAACGGCGACAAGCGCCCGGTAGATGTCAACGTCGGCGACACAGTCGTGTTCGGCAAGTATGCCAGCAACACCGTCAAAATCGGTGACGAAGAGCTGCTGATCCTGAGCGAAAACGAAATCTTTGGTGTTATCGAAGGTTAATCTTCGCTTGGCAAACCATCTAATTCATTTGTTCAACGTTAGGAATACAGGACGAAATAATCATGGCTAAAGACGTAAAATTCGGTGATCCGGCTCGCCAGAAACTGCTCAAAGGTGTCAACCTGCTGGCAGATGCGGTAAAAGTCACTTTGGGCCCTAAAGGCCGCAATGTAGTACTGGATAAATCTTTTGGCGCACCGACTGTGACGAAAGACGGCGTATCCGTGGCAAAAGAGATTGAACTGGAAGACAAGTTCGAGAACATGGGCGCGCAGATGGTCAAGGAAGTCGCTTCCCAGACCTCTGATGTCGCTGGTGACGGTACCACAACGGCAACAGTACTGGCTCAGGCTATCCTGAACGAAGGCCTGAAATCGGTTGCTGCCGGCATGAACCCGATGGATCTCAAGCGCGGTATCGACAAAGCGGTTAAAGCGCTGGTTGAAGAAATTGGCACACTGTCTACACCTTGTACAGATTCCAAAGCGATCGCCCAGGTCGGCACAATTTCTGCCAACTCTGACAGCGAAGTGGGAAAAATCATCGCAGAAGCGATGGAGAAAGTCGGTAAAGAAGGTGTTATCACGGTTGAAGAAGGTTCCGGTTTCGATAACGAACTGGACGTTGTGGAAGGTATGCAGTTTGATCGCGGTTACCTGTCACCATACTTCATCAACAACCAGGACAACATGAGCGCAGAGCTGGAAAACCCTTACCTGCTGCTGGTTGACAAGAAAATCTCCAACATTCGCGAATTGCTGCCTCTGCTGGAAAGCGTAGCCAAGTCCAGCCGTCCGCTGCTGATTATTGCCGAAGACGTGGAAGGTGAAGCGCTGGCGACACTGATTGTTAACAACATGCGCGGTATTGTGAAAGTCGCTGCGGCCAAGGCGCCTGGATTTGGCGATCGTCGTAAAGCCATGCTGGAAGACATCGCTATTCTGACTGGCGGTACTGTCATCTCTGAAGAAGTGGGTCTGAACCTGGAGCAAGCCGAACTGGCTCACCTGGGTAGTGCCAAGACAGTCACGCTGTCTAAAGAAAACACTGTCATCGTAGACGGTGCAGGCGATGGCAAAGCGATCGAAGGTCGCGTGGCGCAGATTCGCAAGCAGATCGAAGACACGTCTTCAGATTACGACAAGGAAAAACTGCAAGAGCGAGTTGCCAAGCTGGCTGGTGGTGTTGCGGTCATCAAAGTCGGTGCTGGCACTGAAATGGAAATGAAAGAGAAGAAAGCACGTGTTGAAGACGCGCTGCACTCCACTCGCGCTGCGGTTGAAGAAGGCGTTGTTCCTGGTGGTGGTGTTGCTCTGGTTCGTGCTCTGCAGAAGATCGAAGGCAACATCTCTGGTGACAACGATGACCAGAACGTGGGTATCGCACTGTTGCTGCGTGCTGTGACTGCACCGCTGCGTCAGATCGTGCGTAACGCTGGTGAAGAGCCTTCAGTGGTGCTGGACAAAGTGAAGTCGGCCACTGGTAACCAGGGCTACAACGCGGCCACTGGAGAATATGTCGACATGCTGGAAGCCGGTATCATTGATCCGGCGAAAGTGACTCGCAGCGCATTGCAGGCTGCTGGTTCTGTTGCCGGCCTGATGATTACGACCGAGTGCATGATCACTGAAATCCCGGAAGAGAAGTCCGGCGGTGCCCCTGATATGGGTGGCATGGGCGGTATGGGCGGCATGGGTGGCATGGGCATGATGTAAGCCCATCACCTGTCCGGCTCGCCGGACGGCACAAATATTTGTGCTTCGAACAGGGGAAGGTCTCAGGACCTTCCCCTTTTTCGTTATGAATCAGTGACAAGTTGTACGGATGTATTTTGAGTGGGCGTGAATAATCGGTATAATCTCCGTTTTTTCTTTGCGCGAGGTTTCGCCGATGAGCACGCCGACAGGCCCGCTGGTAGGGGTCATCATGGGGTCAAAGTCAGATTGGGCCACCATGAGTCACACTGCCGATATGTTGGAAAAACTGGGTATCCCACACGAAGTTAAAGTCGTGTCTGCTCACCGTACGCCTGATTTGCTGTTCAGCTACGCGGAAACAGCGGCCGAGCGCGGCATTGAAGTGATTATTGCTGGTGCTGGTGGCGCCGCTCATTTGCCGGGTATGTGTGCCTCCAAGACACATTTGCCGGTGCTGGGCGTTCCTGTGCAGTCGTCCATGCTTTCCGGTGTGGACTCGCTGCTATCCATTGTCCAGATGCCTGCGGGTGTTGCCGTGGCAACATTGGCGATCGGTCGGGCAGGCGCTATTAACGCAGCGTTGCTCTCTGGCAGTATACTGGGTGGTAAATATCCAGATATCGCCAACGCTGTCACTTCTTTTCGTGAGAACCAGACCCAAACGATTCTGGACAACCCTGACCCGACACAGGCATGAATACCATGAAAATCGGTGTAATTGGTGGTGGGCAACTGGGGCGCATGCTGGCGCTGGCCGGAACCCCACTGGGCATGGAGTTTGTTTTTCTCGACCCTGCCCCTGATGCCTGTGCTGCCGCATTGGGTACCCATATCTGTGCCGACTACCAGGATCACGAGCACTTGCAGCAATTGGCGCAGCAGGTCGATCTGATCACCTTTGAGTTTGAGAATGTCCCGGCTGAGACCGTGGCGTTTCTTTCGCAGCTGGTGCCGGTCTACCCCATGGCGAAAGCACTGCGAGTTGCCCGTGACCGCTTGACTGAAAAGTCACTGTTCCAGGACCTGGGTATTCCGGTAGCGCCTTTTGCAAACATTGACTCCCAGGATGACCTGGAATCGGCAGTGGATACCATTGGCCTGCCTGCGGTATTGAAAACACGCACGCTGGGTTATGACGGTAAAGGTCAGCGCATTCTCAAAACGCGTGAAGATGTTGCGGGCACTTTCGATGAATTAGGTGGCGTGCCCTGTATTCTGGAAACCTTCGTCAAATTCTCGGGTGAAGTTTCTGTGATCGCGGTTCGTGGCCGTGACGGTGAAACCGTCAGTTACCCCCTGTCTCACAATGTGCATACGGACGGCATTCTGCGTGTCGCCAGAGCCAGTGATAACCACCCCCTGCAAAATAAAGCGGAAGACTACGTAGGCCGGGTACTCGATCACCTTGAGTATGTTGGTGTGCTGGCGTTTGAGTTTTTTGAAGTGGGTGATGAACTCTATGCCAATGAGGTAGCACCTCGGGTTCACAATAGTGGTCACTGGACCATTGAGGGAGCGCAGTGCAGCCAGTTTGAGAACCATCTTCGTGCCATAGCCGGTCTGCCTCTGGGTTCGACTGCCAAAGTCGCAGAAAGTGCTATGATCAATTTCATTGGTGAAGTGCCTCCCCTGGCAATGCTGATGGAGGAGCGCGATGCGCATATCCATCATTATGGCAAAGCGTTTAAATCGGGTCGCAAAGTCGGTCACCTCACGTTGTTAGCGGAGTCGTCTGAAGCACTGGGTCAGCGTTTGGCCGAACTGCAGGAAAAAGGCATCGGCACCCCCAGCTGAGTTGTCAGCAGCCATTTTTGGTGAAGAGCCCGTGCTCAACGAGCAACATGACACTCTCGCGATTGCTGATGCCCTGACGTGTTCAACGCATTCAGAATTCGGATTTGAGACCATGCTCACAAGACATCACATCAGAAAACGATCCATTGCATCACGGTTATGCAGTTGGTACCTGAAACGGCGCTTCAAACCGATACTGGCTAATGAGTCGTTTGATCCCATTCGGTTTCGCAAAGCGATTGATCAACAAATGGCGAGGTCGGGCGTCGCTTCCGGCGTCAGTATCGACACTGTTGATTCACCGGTTAAAGGACAATGGTTGACGCCAAAAAATGCCGATGGCCATGGCTGCATTCTTTACTGTCATGGCGGCGGATACCTGTTTGGGTCGGCAGAGGCCTATCAGTCCTTTACTTCCCGCCTCGCTGCAGCAAGTGGAATGCGGGTTTTCTCCCTTGAGTACCGGTTGGCACCAGAACATCGTTACCCGGCGGCGGCAGAAGATGTTCTGCAGGCCTGGCAGTACCTGGTGAATAACCACGACCCGGAACGCATTGTCGTGATGGGGGACTCCGCAGGCGGCGGGCTGGCATTATCCCTGTTGTCGCAACTGACGAAATCGACATTGCCGATGCCGGCTGCTGCACTGGTACTGTCTCCTTATGCGGATCTGTTGGTGACCGGCAGTTCCGTTGATGCCAATGAGCGGCATTGTGCCATGTTTACTGCTGCTGGTATTCGCCGGGCAGCGGCGGGCTACCTGGATGGGGCTGACGGGGCTGAACCGGCAGCATCTCCCATGTATGCCGACTTCAAAGGGTTCCCGCCATTACAGATCTACATCAGCAGCAGTGAGGTGCTGCGTGATGATGGTATGCGTGTGGCTGAGCGCGCTGCTGCAGCGGATGTGCCGGTTTCATTGCATATCTGGGACAATCAGCCGCATGTCTGGCCATTGTTTCTACCCTGGCTTCCTGAGGCCAGGCAGACCTTGAAAGAGATGGCACAGTTTGCCAGGCAGCATGCAGGTCGGGTAGTCACCTGACAGCTGCCTCACAGTCATTTAACAGCCATTTAACTTCCCAGGTCAGCCTCTCTGAGAACAATTTCAACCCGCCGGTTGGTTGCTCTGGCGGTGCTGCTATCGTTTGCTGTCAAGGGTTGTGAGTCGGCATAAGCGACTGCCCGCATGTTGGCGGGGTCTAGGCCATCATCATCAAGAAACCTGAGCACTGCTAATGAGCGGGCACTGGACAACTCCCAGTTGGATGGAAACTGGGCAGTGTTGATGGGCAGATCATCAGTGTGACCTTCAATGGATAGCTGGCCCGAGAAATCGGTGAGAATCGGTGTCAATTCTTTCAATAGCATCATGCCTGCATAGCGAAGCTCGGCATTACCACTGAAAAAAAGCAGGCTGTCGTCGATGCGCAAGGTGAGCTCCTGTGTGCCGGGGCTGGCATCGATACCAATTTCGGCGATGGTGCTAAGTGTACTGGCAATATCGGCAAGCTCCTGGTTTAACCCCCCTGTGTCCGGCTCATTAGAGAGTGATCTGCGCGCCTGCTGATCCAGGTTGTCGGCAAGCGAATCGCTGTCGACAGAACTGTTATAAGTATCAACTACACTGTTACTGGCTGGGAGCACTGAGCGGCTGCCATCAAGCAAGCCGTCGCCAGGTGCTGCAGCAGCTGGCGCAATCTGTATATCCGTTATCGACGCGTTTGCAGCCATCGTATCGCCCTCGTCAAGGCCGCCGGTTTCTGTTTCCGGTCTGGGGATGTCTTCGGTTTTAGGTTCTGACATTGCCAGGAGCAGAACAAAGAAGGCGATCAGCAACGTCATAACATCCAGATAGCTCATCATCCAGGCTTCGCCTTCACCTTCCTCCACTGGTGAGTCGTCATCCAGCAAGTCAATTTCGTAGCGATTGCTCATGCACGTTTTGCCTTTCTGGCGGGAGTTTGGGCTGCAAACATGCCTTTATCCCGAATCTCGTCATCGTATGAAGCGGCAAATGACTGCAGTGTGTCTTCGATAAAGGATGGTGGGCGGCGTTTGCTCATCATGGTGACACCCTCCATGACCATGTTCATGGCAATCAGTCGTTCTTCGGTACGCCGCTCAAGCTTGACAGCAATAGGCTTGAACAGGCCATTGCCCAGCAGAACCCCATAGAATGTTGTCAGCAGTGCCACAGCCATCTGTGGACCAATCAGATCCAGGCTGCCGGCATCCATAACGGCCAGCATGTTAACCAGCCCGACCAACGTACCAATCATGCCAAAGGCTGCGGAATAGGTGGACATGGTGCGGAAAATGCTGGCCTCTGCGCGCTCCCTGGCTTTCAGGCGCGAGATACGCCAGCGCATACTGTCTATGATTTCCTGTTCATCGGTGTTGGCAATCACCAACTGCACCCCGTTGCGAAGGAAAGGGTTACGAGTTTTGGCCAGCGCGTCATCAACATCTTTGATGCTGCCCTGAAACCAGAGTCGTGAAATCTCCACCAGTTCCTTAATGTCGTCACGCGTATACGTGTTCTCGCGACGAAAAACCAGTCCGACCAGGCGGACAACCCGGATCACCTCTTTCATGGGGTAACTGATAAATGTCGCTGCCAGGGTGCCTGCAATCACAATAGACAAGCCTGGTAAATTGATAAACGCAGCGGGGGATTCCGCGGAAAAAAACAACACACTGGCCAGTAATGCCACGCTGGCGAGCATACCGATAACGGTGGACGGATTCATACGACAACCAATATTCAGAGTTTGACGTGTGGGTTATCGGCGGTGAGGAGAGGAACTTGATGGACCAAATACCAAAGCAGGGAGGCTGGATGGCTAAAATGTGAAGCAGGTATACAGAATACCAAAATACAGTGAAGTGAGAGGCAATGCCGCAGCAGTTCACCGCTGCGGCGCCCGTTAGGTCATTAAGCTTACGCTGAAGCCAGTGCGTCGTTAGCCTGGTCCCAGTTGACCAGGTTATCCAGGAAGCTTGCCAGGAAGTCAGGGCGACGGTTCTGGTAGTCCAGGTAGTATGCATGCTCCCAAACGTCGCAGACCAGCAGTGGCGTGGCACCCGCAGTCAGAGGCGTTTCTGCGTTGGCGGTTTTGACGACTTTCAGTGTGCCACCGTCAAGTACCAGCCAGACCCAGCCGCTACCGAACTGGCCAATGCCGTTATTGACGAACTCATCGCGGAATTTGTCGTAGCTGCCGAAATCATCGTTGATCTTGTCGGCAATCGCACCTGTCGGCGCACCGCCGCCATTCGGCTTCATGCTGACCCAGAACAGGTTGTGGTTATAAACCTGGGCGACATTGTTAAACAGTGGACCACCCACTTTTGCCGCTTCTTTAACCAGGTCTTCGAGGTTGTCAGCATCGATACCGGCGTCCGCCAGCAACTCGTTACCTTTAACCACGTATGTGTTGTGGTGTTTGCCATGGTGGAAGCTGAATGTCTCAGCAGACATGTGAGGTTCCAGCGCATTGGCAGCGTAGGGAAGTTCAGGCAGTTCTAGTTTCATAACATCCTCGTTAATTTACTATGGCTAACGTCCAATTGGCCTTTTTCAGGACATGGCTTGTTGAGGAAGGAGCATAAATCACAACGTCGGGTGATTCAAGATAGAAGGCATGATACTGGCTGTCTGAAGCCTTTCGGGAGCCGCTGTGCAGACACCGTGAAATGGTGTTTTGCTGAATGTGTTATCTATGACTACAATACAGCCTTTCAACCAGTAATTTGTGCCGGGGAAGTATGCATGCGTGACAATGACGAGCTAGGCGATGATATTCCGTCGATGGTACCAGATCGAGATGAAGTCGTTTCCCGACAAAAAGCGCGTCGCCAGCCTGACCTGGTAAAACCAACCCGTTACGAGGAGGTCGTAAAGGTTAGCACCTGGCCAGTTCGTATCATGCTGGGCTTACTGGTGCTGGCGGTTGGCGGGATAAGCTATTATGGCTTCACGCTGCATGAGGAGACGCTGGACGATCTTGCCCAGGCAAACAATCGCATTGCTGATCTGGAAGGGCGTCTGGCATTGGTAGGCAATAGTGCTGAAGAAACCACCGGCAACCTCATCGAGCGGCTGGATTTCAACTTCTCGGAAATTGATAAGCTTTGGGCGGCTCGCAATGCCACTAACAGTGATGTAGACGACCTGACGGGGCGTGTCGCCAATGTAGAAAACCGCTCCCAGGAGAATCAGACCACAATAGAGGAAACCAATGTCCGTCTGGTTGAAAGCACCAATATTGCTGAGGGTAATCGCCAGGACATCGCTTCACTGCGCACGGAATCTGAGCGCCTGGCCCAGCGCCTGAACACACTGAACGGTCAGGTGCAGAACCTGCAGGGCGTGGCCCAGGAACTGGTCAACCTGCAGGCAACCATCAGTACGGCTGAAAACGCCTCCGGCGGCCTGAATGAGCGACTGATGCGTGTCGAAGAGGCAGTTGAGGCGATCGATGCCTACCGAATGCAGGTCAATCAGACCATGCAGCGTCTGCAGCAACAGATTGAGGGTATGCAATAAGGCAGGGAATTGCTGAAAAATAGGCCTGACATTCCCAAAACAGGGCGGTATAATGCCGCCCTCTTCAAAGAGCGGACGTGGTGGAATTGGTAGACACGCTGGATTTAGGTTCCAGTGCCGCAAGGTGTGAGAGTTCGAGTCTCTCCGTCCGCACCAGATTTTCTTATCTTGATTCCCATCCCTACACTAGCATCCTTATTCACAAAATCAGGGAAACAGAATAAAAGATATCCCAGCTGAATCGTCCGTATCATTCCTTGTTGAAAAAGTCTCTCTGTCACACTGTGGGAACTGTTCCGTCATCGATAACATATTCAGTTCCTGTGATGGATGCCGCGCGGGGAGAAACCAGAAATGTTATCAAATCGGCGACTTCCTGAGGTGTGGATGGACGACCAATAGGGATACCGCCAAGGGAGTCCATGATGATCTTCTTTCCTCCCTCATAATCAGTGCCTGCCTGTTCAGCCAGGCGCTCGGCAAGTCGGACGGCAGCATCCGTCTCGATCCAACCGGGTGAGACACGCAGTACTCGAATACCTTGCGGTGACACTTCTTTGGACAGGCTTTTGCTATACGTTGACAACGCGGCTTTTGCAGCGGCGTAAGCAGTAGTCGACTCCGGCAGTGGCAATACATTCTGAATAGAAGTGACATGTATGATCACTCCGGAGCCCTGGGAAATCATCGAAGGGAGCAAGGCTCTGTCCAGGCGTACGGCGGGCATCAGGTTTTGATTGAGTGTGGCTTCCCACTCCCTATCATTCAGGTTTATAAAGCCTCCTCCAGGTGCACTGGATCCACCGAGGACATTAACGATGATATCAATGCCACCCAGGCGATCCATAACTGATTCTGCAACATCCCGACAACCATCTGCAGTAGTCAGATCGCCAGCGATTTAACTAACGCCTTCCGGCGCGACCTCAGGCACAGAGCGCGCTGTCGCGATAACCCTTGCTCCTGCGCCATGCAAAGACTCAACTACGGCGGCCCCCACGCCTTTTGTGCCTCCAGTCACAAGTGCTCGGTGACCATTGATATCTAGATTAAAGCTCATGGTTTGATCTCCAGATATGCAATCTTGTCCTCTTCCAGGCCAAAGAAGTAGCGAAGATCAATAGGGCTGCCTGGAAAATCACCAGTCAGTTTGCTGGTTACAACGGTTTTACTATCTAGGTTCTCGCAGGCAAAAGGCACACTCTCATAGGTAAATTTTGTGGTTACATCTGATTTCCATTTCCTGATTGCGTCTTGGCCGTTATAGGTTTGTTTTTCATCGATTACGATGGCATTTTTAGCAAATAACTCGGCAATATCATTGCCGGCATCGCTGTCAGCTGAAAAGTAATTTTCAATTAGTTTTGGAAGTTTGATAGACATGAGGAGGCTTGAGGGTAAATGGAAACTGGTGATTCTGTTTCATCTTTTCGGAGGGAAGCTACTCCGGTTCTCAGAGCTCGAAAGAGCGATTCCAGCTATTACTCAGAAAATGCTGATTCAACAACTTCGCCAAATGGAGGCCGATGGTGTTGTTCGGCGCATAGTTCACCATCAAGTGCCGCCAAAGGTGGAATACGGATTAACTGATTGGGGACAGGCCTTATGTCCAGCTCTTGATGCAATATTGAAATGGGCTGATTTGCGTGAGGAAATGAATAATTCAGAAACTTAACTGCACTTGGGGAGACATGGAGCTTTGTTGCATTATTACATTCCAATAATCAAGCGCATTGAATAAATTGCTCAATGTTTCTCTCTCCAACTGCACTATCAAATTTATGGTTTAATAGCCGTGGCATAAACGGCTATATCTGCCGGGTTCATACCTAACTGCCGGGCCAGACTCTGCCAGCCTTTCAAGGCAATCGATACTTCATTCAGGATCGCTAGAGCCTGCTTGTTCTTCAAAGCAAAATATGGGGCGGCACTCAGAGCCTGGTCAACGTCTGCATCAGGGCCAGCATCAGATATCCACGTTGAGAGTTCGCGCGTTTTTTCTGAGGCAGGCACTGGATTTAAATCGTAGGCGGGTGATAAGCGCCACTTGTCCTCACCGTCATACAGGAATCCGTGGTTACGCAAGTGATCATCAAGGTTGCCAATCAGCACGCTGAAAATAATTCTTCGCCAAAGCTCGTGAAGGTCTGCCTTGGGTTCACTTGAATACATACGAA
Source organism: Pseudohongiella nitratireducens (assembly GCF_001642735.1). GTDB lineage: Bacteria > Pseudomonadota > Gammaproteobacteria > Pseudomonadales > Pseudohongiellaceae > Pseudohongiella > Pseudohongiella nitratireducens. Next base: position 20,626 of record NZ_LWHM01000006.1, on the reverse strand, counting down.
TACATTCGGCGATATCGATATAAGTGGCTTCATCACCATCACTCAGGCCCAGCAGGCTCATTGCTGATAAAAACGGGATGCGCTGGCTTTTGTGCCTGTCAAACCGTGAAATAAGAGCCACAGGTCGTCCCGCCACATCTTGTAATTTTGCGTCGGCAACCTGCATTCCTGCCCGTTTTGCTAATTTCATCGCTAGCACTTCACCGTGAGGAATGCTGCGATCATCATCAGGCTTGGGGAATTTGGCAATGGCAAGTAAGCCCTCATTATCTACGACGGCTGATTTGGGTCTTGCTCCACCGAGTGGGGAGCCTTCATTTAGCAGCAGTCGTAAATCATCGGCAGTCTCTGTATTTGTCTGGACGGCGTCGGCCGCATTCATTAATGCAGGTAATTGGATTAAAGGAGGTACACGGTACGGACCAATGTTGTGATCGAACGAGTTCTCGTGCTCGCGTTTATATCGTAGTGCTCCTATGCGTGTTCGATCGTTGATAGCAAGCAGGTAGTCAATTTCAGAGAGCGCACGGTTTTCGCCAGCTTTGCGAAATGCGCGTTTTATCAATTGTTGCCCCCAGCGGTCTGGTGCAGTGTCACGCAAAGCGCCGGGTAGCGCTGACTTGCTGGAAGAGGTATAAAATGGCTGGCGATCCAAAGGCAGGTTCGCAGGGTCAATAGCAAATGCCTGGGGATGCTTGAGCCATTTTTCAGTGTACTCAAATACCGAACTTTGACTGTTTCGTTTGGCAATATAACGGCACCGGCCGACCAGTGTTGTCTCCGTATCCCCCTGATCATTATTCAGGTCAACATAGATTTCGAGAGTATCAGTCATGATGCTGAACCTTTACTACCCGTGTTTCGTTTATGGGTAGTAGACGCTCTTCGTCCAGAGTGTACTTTTCTCGGGAGCCGGTCTTCCTCAATATCGAGTCCTAGCGTGTCGATTCTACGGTCAGCCAGGTCACCCAGGCCTTCGGCAAGGCCTAGAATCGCAAGCACCGTGGCATATATCCCCATCGAAACAGAAGGATCTCCTTTTTCAACTTTGTACAGTGTCCCTCTGCTGATGAATGCTCTCTCAGCCATAGATACTGTGGATATGCGGCGCTTCTTGCGTGCAACTGCAATGTCTCCCCCTAGTTTGACAAGGGACTGTCGAGCCATTCTTGGTAAGGTTTGAGTTGCCTGGGTTTTCATATTTGTCTTATATAGTGATCTTTATATTGACATATGTTCATAATATAAGACATATAATCTCTTGTTGCCAGATATTATGTACGGGTTCGCTGATTATCTACATAAGAGGGGGGGAGAGTTCGAGTCTCTCCGTCTGAAGCTTAGCCGGATGCTCCTGCCTGTGGTCTGGCCCCGGGGGACCGGGCTGTTTAGCAATACAAGGCTGGCCGGTATTAAGGAGAAAACGGGTTGTGTCGTGAAAGATACCAGCTGACAAGACCGCCTGTTACCAGTGATATGCCACCATTGAGATAGTAAAACAGCGTGAAGAGGGGTAATTGAAACCATTGCCCGGGGTTGAGCAGGAGTGAGAAGCTGGCATTATCATTTATCAGGATGGCTGTAACCCACCATAAAAACGTACCACCCAAGCTCGAGGCCAGTACAGTCCATACGCCAATTTCAGCAACTTCCCAGGTTTTTAGCGAACTGCGTTTTAGTCGTGGTGTGACAAGGTATGCCAGTCCGGCGGCAAAGGGGAGCTGAAACAATGCCAGCTTGAGGCTAAACAAAACTCCACCATAGCGGTGCCAACCGGAAGCAGGGCCATCTATGAACAGTGCTCCCACCAGTGCCGACAGTAGAATTTGTGCAAACGGCAACAAGCAGAATCCTGCCAGAATAAACTGATTTTCAGTCAGAGAAATGCGTTGCTGCGGTATCGTTATTATCATTAAAGCCAGTCTTTGCACTATTAAGGGGAGTTAGCGGGAATAGAATCGATTCTATCCGGTCTTTCCTGTAGGTTAATGAATCGGCGGGCAATGCGCAAATCTGAGCCTGGTATCGCGAAAACATCAAAGAATGAAGTAAGGGACGTACATGCGAAAAATAGGATTGATGCTGCTTATCTTTCTGGTAGTGGCAGTTTTCTTTGCACTGGATCTGAGAAGTTATCTGACCCTGCAAGGGATGCAGGATGCGTTGGGAGAGTTCTCCCGCTGGCGTGATACATCACCTTACCTGGTCAGTGGCATCTTCTTTGTTATTTATGTCGCTGTGACAGCCCTGTCATTGCCCGGCGCGGCTATATTGACGCTGGCTGCGGGTGCCTTATTCGGCCTGGGGTGGGGGCTGGTGCTGGTTTCTTTCGCCAGCAGCATTGGGGCAACACTGGCGTTTCTGGTATCCCGGTTTATTTTACGTGATACCGTCCAGCAGCGCTTCGGGGGGCGGCTAAAGACCATAAACGCCGGTGTCGAGCGAGAAGGTGCTTTCTATTTGTTTGCCTTGCGTTTGGTGCCACTGTTTCCGTTTTTCCTGATTAATCTGCTGATGGGACTGACCCCGCTGAAAACACGCACGTTCTACTGGGTCAGCCAGTTGGGCATGCTGCCGGGAACTGCCGTTTACATTAATGCTGGCACTCAGCTGGGCAGCCTTGAATCCCTGAGCGGCATCATGTCACCATCCTTGCTGTTATCATTTGCGCTACTTGGCACGTTTCCATTGATCGCCAAGAAATTACTGGCTGTGATTAACCGGCGTCGCGTCTATGCCGGTTTTAAAAAGCCTCGTCAGTATGACCGCAACCTGGTAGTCATTGGTGCCGGTTCAGGCGGTCTGGTTGCATCCTATATTGCTGCCACCGTGAAAGCCAAGGTCACATTGGTGGAGGCGAACAAGATGGGAGGCGACTGCCTAAACTATGGTTGTGTGCCAAGCAAGGCTCTGATCAAGTCTGCCAAAGTGGCTCATCAGATGCATAATGCTGAGCGATTTGGCTTACAGGGCAATACGCCAACTTTTGATTTCAAAAAGCTGACCGGTCGCATCGAGCAGGTGATCAAGGAGATAGAACCCCATGACAGTGTCGAACGTTATACCGGGCTCGGAGTCGATGTGGTGCAGGGGTATGCCAGGTTGGTTGATCCCTGGACAGTAGAGATAGACCGTGCCGATGGTGAGAAGCAACGCCTGACCTCGCGCGCTATCGTGCTCGCTACGGGAGCAAGCCCTGTGGTGCCGCCATTGCCCGGGCTGGAAGAAACCGGTTATGTCACCAGTGATACGCTATGGGAAGCGCTGTCTGCCTTGCAAGAGCTGCCAGAGCGTATTGTTGTGTTGGGTGGCGGTCCAATAGGTTGTGAGCTGTCGCAAAGTTTCGCTCGGCTAGGTGCCAAGGTTACCCAGGTTGAAATGTCAGATCGTTTAATGGGGCGTGAGGATGATGACGTTTCATCGTTTGTGGCGTCCTCTCTGACAAGTGATGGGGTTACTGTGCTCGTTGAACACAAAGCGGTGCGCTGTGAACAGGTGGATGATAAAAAGCAGATTATCGTGGAGCAAGGTGGGGTAGAGGCTGCTCTGGAATATGACATGCTGATCTGTGCGGTGGGACGAAAGGCCAGATTAAAAGGCTATGGCCTGGAGTCTTTGGGTATTGACACCGATAAGCCACTTCAGACCAATGAATTCCTGGAAACCCGGTTCCCGAACATCTACGCCTGTGGCGATCTCATTGGCCCATACCAGTTCACGCACGTTGCCTCGCATCAGGCCTGGTATGCATCAGTGAATGCACTGTTCGGGCAATTTAAAAAATTCAAAGCGGATTATCGCGTGATTCCTCGTACCACCTTTACGGATCCGGAGGTTTCCCGTGTCGGGTTAAGTGAGCGCGAAGCAAAGGAACAGGAAATAGCGTATGAAGTCACCCGTTATGGAATAGACGATCTGGATAGGGCGATTGCAGAAACGGCAGCTCATGGATTTGTCAAAGTGCTGACCTCACCAGGAAAAGACAACATCCTGGGGGTGACCATTGTCGGGGAGCACAGCGCTGAGACCATGAGTGAGTTTGTTCTGGCGATGAAACACGGCCTGGGTCTCAACAAATTGCTAGGCACCATCCACACCTATCCGACCTGGGCTGAGGCCAACAAATACGCTGCTGGTGAGTGGAAGAGAAATCATGCACCTGAGAAACTGCTCTCACTGGTGGAAAAGTTTCATGCCTGGCGAAGGAAGTGACCTGTTTGCCATTGGCGGGGGAATCTGTTCGTGCTCTGTCTGAAAGTTTGTCAGTAAAGTTCTGTCAATAAAGTTGTGCAGCCAGGGGCTAGCCTGGCTGCACAGCATCTTTGTTAGAAACGTCCTTTCAGACCAAACGCAAAAGTAGGGCCGTACTCTTCCAGTTGCAGGGTATAGCCTTTTGATCCCTGGTACAGCTCCAGCGGTTCGTCCGTTAGGTTGATCAATTGCGCAACCAGTTCAATCTGTTGACTGAAACGATACGATGCCGTCAGGTCTACCTGGGTATGTGAGGCGACATAAATGTCGAAATCACGATCGTCACCGACTTCATCCAGCATCTCGCCACGGTAAGTGGCACTCAGGCGGGTACTGAATTGCTCGTTTTCGTAGCCGATGAAAATATTGCCAGATTCTTCGGCGGCTGCTGGCAGCATGAAATCTTCACCATTACGTTCGGCCAGTGTCAGTTCGGTATCCAGTACCGACAGGTTTGCGCCTGCCAGTAATCCGGTTAATACCGGGTCAATGATTTCCAGACCTTGTTGAACATTAAACTCAAACCCTTTTACGGATGCCTTGGTGCCATTGACCGGCTGGGTCACATCATAACCCGCGTAGACTGGATTATTTCTGGACGTAAATTCCACAATATAATCATCAATGTCTTTGTAGAAGACACCCGCTGATACCACACCCGTCTCACCGTAGTACCAGTCAGCCAGCAAGTCGAAGTTGGCAGAGGTGTAAGGGTCCAGGTCCGGGTTGCCTGCTTCGATTTCCAGGTCTTCCCGATTAACGAAGGAGCGGGGTGAAATGTCGCCGAAGGAAGGACGGGCAATGGTATTGCTCCATGCAGCTCGAATCACCAGGTCGTCGGTGGGTTCGTAGCGCAGGTGCAGACCTGGCAGGAAATTGGAATAGCTTGAGTCTACACGCCGTGGGTTAATACTCAGGTTGCCATCGACATCATAGACCACTTCATTACCCAGCGCGCTATAGTCGGTTTGCTCGATTCGGCCACCGGCAATGATCTGCATGTTTTGCATTTCCCAGGTGCCCATCAGGTAAGCTGCGGTAACATCTTCTTCCGCCTGATAGTCCTGTGAGAGTGACAGTTCATTGTTCTCGTCAACATCCTGGGGGCGCTGTGAGAACGATGAGCGGTCATTACTGAAATACCCCATAAACTGATCAGCACTGATGCCATCGCCCATGTCGGCGAGTCCGTGTGACCAAGGCGCCATACTGTAGTCAGCCAGATTCAGGTCGGGTACATCTCTCAGTTCAATTTCGTCAACATTGGAGTCTTTTTCCTTGAAACGTCCGTCCAGACCGGCTTTCAGCGTCAGGTTCTGAATGCCAAAGGCATAGGGAACTTCCATGTTAACGGCAAAGTTGACATCTTTGTCGTCCACCCAGATCGGTTCCAGTACGACGCGGTCGAGCTCATAGTTGCTGTTGACCAGGTGTTCACGTGTCACTGTGTCGCCATTGCGAATCGTGAATGAAGGCAGATCGCCGCCAATCAAGACATCGGCGTTCAAGGCGTCCCCTGTTTTTTCGAAGCGCCCCTCTTTCTCATCCAGTACGCGCTCTTTGGTATCAGAGATGCCCACATTGTAATCCAGGCGCCACTGATTGAAGTCATGCTCGCCACCGAGATTCAAGGCCATGGTGTCCTGGTTCTTGGTGCGGTAACGAATGCGGCGACGGAAGCCATCTTCGGGTATGTCCGAGTAAACAGCAGCGGAACCATCAAAGCTGCTCAGATCACCATCTTCAAAGGCATAAATCGTGCGTTGGCGTGATTCTGCGTCCTGGAACTCACTGTAAACGGCCGAGGCAAAGTAGCGAGTGGACTCATCTGGGCGCAGTTCCAGGTTCAGGTTGGCGCCAGTACGTTCACGGGTCAGCGCATACTTGCGTTCCTGCAATTCGATAACAGACAGCACGTCATTGCCATTAAAATCCAGCAAATCGTATGCGCCTTCCACGTTATCGGATTCCATCTGGCGCTCAGTGTAATTCAGGCCAAAGGTCACACCCAGGTTGTCCATGCCACCAAACGCGTCATAAGTGTCGCTGAAATCCACCTGACCTTTCGGGCTGGTTTCGCCACTCAGTTAGTTATAAGACGCTTCAGCACGGTAAGTAAACTGTTGCCCGTCCCGATCAAACGCCGAAGCAGAGCGTACATTCACGGCGCCACCGATGGCGTCACCCGGCATGTCTGGAGTTGGGACCTTGGTCACTTCCAGCAAGTCAACGGAACCTGTTGGAATGACATCCAGAGGGACTGCACGCGATTCATCTTCTGGCGTACCGATACGCATGCCGTTAATGGTGACCGTGCTCAGGCCCGCATCAATACCACGCACGCTGACGAAGCGGCCTTCACCCTGGTCACGGGAAATTGAAATACCGGGCAGACGCTGCAGGGATTCGGCGACGTTCTGATCAACGAACTGTCCCATGTCGTCTGCAGCAATGAAATTCGTGATCGAGTCGGCACTGCGGTACTCGTCCAGGGCTTTGTTCTGGGCAGCACGCTGGCCATAGACGACAATTTCTTCCATATCACTGGATTGTGCCAGAGCGCTAGTGCTGGCACTGACTGCCATTATGGCGAGCAATAGCTTGCGAGGCATAAATTTGTGGGAATTATGCATTGGTAAACTCCGAAAACATTGAATGTGTGAATCGTTGTTGTTATCGGGGTAGCATGCTATGACGTTGTAGTGACGATTTGATGTAACTGGGGTGACAAGTGAGTGACAGGTAGGTGACAGCGGCATGTCGTCTGGCGACCAATATAGGTTGCCAGACAGTGATGCTGTCAGACAATAACAAACTGTCCCATCATGCCATTGTCTTCATGTTCAAGAATGTGACAGTGAAACATAAAGGGAATATGTGGGTTGGATTCGCCGCTGAATCGGGCGATGACCCGCACCCGGCCGAAAGGTGGCACTCGCACCGTGTCTTTGTAACCACGTTCATCTTCGCCCGGGGGTTCACCGTTCCTGTCCAGAATCTGAAAATGTACTTTATGGATATGGAAGGGGTGCATCATGGGGGAGTCATTGGTGATTTCCCAGATTTCAGTGGTACCTGCAACGATACTGGCTTCAATGAAATTCATGTCCATCATACGGCCGTTTATACGGTGCTTGCCGCCGCCCCAGCCGCCTCGTTCGCGCCGGGCCCCCGGACCGCCACCGCGTTTACCACCATTGCCCTGACCTTCGCCCATTTGCATGGCGATCAGACGATGATAGCTGGCATCCTGTTCCGGTAACCAATCAATGTCATTCAGTTGCGCCGGTAACGCTGGCGCCGCTGGCACCGCCGCGGCAGGAGGGATGATGGTCAGCACGTCAAACGCCTGCGTGTCCAGCTCACGCATCAGGTCGCTCAATAAACCGAAGTGCGCCTGATAAGTCGATGGCACCGGCAGGTTGACCAGTGTAAAGGGTTGCGTTGACAGGGTGTCCACCACTATCTCCGCCCTTTCACCGGGGCTTAACATCAGTGTTTCCAGCGTCAGGGGTTTTTCAATCAGACTCAGGTCGGTTGCGATCAGGTCAAAGTGACGGCCATCGCTGAATGCCAGGGTGAATGCCCGGGCGTTAGCTGCATTGAGCAGGCGCAGGCGAACTCGACCGGTAGTGGCAATGAATGTGGGGCTAATGACGCCATTGACCACCATGACGTCGCCACGCATGCCGACCATGTGATCGTCCATCCGGTCCGGGTATGAGAGCTGCCCTTGATCATCAAACAGCCGGTCCTGCAGGATCAGTGGTATATCATCCACCCCGTAGTCCCGGGGCAGAGGCAGCGAGCGGTGATGCTCATCATCGACGATCAACAGGCCCGCCAGACCATGATAAACCTGGCGACCGGTCTGGTGCATCATGTGCGAGTGGTACCAGCAGGTAGCCGCTGGATTTTTAACCGTGTAACGGGCAGTCCAGGCATTACCGGGCTGAATAATCTGGTAAGGGCCGCCATCTTCTTCAGCAGGGAGATCCATACCATGCCAGTGCAAGGTAGTGGCCTCGGAAAGGTCGTTCTGCACATGGATATGCACCTGTTCGTGCTGACGCACCTGCAGGGTCGGGCCCAGGTAGCTGCCATTCAACCCCATGGTGGCTGTGGGCTGGCCGGGATAGAATTCGGTTTCCCCGTGCCTGGCTCTCAAGTAATAATGGAAACCGTCAGCTTGCGCTTCGCCTGAGATCAACTCGGGAATAGGCAAGGGGCGAAAACTGGTCTGTGACCAGTCACCGGCATCAGACGCCCAAAGCGGCGACGTAGCCAACAGGCCAGCGCCTAAGGCGGTATGCTGGAGAAACTGACGACGTGAGCTGTGAGACAAACTTCGAATCCTGTGATTGATTGTCGATTTCGGCTAAGCTGTTTGACCTGAAAGGCAGTGAGATTCATTCAAGACATTATAGCGTGAGAAGAAATCAATGGCGAAGTCAGTAATTCCAGTGTCATTGGTACTGGGCAGTGGCGGGGCGCGTGGCCTTGCTCATATTGGTGTTATCCGGGCCCTGGAAGAAGCCGGTGTGTTTGAGGTGCGTTCGGTCAGCGGGTCCTCAGTCGGCGCCTTGATCGGTGCCATGTATGCAGCTGGCAAGCTGGATGAATACGAGGAATGGGTGCGAACCCTGACTACCAGAGACATCTGGGGGTTACTGGATTTTTCCTTTACCTGGTCAGGACTGTTCAAGGGTGACAAGCTCATGAGCAAAATGCAAGAGATGCTGGGTGATGTGCTGATTGAGGACTTGCCGGTTGCTTTCACGGCAGTGGCAACCGATGTTGACCGGCGTCGGGAAGTCTGGCTGGATCGCGGTTCGCTTTATGAGGCCGTGCGTGCATCCATTGCCATCCCTGGTTTTTTTACGCCAGTCGTGCGTGATAATTGTGTTCTTGTAGATGGCGGTTTGCTCAGCCCCTTGCCGATAGCACCTGTGCAAAGAAGTGGTGCGGAAAAAATGATAGTGGTTTCTCTCAATGGTCAGGAGGAAGCCGAATGGCTGGCCAAAGATCGTCAAGATGAAACGCCTGCTGTGGATATTGAACAGCTGGAAGCCGGTGAAGCCAGGTTACAGGGGTTCAGTCCAGATTCGGGGGCGCAAGGTAAAGCTGTGCCGCAGACAGCAGCAACATTGCCTCAGGCCGAGGTTAGCAACGGGTCTACATCCTGGTTCCGTCGCATGCTGTTGGAGGCGCGCGGCCAGTTGGGGTTCAGCAGTGAGGAAGGTGAGCAGGCTGACTCAGCGCTGGAAATCATGACCAAATCACTGGATTCCATGCAGGACCGTATTGCACGACATCAGTTGGCAGCCTATCAGCCGGATTCGTTGATTGAAATTTCGGTCAATTCCTGCGGCATGCTGGACTTTCATCGGGGTGAAGAAATGATCGCTCTCGGTCATCAACAGGCTAAGAAAGTGATTCTGGAAGCAGTAAACGGTTCAGTTAAGCCATGAGTGACAGCAATTCAGACAACAATTCAGACAAGAGAAAACAAAGTGAGAAATCACCGGGCAGCCTCGTTTCTGGGTGGTTGGCGCGCGGCAAAGCGGCTTTGAGTAAAAAATCTTCACAGGTAAACCGTCAATCCGGTTGCCAGTCCGGGCAATTACCCTCTAGTCAAAAGGTCGACGCCTTCTTGCAGAAAGCGGATCAGACCCGTGCTGTTGCCGCCGTCCGGGAGAAACAGCCAGCTGGCCGTCTGATCTTTGCGCTGGATGCTACAGCCTCCCGTGAAGCGACCTGGGACCAAGCATCGCAGTTGCAGGCCGAGATGTTCCTGGCGGTACAGAATCTGGACGCGGGTCAGCACCAACTTGCCGTGCAGCTTTGCTATTTCAAAGGCTATGCCGGTTTCTATCGCACAGACTGGTTTCGTGATTCGGCACCGCTGCTGAAAGTGATGGGCAAAATGCGTTGTGAGGCAGGCATCACCAAAATTGAACGTGTCCTGTCACACATCCAGACTGAAACACGGAAAAACAAGGTTCAGGCGGCTGTTTATATCGGTGACTGCATGGAGGAGAACCCCGATCGTCTGATACAAAAAGCCGGTGAACTTCGCTTGCTGGGTGTACCATTATTTATATTTCAGGAAGGCGCAGAGCCATCAGCAAAATCCTGTTTTCAACGTATGGCTGATGTGTCAGGTGGCGCCTATGCCAGTTTTGATAACAGCAGTGCTGATCAATTACGCGATTTGCTGAAAGCCGTGGCAATTTACGCCGGTGGAGGTTTGTCAGCTTTACAGCAGTTCAGTCAGATAGCACACCCAGCCGTGGCGCGTCTCAGTCATCAACTGGGGGGCAAGTCGTGATTGTCCTGATTCGTCTATTATTGCCAGCGCTGCTACTGGTGCTTGGGTGGTTTGGCCTGAAGCGATTAAAGCAGCATTACAACCTCAACGGACAGCAGTTCACCTGGCTGGTCATGCTGTCCGGCGTTGCTGCTGTCGTGCTCATATTGATTGTACTGGGGCGTCTGCCTATTCAAGCGATTATGGCGCCAATCGCCTTTCTGGCCACTTTTGCCATGCGTCATGCGCACTGGCTGATACAGCTGCTGAGTGTGTGGCGATCCCGCCGTGGTGGTGCCACACGAGTCGGAGGCAGTGGTGAAAGCGCTGGTGAAGGGGAGTCGGGTATTAAAACAGCCTGGTTGAGTATGACGCTTGATCACCGCACGGCAGATATGGATGGCACGGTGCGCCAGGGGCAATTTGAGAGCAGGCAACTCTCTTCCATGGACTTGCCTGAACTGGTGGCACTGGCGACAGAGTGCCGCGATGACAGCGACTCGTTGCAATTGCTGGAGGCGTATCTGGACAGGCGTTTTCCTCAGTGGCGGGAGCAATACGAGGATGTTGCTGGCGCCAATGGCAACGCGGGTCACTCCTCTGGCGCAAATGGCAGAGAAAACCACCGCCGGTCCGGTCTGGATAATGCAGGTATGACAGAGGCGCTGGCGTTGGAAATCCTCGGTTTGCAACGTGGCGCTGAGCGCAAAGCCATCACAGAGGCTCACCGACGCCTGATGCAGAAGCTGCATCCGGACCGTGGTGGCTCAGACTATCTGGCCAAACGCATCAACGAAGCGCGAGACTATTTGCTGGGCCATTTGTGACGAGCTGATGGGTCGCCCAGTCCAACTGATTCCTTTATTGCGGCTATTTAACGTTATCACGTCTGGCAAACCGAACAACGCAGGTTGATTCATCGGCCGGAGTTGTTGACCAGATCACCCACGACCTGTGAAACATAGTCAGCACCTTTGAGGATTTCCATCACGATGCTCTCTGCCTCGGATACCAGCTCAGCATTGCTGGCAGCTTGTTCTGCAACCTCTGTCATGTTCTCCCTGGCTTTATTCACTAGTCCAGAATTCTTCTCAACAATCCCGTTGATTTCTTCGGTGGATGTCGTGGTTCTGCTGGCCAGTGTCCTGACTTCATCGGCTACTACCGCAAACCCGCGACCATGCTCACCTGCCCTGGCGGCTTCAATAGCAGCATTTAGCGCCAACAGGTTGGTTTGATCAGCAATTGACTTAATGGTTGTGACAATTTGAGCAATGTCAGTTGATTGCACACTTAACTCTTTGACCAACGCCATTGACTGCTGAATATCAGCGGTCATTTTTGCAGAGTTAATCGAATTTTCTTTGAGAACGACAGCGCCCCGTTCGGAAACTTGTGCGGTTTCTATGGAGGTACTATGAGCGACTTCAGCGGCCTTCTGAACGGCTTGCTGATGGTTTATTCTCTCCGTCACATCACTTGCTATTTTTACCACTTTGATAACTTTGCCAAAACTGTCAAATACAGGGTTGTAATTTGCCTGGATCCATACCGGGCTACCCAGTTTGCTTTGGCGGCAGAAAAGGCCGCTTTTGACTTCGCCCTGACGCAGGTCATGCCAAAAATCGGGGTTGTCTTTATAAAACTCGGGAAAGCAGAAAGTGTCATGGTCCAGACCAACGATTTGATCCAGCGTCTGGTAGCCCAGTGCCTGGATAAAATTACTGTTGGCGGTAATCACTTTTCCGTCAGGTGTAAATTCAATGACGGCATTCGATCGGTGAATGGCATTAATTAAGGCTGTGTTACTAACTGACTGTTCATGGCTGCCTGTGACATCGTTGGCAATCTTGAGAATGCTGGTGACGACTCCGTTTTCCATGACAGGGATGTATGTCGCTTCCAGCCAAATGGTCACGCCATTTTTGTGTTTTCGAAGGAATTTACCGCGTTGCACCTGGCCTTGACCGAGACTGACCCAAAACTGTTTGTACTCGGCTGACTGGTAGGTGTCCTCATGGCAAAATAATCGGTGGTGCTGGCCTTGAACTTCGTTCGCTATGTAGCCAACGCAATCCAAAAACAGTGCACTGGCACCCAGGATAGTACCGTCAGGAGTGAAATAAATCGTCGCGCAGGAGTTATCAATGCTTCGGCTTTGAGATAGCAGTTTGCTTTGACTGGCTTCACAAGCCTTCAATCGAGCTGTTAATTCGCTTTTGCCTTTCTGTCTAAAAATCATGTTGATATACCAGCTCAGTGTTAGAACAAGGAAAATAAAAAATAAACACGAATTTGTTCATTATCAGTATCTATCTGAAAGTCAGGGGCGCCTATAAAGTTAGCGGACGTAAACTGAAATAATTTAATAAAATTAGTAAGTTATGACATTTCAGCTAAGCTCCTGGAAGCGTTTGTCACAGTAAAATCGAGACAATTGTCACGGTTATTGATGACGGCACCGTGGTACATAAATCAGCCCGGGTTTTCTGCAAGCAAAATATACGTAAGAGCTTAAAGGTTTAGATCACCGCTAATGAAGATTTCTGACATTTAGAGAGGGCGTGTAGGGGCGTGTAGGTATGCGGGTATAAAGGAGGAGGGTGTGGGAGGAAGAAAGGAGTTGATGAGCCAGTCAGAAAAGGTTCATGACTGGCTCGTCGCATACCAGGGTTGATACAAAACGTTGATGGGATTATTTCTTTTTGTTGAGAAACGCCTGCATGATGGCCTGGGCTTCGTCAGATTGAAGCAAACGGGCAAACTGCAACAACTCAGCCTGTATGGTGTCGCTCATCGGCGAAGACTGGTTACGCTTGATTAGCGCCTTGCTGGTCTGTACAGCATCCGCTGGCAGGCGTGACAGCTCGACAGCCTTGTTCATGGCGTATGCCAGATAGTCTGCTGTCGGTTGTACTTCATTGACGATACCGTACTCCTGGGCCTTGCTGGCAGAGAAGCGTTCACCCAGTAATAGCAGCTCTGAGGCGCGCTGGTGACCCATTATGGCTGGCAGCAAGCTGCTGGAGCCGGCTTCGGGGCAAAGGCCCAGGCGTGTGAAAGGAAGCTGGAAGTAGGCATCATCAGCCGCATACACCAGATCACAATGCAGCAGCATGGTAGTACCGATGCCGATAGCCAGACCGCCCACCGCGGCGATAACCGGGGTGCTGGCACCCGCAATGGCTTTCATGAAGCTTACCGATGGGCGCTCTGTGCCAGCATCCTTGGTCGTGACGAAATCATTCACGTCATTGCCGCTGGTGAAACAGTCTTCGGTACCGCGCAGCAGAATCACGTTGACTGATTTGTCCTTATCCGCCGCCAGAATGCCTTGTGCCAGTGCCTGGTACATGGTCTGCGTCAGCGCGTTTTTCTTTTCCGGACGCTGAATCTGGATAACAAAGACACCCTCTTGCTGGGTGTAGACGATATGGCTGTCGGGTGATTCGATCATGTCGGTATACCTGGGTTCGAAATCAAGAAGCATTCGATTGTAGATCAGGTTTGTAGTTAATGATAGGGGGATCCGTCCTCTACATTGGCAGGGTCCGTCAAAATACCTGCAATCATTTTTCGAGTCTCTTTAGTGAGCAGGCCGCAGCGCGTTAATGCACTGGCAAGATGTTTCCTTCTGCTCAAAACTCTGAGTGGAAGCTTTCGTCGACAAACCCTGAGGTGTTGTTTTAAGCGTCGTTCACACCACCCTTCCTGTATGGCAATTTTTGCTAGTAAAAAATCACTCTCAGAAAGTGCCATTAGTTTCTCCAGAACGTATCTTAGGCGTAATTTCAGATCCTCGGTGCTGAGGTTCTTATGTAGTGATTTTAACCAGTGTGCACCAGAGCCAATGTGTCGCGCTTCTTCACGGAGAATAAGGCCCAGGGCGTCTTTTAACACCGTTATCGAGGTGTCTTCTCTGACCTCTTGGAATTTCGAGATTGCCATACTTTCCAGAATTACCTGACATGCCAGGCATTTAAAGTCGGGGCGTGTGTCATTCAGTATTGAATTGGCAAAGCTGGTTAGTGCAGGGCTGGGTGGTGTAATAGGGAGATGATATTGACTTGTATACTGTGTAAAAAAATCCAAATGTCTTGCTTCGTCGCTGACCTGGGCGCTTGCTGCCATTTTTGCAGCAAATGACGGTGCTTCATTGACTAATTGTGCTGCAACCAGCATAGCGATTTGCTCGCCATGAAGAAGCTCACTTATTTCCATGGAATGACATTGCCAGTACAGGTCATGCTTTTTCTTTTCAGATAGTACTTCAAATTCCGGAAATCCTGCCAGGGGGAATGCTCCACCAATGTATGGGTTTTTGATGCAACTGCTTTGATCCTTCCACTTTAGATCGAGTTTGGGGCTCCAGGCTTGATTGCAAGCGCTGTTATAAATTTTCCTTAACCTGGGCTGGTGAATGAAAGACCAGTCCAGTGAGCCAGTAATTTGTACATTAAAAACTGAGTTTTTAGTGTTGTGATCCATAACCTGATTCCTTCCTTGGATGTTAAAAGTATTTATAGCTGTAATTTTCAATCTTGCAGGGATCAATAATTAAAATGTGAACTCGGACACATTTATTTTTGAAATGAACAAGACAATGAGCAATGTCAAAAGATACCTGCTTAACTAACTTGAGGTGAACACGGTGGCGTGAGGTGAAGAAATGAGATATGAAAACCTGGCAGAGATGTTTGAGTCACAATGTCAGGAAATAGGCCATAAGCGTCTTTATGTATTTTATGACAAACGACTTCGTATAAAAAATACACTGACAGCAGTCGAGTTACTTGAAAAGTCCCGAAACACTGCCAGACAGATAGCTGCACTGTCTCCAGTGAAAAATTTTAATATCAGCGGGCGAGTAGTTTTTTTGAGTTTTTCATCGGTGTCAGATTTTATTATTGCATTCTGGGCTGTAGTAATATCCGGAGGAATACCATCGCCGATACCGGTAAAAATGGCAAAAAATGTGGGGAGACTGAATAAAGCCTTATCTTACAGTAGCGCAGTTCTTTTAATAAGAGATACGAAGTCCCCGGACAAAAATATCGATACACTTTCAGTGGCATTTTCAGATTTATGCAAAATCCAGGAAGCTGTCACTGACAATATAGTTTCAAGGCAGAAAACTAAAGATATTGCATTGTTGCAACACTCTTCTGGGTCAACATCAGAGCCAAAACCAATAGCACTGTCTAACGGAAATGTGCTGCATAACCTGGATAGAATTGCCAGGAGTTTTTCCATATCTGAAAGTGATGTGGGTGCTTCCTGGCTTCCGCATTACCATGATATGGGGTTGATTGGACATATACTGGTTCCCTTGTTCAGCGGAATTGAAAACCACTTTATTTCTCCTGTCACTTTTTCGATAAGTCCAATATCCTGGCTTACACTTATTTCGAAAACCAGAGCTACGATCAGTGGTGCGCCAAACTTTGCGTATCAATACTGTTATGAATATATAAAAAAGAATCGCAATAAAAATGAATTGGAGCTGTCAAGTTGGAGGGTTGCCTATTCTGGGGCTGAATGTATTTCCTTGCAAACATTAAAGCACTTTTCATCTGCCTTATCTGGGACGGGATTTTCTGCTGATAATTATTACCCCTGTTACGGATTGGCAGAATCAACATTAATGGTGAGCTGCAGAAAGGGGATAAGGACTTGTCAGTTGGATCCAAAGAAACATAAAAAATATGTTTCAGTGGGGGTGGTTTGCCCTGATGAAATTACCGTCACCAGGGAAGATGGGGCAGTATGCTCTGAAAGGGAAATCGGACAGATTATTATTCACTCACCTTCCGTTACAGAGTTTTCTGAACAAAGCGCTGTTAATACAGGGGATGTCGGATTTATCTCCGACTGTGAACTTTATGTGGTTGGCAGGCAGGTAAATGTTGTTAAGTACCATGGTGAAAAGGTGTATCTTGAAGAAGTTGAGTTGCTGCTTGATCAGAAACTCGCTGAACATGGAGTAAAAAGGAGCATCGTTATCCAGGCTGATGACACTGATTCTCAGTATATTGTGTTGATAGAGTCCAATACTAAAATAATTATCAGTATTAGCAAAGAAATAAGCCAAATAATTTCTCATGTGATTTCAGAATATTTAGGCGACTCAAGTTACAAGGTCGTAACTGTTGCCAGAGGTGGGGTGCTTACAACATCCAGTGGGAAACCGGACAGAAAACAGAATCGACAATTAATGATAGGTAAAGCAAAAGCTGAGTACTGCCGAAAAATCCAAGCAGAATGAAAAAATATTGGGGGTTAAAATGAATGCAGAAAAGTTTGTTGTTGATCTTGTTGTGAAGAAATGCAGCGGTGCTAATCATGCCGATATCAATTGTGACTCATCACTATCCAGTCTGCCTCTGGGGTCATTGAAAGTGTTAGAAATTGTTCATGAGATTGAATCGAAGTACGCAATTGATATTGATGAAAAGCAGTTGTTTGAAATAGAAAAAGTGGGCGATCTTGTTAACCTGGTTTCTGGGGTGGGTAGTGAATAAAGACTTGGTCGCGGCATGTAAGGAAGTGAATGAGATGATAGGAAAAATGCCTTTGAGTTTGGTAATGAATGCATTTGATATATCAACCTCAATGCCAGCTATAACAATAATGCGTGACGAGTTCATGATTCAACTGACCTGTCGTCAGAATACTCTTTCGGATGATGAGATTAATGAGTCGATCAATAGCATAGAAGCGATTGTTTGTGAGCTAACAAAGTATAAGCTTTCCTGGTTAGACAGACTATCAGTCTATTGCAGAGCGTATGTTCAGTCATATTCGGTGTTTTTCAAGATAGTGTAAGCGCCAATAAACCAGCATCTACATTCGGTTCGTAAGATTGCCCACACTGATTTTCTCGTCAACCTCAGGAGGAATCAGCATGACGCATACCGAACGAAAACGCGCTTGGCAGCAGCATATAGCGGACTGGCAGACCTCTGGTCTGTCCGGAATGGCCTACTGTAAGCGACAGTCACTGACCTATTGCCGGTTTGTCTATTGGCGCAAGAAGCTAGCCAAACCGGAGGTGGTTCCAGACCGGTCAGCACCGTCCGGGTTTGCCAAAGTGGCCGCCATCCCCGGCACGCAAGCGGCGGAAGGTTTAACCATTTCACTGCCCGGCGGTATCTCAATCACCGGCCTGCACGCTGGCAATGTCGAGTTGCTGGGCGACGTTCTGAGGCAGCTGTAATGCGCCACCGGTATCTGCGCCCATCCTGGGATCTACCGGAGATTTACTTGTATCGAAAACCTGTAGATTTCCGTAAGCAAGCCAACGGCCTGGCTCTGTTAGTGGAGCAGGAGTTGGGGCATAGCCCCTTCTCCGGTGCGCTTTATGCCTTCACCAACCGGCAACGGAACAAGATCAAGTGCCTGATGTGGGAAGACAACGGTTTTGTGCTTTATTACAAAGCTCTGGCGGAAGAGCGGTTCAAGTGGCCGGGCCCGTCCGATGAGTTGATGTCGCTGACCGGCGAGCAGATCAACTGGTTGCTGGATGGCTACGACATCACCTTGTTGCGAGGCCACAAAACCCTGCATTACGAGAGCGTTGGATAGCGCTTTTTGTCGTGTTTTTGGGTGTTTCAGGACGTTGTTTTTGCTATAATTTCACCATGAAAGCAACGCCTGATAACGCCTCCAAAACACCCGATCTTAGCGCTCTCTCCAGCGCTGAAATGATGGCCGTTATCAGCGATATGCAAGAACAGCTGGCCGTAAAAGAAGCCGAACTTCAGCAGCGTGATCAAGCGGTCAAAGCGCGCGAAAACTACATCGCCATTCTCGAAGAGTTGCTGCGCCACAAAAAGATCCAGCAGTTCGCGGCCAGCAGCGAAAAGCAGCCCAACCAGATCACTTTGTTCGACGAGGCTGAACTGGAAGTCGGGATTGACGAGCTGCGCGATGAGTTGCCTGAGGATGTCGAAGAGGCCGATACACCTCCTCATTCACGCAAGCGCCGCCAACGTGGCTTCTCCGATAAGCTGCTGCGTGAGCGCATCGAACTGACGCTTAGCGAGGAAGAGAAAGCCGGGGCCAACAAGACTTTCTTCACCAAGGTGAAAGAAGAGCTGGAGTATATCCCGGCCCAACTGAAAGTGCTGGAATACTGGCAGGAAAAAGCCGTGTTCGAACAGGACGGCGAGGAGCGCATCGTTGCGGCACCTCGTTCGGCCCACCCACTGGGCAAATGCATTGCCACACCGTCATTGCTGGCCTACCTCATCACCTCCAAATACGCCGACGGCTTGCCGCTGTACCGGCAGGAGCAGATGCTCAAGCGCCTGGGTCACGAAGTCAGTCGCGCCAACATGGCGCATTGGATTATCCGCCTGAACGACGTGTTCAAACCGTTGATCAATCTGATGCGGGAAACCCAGAACGGCAGCGATTACCTACAAGCCGATGAAAGCCGGATCCAGGTGCTCAAAGAAGACGGCAAATCGGTTCGCTCCGATAAATGGATGTGGGTCACCCGGGGTGGCCCGCCCGGAAAAGTCTCGGTTCTGTTCGAGTACGATCCTTCTCGTGGTGGCAAAGTGGCGGTACGTCTGCTGGATGACTTCCAGGGCATACTGCAAGCCGATGGCTATTCCGGTTATGGGCAGGTGTGCCGCGAGAACAAACTGATCCGGATTGGTTGTTGGGATCATGCCCGGCGCAAGTTCGTGGAAGCGTCCCGGGCTGCGCCGGGCAAAGGCAAACCCTCGAAAGCCGACGTGGCCTTGAGCCACATCCGGAAACTGTACGCGGTTGAAAAAGCCGCCCGGGATCTGAGCGATGCCGAGCGCTATCGGGTTCGCCAAGAAAAGAGCCTGCCTCTGCTGAAAGCCTTCAAAGCCTGGCTGGAGAAACATGCGCCAAAGGTGATGAAAGGCATGCTCACCCGAAAGGCGATGGACTATACCCTGAGCCAGTGGGATACCCTGACAGGCTATTGCGAACGCGGTGACCTGCACATCAGTAATGTACTGGCCGAAAACGCCATCCGGCCCTTCGCCGTTGGCCGAAAGGCCTGGTTGTTCGCCGATACCTCACAAGGCGCGACCGCCAGTGCCACCTGCTATTCTCTGATCGAAACGGCCAAAGCGAATAACCTGGAGCCCTCTGCTTACATCCACCATGTACTGAAACACATTGCGGAAGCGGACAGCCTCGAAAAACTGGAAACATTGTTGCCCTGGAATGCTGAGTTGCCAGCTTCAAAAAAAGTGACTCAGTACGATTAGGGCAAGTGGGTCGGTTTAGCGGCGCTTACAAGATAGTTGACACCTTTTTCTTCACGCGGCCTGTTTCTCCGCACTGATAATCTGATCGTCTCTTTCCGGATTCAAACACACTGCTCCGACCGGCGTACAGTTCCTGGTTGGTCGACTACCCCAACGTGACGGCGTATTCAGTTTTGCTCGCTCCAGGATCTCTTTACGATTGTTCAGTATCGTCTGATCCTGACCACTGTGCCGCTGCTGCGGTGTCACAAACCGGATCTTGCTGTGCTTGTGTTCATGGTTGTACCAGTAGATAAACCGTTCAACCCATTGCCTGGCTGCTGTCAGATCCACAAACCCGTTTGACGGCCACTGTGGTCGGTATTTCAATGTTCGGAACACCGACTCTGCATAAGCATTGTCGTTGCTCACTCGCGGCCGGCTGTACGATGGCATCACGCCTAGCTCTTCCAGTTTTATTTTCAGTGTCTGAGACTTCATTGGCGAACCATTGTCGGAGTGCAGAACCAGCGGCGTGTTAAAGCACTGCTCACTTAAAAGTGAGCGCTGCAATAGTGCTGCCGCATGCTCACCGCATTCCACCTCATACACCTCGTAGCCAACGATTTTCCGGCTGTACACGTCCATGAACATGTACAAGTAGAAAAACTGACCACGGACCTGGGAGGCGAGATAGGTTATATCCCAAACCCACACCTGGCACGGCGCTCTGGCAATATGTGTGCTCAGTGCCGTTTTACGTTGCGGCGCATGTGCCTTGCCTCTGTGGTGTAGCTGTCCTTTTTCTTTGAGCACCCGATAAAACGAGGAC
>NZ_LWHM01000005.1 GCF_001642735.1 Pseudohongiella nitratireducens | reverse complement strand
TGTAGTGGTCAAGTCATTTTGGCCACGGGTTTATAGCTATCCCAGTACCTCTGTTCTTTCTCATTTGGTGTTAATCCACCGTTGAATGAGTGCGGTCTGAGCTGACTGTAATAGCCATGGATATAATCACCAATACGCTGTTTGGCTTCCGTAAAATACCGGTAACCTGTGACCGGTACCCATTCTGTTTTTAAACTCCTGAAAAACCTTTCCATTGGACTATTGTCCCAACAGTTTCCGCGACGGCTCATACTTTGTTTCATCCGGTATCGCCATACTCTTTGCCTGAATTGACGACTGGTATAATGACTGCCCTGATCGCTGTGGAACATGATGTTCTGCGGCCGCCCGCGACTTTCATAAGCCATTGTCAGGGCCTGACACGTTAAATAGCTGTCCGGTGAATAGCTCATAGCCCAGCCAATTGGCTTTCGGGCAAACAAGTCAATAACAACTGCTAAATATGCCCAACGACTCCCCGCCCAAATAAAACTGACATCACCGCACCACACCTGGTTGGGATGCGAAACGGTAAATTCCCTAGCCAGTAGGTTAGGTATGGCAACATGTTCCTGCGCCGCCTTCTTGTATGCATGTTTGGGCAACTGGCAGCTGACTAAACTGAGTTTTTTCATAATACGCCCGGCACGATATCGAGATAAACTGACTGGGTGCGACTCGTCGTTGGTGACTATATCAGCGATAGTTCTGGCACCAGCTGAGCCTTGACTCAACCGGTGGGCAGTTCGCACTAAACTATGCAATTTGACGGTTTCCGGGTTGATACGTTTATCCCGCTTTTGCCAATACTTGAACGTGCTGCGGTGGACATCCAATACCTCGCACAATATTTTTACCGTATAACGGCGCTTATCGCTCTGACTCAGTCTCTCAACTATCGAGAGTGTTTCATGGAGTCCGACATCAACAGAGCTGAAGCCTTTTTTAAAATATCCTTTTCTAATTCAAGCCGTTCAACCCGTTTCTTTAGCTCTCGTATTTCTCTTTGCTCATCACTGATCGGGGTGCACTGAGCAGTGGTGCCTGAGCGCTCTGCGCGAAGTTGCCTTACCCACTTACCAATCGTTGAGTAACCCACTCCCATCGCATCAGCAGCTTCCTGATGACTGTAACCTTGATCGATAACCAACTGTGCTGTTTCGAGCCTGAATTCAGGGCTGAAATTGGGGCCTTTCTTCTTTGTCATTTTGTCACCTAATTTGCTATGGCTGCTATCATAGCAGCTCTGATTAGGTGGCCAAATTCACTATGCCACTACAGATGACTACCTCTGGCTGGAGGAGGTGGAAAGCCCGGAAGCACTGGCCTGGGTGGAAGAGCAGAATCAGCGCTCCCTCCCACAGCTTACCTCTCATCCCATGTACGAGACGCTGTATGAGAGTTCACTGGAAGTACTGAACAGCGACGCCCGCATTCCTTCTGTGACACGCCGTGGTGACTACCTCTACAACCTCTGGCGCGATGCCGAGCACCCGCGCGGGCTCTATCGTCGTACGACGCTGGACGAATACCGTCAGGACGACCCAGCCTGGGAAACCATTCTGGATCTGGATGAGCTGGCCCAAACTGAGCAGCAGAACTGGACCTGGGGTGAGATCAACTGCCGCTATCCCGACTATGAGCGTTGTCTGGTCAGCTTTTCAGTGGCAGGTTCCGATGCCGTGATGGTGCGTGAGTTCAGCATTCCCGACAAAGCCATTATCCGCGACGGCTTCTCCTTACCGGAAACCAAGTCACGTGTCACCTGGCTGGATGAAGATACCATTGCCGTTGGCACCGACCTGGGCACAGGTAGCATGACGGACTCCGGCTACCCGGCGCAGATGCGCCGCTGGCAACGTGGCCAGCCACTGGAAGACGCCCCGCTGCTCTTCAGTGTGCCTACCGATTCTGTGTCGGTGTTCACCACGATACTACGCGACGAAAGCAACACCTATACCCTGTTTACCGATAGCGTCAGCTTTTACGAGCGCGATCGCGCGGTGCTCCAGAACGGCGAACTGATCGACCTGGATATCCCCAACGACAGCGACATCGTCGGGCTGTTCCAGAATGAAGTATTCATAGAATTGCGCAGTGACTGGGGCGAGTTCTCCCAGGGTGCGATTGTTCACGCGCCCATGCCAGACCTGCTGGCAGGCACGGCAGCGCCTGAACTGTTCGTCGAACCAGGTGATCGAACCGCCATCAACAGCATCCACATCACGGCCAATGCCGTGCTGGTTAACTGGCTGGACAATGTCCGTGGCCGACTGACCCGTTATACACCCAGTGAGAACGGCAATCACATGGGGCGCTGGAATGCTGAGAATGTGGCCTTTGGCAGCAACGGTGCGATTTCCCCACTCAACACGTCTTTTGAGCACGAAGACTTCTTTGTCAGCTACCAGAGTTTCACTGAGCCAACCACGCTCTACCATGTCGGCAGCAACCTGCAGCCCCAAGAACTGAAGCGCCTGCCCGAGATGTTTGATGCGGCAAACCTGGAAACCCTGCAATACTTGGCGACCTCGGCTGATGGCACGCAAGTGCCCTACTTCGTCGTCATGGACAAAGAGGCGCCCCGCAACGGTCAGAACCCGGTCTACCTGTTTGGCTACGGTGGCTTTGAAATCAGCTACGGCCCTTACTACTCACCTGTCATTGGCCGCAACTGGCTGGAACATGGTGGCGTCTACGTGCTGGCCAATATCCGCGGCGGTGGTGAGTTCGGCCCCAGCTGGCACCAGGCTGCCTTGCTAAAGAATCGCCATAAAGCTTATGAGGATTTCGAGGCAGTGGCCGAGGACCTGATTGCCCGCAACATCACCTCCCCCGACCACCTGGGGATTCGTGGAGGCAGTAACGGCGGTCTGCTGGTCGCCGCCTCCGCCATGCGTCGCCCGGAACTGTTCAATGCCGTACTCAGCCAGGTGCCACTGCTCGACATGCAGCGTTACCACTTGCTGCTGGCAGGTGCCAGCTGGATGGGTGAATACGGTAACCCGGACGACCCCGATATGTGGGAATACATGCAGACCTACTCGCCCTATCACAACATCCGCGAAGACGAAGACTATCCCCTGATTTTCTTCACCACCTCCACCCGCGATGATCGGGTCCACCCGGCTCATGCCCGCAAGATGGTGGCCAAAATGCGCGACATGGGCCACGACGTGCTCTATTACGAAAACACCGAGGGCGGGCATTCCGGAGCGGCGAACAATGAACAAAGGGCGCAGTTGAATGCGTTGATGTTTGCGTACATGTGGGATCGGCTTGGATCAAATTAATCCCGGATCGCTTCGTAAACCACCCGCTGCGCGGCGTTGTTATCAAACGGCGCACCGCTCGGCCCACCCCATCTCTGCTCCATGTACAGCAGATAGAAGTCGTTGACCGGATCAACGACAAAGAGTGTACCACCAATACCGCGCCAGCCGAAGTTGTAGGGCCCTTCCGGTTGACTGGCATCTATGGGTTGCAGATGGAAACCCAACCCCCAGTTACCGCTTGAGCCGTAGAAGAAATTCTCACGCGAGACGTTGTCATCGATTTCTGGCACCCGCATCCGTTCCAGGGTGGCTTCGTCAATGATGCGCTGCCCCCGGTATTCTCCACCGTTCAGCAGCATTTGTGCGAATCGGGCATAGTCTTCGGTTGTTGAGTTCAACCCAGCACCTGCTGACAGAAAATCCCTGGCCTCGGTGTTATCGCTCATATCGCCGTGAATCGGCTGGGCAATGCGTGCACGTTTTGCTTCCGGTACATAAAAGGTGGTCTCATCCATGCCCAGTGGATTAAAAATGTGTTCTGCCAGGATGGCATCCAGCGGTTTACCCGCCGCCACTTCCAGCACCGCACCCAGCACGTCAGTGGAGTGACCATAGTGCCAGGCGGTGCCCGGCTCAAACGCCAGGGGTAATTGACCAATGCGCTGCGCGATTTCCAGTGCTGTGGCCGTTGAGGTCAGGTCAGCTTTGACGGGGACATTTTCCTGGTAAGCCGTACCGAGTGGGGTGCCCAGCGCAAAGATGGATTGAATCAGGCCAGACTGATGCGTCAGCAGGTTTTCAATACGCATCTCATTCTGCGCCGGGCGCGTGGTGCCGTCTTCATTCATGACCTGCAGATTGTTGAAGGCAGGAATGTAATCACCGACCGGATCATCCAGACTTAGTAGGCCGTCTTCGATCAGTGACATGGCGGCCACGCTGACAATCGGCTTGGTCATGGAGTAGATACGGAAGATGGTCTCTGCGTTGACCGGTTGCGCGTCACCCGGGCCCTGGGTGCCGATGGTTTCCAGCATCCCCACGCCATCGCTGTTGCCCACCAGCAGCAGTGCGCCAGCGATGTAGTCAGCATCGACGGCCGACTGCATGCCCTGCCGAATATCAGCGATTTCCTGATCGTCGATATTAAAGTGTGAGGCATCAATTCTCTGCAGAGAGCTGCCTGACAGCGCACCTGCCTGCTGTGCATTCTCACTGGCCCCGTGCGTAGCTGAAGCCAGCACAGTCCATGTCAGCGCTACTCCATAAGCGGTGAGCTTGTTCATCGTCATTTCCTTCTTTTTGCTTATTGTGATGACTATATTGAATGGCCTCTTTTTGGATGACCTTTTTTGGATGGCCTTTTGGGGAGGCCCTTTCTTAGGTGGTACCGTCAACCTGCCTGAGGACTCTCAGCACTGATGTCCTGCAATGCCTTAACCAGAGTATCAGGTTCCTGTGCGCCGGAAATCAGGTACTGGTTATTGATGATAAACGCGGGCACAGAAGAGACTCCTGCTCCCTGGTATTTGGCTTCATCTGCCCGCACTTCATCCGTGTACAAATCTGATGCCAAGACTTTCCTGGCCTGCTCTACATCCAGACCTAAACCTTCCACACAGGACAGCAAAATATCCAGATCCGACACATCCAGCCCTTTGCCAAAGTACGTTTCAAACAGCGCCTGCTTCATGGCGGTTTGCTGACCGTGCTCATCCGCCCACTTGACCAGTCTGTGTGCATCAAAGGTGTTACAGGTATAGCGTTCCTGCAATTTCTCAAAGTTGATGCCCAGGTCTTTGGCGATGGCCATCATCTGGCTTTGTCCGGCGCGCATCTCGTCTTCGCTGCGCCCGTATTTTCTGGCCAGTGCCGGCAAGATAGGTTCGCCCTGCCCGTCGTGGCCGGGGTTAAGCTCAAAGGCGTGCCATTGCACGTTGCACTCATAGTCTGACCCAAGCTTTGCCATGGCCTGTTCGAGCCGGGCATAGCCGATGGCACACCAGGGGCAGGCGATGTCGGAGACGATGTCGATTTGCAGTTTATTCATAGTAAAGCCAATGCATCCTAACTATCTAAAAACAACTTATCTAAAAACAACTTATCTAAAAACAACTTATCATTAAACACTAGCGTCAATTTACTTACATTACCAACTATTGAATACATCAAAATGACTGGATTTCTTCAATCAAAGACTTATAACACCTATTTTCGACATTTTTAATTGATTTTCGACATAAGAGAATTAAAGAATAGAATTTCGACATTCATGAAGAATAATCAACAAACGCTATCAACCCAAAGACACCGTCGATGCTCATCTTAACTTTGCCTTTCGCCATGACGTCATTGACCTGTTGGTCATGAAACGTGTTTTTGAAGCGCTGCCAGAAAAAGAGGTTGTCCGCTTTATAACGTCTACCCCTACCGGCTCCACCTCAAGACGTGTCTGGTTTTTCTACGAATTTCTGACCAACAACCAACTACCCATTCCAGACGCTGAACCCGTCACGGCTGTTGATGCACTGGACCCAGACAAGTACTTCACGGTCCCGGGTGAATTATCCAAACGTCATCGCGTTTGGATTTGTCTACATCCACCCCCTTGCAGATGGAAATGGCAGACTGCACCGCTGTTTAATTCACCATGTACTTGCTGAGCGAAAGTTCACTCCTGCGGCTATGGTGTTTCCGGTTTCAACCGTCATGCAGGATCAGATTGAGGACTACCGGGAAACGCTTCAGGCCCACTCGAAACCATTGATGGACTATATCAATTGGCGAGCACGACCCGATAGAAATGTTGAAGTCCTCAATGATACGACTGATCTCTATCAATTCTTTGATTGACCAGTAATGCAGAATTTCTCTATAGGTGTGTGAAAAAAACCGTTGAGAATGACCTGCCTCGGGAAATTGCTTATTTGAAATCTCACGATGAAGCAATGAACAACATTACCGAGATAATCGAAATGCCTGACAGACTGACACAGGACTTGATCATTTTTATCAGACAGAACAAAGGCAAACTACCTGCCAAAAGAAGGAAGAAAGAGTTTGCAAAACTCACAGAGACAGAAGTGGCACAAATAGAAAATATTGTTAATTCTGCTTTTGAAAAACGCAGAGAGTTTGAAATATAAAAACAGCTATCAGGGTGCATCAAAACCCCACTTACAGAAAGTGAGGTCTTGATGCAAAAAGAAAAAGGCGCTTCTTACTTACGTGTCGCCGTGAAGCTGCCTTCCCCCATGCCACCCAGGTCCAAAGTACCCGTTAGCGTGTTGTCATCCTGCTGCTCGCCTGAGTAGGTGATCGCACCCATATCAGTGGTAATCGGAAATGAAAATTCACCGTCATCCACGGTGCCAGTAAAATCGGTATTGCCGAGCTGACCAGCGTATGTGCCCGTCAGTGTACCGTCGTCGCCTTCCTGCATAGTGACGCTGGCGTTACCACCACCGACACCGGGGATCTCAACGGCGAAGTTCCATTCACCACTGACATCAGCCCATGCGGTAGAAACCATCAGACTCATTACGGCCGCACATGCAAACATTTTCTTAAACATTTTTACTCCAGTAATACTTTGAAAGGAATGAATAGTTGGAGTGCATACGTTAGCACGAACAGGTGCTCGATGAATGAGGGAGTCGTCGGTGTTGGGCGTGTTTGCTGTGCAGTTGATCGCAAGTGACCTTCATTGACGCCTATAAATCATCCATTCGCCCTACCTGGTGCACCAGCAACTTGGTTTCATTCAATTCCATATCGAGCAGCATTTGCATCAACTCTTCCACCTCGGGGAGTTCTGCCTTACCCAGCAGGGTGCGGTACAAATCAATGATCTGTTCGTGAAAATCAAAGACCTCGCCACTAATCGCATCGGCATCCAGTTGCGCGTAATGATCATCGCACTCAAGGTGTGTTTTAACAGGTTCATGAGGCATGTGATCATAGACATAGGTTCTGGCCACTTTGGGGTCAGCCTGATGTTCAAAATCGGCCACCATGTTTGCCATCGCTGTTTCAGCAGAAGCAAGGTACTCCAGCAACATCACTGCACGTTCGTGCGGGTGTATTTTGGCGCAATGCGACAGGCACTGGGCCAATTGCGCATGCAGGGAGCGAGACCATTCAATCAGATCAAAAATCGTTTTGACTTCCATGGTTGGCGTTTCCTTAATCTATCATTCGGAACATTTCCGGTATCAGTGATGGATTCGAGAGCAGTGATGTAACGTCCACCACTATACCGTAACAGACACCTTATTCATCTTCCGGTTTTTTATCAAAGTACTTGACCCCACTGAACATCGCTGACACCAGGCCACTGCGTTCACGTATTTCAGTGATCACTACGGCTGCCACATGCAGAATGATCGCCAGTATCAGCAGGTAAAAAATGATCTCGTGGATTTCAATAAACGGGGCACGGAACTCGCGCATGGCCGCATAGCCTTCCGGATCCAGCATCTCTTTCTGGCCAGGTTCCAGGCCCACTAACATGCTGTGATCCTCACCGGCACCGGTTGCCCATTCGGCAAACTCGTGACCGAAGGGCGGAAAGTAGAGATCTGTACCCGCCAGAACCAAGCCGGTCACCATTTGCGCTGACAGTAAAAACAACATAGCTGTCACCATGATTTTACCAAGGGGGTTATGCCCTTTGTAGGCAGGCGCATCTCCGTTTCGAAAGCCTTTTACGTAGTTGGATGTCTTACCCAGGTAGCCTTTGCCGCCCGGCAGAATGGCGCGCCAGCGTGCGTATTTGCCGCCGACGAATCCCCAGATCAGGCGCCAGAGCAGATTCAGCGTAAAGACATAACCCACGTAGGCGTGCAGTATTTTTAGAGAGACTTTACCTTCGGCGCTGACACCCAGTGAATTGGCATTCAAAATCACAGTGCCAATAATAATCAGCAGCAACACGCAGATAACATTGAGCCAGTGAAAAATTCGTGTGGTGCGATCCCAGACGGAATGAGGCTGACGGTTAGCATTGGTTGAAATGTTCATGAACTGTTTCCTGTTGACGAGCAGTCAGTTCACTATACTCCCTGTGTGTGACACCACACCACATGGCAAACGCCAGAACTTTGATACGGCTCAATGATTGTGAAAGATATTGATCGACTCACTATCCGCATATTTGTGTCCATTAAAAACTGTCAATGTCCAAAATATTGTTTGTTTTTGTCCATTAAATGATATAGCTTGATTTAATGGACATTTAGAGAGGTAGCCATGGCATCAGACAGACAAAAAGAAATAGAGGAAATCCTGGCCATTCTGGATAAAAACCCAGAAGGATTGTCTACTAGCAAAATCTCAGAATTGATAAATTTTTCAGTAAATTATAAGACATTGCAGCGCCTCCTTGTCAGCATATCAGACGACGGGCTCATTCTAAAAGTGGGTGAGAAAAAGGCCAGAAAGTACTATCCCGCCAATGTATCCAAAAAAGAATTTATTGGACATTTAACGGACAATGCACACGAGATTTTTAGCCAGGAAAGCCAGAGCATCCTTAAGTATTTGGACACTCCACCCCATGGTCGCCCAAAAATGTCCTATAACCGTGATTTTTTGGACAGCTATGTCTCAAATAAAACAGCGTATGTCCCGGATAAGGTCAGAAAACAGCTGCACAAGGCAGGTAGACGCTTCGACAGGACATTGGCGGCAGGCACCTACGCACGGGAAATTTGCCAGCGGCTACTCATAGACCTGTCCTATAACTCCAGCCGCCTGGAAGGCAACACCTACTCACGGCTGGACACGCAAAAGCTCGTTGAGGAAGGCATCACAGCAGAAGGAAAGGTTCAAGAAGAAACCGTCATGATCATGAACCATAAGGAAGCCATTCTGTTCCTGGTGGAAAACGCGCAAGATATTGAGCTAAACAGCCTGACGATCCGCAACATACACCATTTGCTGTCGCAAGATTTGCTGGCCAACCCAGAGGCTTGCGGCAACATCCGGTCTATTGAAGTGAATATTGGGCAATCGACCTACCAGCCGTTGAACAACCCCCACCTGCTCAAAGAGCTATTCGAGCTGGTTTTACTAAAAGCTCGCAAGATCAAAGACCCGTTTGAGCAAAGTTTCTTTTTGCTGGTGCATCATTCCTACTTACAGGCGTTTGAAGATGTTAACAAGCGCACTTCACGCTTGAGCTGCAACATCCCTTTTATTAAAGAAAATTTATGCCCGCTCAGCTTTACCGATGTTTCGCGGGATGATTACACCGCCGCCTTGCTTGCCATGTATGAGAAAAACAACGTCGAACCCATGCTGGAACTCTATGCCTGGGCCTATCTGCGTTCGTGCGAGCAATATGGTGTCGTCAAAAAATCGCTCGGTGAAATTGATGCGTTCCGCATCCAGTACAGACAACAAAGAAAAGAAGTCATGGGGCTGGTCGTCAAGAACGGCTTGCACGGCAAGAAAGCAGAAGACTATATCGAAAATTTCTGCAAGCAAAATGGCATAGACGAGACTGCAAGATTTACCGCCATGACGCTAGCCGATTTAAGCACATTGCATGCAGGTGCAATCATTGGCTTGGGTATCACTGAAGCGCAGTTTGAAACTTGGTTTGCTAGCAATCCGCCGAAAAGAAATTGAAATTATTTACAATAATTTACATTTAAGCCACAGCGCCATGGTCCACATATAGATCACAAAAACGCATTATGATCCATGTATAGCTCATATAAAGGTTATATGGTTCACATAAAGACCAAAAGAGAGAAACCCAAAGAAAGTAAATAAAGAGCTAAGCCATGTCTAAAGTATCGGCACGCACCTATTCCCGCTACAGCCTTGAGGCGATCAGTCTGCTTGGCAACCTGATCCGTACGGCAAGAAAAGAGCGCAAAATGACCGTGCAAGAGGTTGCCGACCGCGCAGGAATTTCTCGCGGCCTGTTGCAGCGTATAGAAAAAGGTGATCCCAAGTGCGAGCTTGGGGCGACCTTTGAAGTTGCCACCATCGTAGGCATTAAGCTCTTTGATGCCGAAGCGACCACGCTTACCAAACATATTCGCCAAACAGAAGACAAGCTCGCACTTCTACCCAAGTCCGTGCGCAAGAAAGTAAAGGTTGCTGACGATGACTTCTAAGAGTCCTCTTTTGAAAAACAGTGACAAAGAAGCTTTTGTTTGGATATGGCTGCCCGATGCCACTGAACCTGTTGTCGCCGGGAAACTGGAATCTGACGATCAGGGCAGCGT
This sequence comes from Pseudohongiella nitratireducens, assembly GCF_001642735.1. Lineage (GTDB taxonomy): Bacteria > Pseudomonadota > Gammaproteobacteria > Pseudomonadales > Pseudohongiellaceae > Pseudohongiella > Pseudohongiella nitratireducens. The sequence goes on along the minus strand of NZ_LWHM01000005.1, from coordinate 99,973 downwards.
GCAGTTCAATTACGGTAAAAGTTATCTGGATCGCATTCACGCCAACCCTCCGGCCATTTCTATTTATGAGCCGGAATTGCCGCTTAAAAATGGCGTATTACCCCTGCTTGACGGGCTAACCATGCCCGGCTGCATCCGGGATTCGGCACCGGATGCCTGGGGTCGTCGCGTTATCATCAACAAAAAGCTGGGGCGCAAAGGCAAAGATACGGATACCGATGCGCTGGGCGAGCTAACCTATTTGCTGGAATCCGGTTCTGATCGCATTGGCGCACTGGATTTTCAGCGCTCCCCCAGCGAATATGTTCCGCGCACGGCAAACAATGTTCCGCTGGAAGAATTGCTGCAATCTGCTGAACGGGTTGAGCAAGGTGTACCACTCACCCCCGAGCTGGATCAGGCACTGTTCCATGGCAGCTCTATCGGCGGCGCACGTCCCAAAGCCTTGATCGAAGATCGGGGCACGAAATACGTCGCGAAGTTTCCTTCCAGTACTGACCTTTACAATGTAGTGAAGGCAGAATATATCGCCATGCAATTGGCAGCGCTTGCCGGAATAAATGCCGCGCCAGTAAAACTGGTGCGAGCTGCACAAAAAGATATTCTGCTGATTGAGCGATTTGATCGCGAAAAAACGACAAAGGGCTGGATGCGCAAAGCCATGGTCTCCGCACTAACGCTCTTTGGCCTGGATGACATGATGGCGCGGTATGCAAGCTATGAAACTTTCGCTGAAATTATCCGCCATCGTTTCGATGATCCGAAAGAAACGCTCGAAGAGCTTTTTTCTCGTATTGTCTTTAATATCCTGTGCGGCAATACCGATGATCACGCACGAAATCATGCGGCATTCTGGAACGGTAAAACACTACAATTAACGCCAGCATATGATATTTGCCCGCAAGGTAGAACAGGCAGTGAAGCGACTCAAGCCATGCTGATTTCCGGTGACAATAGGCTACGCAAACTTAAATCTTGCCTGGATGCCGCGCCGCATTTTCAGCTCTCGGAAAGTGAGGCCAAAGCAATCTTCGAAAAGCAGCGCGAAGCAATTGAGGCCAATTGGGATAAGGTTTGCGATGAAGCGGGCCTGAGTGTTGTGGATCGTTTTTTTTTGTGGAAACGACAGTTTCTTAATGATTTTGCGTTTGAGGGTTATTAACGAATGTCTGATATCAAGTGTACTTTCGTTTGCTGGGGCATCCGGAGAGATTGATTCACAATCCGCATTGGCGGATTGCTCACCCCTTCGGGGCGGCCTGGCGGCCGTCTAAAACGCGGTGCGTTTTTTACTCGCCTCCTCCATGAGGCTCGCCCTTCGGGTTCTGTACGCTCATGCAAAATTGCTCCAGGCAATTTTGTCGAACTGGGGAGTTCTCATTAACCAGATACCACAAACAAAAATGCCCCACTCTTACGAGCGGGGCATTTGTTGTTTGGCGCACCCGGAGAGATTCGAACTCTATTTCACCGGATTTTGGCAAACCGTCATATACCACCAAAAACCCTCTGAGGCCCTTTATTTAAAGGGCTTTCAGAGATCGGTAGATTTTCTAAAACGGTCTACAATGGTATTTGACGGTCTCCAAATTGGTCACATTTTGGTCACATCCAGCCCCACTCTCAATCCCCCCTACCGATAAAGCATCACAGGGACTACTGAACCGATACATCACCGATACACCTAATTGATCACTTCATTGTAATCAGCAACTGAGAAGCTGTTTACCTGATAGCTACCGATACACTAACCATCAAAAACAATAGCTTACAACCAAGGTACGACCGATATACTATGTCCTGGCTTGAAGCTTACTGAGGTATTAAGATGTCGATCAGGTTGAATTTACGTTTAATGCTACTTGGTCTATATCGAATGCTCAGCTCAACAACCAGTAAAGAGACGAACAAGGAGTAACTCATTGCCTTCAGCTACCCTCAAAACTTTCTTGGTTTACGGTGATCCCAAAAGGCTACGTACAGTCGAGCTGTCCAATTGGACAGGTAAAGCCGTAGCTGGTCCACGAAGTGAATTTGATAAGTTAATTGAGCGCGAGGAGTCACTGAACTCAGGTATCTACTTTCTCACTGGTACCGACCCAGGAACCAATAAAAGCGTCATTTACATTGGCGAAGCTGAGTGTATTCGCGATCGGGTGAAGTCCCACCTCAATAAAGACTACTGGAACAACATAACCTTCTTTATAAGTAAGGATGAGAACCTAACCAAGGCTCATATCCGCTACATTGAGGGGAGACTCATTGATCAGGCCAAAGACGTTGGCCGCTCGGTCGTCATGAATAGCCAAAGCAGCGGGTCCAGACTACCAGAGTCTGATCGTGAAGATATGGAGGTGTTCCTGGAGAAGGTACATCAGATCCTGCCCATGCTTAGTGTCGAGAGCTTCGTCAGGACAGGTGGTAATGAGAAACCAGGTATTGATACCGAACTGCTTACCTGCGCTATTAAAAACGTCATCTCAACTGGTTACCTGACCCCCAATGGCATGGTCGTCTTGGCAGGTTCAACAGCAATCTATGAAGAACGCGCTTCATCAAAGAAGTGGCCAACCGTATTAGCTCACCGAAACAAACTGATCGAGGAAGGCGGACTCATCGACCGAGGTGATAAATGGGAGTTCGCTAAAGATACTGAATTTACCAGCCCAAGTGCAGCTGCAGCCGTTATTCATGGTGGTAGTGCCAATGGCTTAACTGCTTGGCGAGATGTAAGGGGCCGAACACTTAAGGAAGTTGAAGGCGAATAATATCAACTACCTATGCCAACCTATGAGAATCATTACCTGGAACTGCAATGGCGCATTAAGACGAAAGTTGGCTGAAGCTGATAGCCTTAAAGCTGACATTCTCGTCATTCAAGAATGCGAAGACCCCGCTCACTCAACTCAGGCATATAGAAACTGGGCCGGTGACTATCTCTGGATTGGCGAATCCAAGAACAAAGGCATTGGTATTTTCCCGCGCCATGGTCACAAGGTAGAGCAACTCAGCTGGACAGGTGAGCATAGAATTCAGGGATTCACAAACAGTAGCCCAGCTCAAAGCTGGCGCACTGATGAGCTCAAGCTATTCTTACCCTTCATCATAAACCAGCAAATCACTGTATTGGCTGTTTGGACCAAAGCCAGTAATGGGGGTACCTTTAGTTATACTGGCCAACTCTGGAAGTATCTTCAAATTCACCGCAATGATCTCCGTAAACCAGACACTATTATCATAGGAGACTTCAACAGTAACGTCATTTGGGATCGTCCAGACCGTTGGTGGAACTATACCGATGTCCTCGCAGAACTAGACCAGATGGGGTTCCGTAGCCAGTACCATCACTGTTTTAACGAGAAGCCAGGCCAAGAAACCAGACCCACCTTCTTCATGCAGAGAAACTTGCTGAAGCCCTATCACATTGATTATGCCTTCACGTCATCTGACCTCACGGATAGGAGTACCATCCTGATAGCAACCGAAAAGAACTGGTTATCCGTGAGCGACCATGTCCCACTGGTGCTGGACATCTCTATCGAGATAACAGGGTTTTGAGAAATACCTCATCTGCCTACGACCCCAGTATTGGTAATGACAAACCCACAAGAGAAACCTCCCCCCCCCCTACCTTCTGGTTTCCATAAAAATCACTACCCTACCCCACCTTCTCACCGATGCTGACGCATATGAAGTGGCACCTATCGTCCTTACTAAACCAGCAATCAGGAGTACTTACATGGGTAACGCGTGGAACAACATATGGAATGCAGTCGCTATGGTTTTCAGCGCAATCAACCGGTTCGCAAACGCTGCAGATAACATCGGCAAAGTAGCCGAGGTCACATCAGCAGGCTATGCCGAACGCTATGGTATCGAGCAAGAGCAGAAGCTGGCCGAGCTAACTCAATCCATCCCTTCACTTCCAAAACCCTCATGACCATCACGGCATCACCTCAACGGTGGTGCCCTCTTCTTTTGACACATCACACAACACACTGACAAGCCAGTCAGACAGTCCAAAGGCTAACCTGTCATTGACTCTCTTTAAGCGCTAACGCGCATGCGCGGGAAATCCAGCACTACTAAGGAGATTTAATGAACGCACAAACCCACTACCCATCAAACCAGAATCAACAGGACTCTCACAAGGAATCAGTAATCCGCGAAGCTATCGGAATACTGGAGCAGTCTGCCAGGCAGCAAGACGCCATGACTAACTCAGAAAGCGTTAAACGGTACTGTCAACTGAAACTGGCAGATAGACCTGACGAGCACTTCGGTTGTATGTACCTGGACAACCAGCATCGGTTGATTAAGTTCGTGGATCTGTTCAGAGGCACTATTGACGGTGCGGCGGTATACCCAAGAGTGGTCGTCAGAAAGGCCCTGGAGCTAAATGCAGCTGCTGTGATCTTCACCCACAACCATCCATCTGGCTTACCTGAACCCAGTCAGGCTGACATCGCAATTACCAGGCGGCTCAAGGAAGCCTTGGCCACAATCGACATTAGGACTTTGGACCACATCATTGTGGCTACCGAGGGCTGTGTCTCACTGGCTGATCGCGGTCTCCTTTAAACCACTACAACTTCAACAACCAACCAAACCAATAAGGATTAACTATGTCCGTCAAGTTGCTTCCCCTTGATAACTTCTTAAACAGCTTCGGCAACGCCATGCACAACCGCATGGACCTATCACCCTACTACGGTCACTGGTATCAGTGTGCCTGTGGAGGTGAGCACGTCATGGATTCACGTACCTCACTGGTTTTACAAGGGTACTGGAAGGTCATGGCTATCTGTCCAGAAGACCCGACCTACTTCACTAACATCAAGGTTCAGATGTTCATGATGGTGAAGTTCAAGGGCTTTAAGAGCCTTTGTGGGACACGGATCAATACCGCTGAAGATCAACAGCTATTGATGACAGTCGTTGATCAGCTTAAATAACTCACTTCCCCTGTAATGCCAGAGCCCTGGCGTTGCAGGATGTTATTTTTTTGTCTGGCTTATTACCTGGAGGTCTTATTGCCACAGACCAGTCTTGTCGCTAGACTCAAAGCTATTTATCCCCTGATCTGATAAGAAATGGAGTGCCAAGACGCTTCAATGTCGCGGTCGCCTAAACCAATGGAACTGATTGATGAGCCACAATATAACCCTACAGCAACTTGAGTCCTTCCTCTGGGAAGCCGCTGACATCCTGCGCGGCAACATGGATGCTTCTGAGTATAAGGACTACATCTTCGGGATGCTGTTCTTAAAGCGCCTCTCTGATGCTTTTGATGAAGCCAAAGAGCAAGTAGTTGAACATTACCTATCTCAAGGCAAGAGTCAGGAGCAAGCTGAAGCTTTCGCCGATGATGTAGATGAGTACGACAAGACGTTCTACGTACCACCACAGGCCCGCTGGAATGCCTTGAAAGACCTGAAACATGACATCGGCTCTAAACTTAATGAGGCCACTGAAGCCATTGAAGAGTACAACGGCACACTGGAAGGTGTGCTGGTCTCCATCGACTTCAACATTAAAAACAAGCTATCAGATACGAAGCTGCGTGACCTGCTCAGCCACTTCAATAAATATCGCCTCCGAAATGCTGATTTTGAGCGCTCTGACCTGTTAGGTACGGCATACGAGTACCTCATCAAGATGTTTGCCGACAGTGCTGGCAAGAAGGGTGGTGAGTTCTATACCCCTCATGAGGTGGTCCATTTGCTGATTTCTCTGCTCAAGCCACAGGCTGGCATGCGTATCTACGACCCCACAGTAGGCTCCGGCGGTATGCTGGTACAAACACGTAATTACCTGGCTGAGCATGGAGAGAACCCAGCTAACCTGTCCCTGAACGGACAGGAGATGAACCTGAACACTTGGGCCATCTGTAAGATGAACATGTTCCTGCACGGTGTCTACAGTGCCGACATCAAGAAAGGCGATACCTTACGAGAGCCGCAGCACACCCAGGGCGGAGAGTTGGTCACCTTTGATCGCGTTATTGCCAACCCACCCTTCAGCCTCAAGAAATGGGGTAAGGACGAAGCCGACAACGACCCTTATGGTCGCTTCCCCTATGGCACACCACCAAAAGATGCGGGTGATCTGGCTTTCGTCCAGCACATGATTGCCAGCTTAAACCAGGAAGGCATGATGGGCGTAGTCATGCCCCATGGTGTGCTGTTCCGTGGTTCCAGCGAGAAGCGAATTCGCGAAGGCATACTCCAAGATGATTTACTGGAAGCAGTTATTGGCTTACCGGCTGCGTTGTTCTACGGCACAGGAATTCCTGCCTGTTTGCTCATCATCAACAAGAACAAGCCAGCAGAGCGCAAAGACAAGGTTCTGTTTATCAACAGTGAGCTGGAGTACGAAGAAGGCAAAAACCAGAACCGTCTACGTGACCAGGACATTGAGAAGATCGTGGCGACCTTCGAGAACTACGCTGAGATTAAGCGTTATTCCTCTGTCGTTAACCTGGACGACATAGCTGAGAATGACTTCAATCTCAACATTCGGCGCTATGCTGACACTTCGCCACCACCAGAGATCTTTGATGTCAGGGCTGTTTTGCATGGTGGTGTACCGGTCAGAGAGGTTGAGAGCGAATACATCCGGGAAGAGATCCTGGGGGACTTTGATGTTACACGTGTCTTTGTTCAGCGTGATGCTGAGTACTTCGAGTTCAAACCAGAGATTGAAACCAAAGAAGCTATCAGGGAATTAGCTGGCGAAGCGGACAGCCAGGTTATGTCTCAATTAGAGCGCTGGTGGGATAAGTATCGGGTGTCGTTGAAGGAGCTGGACCAGCAGGTTGCTGAAGCTGAGGAAACGATGAAAGGCTACCTCAAGGAGTTGGGGTATGAGTAACTCAATACCTAAAGGGTGGAAAGAATCTTCAATCGGGCAAATAACTGCATCCAAGTCCCTGTTTAGTGACGGAGACTGGGTAGAAAGTAAAGACCAAGATCCATTTGGGAGCAACAGACTGATCCAGCTCGCTGACATCGGCGATGGGACGTTTATTAACAAGTCAGCCCGATTCATGAATGACGAGCAATTTTCTCGACTGAGGTGTACAGCGCTACAAGAACACGACATTCTTATTGCACGGATGCCTGAACCTCTTGGTCGCGCTTGTTTATACCCGGGTAAAGATCGACGTGCGGCAACAGTTGTAGACATAGCAATCATACGGACCACAAACGCCGATCATTACTGGTTAATGTCTGCTATTAACTCTTCTCAGTTCCGCTACCAAATTGACTTGAATGCAAGTGGCACCACTCGTACACGTATCGCTCGAGGCGCATTATCGAAGATTAAAGTGCTCGAACCACCACTCCCCGAACAAAAGAAAATCGCCACCATCCTCTCCTCAGTGGACGAGGTGATTGAGAAAACACGAGCGCAGATCGAAAAGCTGAAAGACCTCAAAACCGGCATGATGCAGGAGCTGTTAACCAAAGGCATTGGGCATACTGAGTTCAAGGATTCGCCTGTGGGGAGGATTCCCTCTGAATGGTGCAGCGCATGTCTAGGTTCACTACTTTCAAAGAAACCTAAATATGGCGCCAATGCTCCTGCTGTGGCATATGAACCAACAAGCCCTAGATACATACGAATTACTGATATTCTTGATAATGGGGAGCTTGACACAACCTCTGCAGTTGGAATTGATCCTCAGGCAGCAGAAGGATATTACTTGTCTAAAGGTGATTTACTAATTGCTCGAACAGGTAATACTGTTGGTAAAAGTTATCTACACCAAGGAGAAATACTTACTGTATTTGCTGGCTACCTAATTAAGTTCGTGATCTCCCCCACAGTAGCCCTTCCCGACTATGTATATTGGTACACCAAATCACACCAATTTGACAACTGGATTAAGAATACTTCCAGAATAGGTGCTCAGCCAAACATCAACGCAACAGAATATTCTGAGATGTTATTACCACTGCCACCACTTAGTGAACAAAAAGCAATCGTTTCAACACTTGACAAAATACACAATACAATTATCCAAACAGACACTAAATTACATCACCTAAAACATTTAAAAGTTGGTCTTATGCAAGACCTACTCACTGGCAAAGTCCGCGTTAACGTAAACCAAGAGGAGGCAGCCACAGCATAGCTGTAGGCTCTGGATGTTATGTTTAAGGACGAGAACGACAAGGTAGAGCAACCCGCACTCCAGCAGCTTCAGAAGCTGGGCTGGACATACGTCTCAGGGGTAGAGCTGGCGCCATTGGCAAGCGCTGAAGACTCACCCAACCGCCGTGACTACTTACGTGATGTCGTTCTGGCAAACCGTCTCGAAGCATCCTTACGTAAACTGAACCCCTGGATTAGCGAAGAGAACCTGCGCAAGGTCATGCGTGAAATTACCCATCCTATCCATGCTGGTTTAATGGAGTACAACCATGCCATTTACCAGAAGTTGGTTAACTACCTGTCAGTGGACCAGGACCTGGGCAAAGGCCGTAAAGCACAGACTGTTCGCATCATCGACTTTGATGAACCCAGCAACAACGACTTCCTTTGCACCAACCAGGTGAAGTATGAGGGCCCTCACCAGAACATCTTCCCTGACATCGTTTGCTATGTGAATGGTTTGCCTTTAGCTGTCATCGAGTGCAAGTCTCCTTATCTCTCTACTGTTCCCGTGGCAGATGGGATAGACCAGCTACGCCGATATGCCAACCTCCGGGATCCAGCCAGTGAAGAAGGCATGAGCAAGCTGTTCTGGTACAACCAGCTAATGGTATCTACATGCAGGGATCAGTGCCGTGTCGGTACGATAAGCTCCTTGTCACAGCACTACAGCGAGTGGAAAGATGCCTGGCCGATGAACGATGAGGATATACTGGCATCACTGACACCTATTGAAACCAACCAGGTCAGTGATCACCCTGCCCCTGAGTACACATCAAATAACAGCCTAAACCAGGCAGAGGCAACAGAACATAAAATAACACCTCAGGCACGCTTGCTGGCAGGTATGTTCTCCCCTGCTACTTTCCTTGACCTCATTCAGAACTTTACTTTGTATGAGGCCGTCGATGGCAGGCTGATCAAAAAAGTTGCTCGTTACCAGCAGTACCGTGCTGTGAACAAAGTCATTGAGCGGCTTCACTCTAAAGAGTCACGCAAGGAGAGGTCCGGTGTTATCTGGCATACCCAAGGTTCTGGTAAGTCACTGACCATGGTGATGCTGGCAGTTAAGATGCGCCGTGACCCAGAGCTTCAGCAGTACAAGCTGGTTTTTATTACCGACCGAAACCAGCTTGATCAGCAGTTATCAGCCACATTCAGGGAAGCTCAAAGCGAAACCATTAAGAATGCCAACTCAGTCAATGAGCTGCGTGAGCTACTGAGGAGCGACACCTCTGACATCGTCACAGCCACGGTACAGAAGTTTCGCGACGCTGAAGCGGAAGCAGCAAGCGAAGATCCCAGCAAGTCATTCACTGACTTGAACACCAGCGACAAAGTCATTGTTCTTGCCGACGAAGCCCACCGCACCCAGTTTGGTAACTTGGCAGCTACTATCACAGCGGCTCTACCTAATGCCCCCAGGATTGGATTTACAGGAACACCTCTGCTTGAAAGTCAGAAGATGGACCAGGCTTTCGGTGGTTACATTGACCAGTACAAGATCAACGAGGCTGTCGATGACGGCGCTACTATTCCCATCATCTACGAAGGCAGGCAGGTAGAAACGGATGTCGTAGGTGATTCCCTGGACGCTCTGTTTGACGAGTACTTTCATGACTACAGTGACGAAGACAAGCGTGAGATCCGCAAGAAGTACGGAGTCGAACGAGCGGTACGAGAAGCACCAGCACGAATCCGTTGGGTATGTATTGACCTATTGAAGCACTACCGCAGCAAGATCCAGCCTGAAGGCTTTAAAGCCATGATCGTTGTCGGCAGCAGACATGCTGCCACCCTGTACAAAAAGACACTCGATGAGTTAGAGGCGCCACCCTCAGAGGTGATAATCTCTGGCAGTCACAACGATATAGCCTATATCGCCCAATACACTGACAAGGCACATCAAACCAAGGTGATAAAGGAATTCACCAAGCCGCTCAGTGAGAACCCCACAACCTTCCTCATTGTCAAAGACATGCTGTTAACTGGTTTCGATGCCCCAATCCTGCAGGTGATGTACATAGATCGAAACCTCAAAGACCATACGCTGATGCAGGCCATTGCCAGGGTTAACCGTACCTACAAAGACAAGCAACGTGGCTATGTCATGGATTACTTTGGGTTATCGACACAGCTCAACGACGCACTGAAAGCCTACAGCAGTGATGACATCGAAGGTGCTTACTACACCTTGAAAGACGAAATCCCGAAACTGAAGGCCGCACATACCCGTGTGGCTGCTTTGTTTTCATCGATAAAGACCCGGTCTGTTGATGACTACGTACTGACGCTCAAAAGCGAAGAACGGCGACAACTATTCGATATGGCTTACAAGCAGTTTGCTCGTCAGATGGAGGTAGTGCTACCTGACATTGCTGCCAAACCCTTTGTGCCTGACCTCACCTTCTGGGGCAAGGTCCAGAACAGCGCCAGAACCATATATCGTGACCCTCAACTTAACCTGAAGGATGTCAGTGAAAAGGTGCGTCGACTGGTTGATGAGCACATCATCAGCACTGGGGTTGACCCTAAGATCCCGCCGATTGACTTGATGGCGCATAACTTCAAGGAGTCACTGGAGAAAGCCAGTTCGCCTGAATCCAAGGCCTCCGAGATCGAAAGTGCTATCAAGCACCACATCACGGTAAACCTGGATGAAGACCCAGAGTACTACAAGTCACTCAGCCTGCGTCTGAAAGAGATTATTGAGCAAACCAACGGCAAGTGGGAGCAACAGGTACAGTTGCTACTGCAATTGCGTGACGGTTTGGAAACAGAGCGAGAACAAGCAGCTGAAGAGCTTGGTTTATCAGACACAGAGTTCTCCTTTTACAACATACTGATGAGTGAGCTGGCGCCTGAAGATGACACCATGATCGCTGAATCTCAGCACACTCAGGTTAAAGCCATCACCCAAGGTTTAGTAAGTTTGTTTGAGGAGGCCACGCATATCGTGGACTTCTTCGCTAAACCAGATGAAGTAAAACGACTTCGCAAAGCGGTAAAGCGAACGTTGATTGAACACCACATGGATGACAGAGCCGTTATTAACTCGGTACAGGACAGGTTCCTGGAGCTGGCGCGGAAGAAGTTCGGTTGAACGTGATGGCTACGAAACCAGAATACAGAGACGGCAATGGCTTCATTGCCGAAGTCATAAGATCCCCCAGAAAGCGTACTGCTGACATTCGCGTCGAAGATGGTGCCGTGTCTGTAGTGGTGCCAACAGAGTTATCTATCGAGCGCATCGACAGCCTGCTGAAAACCAAGCGCAAATGGATCAAAGAGAAGATTGCTCTTCACAGAGAGAAAGCACCTGTCAGTGGCCGTCAGTTCGTCTCTGGCGAAGCTTTTTCCTACCTTGGTCGCAACTACCGGCTAAAGGTCACCAAGGGTAATTTTGCGCCTGTGAAGCTGGTTCAAGGTCGTTTACTGGTTTCAACACCCGAAGGAAGCCAGCAACCTCACATGATACGCAATGCCTTGGTGCGCTGGTATAAACGGCAAGCCATATTAAAACTGACCGACAAAGTCGACCGGTATGCAGAGCGAGTAGGAGTGAAGCCAGCAGCAATAGAGGTCCGAAGCTTCAAGTCACGCTGGGGAAGCTGCACACAACGCGGTGAGCTTCATTTCAACTGGCAGATCATGATGGCTCCAAACCAGCTTGTCGATTACGTTGTAGTGCATGAGCTGTGTCACCTGCTGCGCCATGACCATTCGCCTGGTTTCTGGAAAGAGGTCGAGCGCGTGATGCCAGATTTTATGCAACGGAAAGAACAACTTAAAGAGTACTCAACTCTGCTGACACTTTGACCTGGATAAAAAGCTCTCAAGCACTATCCGTAAGTTGAACTGAATTCTACCTGCCCCAGTATTTACCAAATGCCTAAGCCAGAATATACTGTATATCCATACAGCATTATAACGTTACACCATGATCAAGTTCATCCCAATCGCCGCTCAAGCCGGCATCACTGGTTTCGAATCCCCAGCAGCCGAATACACACAGCTAGGCATGTCACTGGACCAGATACTCATAGATAACCCAACCGCCACCTATCTCGGCTTTGTGGAGGGTGAATCCATGACTGGCGTGGGTATATTCCCTCATGACCTGTTGATCGTCTCAAGGGCTGAGACGGTCAATACAGGTGACGTGATCGTGGCTACGCTCAATGGTGTGTTTGTCTGCAAGATCGCGGATACCAAGAACAAACAGCTGATTTCATACTCCAAACGGCATAAAAAGTACCAGCTCAAAGATGGTGACGAGTTTATTGTCGAAGGCGTGGTGACACGCTCTATCCGGCTACACAGACCTCTTAAAAAGGGTTTTACCTGATGTACGCACTCTGCGACGTCAATTCGATGTATGCCAGTTGTGAGAAGGTCTTTGATCCAACCATACGGAATAAACCAGTAGTGGTGTTGACCAACAATGACGGTTGCATCTGTGCTGCGTGTAACATCGCCAAACGGGCTGGAATCGGTAAAAAGTTCGTCCCCTACTTCCAGGTTAAACAAGAGCTGGAGAAAGCAGGTGCTGTCATCAAAAGCTCGAATTACGAGCTATACGCAGACTTGTCTCAACGCATGATGGAGACCTGTACTCGATTTGCTCCGTACAGCCATATCTACTCGATAGACGAGTGTTTCTTGTTTTATGGCAAAGGTGCATACAAACCACCTGAGGGCTGGTTTGAGCATGCCAGATCAATACGACGGACGGTTTGGCGTGAAGTCAGGTTACCCATCGGAGTCGGAATGGGGTTGACGCCTACTCTGGCAAAGGCAGCAAACCATGCCGCTAAACGCCTGGATGGTTTTCGTGGTGTGGCTGTCATTGAGACTGAGCAAGAACGTAAATCGATACTCAAGCAAATGGCAGTATCTGATGTCTGGGGCATTGGCAGAAGGATTTCCAAGCGACTGAATGACATTGGTATTCACTCAGCCTTAGACCTGGCTAACGCCAGAGCTGACAGCATGCGGAAGATGTTCAGTGTTTTGATAGCCGATACCGTGTTAGAGCTGAATGGTCACGCCAGAATCAGCTGGGATGATGTTCGTTCGCCAAAGAAGCAGATCTTCTCGACACGGTCATTTGGCCAACGCGTGACTGAGAAGCAGGTTTTAAGACAAGCCATCGCCACTCACGCTGCGATCATTGCACGGAAACTGAGAAAGCAGGACAGCCTGGCCGTCTGCGTCATGGTGTTTGCTCACAGCTCAATCCATGCCAAAGAGCCCTACTACCGGAAAGCCATGGTATGTGAGTTCAGTGCCCCGACAAATGACACTCGCGTCATTACAAAAGCCATGTGCTCACAGATAGATGCCATTTATGCTGAAGGCGTCAGGTTTTACAAGTGCGGTGTGGGTGCTTTGGAACTGATAGATACCAGCCACTATCAACCAGATATGTTTGTAGCAAGCCAGGATAACAAGGCGCTAATGGGCTGCCTGGATTTCATCAATAACAAGTACGGCAGAAACACTATGTATCTGGCTGCCCAAGGTATCGAGCAGAAGTTTGCGATGCGCAGAGCTTTCCTGTCCCCGCAATACACGACCCGCCTGGCAGACTTGCCAAAGATCTATTGTAATGACGTTTGAAAGCTAATTGACAGGGGGTACCACCCAACATTCAAGCACTGCAGAATCATGGTGTAACTGCACGTCGACTGAGGGGTATAGTTTGGGTTACTGGTTTCTTCACCAGAGAGAGGGGGAAGCCAGCAAACTCAAATGTGACGCAACAATCTAGCACAGCGCAACCGACACTAAGCCGAGTGCAAACTCATGGCCATCCGATTCCAATAAAGAAACCATTCCTTTTCCCTTCAGAAACCAAGTCAGTCAGCTGCACGGTTTAGGCATTGGGGTATATAAATTATAATAAATATTATACTTGGCTCTATGCCCATGACGCACTCCCGTGCTGGCGTCGGGCCTCGCTTCGCTCACCCTCCTTGCACTGCGTGCTCTATGGACATAGAGCCAAGGGGAAGGGGCGGGGAGAAAAGCCAAAAAGATTCGCATTAAACCAGAAGCAGAAACAGACATAACCTCAGGACAGAAATACCCCAAAAATTCAGAAATTTGAAGTCGCCTCGCCAGAGGAAAAGGAAGCTAAGGAAGTCAATCCAGCGCCCTCCGGGCACTCTTGCGGATTTGGATTGACGCAATTTCTTCTTTCCTTTTCCTCTGGCGAGACTCGGTTTCTTGAGCGCAACGGGAACGATGGTTGCGTGAAAGAGACGCGGGGCGGACAGACGGATCGTCTCGCAGAGTCTCTTATTATATAGGGCCCGTTTATGGCCTTGATTTACAAGGATTTATTTTTAACATGACAACACCAAGAATTGACGATTTTCCGCTTCTGATGAAAAGCCTTGGCGCAGCAAAAACAGACCGGATTCGATACTCACAAAGGGGCACAGGTCGACGTCAAACTGCAGCGAAAAACATAGATAATCCGGTAATGGACAAAATGCAAAGCCTAAGGTATTCGAGCTTGTCAGGCATCGGTGAGTCTGGAGAGATATCAAGAAATGAGGTATGGCGCGTCAACGACATATTAACAGGTGCAGCAAACGCCGCCTCTGGAGGCAATCAACCACTAAACATATCCCGCTTACAAGTTCTGCTTGAGTGCATGCCTATTATCAACACCAGAGAAGTGCGGCTGATGACGAATTTAGACGACAGACAATCTCGCCGCTATGTCGCCGCTGCCCGAATCGCCATCCCTCAACTCCAGAAATTCTTCGAGAGCCACTAATACCATGCAATCCCATGAAATCATCATTTATCCGTTCGCCAAATGGGTGAAATCAACTCTACTCAAGTCCATCAACGGCTACACCCCTGATGCCATCCGCGGCAAGATCCGGAGCGGTCAATGGCGTGAAGGTCGCGAGTGGAAGAAGGCACCTGATGGGAATATCATGGTCAATCCCCGAGCAATCGACGAATGGATAGAGACACATGACTACGTTGCCTAAAGGCGTAGATGTGCCAGGAGGCTTTCTCCGCATCCGCTTCACCTACAAAGGTGTACGATGTGCGGAGATCCTCTCCGGCCTGAAGCCTACAAAACACAACATTGCCCATGCGGCTAATAAGCTGTCTGTCATTAAACTGGAAATCAGAGAGAACCGCTTTAACTACTCTCAGCATTTCCCTAACTCTGCGAGGGCCGCCATGTTTGGCGGCTCCAGCAGCACAACCAAAACTGTGAAAGAAGGTGTACTTCACTGGCTTGAGGTTAAAAAAGCCACGGTTGCCCCTTCTGGATACAACAAGTACGAAAAGGATGCCCACAAGCATGTCATACCGAAATGGGGCGCCAGGAAGTTCAATGACATTACGCGGTCAGAGATACGGCGCTGGCAGACAATAGAGCTACCCACACAGGACCTGGCCAACAAAACCATCAACTGCATTATGACTCCGTTGCGTGGTGCATTTGAGGACGCTCACGCAGACGGCGTTATCCAAGCCAACCCGATGGCAACCATCAAGAACCTGGAGCTTGACACCCAGGGCGAACCAGACCCTTTGTCACTGGAGGAGTTGGAGCGCATTACAGGCCTGGATACTTACCGAGAGCAGGAGATCAATGCCATTGGCTTCAATGCCTGGGCAGGTCTGCGTGAGGGTGAACTGCTGGCGCTGGCTTGGGAAGATATCGATCTGACGAACTGGACAGTACGTGTCACACGCAACCGGGTAAACAATGAGTACAAGTTACCCAAGACCAAAGCCAGTATCAGGGAGTTCGATTTACTGCCAGAAGCTATCGACTTCCTGAAACGGCAGAAGAAGCATACCTTCATGCTGCCTGCGCAGGAAATCGAGGTCAGACAGCGCAACAACCGCAGCTTCGCAAAGGAGCAGGTACGCTTTGTCTTCCACAGCTCTGCTGTACACAAACCCTGGGCAGGTGATTCTTCATTCCGGACAGTCTGGACTGGCTTACTCAAGCAAGCAAAGGTACGCCATAGAGGCCCAAACCAACTGAGGCATACCTTTATCAGTCAGATGCTCACGCAGTACATTCCACCAGAATGGATTGCTCCGATGTGTGGAACCAGCGTGGAGATGATCAAGAAGCACTACGGGAAGTTTATCCGGGAGGATAGACCAAACTTAGGGGAAGCAATCGCTAAGATCCGAGATCGTGGCGATGAAAAACGGTCACAAAATGGTCACGCCAATCACCGCCACAACTCTAACTAACTGATATTGTTAGTTTTTGTATGGCGCACCCGGAGAGATTCGAACTCCCGACCAAGTGGTTCGAAGCCACCTACTCTATCCAGCTGAGCTACGGGTGCATAAACTGTCTGGTGATTTGTTTAATGGCACTGTTCACCTTCGGTGCCTGCCCGCGACCCGGGGCGGAATACTGTGGCGGTTTGTTGTTATGGCACTGCCACCTTCAGTGCGTTGGCCGGCGCTACGGCTGCCTGGCCCATCGGGACGTTTTAGCTGGGCCGCTAGTCTATCCATACTGCCGTCCCGAATCGAGGGCGCGATTATACAGTAGTCTTGGCACCCGTGACAAAACTCTTTTTTTTGCCTCTAAATCCTCACTCTTAACAGAGTGCACAACCCCAGGAGCGTCAGCGACGATGGTAGCTCCTGGTTAATTTGCTACAACTGCTTGCTGAACAATTACCTGGGCATTCGTCAGTTGCTGACTTCCGTCTGCTGCCAGTTGCACACCAGTATTAAAGTCCTGGGTCTGGCCGGCTGCCAGATTCTGGATCGTGGCCGGCTGGCTGACAGCTTCGCCATTCAGGATACCCTGCATCTGCACGGTGACCTGGCTCAGGTTGACAGGGCTGGCGTTTCTCAGCCGCAGAATGACACGTCCCTGGTCGTCAACGTAGACACCACCTTGCACGGCGCTTCCCGGGTTGTCCTGGATTTCCAGGCGGTAATAGGCCTGCTGGGCGTTTTGACCAATCTGGCCTGGTGCGCTAGCGGCCTGTTCGAAATAGCTTTTGGCGGCACTGCGATCATTGGCGGCCAGTGCCAGACCACCGAGTTCATTACTGGCCAGTGCCGTTGGCAGCAGGTCATTACTGGCCTGCAGGTCGGCACGGGCCTGACGATCGTTGCCACGCTCGTTATAGGCCAGACCGCGCCCCAGGTAATACTCATAGTACCCATCGTCTCGGGCAATGGCGCTGTTATACAAATCAATGGCCTCGCCATAATCACGGCGATTCAGGGCGATATTGCCTTTCAGGCCGTAAAAGCGGGCTTCGCGAGAAAACATGCGAATGGCTTCATCGACCTGCGCTTCCGCCTCATCCAGTTGACCTTCTGACGCCAGGCGCTGGGCTTCATCAAAGGCATCATAGGCCGGTTTGGTCTCGCGCAGGGTTTGTGTCATCTGCTGATATCGCTCACGGCCCTGTTCACCGTTAGTGAAGCCCTCACTTCGCAGCTGAGCCACGAGTTGCCTGTTATTGGCGACTCGCTCTTGCGATGGCGGATGACTGGCAAAAAGGCCATCCAGCCAACCCGCCTGCCTGCCTTCGGACAAACGAACAAAGGTCTCCTGCAAACTGACAGCGGCCTGGGGATCGTATCCCGCCTGGGCCATATACCGGGTGCCGTACAAATCTGATTCACGTTCAGCGTCACGGCCATACTGCTGGCTGATCAGCTGTGCGCCAACCTGGGCACCACCGACAATATAGCCCGCATAATCCGAGTTGGAGGCGGCAATGGTGGTAGCCATCAGGGCGCCTTGCAGCAACATGCCGCGTTCCATGGATTGGGCTCCGTGACGGGCGGCAGCGTGTACGGCCTCATGGCCCAGTACCGCAGCCAGCTCGGCCTCGGTTTCCAGCTCATAAAGCAGACCGCGGTTGATGGCCATTTTGCCGCCGGGCAATGCCCAGGCATTGGGCACGGAATTGTTCAGCACGACAAACTCGTAGGGCAGATCAATCGGTGCATAGGCTGCTACCCGTTGACCGACCTCATTGACGTAACGAGTCAGTTCGGCGTCCACCTTATATTGTCCACCCTGGCTTTGCTGGGTGGGTACGTAGTTCTGCTCGCCAATGGCGATCTGTTCATGGGTGGAGATCAGGTTCAGTTCACGATCCCCGGTAACCGGGTTGGTCGCGCAGCCTGCCAGTACGGCGAGCAGGGAAACGGTGGTGATAGTAGCAGGGAAATTAATACTCTTGCGCGAAGTGAATGCTGACAATCTTGCAGACACCACGCTTCCAAATACCCCGCCAGACATCCCTCCAGAACCCCTTCCAGACACCAACCCTCTTGTCATGTCTTTAATCACGAACCACCCTCCTGGTTAAGCCAAGGTTAATCTGAATACCTTAATCTGTCGTATAAACACTATAACGAATTTTGTTGGTGATTTATTGCATCAAGAAATTGTCACGCACTGTAACAGCGATACGCTTCCTTGATGCCTGCAAACGCTGTACTATCGTCGACCGGACTTCCCCCTGAAACAGATTGTCACTTCTAACAACTACAAGCAATCCGGGATAACTTCATATAAAAAGAGGAGAAATCACGTGATCAGAGTATTGCTGTTCATGTTGCTGCCCTTGTTGACGACTGTTGGTGCGCATGCGCAAAACGCGTCTGCAGAACGGGGTGCTGAGTTATTTCAATCAGAGTGTGCGCGTTGTCACGTCCGTGCTGACATCGAAATGCGGATAACCAATGACTGGCTCGGTGAGTCAGCTTTCGATCTGTATCAGCGCATCATGGCAACCATGCCAGCTGAAACCCCCGGATCACTGACCCCGGATCAATACCTGGATCTGACAGCACACGTGCTGAACATGGGTCGTGCTACCACGCCTGTTGAAGGCAGTAATGTCGCACGCCTGGCCAACCTGGAAATTGAACAGGCAGCCGCCAGCGACGGTATCGACTACTACCCATGGCCGACCATGAACGGTGGCATGCACTCCAATCGTTATGCGCCGCTGGATCAGATCAATGCTGATAATGTGGCAGACTTGGAATTGGCCTGGCGGTGGAAGGCCGAAAACTACGGCCCACGCCCTGAAGGTCTGAACGTCACCAACCCCATTATGGTCAACGGTGTTCTGTACGCCACTGCCGGCACTACACGTAACGTAGTGGCTATCGATGCTGGCACAGGACAGACACTGTGGATGTGGCGTCCTCAGGAAGGTGATCGCTTTGACAGCTCCCCACGTAAGAACTCCGGCAAAGGTGTTGCTTACTGGACTGACGGTGAAGGCAAAGAAGTGATTTTTGTCGTTACACCGGGTTACCACCTGGCCGCGCTGGACGCCAAAACTGGCCGCCTGGTCGAATCTTTTGCCGATGGCGGTATCCGTGACCTGGTCGACGGTCTGCGTATGAGCCCGGTCCGAGATGATCTTGACGTCACGCTGACCTTCCCGCCACTGGTGATCGATGACATTCTGGTCGTCGGTGCTTCACACCAGGTGAGCTACCGTCCACCTCACGCCGATAACATCAAAGGCGATGTGCGTGCCTTTGATATTCACACTGGTGAACTGCTGTGGACTCACCGCAACATTCCATTGCCGGGTGAAGAAGGCGCAGAGACCTGGTTTGAAGGCTCTGAAACAGTAAACGGTAACGGCGGTGTTTGGTCGTCCATGTCTGCGGACACCGAGCTTGGACTAGTGTACCTGCCGGTTGAATCAGCCACGGGTGACCGTTACGGCGGTGACCGCCCAGGTGATAACCTGTTCACCAGCTCTGTGGTTGCAGTTGACTACCGCACGGGTGAGCGCCAATGGTACTTCCAGCACGTTCGTCATGACATCTGGGACTACGACACACCTTCTGCGCCAATCTTGGCAGACCTCCCAAATGGCCGAAAAGTACTGGTTCAGCTAAGTAAAGAAGCCTTTGCTTATGTGCTGGATCGCGAAACAGGCGAGCCAATCTGGGAAATGGAAGAGCGCGCCGTGCCTCAGACAGACGTGCCTGGTGAGTGGACAGCTGAAAAACAGATCTTCCCGACCCAGCCACCGGCCTACGACAACCAGGGTTTCACTGAAGAAGACCTGGTGGACTTTACGCCGGAAATTCTGGAAATGGCCAAAGAGGCTATCAAGCCTTACCGCCTGGGTCCTTTGTACACCCCACCATCACTGGCCAATGCCGCTGATGGCACTATCGGCACCCTGAGCCTGCCTGGCACGCTGGGAGGCACTAACTGGGAAGGCGGTGCTTATGACCCGGAAACCGGCAAGCTATATATTGGCTCCTTCACTATGCCATCTGTACTGTCACTAGTACCGGGCGCTGAGTTTTCTACCGTGGACTATATCCAGGGTGCAGCACGTACGCCAACGGTTGAAGGTATTCCGATTACTAAACCACCTTATGGCCGTATCAGTGCCATGGACCTGGTTGAAGGTGATATCGACTGGTATATCGCTAACGCGGACACACCTGAGCGACTGAAGAACCACCCGCTGCTGGAAGGCGTCGATATACCGCGCACCGGTATTCCGACCCGCGCAGGCCTGCTGGTGACCAAGTCCCTGCTGTTTGCCGGCGAAGGTACCGGTGGCAGCAGCATCTTCCGTGCGGTCGACAAAGCCACTGGTGAGATCATCGCCGAGATTGACCTGCCTGCCTCTCAGACAGGTCAGCCAATGACATATATGCACAATGGCAAGCAGTACATTGTCATGGCCGTCAGCGGCAACGGCCCAGCCGAAATCGTAGCCCTGGCCCTGCCAGACTGATCAACGCCGAAACTCTGGTCAGTCACCGTTAAACACTGACCAGTGACAACAAACCGACAAACAAAGCGGCTATCCTTCACACAAGGGATAGCCGCTTTTTTTACAGCTGGCAAAAAGCCGACACACTACATCCAATAGCACAAGGCCAGAGCACCATGCTCCTACGTTCAGACAATCAGACCACGCCAAGCCCAGCGTATGATGCTCGAAAAAGCGGGCGGACTGTCTGAAGCCGTCAGGCTGAGTTTCCGCACGCCGAGCAGCATGCGCTGGGCTGTGGTCGTCTGAACGTAGGAGCATGGTGATCTGGCCGCTGCTCACCGATCGAATAAGTGGCCGGATTGTCCGAAGCCTCCAGGCTGAGTTTCCGGCCGCCGAGCGGCGCCCGATGGGCTGTGGTCGTCTGAGCTCATGGATCATGATGCTCTGGCCGCTCACCTTAAAGAACCAAACTTGGCAAAAAAAGACTCCCTGCCGACGACTTAGACATCGCTGGATCGTTTTGTTATACTTATCACCGTCAAAAAAACGATAACCAAAAATTATCGAAGTGACGGTATCCAAAGACACACCGGATGCCGCAAAATAACAAGAGCCAGCACAAGCTGACCGGCAAGACAGCTAGACCAATACTTTCACGCTCTCGCCTGTCCAACGCTTTATACAGATTGATGGATAGCACGAGCATTCACTTATCGAGAAAATGGAAGCTGAAAACAGACTGTTATGAATACTTTTCAAGAAGCGCCAGCGCTTCAAGAAAGACCTGACACAAAACAAGACATCCATTTACGACCACCCGAATCAACGGACGGTGCCCCCGTTCACAACCTCATCCGAAAGAGTGCCTTTCTGGACGATAACTCCCTGTACTGCTACCTGGCGATCTGTACGCATTTTGCGAACACATCCGTTGTGGCCACTATGGGTGATGATCTGGTTGGTGTGGTCACAGCGTATATTCCACCTGAGCAGCCCGACACACTTTGGGTCTGGCAGGTTGCCGTCGACAAGGCCGCCCAAAAGCGTGGCCTGGCCAGCAAAATGCTGGATGAGATACTGAGCCGCCCTGCCTGCAAGGCAGTGACTCATGTGGAAACCACTGTTACTGCGGATAATGGCGCTTCACGTGCCATGTTTGACGCCCTGTCGCGTCGCCGCGATTGCGGGATAGAGGAAACGGTCATGTTTGACCGCGAAGATCATTTCCTTAACCTGCACGATACTGAATACAAACTTAGAATCGGCCCGATGAAACCGGCCGACAACCAGGGAGAAAAATCATGACTGATATTTTCAATGAAATTGAATCAGAGGTTCAAAGTTACGCGCGCGCTTTCCCGGTTGTTTTTGAGCGCGCCAAAGGCTCTTATCTGTATGACACAGATGGCAAAGCCTACCTGGACTTTCTGGCCGGTGCCGGCACACTGAACTACGGTCATAATAATCCGGCCCTTAAAGAAGCCTTGCTGGAATACATCGGTAACGATGGTATTGCCCATGGCCTGGACATGCACACAGCAGCCAAACAGAAGTTTCTGGAAACGCTGAACGAGCGCATCTTCAAACCACGTGACCTGGATTACATGGTTCAGTTTACTGGCCCGACCGGTACTAACGCCGTGGAAGCGGCCATGAAAATTGCCCGCAACGTGACAGGCCGTCATAACATTGTCGCCTTCACGAACGGTTTCCACGGTGTATCACTGGGTGCCATGGCAGCAACTGGTAACTCTCACCACCGTGATGCGTCCGGCATACCTCTGTCTGGTGTTTCTCATGTCCCTTACGCTGGATACATGGGTGACGACCTGGATACGGTCAAACTGCTGGAAAGCATGCTGGAAGACTCTTCCAGCGGCCTGGACAAGCCAGCCGCCATCATGCTGGAAACTATCCAGGGTGAAGGTGGTCTGAACGTGGCCAGCAACGAATGGCTGCAAGCCGTTGAAAAACTGTGCCGCAAGCACGACATCATCCTGATTGTTGATGACATTCAGGCCGGTTGTGGTCGCTCAGGCCGTTTCTTCAGCTTTGAAGAGTCCGGTATCAAGCCTGACCTGGTAACGCTGTCTAAATCACTGAGTGGTTTCGGCCTGCCGTTCGCGGTCACGCTGATCAAGCCAGAGTACGATACCTGGAAGCCAGGCGAGCACAACGGTACGTTCCGTGGTAACAACCACGCATTCGTCACCGCAGCTGCTGCCATGGAAACTTTCTGGAGTGACGACAAGTTCCAGAACGAAGTACAGGAAAAAGTGGAGCACCTGTCTACGCGTCTGCGTGATATCGCTTCGGGCTATGATCGTAAACTGATCAAGGCCAAAGGCCGTGGCTTCATGCAGGGCCTGGAGTGCCGTGACGGTGAACTGGCCAGCAAAATCTGTGCTTTGTCCTTTAAAGACGGTCTGATTATCGAGACCAGTGGCGCGGACAGCCAGGTAGTTAAATTCCTCTGCCCGCTGACAATCTCTGTGGAAGAGCTGAACAAAGGCCTGGATATCGTAGAGAAAGCGGTCAAGACAACGTTACAGGAAGAAATCAAGAAAGCTTCCTAACCTAAACCTAATTCATTCATTACGAATCAGGACAACATTATGATCGTTAGACAATTGCAGGATTGCGAAAAAACCGAGCGCTTGGTGAAATCAAAAACCTGGCAGAGCGTGCGCATGTTGCTGGCCGATGACAACATGGGATATTCGTTCCATATCACCACCATCTTTGCCAACACAGAGACTCACATGCAGTACAAGAACCACCTTGAGTCGGTTTACTGCATCTCAGGCACAGGCTCTATTGTGGATCTGGCGAAAGACGAGACTCACCAGATTACCCCCGGAACCTTGTATAACCTGAACGAGCATGACAAGCACATCCTGTATGCCAACGACGAAGATCTGGTACTGGCCTGTGTGTTCAACCCACCGGTCACTGGACGCGAAGTGCACGATGCTGATGGCTCCTACCCGGCAGCCAGCTAGAATCCAGTCAGGCCTCTGACCGGCAGCGAGAATGATATGTAACCCAGAAACAACAGGTTACCAATCATGAACGCATAATGAAGGCGTCGATTGTTGGTGAATAACAGCACAGCAATCGACGCAATTATTATCACCGCCCCCCACAACCTCGACTCCCAGGTCTCGTCGTAATCAGGCAGCAGCGGATCTGATGCTCTGGAGAGCAGCAGAAAAACGACCGCCATGGCAAAGAACCAGTTCTTCGCGGAAAAGAAGTGCTCCTCCAGGTCGATTTCCTGAAAATGCCGTAAATCCGGTGTCACCACGAACGTCAACAGCACCATCATGATAGGCGCCGCCATAAACAGCAGCATCGGCCCTACCCGGGTGAAGTCATAGACCTGGTACTCCCAAAACCCCAGATAGTGGTAGGTCATAATCATCAACAGCCAGATTGACCAGCCTCCCAACAGAAAAGGATGCCGAACGCGTTCGCGGGCGCGAATCAATCGTCCCCACCCCATCAGCAGCTCGGACATGGCAAAGGCCACCACGACCGAGACAAACATCATGATGAACTCAAACTTGGACAATTCAGTCCTCCTCGAGACCCTGCCTGAAAGCCTCCCATGCCTCACGGTTAAGCGACGCAGCGGCATCTTTCTTTAACAGCTGTTCGAGAATGACCACAAGCTGTGCTTCAAAGTCATCCGCGTGCAGATACGCACAAACCTGCCCCTGCTCTGGGTCAAGCGCCCGGCGCTGCAGATCTTCCCGGTGGTCTTCTGTAATGATAATCACCGGCATAGGTCGGCGAAACGGACTGCGTTTTTCTTTTTCACGCAATTTAAACAGCAACTGTTCACGCGGGCGCAGGTGATTGTTCCAGCCGGTAATCAGACATGCCAGCTGGTTACTGAAAAAACCAAAGCCCTGATCATACTGGCGGATCGCATCCTGGGCATGACTTTCGTTATAGGTATTAATGGTTGTGTACTGACCTGTGTTCCCTACCTGGACAGCCACACGATCGACCAGTGTATGATCCAGGTCGTAAACCAGAATGACGGGTTTACTCATAGTTCCCTCTGAATTTCCTCATACGTTTTTATTGTTATTACGTCGTTTTTATTAAATATTTATCGTCGTCCGCGGCCTGATCGGTATGGGTTACCGAGCATATCAGCTCAGCAACTGCCCACCGTCGACATCTACGGTTGTGCCGGTCGCATAACCGTTTTGCATCAGATAGATCACGGCGCTGGCGACTTCCTGCGGTTTGCCAATGCGCGGCACCAACTGCCCCTGGGTCATGGCTGCCACCCGCTCATCTTTCTCTTCGCCCATCCAGTCAAACAGGGCGGTATCAATAATGCCGGGGGAAACCACATTGACGCGCTTTGGCGCCAGTTCCACAGCCAGGCAGCGTACCATGTTTTCAACGGCACCACCGACGCAGCTCAAGGCTGACATATTTGCTTTGTGACGTCGCGCCGGAGCACCACTGACAAATGTAATGGAGCCTGTTTCAGGTACGTAAGCGGCACCAAGACGCGCCACCTTGGCGTAGCCCCAAAGTTTGCCGAACGCCGCCTGGAACTGCTCTTCAGTTTGCTCAACAAAGGGCGCCAGCGTGCGTGTGCCACCCGTAGCGGCTGAAACCAGATGATCAACGGTACCGATAGATTCGAACAGCGCCTTCAAGCCTTCATCATCATGCGTGTCGAGTTGCGTCAGGGTGATGTTCTCCTGACCTTCAGCAATTTTGCCGGCTTTTTCCAAATGCTCCTGTGACCGACCGGCAGCCCAGACTTTCGCGCCCTGTTCAGCAGCAGCCAGTGCTGTTGCCAGTCCGATACCCGAAGTGCCACCTATAACGACGACATTCTTTCCTTGCAAACTTGTCATAAACTGAGTCTCCTCGCATTCGGTTTTGCTGGCGATAATAGCACATGTCCTCCGCCCCCTCATGGAATAGGCCGCGACTTTGAGTAAACGTGACCGATCGCACATCAGGTCGAACGATTTCAGTTGCGCCTGAACCGAAACCGTTGATAATACGTACTGTTGAACCAATTACGTTTCAAACATAATAATTATCACTGAATTATCACTGAATTATCAAGGACATGAATACACTGGCTTGATCACAGTGATAGCCATGCCGGGGTCTGTTATGCAATTCATACCACTACACACCAATTTCGTCCGTGGGCGATCATTCATACAAGCCGCATTGATCAGCGCTTCGCTGGGGTTGATGAGTGCATGCACCTGGGTTCAGCTTAGCCCTGAAGCCGCAGAGGTTTACCTAAGAACCACCAGCCAGGTCAGTGAGTGTGACCGTGTAGGAACCGCCAATGTCAATGCACTGTCACAGATTGGTTTCATCGATCGCAGTGCCGCCCGGCTCCAGGACGAACTTGTCGACCTGGCCAAAAATGAAGCAGCCCGCCTGGGCGGGGACAGCGTTGTCCCGGAGTCTACAATTGATGACGGAAAACAGACCTTTGGTGTCTTTCTCTGTGGTCGCTAGTTGGTAACGAAAGCCGGCACGGAATCAGCAACAGGATGTACTGAATTTCGTGCTTCTCCCCCGGAGCATACGACATGGAAAACCGCTTATTAAACGTAAGCCGTCAGTTTGCCAAACTGCCCGATACTGTACATCAGCACCGTCACTGGCTCTGGGTCCTGATCACCCTGGTCAGCCTGGTCTGCGCCTATGGCGTAATCACCAAAACCCGCATGGATATGCGGATTGACAGCTTTTTTGATCAGCAGGATCCGGCTATAGCCGCCCTCAATAATTTCCGCAGCCAGTTTGGCAGTGATGACTCCGTGTACCTGGTCTACGAAGCCGCAGACGGTGATGTATTCTCCCGGGCTTCGCTGGAAGCTGTCGCGGCTCTGACCGAGCAACTGGAACAGGCCTCCCGGGGCCAGTTAGACGATGCCGGTTTAACCGAAGGCCAGCGCCAGGAACTGATGCAGATTCGACGCGTGCAATCGCCCAGCAACCTGCGCATACAGACGGCCGAAGGTGATACATTGCTGGCCGAACGGCTGCTGCCCTCACCATTACCCGAATCGCCAGGGGCGTTACAAACCGTTCGGGAAACGGCATTGGCAGAACCGGATTTCGTCAACGCCTTTTATTCCGACGATAGCCGCTATGGCGCCTTGATGATCAGCACCACACTCGGCGCCCAGCCCGTTGATGATTATGAGCCAGCCGTCAACTCGGAGGACATTCAGCTCGATGACATGTTCAGTGATTTTGGCAACGCCAGTGACAGCTTCGAATTAAGTTTTAGTGAAAGCGCAACGGTTGAAGATGTTGAATTTGAGCCTGTGGACATCAATCATTACGCCGCTTTTCACGATGCGCTGCGCCAGGTGTACCAACCTTTTGACCAGACCCTGAACTTTTACGCAACCGGCAACCCGCCATTACAGGCCTGGGTTGCCGATATCCTGCAGCAGATGATCTGGCTGGCGCTGGCCATGATCGCCGTATTTATCTGCCTGCTGCGTATGCTGTTCCGCTCTTTCAGTGCTGTGATCTGGCCAATTGTCACAATAGCCATCAGCCTGCTCTGGACCTGGGGCATTACTGCCTGGCTGGGAGCCACGCTGTCCACCATGATTTCGCTGACGGTGATGCTGGTGTTTGCCGTCGGTCTGGCTGATTGCATTCATGTTATGACGGCCTATTACCAGGCTAAACGACATGGCCAGGAACACCAGGCTGCACTGAGCACAGCCTATGAGAAAACCGGTCTGGCTATTTTGCTGACCACACTGACCACCATGGTGGGTGTCCTGGCGTTGACGTTTTCCGACATGCTACCCATACGTGTCTTTGCCATGATGTCCGCACTGGGTGTGTTACTGGCTTTTGTGTTCAGTGTCGTACTGCTGCCATTGTTACTGTCTCTGTGGCACCCGCCTGCCGAAAGAAACACCATTGAGACCCTGCCTGCCTCATCACTGCTTGGCCGCTCCGGGTGGGTACTGGCGGGACTGGCATTGATCACTGCCGTACTTGCCCTGCTGGTGGATGTCTTATTGTCAGTTTACCTGCTGGCTCTGGTGGGATTCGCCTGGTTGGTGCTGGTTTATCAGGATGTCATCCTCTCCCGCTGTCTGGCACTGTCGGCCCGTTTCCCGAAGGCTATCCTGGCCGCCTTCATTGGTTTTTTTATCCTCGCCGCTTATGGCACCTCTCAAATGCAGATCGACAGCAACATCGCTGAACTGACCAGCGAGGACAGTGAGCCACGTATTGCCTATGACATTGTCGACCAGCACATGGCAGGGGCGCAGACCTTGTCGGTCATGATTGATACCGGTGAAAGTGACGGGGTCATGCAACCGGAGCTGCTAAACGCCATGGATCAGTTTCAGCAACATGTCGAAAATACTTACGCGGGCCAGGTCTCACGCACTTATTCTCTGGCCAATATCGTCAAAGACACCTATCAGGTCATGAACCAGGATGATCCGGCCTGGCATCGCCTGCCGGAAGATTTTGTGACGGTTTCCCAGCTGCTCTACCTGTTTGGCAGCGCCGATCCGGAAGAAAAACGCAACCTGGTTTCCGACGATTACAGCCGGACGCACATTACCATGAACGCCTATAACGCAGGTTCTTATGAGTACCAGCAGTTTTTCCGGCAACTGGAAAATGATATTGATCAGTACTTTGCCCCGGCCTACGACCGCCTGCCAGAGATGGACATCAGTGTGACCGGTTCGGTGCCACTGATGATGCGCGCCATGGACTCCATCGCCCGCTCCCAGTACAGCAGCCTGATGCTGGCCCTGGGCGTGATTACCCTGATGATGTGTCTGACACTGGGCTCCTGGCAGGCAGGGTTGGTGGCGGCTGTACCGAACCTGCTACCTGCGGTGACCACGTTCGGCATCATGGGGTTGCTGGATATACCACTGGACACCGACACGTTGCTGATTGCCCCGATGATTATCGGCATTGCGGTAGACGATACTATCCACTTTCTGACCCATTACCGGCTGGCACTGGCTGAGACGCAGGATATGAACGCCGCACTGACCAGTACCGTCAAACGTGTTGGCCGGGCAGTGATGTTTACCACACTGGTGCTCAGCCTGGGCTTTATTGTGCTGAGTTTCTCTGACTATCTTGGTGTTGCAAAAATAGGGATATTTGGCGCGCTTGCTATCGTTGTCGCACTGCTCTGCGATCTGCTTTTGCTACCCGCGTTACTGCGCTGTATCAAGCCCAGGTTAGGTCTCAAACTGCCCGTCAGTGATTTTGCCAAACCAGATTATTCATCCACACCACAGGAGGCTTAATGCAACTGCTTTCGCGACAAATGCCGGCCCTGATGTTCACCATACTGTTTAGCGCCTGGACACTGGCTGCCAATGAGCCGCAGGACGGCAGAGCCATTCTTGAACGCGTCGAAGAGACACAACGTGCCGTATCGGATGCCGCCTTTAACCGGGTACAGTTGTCGAGCTGTCAGTTTGGTGTGCAGGACAACCAGATCACCTGTGCCGAGCGGCCTCGGGTCAAGGCGCTGGAGTCAGTATCCATCAATACCGGCGAGCAGCAGCTGGATACCAAAATGATCTCCATTGTGCGCGAACCGGCAGCAGAGCGGGGTATCGGCATGCTGAGCTATACCTATGACTCGCCTGAAACTGACAATGAAACATGGCTGTATCTGTCAGCACTGGGCCAGGTCAAGCGCATTGCCAGTGGCAACTCGGACGACAACTCAGAACCGGCATCGATCTTCGGCTCGGAGTTCACCACAGAAGACCAGGACACGGGTAAGCTGGATGAATACGAAATCCGGGTACTGCGCGAAGATAATGTCAATGGCCGTGAAGTCTGGGTCATCGAATCGGTACCCAATGCAGAACGAGCCAGGAAGACGCGTTATGCGCGCACCGTACATTATGTCGACAAGGCCCGCTTTGTGGTGCTGCGTTCTGACATGTATGACAGACAGGGGCGGGAAATCAAGCGCCTGATGGCGTCTCGCATTGAGCAGGTCAACGGTAACTGGACGGCACGTTCATTAACCATGATGAACCTGATTGCCAACCGCCTGTCCAACATGGCCATCCTGGAAATCCACAATGATCTGGATATTCCGGAAGCATTCCTGACGCCGCGCACACTGACAGATGTCGCGTTCCGCGAAGCAGAACTGAATAAACTCCGGGAGCAGGTTGACTGACAGCATGTCGCGCATTGTTATTCGTCAGACAGCATTGTGTTTGCTCACAATACCGCTTTTCCCGATTCCGCTGGCTCAGGCTCAGGCTCAGGCTCAGGCTCAGGCTCAGGCTCAGGCTCAGTCAGATGATGCGCTTGCCACTGGCGACTTCAACAGCGCAGACTTTGACAGCGCCGATTTTGACAGTGCTGCATTCGATGAGCTGCAATTTGACGACTCGATGCTTGCCGGTGATGAGCTGTTTGACGCGGATTCGGAAGATACTGGCAACAGCAGTGCCTTTCGCTACCAGTTGACCCAGCAGTGGGTCGGCCACCTAAACCGCCACAGTTTTGCACCCATAGATGATGCCTCAGCAGCGGCACCGGGCCATCGTCCCCACCAGACGGAAGTCAACCGGCTGGCTGGTCATATCCGCTACCAGGATGCCTTCGCTGGCGGCTGGCTGGCCCAGGCCAGTGCCTGGGGACGCCTGTACCTGGACGGCGATTACGAGCATGACAACCCCGATCGTCAGAATACCGAATGGCGCCTGAATGAACTGTTCCTGCAGTACAGCGGCGACGTCGACAGCATCACGGCCGGTCGGCAAACAGTCGTCTGGGGCGAGACCATTGGCCTGTCCGTACTGGATGTGGTCAATACCACAGAGTACCGTGACCTGACCGTGATTGACCTGGAAGATGCTCGCCTGAATCAGTGGATGCTGAGCTGGGACCGCTTTTCTGATTCGGGCAACCTGAGCAGTTTTATTAACGTTTACCCGGAATTTAATCCCTTGCCTGTGGACGGCAGCCCATTGTTTCCCGGCGCACCATTACGACTGTCCAGTTACCACAGGGACGAAGCCATCTTTGAAATCGGCACTCGCTGGCAACGCCACTTTACCGGCAGTGACCTTTCCCTGATGGCAGCCCGACTGTATGAGAACAACCTGCTGCACCTGCCCGACCCGGCCACACCTGGACACAGTGATCCTGTTGTTAACGATTACCTGCTGCTGGGCGGCAGTATCAACCGTGCCATTGATACCTTGTTACTGACCCTGGATATTGCCTGGTCGCATCAGGTTCAGGTGGCAGGCTACACACCCCGCACTGAGTCGAAAAAAGTGCCCCCGCTGGGAGAGCCGCAATTACCGGCTAATATGGCCACGCTGCATCGTGAGTACGCAAACCTGCTGGGCATATCTGCCGGGTTTGAATATGCGATAACGCCGTTACGGCAAATCAGCGTCGGGCTTCGGGCAGAAAAGCTGTATGACCTGCCACAGGGAGATGTCATTGTGGTGGACGACCGTGAAGATCTGCGCGCTGATATGTTGCTGCGTTACAGTCACGTGGTCTGGCAGGAAGTGCTTTCACTGGCGCTAACAGCGCAGGCTGACCTGAAAGGCAACGCCAGCCTGGTGAACCTCAGCGCCGAATATCAGTGGAATGACAACCTCAGTACCACGGCCCAGCTCATCGCCACACGGGGTGAGCCGGGCAGTAACTTTGGTTTTCTGGATGAAGACCTGCGCCTGGGCCTGACCATGACGCTGTCTTTCTGATTTTTACCCTGCCGCTCGACCACGAGCCTCTCAGTCCTCGAGCCTCTCAGCCCTAAAGTCCTGGTCAGTGCCTTAGTCCGAGCCACAGTACCTTACTCAAACCGACTCAAACCTACTCAACATGCCCGCGATCAAAAATTTCCTGATCGAACTCATTCTCCCAGCGAGCGACTGCTGTCGCCACAACAAGGTCACCGGTCACGTTGACACTGGTTCGCAACATATCCAGCGGACGATCAAATGGCAGGATAAAACCGATCACCAATGCAATCTGTCCTGGTGCCAGACCGATGGTGTCCATCACGGCTGACATCAGGAAAATAGAAGCGCCTGGTACCGCGGCGGTGCCGACCGACACCATGGTGGTACTACCGGCAATCAGCACATAATCCATGAAACTGAGATCAACACCGAAGACCTGGGCAGCAAAAACCGACACGATACCCACATAAAGCGCCGTACCGTCCATATTGATGGTGGCACCCAGCGGTAACACGGTGGAAGCAACAACCGGTCGAATACCCAGATTCGACTCTGCAACTGACATACTCACTGGCAACGTGGCTGAACTGGAAGACGTTGAGAAAGCGACCAGCATGGCGTTTTTAGCACCCCGGAAAAAATGCAGCGGGTTCAACTTCAGGCCACTTTTGACGAATATCCCATACGTGAAACAGACGTGCATGACACAGGCGGCCAACACGGTCAGCGCCAGCGCTACAACCTGCAACAGCGCACTGACACCTTGCGTACCTGCAACCCAGGCAATCAGGGCGAATACACCAAAAGGTGCAACTTCCATGACCCAGTGCGTCAGCTTCAGCATGAC
Source organism: Pseudohongiella nitratireducens (assembly GCF_001642735.1). Taxonomy (GTDB): domain Bacteria; phylum Pseudomonadota; class Gammaproteobacteria; order Pseudomonadales; family Pseudohongiellaceae; genus Pseudohongiella; species Pseudohongiella nitratireducens. Next base: position 67,463 of record NZ_LWHM01000005.1, on the reverse strand, counting down.
ATGCGTGCCACCATCCATCAGGTCAGCAATCGGCTTGGCTTTCTGGCCAACCATCAGGATACCGATACCAAACAGTATGGCGAAGAAAATGATCGACAGAATATTGCCATCGGCCAGCGCTGCTACCGGGTTGGTGGGAATGATACTGAGGAGGCGCTCACTAAGCGGCATGGGTTCATTGACCACACCCGGTGTCGCACCGCTGATATCGACGCCTTCACCCGGCTGTACCAGGAAGGCAATAAGCAAACCAATACTGATTGCCATCGCCGTGGTCAGCATGTACACCGCCAGTGTCTTGATCCCCAGCGAACCCAGCTTCTGTGGATCACCCATGGCGACCAGGCCGGACACAATGGTGATGAACACCAGCGGTACAACCACCATCTGAATCAGCCGAATGAAAACATCTCCCATCCAGCGGATTGACTGGGCTCCTTCACCCCAAATTGCGCCAACAATGACGCCCAGTACCAGCGCCAGCAAAATACGCTTCCATAATGGAACCGCAAACCACTTCTGCAACCCTTCTTTCATATGGCAGCCCTGCTCGTTTTTATCTGTATTGTTATCTGTGTCGTTATTTGTTGTATTGATGTCTGGAAAGTCTGTGCTCAAAGACTATATGAAAGCCAGTGCAAGTGCCAATCCTCTCTGTCTGTGCGACAATACGCGATCGTATTGAACAGATCAGGCAGGTGTGAATGAGTAAGTGGGTCAACGGTGTGGTGGTAGCCAATACACACTGGACGGAAAATCTTTTTTCGCTTCGTATAGAAGCCGATGTCGCCCCTTTTCTACCCGGTCAGTACACCGAACTGGCCATTCGGCGTGAAGACGGCAGCCGTCATTCCCAGCCTTATTCCATCTTGAGTGCTCCCACTGCCTCCGGATCTCAAGCGCTTGAGCCAAAGGCTGGCAAGACGGGCAACCCGCAAACGCTGGAATTCTTCCTGTATACCCACCTGGAAGGTGAACTGTCCTGTGAGCTCTCCAGACTGAAGCCCGGCGACTCGCTGGAAGTTGGCGCTGAACCGGCAGGCACACTGACACTCTCTCATATCAAGGACACCGCCACTTTGTGCCTGATGGCGACCGGTACAGGTGTTGCACCCTTTATCTCCATGATTCAAAGCGATACCCCCTGGCAGCGTTTCGACAATGTCGTGCTGGTCTATGGCGTTCGCGAAGAAGCCGACCTTTGCTACCGGCCTTTATTGGACTCACTGGCGGAACAGTATCCGGGACGCTTCAGTTTTGTTCCGGTTATCAGCCGGGAAGCCGTAACAGGCGCCTTGCGTGGCCGCATCCCGGCATTGCTCGACAGTGGTGAATTGGAGCAGGCCCTGGGGTGGCAGCTGAGCGCAGAAAATGCCCACATCATGCTCTGTGGCAACCCGGGCATGGTGCAGGATAGCGCGGCTGTACTCACCGACCGGGGCTTCAGCGTGCACTCGCCAGAACACCCCGGCCAGGTCAGTTTTGAAGCCTACTGGTAGTTTATTTGCGCCACTGACACCAACCCGCAGCAGCGAATCATCGCAATTTAACCGCGACTGGCCGCAACAGTAGGATTTCCGCAGGATTTTAGATACATTACCTAGTAATGCACTAACGCTTTTGCGGAGATATTTCACCATGAAGACGAGCACCTCCTGGCTTACCGGCCTGTCCGAAGGATGGCGTCTGGGCCTCAGCGCCCTGGCCATGACAGCAATACTGACCGCCTGCGGTGGCGATACGGCAAGCACCAGTGGCAGCGAAACAGGCAATAATGCTGCAATGAACGCCGGTGCGGGCGCTGACAGCGGCCCGTCCTATGAGTTGATTTATCCCCCGAACCCGGAAGACCCCCTTGAAGCTCAAGTCTACGAGCTGGACAACGGCCTGCAGGTTTATCTAAGCAGCAACCCCGCCGAGCCACGCTTCTATGCGGAAATTGCGGTTCGCGCTGGCAGTGAACAGGACCCGGCTGATGCCACTGGCCTGGCTCATTACCTGGAGCATTTACTGTTCAAGGGCAACCAGCACCTGGGCACACTCGATTATGAGGCTGAACTGCCTTATCTGGAACAGATCACCGACCTGTACGAAGAGCACTTCCGGGAGACCGACCCGGAGCGACGGGCCGAGATCTACTCTGAGATCAATCGTCTGTCTCAGGAAGCGGCCGCTTATGCCGTCCCCAACGAGATCGACAAACTGTACAGTGTCATGGGTGCCACCGGCCTTAATGCCCATACCTGGCACGAGGAGACAGTCTATAAGGTGGGTCTGCCCTCCAACCGCCTGGAGCAGTGGGCCGAGATTGAGTCAGACCGCTTCATCGATCCGGTGTTCCGCCTCTTCCACACGGAACTGGAAGTGGTTTATGAAGAGAAAAACCGCACCCTGGACAATCGCGACCGCCTTTCTTACTACGCACTGGCAGACTTGCTGTACAAGAATCACCCTTACGGCCAGCAAAGTACCATTGGCGATTCAGAGCACCTGAAAAACCCCTCGCTGGTCTACATCCAGGAGTATTACGACACCTGGTACGTGCCAAATAACATGGCCATTTTTATCAGTGGCGATATCAACATTGAAGACACTATCGAGCTGGTTGCCGAGAAATTCTCACGCTGGGAAAGCAAACCACTGCCACAACGCCAGAGCTGGGATGAGGCTCCGATTGAAGCAGTCGAACGCGTCGAAGTGACTTATCCCGGTCAGGAAGAAGTGCAGATGGCCTTCCGCACCGTGCCCAATGGTCACCCTGACCAGGAAGCGCTGATGCTGCTGGACATGATTCTGGACAACAACACAGCCGGCCTGATTAACCTCAACCTCAACCAGCGCCAGCTGGTGCAGGCTGCCGGCAGCTCACCGGAATTTCTCAATGACTACGGTTCACAGCGCCTCTGGGGGGTGCCTCGTGATGGTCAGACGCTGGAGGAAGTGGAACAACTGCTGCTGGACCAGCTGGAACTGATCAAGAATGGCGAGTTCGAAGACTCGATTCTGACCGCTATCGTTAACGATTTCAAACGCATGGAGAAACGCTCTCTGGAATCCAATACCGCCCGCGTTTCCATGATGCGTCAGGCTTTCCTCAGCGAAACTGAGTGGCCGGTTGCCACAGAACAGATCGCACGACTTGAGCAGGTCAGTAAAGACGATGTTGTGGAAGTGGCCAACAAGTATTTCTCTACCAGCAACTATGTAGCGGTGCATCGGCTGGATGGCCCGGCAGATATTCCGGAAGTGGAAAAGCCACAGATTGATCCGGTCAACATTGACCCCAGCCGTCAATCGGCATTTGCCGCTGAAATTCTATCCATGCCGTATGATGAAATCGAGCCCAGTTACCTGGTCGAAGGTGAGGATTATCAGATCACCAGTTTTGCCGACGGTGTGCCACTTTACTACGCCCATAACGAACTGAATGACCTGTTCACCTTCAGCATCACTATCGATGTAGGCACGGAAACGGACGACCGGCTCAGCCTGGCATCCTCACTGATGCCTCGCGTTGGCACCGTTGATTACCCGGCCGAAGAACTGCAGAAACAGTGGTACCGACTGGGCAGCGACTTCAGTTTCAGTACGTCAGAAAATCAGACCAGTATTGCGATTTCAGGAATGGACCCTCAGTTTGCAGAGACCCTGGAACTGATGCTGTCACTGATTAATGATCCGCAATCAGATGAACAGACCCTGGAGCAACTGAAAGCACGTATTCTGCAAGCCCGCGCTGATCAGCGCGAAGATCCGCAGGCCATCAGCCGTGCCTTGTACCTGTATAACCGCTACGGTGAAGAATCACCCATGCTGCAGGCAATGACTTCCGATCAGATTCAGGCCGTTGCGCTGGACGAACTGCTGACCCTGATCAGCGGTCTGACCGACTATGAACACACTATCAGCTACACCGGTTCCATGTCGGTGGAAGAGCTGACGGATATCCTCAATGACCATCATATGGCCGGTGAGGACCTGCGCACACCTCCGCCTTATCAGCACCGCTATACGCGCGTCTTTGATGAGAACGAAATCTACCTGATTCACCGTGAAACAGCCCAGGCGCAAGTGCGTATGGAATTCCCGGATGAGCGCTATGACGAATCACTGGTCGTACCGGCATCGTTGTACAACAACTACTTTGGTTCCGGCATGTCCTCTGTGGTCTTCCAGGAACTGCGCGAAGCCCGTGCCCTGGCCTACTCTGCCGCGGCACGTTACGCTCAAGGCTCACGCCAGGAAAGTGAAACCCTGATGCTGGGTGTGATCGGTACGCAGAATGACAAAGCCGTGGATGCCACTGCCGCCTTTGTCGACCTGATCGACAACCTGCCACAGTCCGGTGAGCGTTTCCAGGATGCCCAGGGATCGCTGATCAACCTGTATCGTACCTCGACACTCAGTGCCCGTCAGATACCCGGCACTGTTCGAGGCTGGCAGGAACTGGGACTGAACGGTGATCCTCGCCCTGAGCGTTTCCTGCAATTGCAGAACGCCAGCATTGAAGACATGGTCGAGTTCCATCAGCAGCACGTCAGCGGCGCCCCCAAGTTGATCTCCATTGTTGGCGATACCAGCCGCATGGATCTGGACGCACTGGCAGAAATGGGCACCATCAAAGAACTGACCGTGGATGATGTGTTTGTTGAATAATCCTGGCTGACAATGATCATTCCGGTAAGGCAACGTGTTACCGGAATGATCAGCAAGGCCTGCAATGAGGCCGCAAGATGAAGAAAACCATCTGGTTAACTTTGTTCATCGCACTGATCGTGGTGAACGCGCTGGCAATGGCCGCTGAAGCTTATGGCGACCTCGTTATCCCTATCCCTTATCGTCTGGCCATTGTGCTGGCCATCAGCCTGGTCACACTGGTGTTTTGCGGTGCCTGGCAGTTGATGCGTGGCGCCGAATCTGAAGTCCCTGCTTCGCACGACAAGACAACAAAGGACAGTTAAAGCGGCCAGGCCCACAACAGGACGGGCAGGCCTATGGCGACCACCACAATTTCCACCGGCAAGCCCAGCCGCCAGTAATCACCGAACTTGAATCCACTGGGGCCCAGGATCAATGTGTTGTTCTGATGCCCGATCGGCGTCAGGAACGCACAGGAGCCGCCAACCGCAACCGACATCAGAAAGGCGTCAGGATTGACACCCAGCTGGCTGGCAATACTGATGGCCAGCGGACACATGACAGCCACAGTGGCGGCATTGTTCATGAAGTCTGACAGCGTCATGGTGATGATTAGCACCAGTGCCAGCGCAACCACCGGGTTACCCTGTGCCACCCAGTCAAGCATCGCCTGCGCCAGCACATCGGCTGTACCCGTCGAAGCCATGGCTCCTGCCACTGGCAGCAAGGCACCAAGCAGGACAATCACCGGCCAGTCAATCGCGGTATAAACAGAACGGGGAGGCACGATCTTCAAGGCCATATAGGCCAGTACCGCCATGCCAAAACAGATCGCGACCGGCAATACCCCTGTTGCTGTCAGCGCAATGGCAATCAGGAAAATACTGCCAGCCAGTACTGCCTGACCTTTTACCGGTACTCGAATATCGCGCTCAGCCAACGGCACACAACGATAGTCATTGGCAAATCCGGATACCGCTTCAGGCACACCTTGCATGAGCAGCACATCGCCACCTTGCACCGGAGTAGAACGCAGACGCTTTACGGAGCGTCGCCCCTGGCGTGACACTGCAAGCAAATTGATACCGTAACGGGTGCGTAACTCAATATCAGACGCAGTCCGGTTCAGCATCGGCGAATCAGGCATCACAACCAACTCCTGGATAACCAGTTCATCGTGTTTGCTTGGCCCTTTTGACTCCTCCGCCTCTTTGCCACTGTCAGTGTCTTTGCCATCTCCTGAGCCATCTGTCTTGCCAGTTGATTTCTTAGCCGTTTGCTCACCCGTACGAGCCAGCACACTGGGCGGCGTGCGCTCAGGTTTGACCGCAACCGGCCGTCCGCGCCGGTTCATGCGCGTGGTGCTTTTACCGGCGGCCTTTTTCGTCACCTTATCAGCAGCTTCATTAGCGGGCTTGTCAGCCTCTGCTTCCACTGGCTCATCAGGCATATTCTCAGCCATGACTTCGGCTTCCAGCTTCAGACCAACGGTAGCCAGTGCTGCGCCCAGTGATTCCGGCTCGGCCTCGATCACCAGAATATCGTCGGCACGCAGCAAGCGCCGGGAGTAAGGTGCGATCACCCGCATTTCACCACGAACCATACCTACTATCTGCGCATCTTCTTTTTCCAGCTTGGCTTCGACTTCCCGCAAGGTCATCCCAGCAGCCTTGCTATCAGCCATCACACGGACTTCGGTCAGGTAGGTGCCTGTTTCAAAGCTGGCAGTGTCCGCCTGCTTTCTTGCCGGCACCAGGCGCCATCCCAGCAGACCGACAAACACTACCCCGGCCAGGGTGATGGACACGCCGACCGGCATAAAATCAAACATGCCAAACGCACCCATCCCGGCCTGGTCACGAAAGCCGGAAACAATCAGGTTGGGCGGGGTGCCAATCAGTGTCATGGTGCCACCGAGAATGGAGCCAAAAGCCAGTGGCATCAGCACCCGCCCCGGTGGCAGGCCCTGATTGACGGCAATCTGAATGGCAACAGGCATCAACAAGGCCAGTGCACCGACATTGTTCATGAAGCCTGATAACACCGCAGCCAGTGCTGTCAGTGCAAAAATACTGAGAGTGGGGCCCGCAGAGGAAGGCAGCAGACGTTGGGTCAGCACATCAACGGCACCGGTTTGTTGCAGGCCATAACTGATCACCAGCACGCAGGCGACGGTGATCACCGCAGGATGGGAAAATCCGCTGAAGGCATCTTCCGGCGTCACCAGCCCGGTCAGGATACAGGCCAGCAATGAAGCTCCGGCAACCATGTCATGACGCCAGCGCCCCCAGATGAACATGCCCATACTAAAGGCCAGTATAGCGATGATAATTAATTGATCCTGAGCCATAACTACAAACATCCTGTCCTGCTACACCTGATTGACTGCCATTACACACCATGGCTGTTCCCCTCACAACCATCTCGTGAGTAATCTCAATTCCACTTGTCCTTGCTGTAAACGCTTTGCTAATCTGCCAGCACGACGACAATAAAAATGCCCTTTGGAGGGACTGTTAATGAAGACGTTTGCCATGCGACCCAATCACTTACTACGCCACTTACAACGCTACATGCCGCGTCACTTGCTGACTATCGCACTACTGAGCCTGTCCTGCCTCACTTTGCCCGGACTGGCTCAGGCACAGATGGACGATGGCCCGGTTTACGAGCTTCGTACTTACACATCAACCCCCGGTAACCTGGACAACCTGCTGACGCGCTTTCGTGATCACACCATGCGTATTTTTGAAAAACACGGCATGACGAACGTCGCATATTGGGTGCCTCTGGATCCGGAACTGGCGGACGACACGCTCATCTATATTCTCAAGCATGACAGCATGGCAGCAGCACAGGCATCCTGGCAGGCATTCGGGGCCGACCCTGAGTGGCATGAAGTCAATGAAGCCTCGAACCGAAACGGCCCGATACTGGATAGTGTGGTTCGCCAATACATGACCATGACTGATTTTTCACCCATGCTGGAATAATCGTCCTCAGGGCTTCCATCAATCACAGCGAAACGTATTCAGCGCACTGAAAATTACAGTGGCCATACAATGGGCATGACGATGGCGCCCACCAGAAAGACCAAAACCGTTAATGGCAGTCCCAGTTTCATAAAGTCGATAAAACGGTAACCACCCGGACCCATCACCAGCACATTGGTGGGATGGGCCACCGGGCTGGCGACACTGGCAGATGCTGCCAGGGCGATGGCCATCACCGCAGCGTGCGGATCAACCCCCATCCCGAGACTGATAGAAACAGCAATAGGCGCCATCAGTACAACCAGCACAATCACCGGAATAATTAACGTCCCCAGCACGCACAGGAAGTAAAGCAGTGCGATGGTCAGCCAGGGGTTCCAGTGCCCGGTCCATTGCAACAAACTTTCCGAGATAAAAGTGGCCGTACCACTACCCTGCATGGCGGCACCCAGTGGCAGCATGCCCACCAGCAACACGATCGAGCGCCAGTGTATGGCCTTGTAGGCCTGTTCCATACTGAGGCATCGTCCCAACACCATTAACGTGGCACCTATCAGGGCGGCAATATAGATTGGCATCCAGCCCAGCAGACTCAGTAACACCACCAGCAACATGCTGCTGACGGCAACCGGTGCGCGGCGCTTGTCGATTTGCGGAGCGGATACCGGGTTCAGGATGATAAGGTCTTTGTTCTTGTTCAGTTCCGCCAGCCGTTGCATCGGCGCCACCAGCAATAAAGCGTCACCCCGGGTAAGAATCATGTCTTTCAGCCCTGAGCGGTAAGGGCGACCTTCACGCCACAGTGCCGCGACTTCAACTTCCCAGGCTTCACGCAGTTTCAGGTCAGCAACGCGCTTGTTGGCAATCCACTTATGCGGATGCATGATGGCCTCAACCATGCCCAGCTTGCCGCGTTCAAACACCTTCAGATAAGGGGTCGCGTCATCCAGAATATGGACCTGCTGCAGGCCACGCAACATATCAAAGTCCTGGGCTCGCCCCTGCACCAGCAACAGGTCGCCAGAGGCAAGTTCCAGTGATGCCGGTAATGGCCGGGTGAATTCCCCCTCACGAAATAGTGCCATTAGCCGCAGGTCGAAAGCCTTACCCAGCTTGATGTCCGCTACCTGCTTACCGGCCAGCTCCGCTGAGTCTGGCACTTTTAGCACAAACAGACGTTCATCCAGTTGATAGCGGCTTTGCACATGCTCTTTGTCCAGCGTTTTGGTTTCACTGAATTCATAGCGCGACTCTATGACTTTTCTGGCACGCTCATCACCCTGCATCAGCAACTTGTCACCGGCTCGCAGCTCATAGTCAGACAGGTGCGTCCGACGCACCGTATCACCACGCAGGACAGCCAGCAGCCAGCCACCGGTCAATTTATGAAACTCGCCTGGACTCAGCGGCTTCTCCACCAGCGGATTGCCTTCCGCCAGCTCTGCTTCAAACAGCGCAGCATCTTCCAGCAGCCGATCGTGCATGACCGGCGCTTCGCGCACAATGCTCAGCTCACTCCACTGTCGCAGGCGCTTGAACCGATCCAGACGCCCCTGGGCGAGCAGCACATCTCCAGCCTGCAGCCGGGTGACCGAAGATGGCAGAGCCTGGGTCTGATTGTTGCGATTCAGGGCAATAATCATCAGACCCGCCGCGGCGGTCAGCCCGGTCTCACCCAGGCGCTTGCCAACCAGCAGGGAGTCTTCGGGCACTTCAACGGCAAAGACCCGTTCCTGCAGGCTGTACATGTCATGCAGGTCACCGGCGGCGTGACCGGTTTCGGCAACCGGGTCACGGGCAGGCAGCCAGTGGCGACCAACCAGCGCAACGAAGGCAGTACCGGCCAGCAGCACAGGCACAGCAACGGGTGTGAAATCAAAAAAATGGAAACCTTCATAACCGGCTTCTTCCAGTGTGGCAGACACCAGCAGGTTAGGAGGGGTACCGATTAACGTGAGAGCGCCACCAAGCAGGCAGCCAAATGCCATGGGCATCAGCAGGCGTGAGGGCGTCAGCCCGGTCTGGCGGGCCACGCTGACCACAACGGGCAGCAATAATGCCGTCACGCCGATGTTATTCATAAAGCCGGACATGGCACCGGCAAGCAGCATAAAAGTAGCGACCTGTTTAACTTCGCTATGTCCGGCCACCCGGATGACACGTTGCCCAAGCACATCGGCAATGCCGGCGCGTGTCAGGCCATCACTGAGAATGAACATCGCCCAGATCGTGACCACGGCGGGATGGCTAAAGCCGGAAATAGCCTCCTCCGGCGTCACCAGGCCGGTCACCGCCAATGAACAAAGCACTAACAAAGCGACAACATCCATGCGCAAGGCATCGGTGGCAAACAGCACAATTGCCACCAGAAGAATCCCCAACACCAACGCTATTTCCAGTGTCACGCCATATCCTTGTCATCCATGGACTTTCATCTGTCAGCATACTCCGGAAGCTCGCATTTTGCATCCCGTGATAGCTGCATCAGGGTCATACAACTTAAGTCTTTGCCTTTGCGCCCGATAACTCTAATAACAAGCAAGGAATCAATGCATGACCGGGATGAAACAAATCGCAATATTGCTGGCTGCCAGCCTGGCACTCGTCGCCTGTAATAGTGGTTATCCACCACATCCGCGTGCCATTAATTTTCCGGCCGTGCAACAGAACCATATCCGCTCGGCTGCGCACTGGCAGTTAATGGCAGACAATGAAGTACAGAGCCTCTCCGAAGCCCTGCCACCACAGGCAAGCGTGGCGATACGCCAGGCTGGACAGGAAAGCAGCCCGTTTGAGCAGGCATACCGGCGCATGCTCACTGCCGCGCTGGTCGACTCTGGCATACAGGTTGCTTTGTCACCCGCAGCTGCCTCGCATTACCTGGATTACAATCTGCAGATGATCCAGCACAGTGAAACGGATCGCGACTGGTTACCCAGGCCCGGCACGGCATCAGCCTGGATTGCCATCGCTACCGCTTCCGCCAATGTCCGCAACTGGACGAACCAGGAATATGCGCTGATCCCCCTGGCACTGGGACTGGACGTTTTTGCGGCACTCTGGCGGGACACCGACAGCAGCATCGCAGAAGTGATCATTCACAGTCAGCTTCAGGATGCTGAGCATATTGTCGCAGCAAATTCGCATGTGTATTACTTTAACGGCGACGATATGCAGCAATATCAGAATCAGGGCAGAACCTTCCCGGTCGTCTCGCAATCACCAGCGTCACCACACTATGCGGTGAGCGCCCCATGATTCACCTGTCATTACGCTTGAAGCCAACCTGCCTGCTGCTGGCAGTCATCGCGCTGACTGCCTGCGGCGGCGTGAAAACCTCAAATAATCGTGTCATTGCCTCTCACCATGACGCAGCACGATACCTGATCACCATGGCCGGGCAGGAGCTGCAACCGGGAGCTCGCATGATTGCAGCCTCTTTTGCTGACATAAACCATCTGGAGCAATCCTCCAATTTCGGGCGCATGGCAACACAGCACCTGGTGTCGCAGTTTACGCTGCAGGGTTATGACTTTGTCGAGATGCTGTTACGCAAGAGTGTCTACATCGATGCCAGCGAGGGTGAATTTCTGCTTTCCCGCGAACTTAACGAGATCTCCCAGACCCACAATGCTCCTATCGTACTGGTAGGTACCTACGCTGTGGCCGGAAATAACGTGTTTGTTACTGCCAAACTGGTACGCAGCAACAGCAGCGTTATTGTCGCCTCTTATGATTATGCCATTCCAATCACGCGGGACATGCGTGACCTGCTGCGACCGCCGTTCTGAATCGAACGGGCGTACTCTTCGACAAGCCCCCAATATCAACAAAGCCAGTATTTGCGCCGCACCCAGCCAGACACCCCGTCTGACGGGCTGTTCAATCTATCCCGGAGTGATTGAGGTTTATCAGCAAATATGATTATATCGCGCCATGATAAAACAACGATTGATAAGAATATTCATACTTTGTGCGCTGCTGGCCGGCTGTTCTGAACAGCTCTCCCAGCAGCGTCCCTATATTCTGACTACCGCTACCACCGGCGGTGCTTACTACCCAATCGGCGTGGCCATCGCCACGATTACCAAGTCTCAGTTGGCCCCGCGTGAAGGCGTCAGCCTCTCCGCCATCAGTTCCGCCGGATCGCTGGAAAACATCAAACTGTTACGCGACAACCAGGCCCAGTTTGCTTTATTGCAGGGACCGTTTGCGGCCTGGGGCTGGAACGGTGAAGGTCCGATCAGTCGCCCGCAAACCGAACTGCGCTCGGTGGCTGCGGTATGGCATAACGTCGAACATTTTGTGCTGATGTCAGAGCTGGCAGAAAGCGGCACCATGTCAGACCTGAACAACCTCGATGGCGAGCGGTTCGTATTGGGGGCCAGAAACTCCGGTGCAGAACAGACCGGTCGTTATATTCTCGATCAGTTGGGAGTCGACTATCAGGAAAAGATGTCACTGGCCTGGATGGGCTATGGTGGTACTGCCAACGCCATTCAGGACGGCAATATCGTTGGCATGAACATCCCCGCTGGTGCCCCGGTCAGCGCAATCACCCAGGCCTATGCGCAAATGGGTGACCAGATCAGCATCCTGAGTTTTACTGAAGACGACCTGGCAAAAATCAATTCCCGCTATGATCTTTGGGACTGGTATGAATTACCGGAGGGCACCTACCCCAACCAGCCAGCACTGGTCCGCTCAATCTCCAGCCCTAATGTGCTGGCAGTGCGCAGCGATGTGCCCGAAGAAGCGGTCTATCACATCACCAAAACCATCTGGGAAAACCTTGGCGCGCTGCAAGAGATTCATGCCGCCACCAAGGATATGCAAATCGAGCGCGCCGTTCGTGGTCTGGGAGCCCCCCTGCACCCCGGTGCTATCCGTTACTATCGTGAAATCGGCCTGGACATCGCCCCGCACCTGATTCTGCCTGGTGACGACCGCCCGGTTTCTGACAGCAACAGCAACCTTCAAACAAGCATGCACTGAGTCCTGACATGAACACTCCCTGGCTGAAATGGGCGGCCTTTGCGTTCGCCCTGTTCCACATTTACGTCAACGTGTTTGCCACTATCCCTGAACTGTGGTTTTCTGCCATTCACTTTGGTGGCTTTGTCGCGCTGTGTGCCCTGACTGCCAATGAAACCGGCATCAACGGCCGCAAGCCTGATTTGTGGGTACAGGTACTGAATATTGTGCTGGCCCTGGCCGGTGTTGCCGTGACGGCCTACCTGATTCTGTTTGAGGATGCACTCTATGCCAGGGAAGCCGAATTTGTTCTGAGTGACTACGTTTTTACCGCTATGGCGGTGTTGCTGGCTATTGAGTTCACCCGTCGCACAACGGGCTGGTTCATGCCGGTGCTGATCATCATCGCCATGAGCTACATTCTTTTCCTGGGCCGCTATATTCCCGGGGTTTTCCAGTTCCCCGGACTTAGCCTGGAAACCGTGCTGTACCGGAGCTATTTCAGCCAGGAAGGCATGTTTGGCCTGACCGCCAATATTTCCGCCTCATTCGTCTTCATGTTCATCTTGTTCGGTTCATTCCTGTTGCGCTCCGGCGCCGGTGATTTTATCGTCAGCCTGGCACGCTGCCTTGCGGGTCGCTTTACCGGTGGCGCCGGTTTTGTTGCTGTCGTGGGCTCAGGTTTAATGGGTTCTGTGTCCGGCTCAGCCGTGGCCAACACAGTCTCAACCGGTGTCATTACCATTCCGATGATGAAACGCTCCGGTTTCAATTCCCAGTTTTCTGCTGGCGTGGTAGCCGCCTCCTCAACAGGCGGCGCATTAATGCCCCCCATCATGGGCGCCGGGGCATTTGTGATGTCCAGCTACACACAAATCCCGTACCTGCAAATTATCTCCCTGTCAGTACTGCCTGCGCTGCTTTACTACCTGACCGTGATGTTCTTTGTGCGCATCGAAGCCAAACGCCTGGGTCTGCACGCCGACACCATTGAGCAGCGCGAAAGTGTGCTCAGTGTCCTCAAACAGGGCTGGCATTTTCTGATTCCTTTAGGTGTGCTGGTCGCCTTGCTGGTAATGGGCTACACCCCGATTCGTGCTGCCGCAGTGGCTATCCTGGCGGTGATTCTGGCTTCCTGGGTCTCAGCGACCCCAATGAAATGGGACGATATTTTTGAAGCCACTGTGGATGGTGTGAAAACCATGACTGCAACCGCTTTGTTGCTGGTTGCCGTAGGTCTGATAATCAATGTAGTTACCACCACTGGTGTGGGCAATGCTTTCTCGCTGATGATTGTGGACTGGGCCGGAGGTAACCTGTTGATTGCTTTGGCCCTGGTCGCCATTGCCTCGCTGGTGCTGGGAATGGGACTGCCCGTGACCGCCTCTTACATTGTTCTGGCAACCCTCTCCGCCCCAATCTTGTTTGACCTGATCGCCCAGGACCAGATGCTGGCTGCCTTGCGCTCACCTAACCTGCCCTCCAGTGTGACCACCACCATTGATCTGTTTGGCGGCAACCCATTGGTCGCACTGCGCGAAATGCCACTGGAAATGCGCCAGATTCTGCGCCAGGAACTGCTAAGCCCGGAGCTGCTGACCGGCATGCTGCTCAGCGCCCACCTGATTATTTTCTGGTTGTCTCAGGACAGCAACGTCACACCGCCTGTCTGTCTGGCAGCCTTTGCTGCCGCCGGTATCGCTGGCACCAAACCCATGGCAACGGGCCTGACATCCTGGAAAGTGGCCAAAGGCCTGTACTTGATCCCGGTTCTGTTTGCCTACTCACCGCTGATATCCGGCACCTGGCCGGAACGACTCACCACCTTCGGCTGGTCCTGCCTGGGACTGTACGCGGCAGCCGGGTTACTGCAGTGGCGTCTGGATCGTCCACTCAACCCGCTCAGCGCAGCCATGCTGGCGGTCAGTGCACTGCTTCTGATGTGGGCGCCCTTTGCCATTTACTATCACCTGGTCGGTTTCGTACTGCTGGCTGCTGTGATTATCTGGCAGCGTGTGGAATCCGGCAAAGAATCAGGTAAACTGCCAGACACAACACACCAGTAAGGCGCTGCGCAGCCCTTACGTTTTCACCTGGAAGCAGGATCCATGTTTTCCGAAAAAGAGCTGAATCTGGAGGAACATGAACTTCGCGACAGTATCCGGGCATTATCGGCGACCCAGCGTCGTCGTTATGACTTGCTGGAAGCCCGACTGCTGAAGCGGCCCAGCACCTATGTGCGGCTTAATATAGCCTTCCCGCTTGGCCTGCATCATTTCTATCTCGGCCGTCTGCTACGGGGTCTGATGAACCTTTCCCTGACGCTGACCGCCTTGTTTCTGTTGCTCTACACTGATTTTATCGCCTATGGTTGGATGGTCATGCTGGCCACCGTTTTGCTGGATATTCCGCAACTGATGAATGCACGACTCTTGGTGCACAGTCGCAATAATCAGATTATGGCCGATTGCCTGAAACGCGCCAGCACGAGCAGCGCGACGATGCAAAACGCAGACAAATCCAAGGAGCTTTCTTGAGCACCGTGACACAATCGCTACGCAATGTCCTGCCAAACATAGGAGATCGCTGGCGGGGTATGTCACGACGGTTTCCTCTGCATGGCAATGGCGTCATTGTTTTGCTGCTGGCTCTTGCCGCACTGCATCTGTTTGGTTACCAGCGCATGGACCTGGTGGTGTTTGCCCTGGCTGTCTGCGCAGTGACAATTGTATTGATCACCATGGTACTGGTCTTCGGCACCGGTATCTGGTTACGCCACCGGCTGCAGGCCGAGCTGGCCCGCCCCTTGCCTGGCCGCGAGCTGGAAGCAGGCTATGCAGCAGCAACCGGGTTTGAGCTGCCGGCCATGCCCTGGCTGCCGTTAATGGAGTTACGCTGGCAGGTGGTCTCTCCTGACAACATGCCAACCCGCATCCACCAGGATGAGAACTCCGGCCGGTTAACCGAGTTCATCACCCCGCCCCGGCGCTGTCGCGGCGAATCGTTACAGCGCGACTTCACGCTCAGTGATGTTCTGGGGCTGGCCCGGTTCACCTGGCGGACACGGCAACAGGTCCGGCTGACGATTCTGCCGCGTACGGGCAAACTGCAACAGTTACCGGCATTGCGAACCATGGATGCTGCGGACGGCATTCCAGGGCAAACGGGAACGCCGGTGGGTGACCGTATGGACATACGTCGCTATGCTGCTGGTGATTCGGTTCGGGATATTATGTGGCGTGTCTATGCACGGACCCGCCACCTCAATGTGCGCTTACCCGAAAAAAGCCTGTTCCACTCCGACCGCACCCTGGCCTACCTGATTGCCGACGCAAACGATGAAGCTGCTGCCGGCGTGGCAAGATTTGCGGTAGAAAACGGTCTGTTGGGAGAGAACTGGTTATTGGGCTGCGATGGCAGCCAGGAAACAGCAAACACCGTCACCCGGGCAACAACCTTGATTGCGGGCTCCAGACGACCTCAGCAGCCACCCGGTTATGGGCTCGATCACTTCATGGAGTCCAACCAGGGGGCTGGCAATGCCTGTGTGGTCTTCGCCTCGGCTCACCAGGGCCCCTGGTGCCAGGCTTTCCTGGATACCATCAACCGGCAGAAAAGCCCGTTCACACTGGTGCTGGCGACAGATGCGTTTGATAGTGACGGCCAGCGTCCCTGGTGGCAGGCGATGTTAATGGCCGATAAAGCCGACTCGCACTATGACAAAGACAGCCTACAATCTGTCAGCCGCCTGTTTGCCAAACGCTGTGAACGGGTTATTGTGATCGACCGGGACAGCGGGCAGTCTTTTGATCCTTACTGGAAAAAAGTTTAACGTCTTTGATTATGATGCAGACACCGACAGCAAACACTCACTCTCAGGCACAGCCCCGGCTGTCATTGAGCAAACGACTGTTCAGGGCAATCATTCTGGGCGGCGCCAGTGCCGTGCTGAGCTTGCCGATGACCACTACGACCGGCTCGGCCGCTGCATTTACTGGCGCTGCGCTGGCCGTCATGGTATTTGACAGCCTCCCGGCGTCAGCACGCATATTACGCTTGCGAACTTATCTGCTGCTCTTGCTGCCGGCACTGCTTATTGCTTTCGGGCAGTGGCTGAGCAGCCTGCTGGTGCAAACCTCGACACCAACCAACTCCCTGGGGGCACTTGGTAGCTTTCAGCTTGGCCAGCTGTGTTTCTGGTTCTTCCTGTCGGTCAGCTGCGTCGGCGCCATTCGGCTGCTTTCCCGTCGGTTCAGCTGGGGCGCTGCACTGGAACTGCTGTATGTGGCAGCCGCATTTGTGCTGACATTATCTGCCCACCAGAATGGCATGATAGACCGGCCCTACTTCATTGGTGATTACGCCCTGATTCGCGGGCTCGATCCCAGCTACCTGTTTATGGGGACTGGGGTAGCAGCGGTGTTAACACTGACTTTGCTGTTAATGCTCGAACAGCCCCTGAAACGCATTCCCTACCACCTGGCCGCACTCGCTGTGTTGTGCCTGTCGCTGCTGGTCTACATCAGTCTGCTGGGAATGCCTACGCCGCCGCTGACTGACGACCTGGGATTGACCGGGCAAAGTCAAAATGGGCGCAGCAACCAACCGGAAAATCCCTTCCGCGACGGCGATAATAATGCCGACAACAAGGAAACCCCGGTCGCCATCGTACTGTTTCGCGATGATTACGAACCACAAAGCGGTGCCTATTATTTCCGCGAGTCGGCCTATTCAGAATTCAACGGCCAATTATTGTGGACCGCAGAGACACCCGGGCTGGATCCGGATCTGGTCAGTGACTTCCCCGTCCAGAGCACGTCAGTCACTGACGAGGTGCCCGCGCTGGACAAGCGTCGTTCCGTGACGACCACAATCGGGCTATTAACACCGCATCGCAGCCCCTTCGGCCTGGATGCGCCGGTGCGTTTTGAAAACACACCTAACCCTAACAGCATGCGCTTCCGCCAGACGTACACCGTCGAATCAATGGTACCGGAATTTGAATTCCCCGACCTGATCGGTCGCAATGCGGGCTCGCCTCAATGGAGTGTCTCGCAATGGCAGAAGTACCTGGAACTGCCCGATGACCCGCGCTACCAGGAAAAAGCGGAATCCCTGATTGCCAATATCCGGGAAGAGTTTGCCGATGACCCGTATGCCAAAGCGCTCGCTGTCAAAGCCTGGCTCGACGACAATGGCATTTACAGCCTGGCTAACGAGCATGCCTATGCCAGCGACCCCGCAGCATCGTTTTTGTTCGGTGACATGACCGGTTACTGCGTTCACTTTGCCTACTCGGCCACTTACATGTATCGCAGCCTGGGCATACCGGCTCGCGTTGGTGTGGGTTACTCGGTACCTGCCAGCAATCGGGCCGGCGGCTCAGCATTACTGGTACAGGCTATCCATGGCCACGCCTGGCCGGAAATTTATCTGGAAGGACTGGGTTGGGTCATTGTCGACCCGGCACCTTCACAGACGCTGGTCGATATGTCCACAGAACCGCAGGACACACTGCAGCAAATGCTCGGCGACATGCTGCGTGACGATGCCAGCTTCGAAGATTTTGTCGCGGCCCAGGAAAGCAGCTGGTCGCTGAATCCGGCCATGATAATCAGGCCTGCTCTGACGCTGGCACTTTGTTTACTGCTCGCTGCCTGGCTGCTCCGGCTGTACCGGGCCAATTGTGCGACATGGTCACCTGCATCAGCCCAGTACCGCTTGCAATACCGGGCAGCACTGGACACCTTAAGTGCTGTGGGTATCTACCGTCGCTTCGGTGAAAGTCGCGAAGCCTTCGCCCGACGACATCAGGCCCAGCTACCAGCATTTGCAACATTATCTGATGCGCACCTGAGCAACAGCCCCGGTTATGCTTGTCGTCCGGGCGGCGCCGCCATCATGAATACAACAGCCGGTGATGACACGCAACCGGGGCAGCAATCATGGCAAGCATGGCGTAAACAGCTGGGCAATGAAATTGCCCTCACAGTCCCGTTATGGCGACGTTTGCTGGCCTGGGTGCATCCGGCCCCCTGGCTGCATAGCCGGTAATTCAAATCACCTGGACTTAGCAGACATTCTTTAATAAGTACGTATATTTTTGGAAAAGTGGAGTGGGAGTAAGCAATGGAAGAAGCAAACGCTGATCATCAGGCACCCGATCAGGAGTCCGGGAAAATTGCCGCTGCCTGTGATGTGCTCCGTCGTTTGGCCAGCTCGGTCGGCCAGCAGGTCATTGGTCGTGATGATGTCATCGAGCTGGTGGTAATTGCCCTGATGGCAGATGGTCATGTGTTGCTGGAAGATTTTCCGGGTTCCGGTAAAACCACGCTGGCCAAAGCGCTGGGTGAAACCATCATTGATGATCGGGCAGACAGCGACAAAGCTGCCGATGAGGTTCCCATTGCGGCTTTCCGCCGCGTCCAGTTTACGCCGGACCTGCTGCCTGCCGATGTCACTGGCAGTGCCATTTTTGATGCTGGCAGCAATGCCTTTCAGTTTCGTTTTGGTCCGGTTTTCACACACGTACTGCTCGCCGACGAGATCAACAGAACGTCACCGAAAGTGCAGTCCGCATTGCTCGAGGCCATGGGTGAAAAGCAGGTCACTGTCGACAACCGCACTTACCCGCTGAATGATCTGTTCTTTGTGATCGCCACCCAGAACCCGCTTGACCTGGTTGGTACCTATCCATTGCCCACTCCGCAACTGGACCGCTTTCTGTTTAAAATAACCATGTCTCACATTGATCGTGACGCCGAGCTGTCCGTGCTCGATACCTGGCAGTCGCGCCGGTCACCGCAGAAGCGTATCCAGGTCAGCCGTCAGCATGTCCTGGCGGCGCGTCAGATCATTGATAAACAAGTCTATATCGCCGATTCCGTCAAACAGTGTCTGGTCGACATTTCCCGACAGATTCGTGACGACGATCGGGTGATTCAGGGCAACTCCACTCGCAGCCTGGTGTTATTGTTACCGGCGCTTCAGGTCCGCGCAGCGATGTGTGGCCGTGATTACGTCAATGCTGATGACATCGACTTCCTGCTGCCGCACGTGCTCGGTCACCGGGTCGAACTGGCCCCGGGTGCAGGCAGTTTTGATGCTGTCCTGAAAGACTGCATGAAACCGGCCATGGAAGCACTGGCACGCAGTACCATGAAGCCAGCTGCCTGATGCCTGTTATGTGGGTCCGGTCATTCTTCACAGCACTATCCTCAGTATTAGCCACCGTACTGTTCTCAGCACTGTGTCCTTTACTGAGCCCGTTGCCATCTTCGGTGCTTTACGCCCAGGACAGTGGCAGCAGCGGGCTGGAGAGTGTGCCGATGAACCTCCCCCGCACCACCTGCTTCGGACTCAATGGCATAACTGACCCCACCGCCCTTTCTATTTGTGATGCGCTGGCCCTGGACCAGCACGTGCGGGCACGGGAACTGGCGCAGCAGTGGCTACAGGAGCAACCCGACTCACCGGGCGCCCAGTTTGCCATGGCAGAAATCCTGTCCCAGATAGAAGGCAACCTGCCCCGGGCGCTTTACCACCTGAACCAGGCAGAGCAACTGACCAATTATGACTCGTTAGGCCGGGCTCTTGAATCCGGCAATCTGGAATGGTTTTACCTGACCTTGACCGAGCTATCCTATCTGCATCAGCTCATCGGCAACCAGGAACAGTCGCTGGCTTACCTGGAGAAGCTGGAACAGATTTTTGGTCAGGAAACCGAATCCTTCCGCGGCTGGCCGCTGATCAAGCTGAAGCGCTTTGATGAGGCACGCGCCAGCGCAGAACAGGTGCTGAACAACAGCAACAATCCAAGGGAACGCAGTCGTGCCTGGAATACGTTATGTGCCGTTGAGCTGGCTGACCTGCGGCCCACAGAGTCTCTGCAGGCCTGCGAAAATGCCATGAACGAAGACAGCGAACTGGCTGAATCCCAAGGGCAGCGTCTCGATACTGTGCACCTGCTCAATGCCTCGGAAGTGTCACTGAACCTGTTGCGCTTTCAGAATGCAGAAAACTACCTGGATCGTGCCACGGAGTTTATGGATCCCACCAGTGTCGGCAACCCCTGGGTTAACAAGCTCTACCTTTACATGAATCAGGGCCGGTTCGATGAAGCCCGGCAGGCACTGGATAACATGATGGTCTGGCGTGGCAACCAGGAAGCACTGATAACTGTCATGAACCGTGCCGATCATTTTCTGGTCAGCGCCATCTTCCTGCTCATGTCAGGTTATCAGGATGATGCCGCCCGGCTCACCCAGGCAGCACTGAACCAGCCCGACAGAACCGGCTCCTACACGGCTGACGAAGCTCAGAAAGACTCTTATGCTGCTCTGATCAACAGTATCGCGCACAACCTGCGATACCAGCGTTTACTCGAAGAAATGGCTGTGACGCCTTTCCCGGGCAATTTACGGGTCTGGGTAGAAGCCCAGGCGGCTCGTTTTCGCGCCTGGCGTTCTGAGCGCCTGGCTGCGTCACTGTTTGCCAATGAAGAAACGCTGATTAACCGGATGCGCCCTTATGCGCCACTGGATGTGCATATCCCTGAGTGGATCGAACCTGACCTGGTCACATTAATGGGCGCGGGTGTCACGGGAAGACTGCTGGACACAGCAGCAGACCAGGGCGTGTTTGCATTGAACATGGGTTATTACCATGCCTGGCAAACGGAAGTCAGTTACCTGCAGTCGCGCCAGGATTCTTTATTGGAGCATGCAGCCCAGGCAATCGGACAACTCCCCAGCCAGGAAGTGTTGCTACGTTCCCGTGTCCAGGCCCGGCTGGCACAAACGCTGTGGCAACAAGGCAGTACTGAATCACAAGCCCGGGCACTGACGCTTTTCGCCGAGGTTTATCGACAGGACCCGAACCTGTTTCGACGGCTTGATATTTCTCTGCCCGTCAGATTAACGGGAGCAGATAATGCCTTTGCCCGGGAGCAGCAGCAGTGGCTGTCCGCTTCGCCGCGCTTTTCGCTGCAAGAGAATGGCCTGTTACTGGAGCTGGCACCATCCCCATCCGATGCCATCTGTCTGCGCACCGTGGAGCGCCTGGTGCTCAACTGCACACAGATCGCCGAGAATGGCGCTGATACTGGCAATGCTCCCAGTGCAGATGATACGCTTGCGCCTGCTGCCCGATTGATCCAACAATTACAAATGGCAGCCTTCCGGCTCGACTACCCTATCGAACAATCACAACGTCTGGCGCTACTCGGTACCAGTGTTGTTGTCAGCGGCCAGCAACGCAACCCGCAACAGCAGCAACGCGATACCGTCCTGCAGGGCTCACCCGAAAACCGCTGACCGCCTTTTTCTGCCCATTGTCCAGTCCGCACCAGCTTGAGAGACTTGATTTATGACCTCAGAAGTAAAGGGATTTTCCCGGCGTATGATTATTTTGCTGGCCTCGGTCTCGGCATTGGGGCCAGTTGGCATGCAGATCATGCTGCCAGCCATCCCGACCATTCGTGATGCCTTTGAAATCAGTAACGGTACGGCACAACTGACGCTCAGCCTGTCAATGTTCTCCATCGCTGTTGCCACATTGATCTACGGCCCGCTTTCCGACCGTTTCGGCCGACGCCCGGTCATGCTGGTCGGGATTTTCATTACCTTTCTTGGTTCACTGCTCTGCGTCATGGCTGACAGTATCGGCATGCTGATTTTTGGACGTATTGTGCAGGCCGCCGGGGGTGCAGTGGGTCTGGTGCTGGCCCGTGCCATTGTACGTGATGTCTATCCCGCCAATCAGGCGGCAGGCATTATCGCAACACTGGTCATGGTGATGGTAGTGATGCCGATGATTTCACCGCTGGTCGGCGGGGAACTGTTGGTGCGCTATGACTGGCACAGCATTTTTTATGTGATGGCTGGCATCAGTCTGCTACTGATGCTGGCACTGTTGATCAGCCTGCCGGAAACCGCCAGCCAGGCCAGCCGCGATGCCGGCAGTGCAGGTATGCTGCACAGTTTCGTGACCTTGCTCAAGTCGCGAGGCTTTTGTGCTTATGCCCTGAATGTCGCTTTTGTCTCTGTGGTGTTTTTCAGCTTCATCTCTGCCGCACCGGAGATCATGGTCTCTGTCTTTGAACGTCCCCCCAATGAGTATGGCTATTATTATATTGTCATACCAGCAGCCTTTATGGGCGGCAACTACCTGACGCGATGGTTAACCAAGCGCGTTGACGGACGGCGCATGATTGCGGTCGGCAGCCAGATCAGTATCGTTGGTATTTCTGCGGCCCTGGCACTGCACCTGATAGGTGTTGTTCACCCATTGGCACTGTTTTTACCCATATCAATTTGCACCTTTGGCAATGGTATCTCATTGCCGAATGCCCAGGCCGCAGCCATCAATGAATTCCCAGACATGGCCGGAGCGGCATCGGGATTATCCGGTTTTATGCAAATGGGACTGTCAGCACTGGCCGCACAGCTGGTTGCATTGATCTATAACGGCACCATTTACCCTATGCTCTCATTGATGCTGACAGCCTCAGTGATCTCGCTGCTGAGCTTTTATCTGGCCGGCCGTATAAGCACCAGCACAGCAAAACAGTAAAGTTGACCCTTCGGCAGGAAGTATTCTGCAAGACTTCGACAAACTACCCTTTTGCTGCCAATAGTAAAAACCCCCTGACGGTTGCACCGCCAGAGGGTTGTGTTGATTCACTAACCACCAGAGCTTACAGGCCAGCGTAAGCTTCAATGTAATTCACAGAGTGGTTTTTAACACGCTGTAGCGCCATAAACATATCACTGAACATTTGTGCCGTAGCCGCCTGATAATGTCCTTCACGCAGACGATCCAGGTGGCGATCACGCATTTGTTTGCCCAGCTTCTTGATGGATTTGGCGCCCTTGAGTCGCTCTTTGATGGTCGCTGTATCGAGATCCTGGGCTCTGGCATCAGATAATTGCTTGAAGTAAGCCTCAACTTCGTTGAAGAAGACCATAATGTCATGCCAGGCTTCTTCACCAATATCCTCATTGCGTTTGAACAGGCGGCTCTGATAGATACTGAAGGCCTGCAGGGAGTCGGCGATACTCTCAATCTCATCGGCCATGCGCATCAGACCATAGGCCCGCGATGACTGCTCCTGGCTGACGGTACCAGTTAACAGGATGGTGATGAACTTGATCATCTCCTCTTCAATGTTATCTGTCACATCTTCCAGGTGATTGATACGATCAAAACGTTCCTTGTCATGGCTTTTAGCCAAGGCATAATCGCGGGAGACACGGAACATTTCCTTGGTGATTTCCACCATGTTGTCCATTTCCAGATCTGCCTGCTGCAGAGCCACTTCCGGTGCCATCGTAGAACGGTTACCCAGATAGCGCAGTTTATGCTGCTCTTTCTTCTCTTTCTGCGGCACCAGCCATGTCACTGTTTTGGTCAGCGTATCAATCAACGGAATCCAGATCACCACATTGATCACGTTAAACATGGTATGCGCAATGGCAATATGGAAAGCAATGTAGGGTCGCTCACCATCCGCGTTCACGGCATCTGCAGCGCCTGTTGTCACCAGCCAGTCGATGAATTCGACATACCAGGGGAAGAGAGCCATAAAGACGATAGCGCCCAGAATATTAAAGATCGCATGAGCACGAGCAGCCCTGACCGCCGAAGTCGTTGCGCCTATCGAGGCCAACTGCGCGGTAATGGTCGTACCGATGTTCTCACCAATAATCAGTGCTACGGCCGTATTGAAATCAATCACGCCAGTTGATGCCAGCGTAATAGTAATACCCAGCATGGCCGAGCTGCTTTGAATCACAACGGTCAGCGCACAGGCCAATGCGATGCAAGCCAACAGTGACCAGATCGACTCGGCATCAAACAGGTAAAGATAGGAAATGAAGGTCGCATTATCACGAAGGGGGACAAAGGCACCACTCATGAACTCCAGGCCGGTAAACACCAGACCCAGCGCCACCGCTGTCTTACCCAGCGTTGCCAACCACTGCCGTTTGGCAGCAAACATGGGGTAAATGCCCAGGCCAATCAACAGCAGGCCATACTTGCCTACCTTGATGGAGATAATCCAGCCGGTCACTGTGGTACCGACGTTGGCCCCGAGAATCACACCGATGGCCTGCTTCAGCTCCATCAGGCCGGCATTGACCAGGCCTACCGTCATGACGGTGGAAATGGAACTGGATTGCACAAACACGGTAATACCGATGCCTGCCAATACCGCCATAACGCGGTTTCTGGTCAAGTGAGCCAGAATTCCCCTTATTGCGTCTTGTCCACTGGACTGGAGGGCTTCAGAGAAATATTTGAGCCCCAGGAAGAAAATAGCGAGGCCGCCGATAGCGGTATAAGAGATTTCAAAAAGATTCATGGGCAGTGACGTCTGGTGAATTTTGGCGAAGTCTATTCAATGCAACCTTAATTTACAACGCCAAGTTTGTCACACTTTTTTGACAGTTCAGTGTCTGGCCTGCAAAGGCCTTGAAATATTAGGCATTAATTCATCTGGTGCAGCAGTGATTGAGGACCAACAAATGTCGTCATGATGGCAACCAGGGCCAGGATTCCCACAGCCAGCATCCCCTCAACGAACAGCGAAGCTCGCATCCGACTTAATGCCGTTTGCCTGAGCGAGACACCCGGCTCATCCACACCCGGGCTCATCAGGGCAAGTTGAATGTCTGGTACCAGTCGGAATTTATGGCGGGCAGCCACAGCCAGCATCATGGCGACCAGTACCAGTTTGCCCAGCATCAGCCAGTGATAAGCATGATCCGGAATGACAGACCAGCCCAGCAGTTGAATGTAAAGATAGCCACCTGAGATCAGCATCACCGCCAGTACCGGCACTGCCAGGCGACCATATTGCCGAAAAAGATCATGCCATTGCTCTGTTGCCAGCTCATCTGCTGGCACGGGCCGAAGCAGGAAGCAGAGTAACAGGACAGAGCCTGCCCAGGCGGTGACCGCCACAATGTGCAGCACAATAAATAACTGGCTGATTCCGGCCAGTGTGGCAACATGCCCGGTCACCGCGAAAGACACCGCTAAACACACAGTGCCCAGAACGGCCAGGGGCAGCAGCAACCTGGGCAACCACAAACCTGCTATGGCCAGGCTCCAAAACAGTAAGCCGGCGAGCCGCCAATACAGACTGGTGCCATTTGGCGTAGTCAACAATATGTCGCGCATGACAGGATCAAACATGCCCATCACACCACGCTGATTGATTTCACCAACCTGGATCAGGAGAAGAGAGGAGGCCAACAAGGCTGTCAGGGCAATAACCAGAAAAAGTAAGCCTGCTCTTGCCAGCCAGGTCTGGTCATTGTCACGAGAGATGAATCGCAAAAACAGCCAGCCGGGCAAAATGACCAGGCTCAAGTAGAAAAGCCATTTTCCCAGCGCTGCGGCCAGTAACCAGTTAACAGCCATTTTGCGATTGTCTGATAATCAAACTGTGTATGGCATCAGTGTTCGTGCTGATGACTATCCTCAGCACCATGGGCGTGCTGTTCACCGCCATGGCTATGTTGTTCACCACCATGACTGTGGCTACCATTATGACTGTGCCCGCCATGTGTCATACCGGCCATTTCTTCACTGCCTTCGGCAGCATTGGTAAAGGTGAATGAGTCAGAGACAGTATGGCCGTCAGGGCCTATCGCGGTCCAGGTCACTGTGTGCTCCCCCATCATCAGCTCAGGCAAGGCAAAGCCGAACTCATCATGGCTAACTTCTGGCGCCTGAAAGCCAAAGTCAATGACATGGCGAGGCCCATGAACCAGTTTTACATCCACCAGACGAACAACATCGCCAAATTTCAACACCAGTTTATCTGGCGCTACAACTGTGGACTGGTTGCCAGGCATTGAAGAACTCAGTGCGGTGTGAGCCAGTGCCTGACCGGAAAGCAGAGCCGACAAAGCCAGTATCGCTGTTAGTGCCGAAAAGATTCGTTTCATCATGTGGATACCCTAAAAAGTCTGATAATTTCTCTACAACGTGTTAGATTTTACCGTCTGGAAGCCTGTGACTCCTAGTCTATTCTGCGTGACAAATTGTCGCAGGCTGCCTGTTCAGCCAAAACGCGACAAGAATCACGTCAACTGCCACCTGGATACGATAAACGGCAGTCAATCAGGCTGATGAAAGGCGACACCTTCTATACAATACTATACAATATTCTTACTATGCATAATGACTGGAGATGTGTCATGAATTCCAAAAAATGGTTCAGCGCTTTATCACTGTCCATCTTAGCTGTTACGGGCGCAGAGGCCCAGCAATTCCCCAGCTACACCACGGACGTTGTCACAGATGCGATTGAAATGCCATGGGGCATGGCCTGGCTGCCAGACGGCGATATGCTGGTGACCGACCGCAATGGTGAACTGTACCGCGTTTCTGATGGCGAAGTCAGTGAACCATTAGCTGGCGTCCCTGAAGTACACGTCAATGGCCAGGGCGGCCTGCTGGATATTGAAGCTCACCCTGATTACGCCAGCAATGGCTGGTTATATCTGACTTTTTCTGACCCGGAAGGCAACGGGGAAGGCAGTAACACATCAGTGATGCGGGCTAAACTGAATGGTAACCGGCTAACCGATCAGGAAGTCATCTACCGGGCCATGGAAAACAGCAATCGGGGCCAGCACTACGGTGGCCGCATGGTGTTTGATGCAGACGGCTACCTGTACTTCTCCATTGGTGACCGTGGCGACCATTTCACCAACGTTCAGAACCTGAGCCGTGACGGCGGTAAAATTTATCGCATCATGGATGACGGCAGCGTCCCGGAAGACAACCCTTTTGTTCACATTCCTGATGCCATCCCTGCCGTTTGGTCATACGGCCACCGCAATCCGCAGGGTATCGCCATCAACCCGGAAACCGGAGAGGTGTGGAACAGTGAGCATGGACCTCGTGGTGGCGATGAAATCAACATTGCCCGCGCTGCTAACAATTATGGCTGGCCTTATGTCGGTTACGGCATCAACTACAACGGTGAGCCATTGGCCGAGGATTCCCACGGTGCCGGCATGGAACAGCCAATCTGGTACTGGAATCCCTCCATTGCCATTGCCGGTATCGAGTTCGTCGACAGTGACCATTATCCGGAGCTAAGCAACAACCTGCTGGTTGGTGCTCTTGCCGGAACACGCCTGGTTTTGCTGGAAGTCTGGGAAGATCGCGTGATCCGCTCTACTGACATACTGACTGGCATCGGTCGGGTGCGTGAAGTGGAGCAGGGCCCGGACGGTTATATCTACCTGGCCATTGAAGGGGGCGGTATTCATCGGCTGTTGCCGGCGGAGTAAGTTCCCGCTGACCACTCCTCACTCGGCAGTCGAAAGCTCGGGTGGGGGGGGCAGTCAGGGCATCACTCCACATATCGCAGCCGACCACTGCCTAGCGCCCCTCATCCGACAGCCGAAAACTCGCCTGACGGCTCAAGCAGTTCGGCTGCTTTTTCGGATGAGGGGCGCTAGGCAAAACGTGGTCTGATTGGCTGCGATATGTGGAGTGATGCCCTTCCCTTGTGCTGTGTTTGGGTACTCATGGGGTGTTGTTAGGCACTGTGTGTCATGCCATGGCGGGCTGACGATTAAAAAGGCCCGGCTCATTTGGTGAACCGGGCCTTTTTATGTCATTGCCTTAAGCGTCCAGGTTTTCTGGTTGCAACGTTTTAGTCCTGGCGCTGTTGGCTAAAGCCGTGTTGCGCATCGGATCCGCCATGGGCACGGTCGGGTGTTGTATCAGCCTCGGCAGGGGGTTCTTTACGGAACACGCGTTTGAATGCATCGGGAACCAGGTGGTTTCCAATCCAGTCACGGGTATGGTTGGCTGTGACATAGAACACGGGAATGAAAACCAGGGTGATCAGTGTCGACGCCATCAGGCCACCGACCACGACACGTGCCAGCGAGGCTTGCATTTCTGCTCCGGCACCAATGCCCAGTGCCAGTGGAATCAGGCCCAGCACCGTGGTGAGGGTCGTCATCAGGATCGGTCGCAAGCGTAGGCGCCCTGCCTTCACAACGGCCTGTTCGATCGGCATACCGTCTTCGCGGCGCATGATATTGATATAGTCCACCAGCAGAATGGCGTTATTGACCACGATACCGATCAGCATCACCATGCCCATGAAACTCTGCATGTTCAGGGTGGTGCCGGTGAGGATCAAGGTTGGCACCACGCCAACAATAGCCAGTGGCACGGATCCCATTACGATCAACGGATCCAGGAAGCGTTCGAACTGGGCCGCCATCACCATATAGATCAGCACCAGCGCCATGACAATCGCCATGACAAAGTCGCGCTGGGACTCCATCTGCTCTTCGTATTCGCCACCGTAAACGATAGAAAACCCGTCAGGAAGCTGCATCTGGGACAGGTTCTCGCGAATACGCTCTACAGCATCGCCCAGCGCGACACCACTTTCGAGGTTGGCATTGATATATGTCACCCGCTGACCGTCAATGCGGCGAATCTCGGTTGGTCCCCGGCCAAAGGTGGTGGAAATCAGGGAAGAAACTGGCACAACCTCGCCATTAGCCGCACGAATGGAAATGTTATCGATATCCTGGGAATTCAACCGATCCTCAGGCCGCAGGCGAACGACAATATCAAACTCATCACCCCTGTCCCGGTAAACACCGGCACGCGAACCACCGACACTGGCCTGAATAGCTCGACTGACATCGCTGACGCCAATCCCCAGTGAAGCCAGCTTCTCCCTGTCAAAGCGAATCTGCTGCTCTGGCCGCCCTTCCCGGCGACTCAGATTGACGTCAGCAATGCCGGGTAAAACTTCGACACGATCACTGATGCGCTGGGCTATCTGATCTGCTGCATCCAGATCGTAACCTCGCAGTTCCACCTGTATGGCATCTTCACCACCGGAACCGAAAATCCGGCGCATGATCCACATGCCGGATTGCGCGCGAACATACACACGCATGCCTGGTATGGCATCCTCAACACGGGCACGAATGTAATCAGCCATTTCATTGGCATTCATGGTGCGCTCTTCCTGATCGATCAGGGTCAGTTCCAGTTCAGCATCACCATTTTGCGCATCGCGTGTGTAATTAACGACATTTTCCCAGGGCACAATATTGCGAACAATCTGATCCATTTCCATCATGTAGCTATGGATCACGGCGATATTGGTGCCTTCGTCCATGCGCATGCGGATGGAAAGCGTATCAGCCTCAGTCTGTGGCGCCAGTTCAACGGAAATCATGCGTATACCCAGCACCGACAGCAAGAGCAGCCCGGTTGTGGCAGCGATGACCACCGCCTTGTGCGCCAGGGCCCAGCTAACCACACGCTCATAGCGCTGCTCAAGTCCATACAGAATACGTTCGTTCCAGGTTGCTGTCTGGTCATGTGCGGGTTCATGTGCTGGCACACTGAGAAAGCGGCTCGACAACATCGGCACCAGCGTCAGCGCGACAAACAATGAACACATCAAGGAGAAGACAACCACCAGGGCCATTTCCTGAAACATGGTCCCGGTCAGGGTCTGCATGAACACCACAGGCAGGAAAATGACTGAGGTTGTCAGCGTTGAAGCGATAACCGCGCCTGTCACCTGCCGAGTTCCTCTCTCGGCGGCCTTTTTCAGCGGTTTACCCTGTTGCCGGTGCCGGACGATGTTCTCAATGACCACAATGGCATTATCAACAATCAGGCCAACCCCAAGCGCCAGTCCCCCAAAACTCATCTGGTTGAGCGTCAGACCACCAAAATACAGCAGTGCGAACGTGGCGATGATGGCAATAGGGATGGAGACAGAAATAATACTGGTAATAGAGCCATTGCGGAAAAAAGCCAGCAACACAATCACAGCAAGGATGCCGCCCCAAAGCGCGGAGTTTCGAACGCTATCGATTGAGTCCTGAATAAACTCGCTCTGATCGGTCACCATGAGGATTTCCAGATCATTGCGCTCCGAATTGATTCTTTGCAATTCCTGGTTAACCTGTTCGGCTACCGCAACGGTATTGGCACCGGTTTGTTTGCGAATCCCCATACGAATCATGGGCAACTCATTGATTTCGATATACCGGCCAATATCTGCCCGATCATCACTGACATCCGCCACATCACCAACGCGCACCGGCACGCCTTCAACCGAACGAATGACGACATTCTGGATTTCATCTACCGAGTTGAACTCACCCATCGAGCGTATATATAGCTCAGACATGCCGCGCTGGACATTGCCACCGGGAGAGTTGTTACCCTCCCGGCCAATCGCCTGGCTGATATCATTCATGGTCAGCCCGCTGGCCAGCAGGCGGTCGCGTCTGACATCAACACGAATCTCGCGATCAATTCCGCCCCAGACATCAACGGCACCAACACCGGCAATCTGTTCAAAACGACGACTCAGGTCCCGCTCCATGATTGTGGTCAGGTCCATCAGGTCCATGTCAGATTGCACACCCAGAATCACAATCGGTGAGTCATCCGGGTTAAAGCGACGGATACGAGGTGGATCGGCATCTTCCGGCAAGCTGTTCCGCAAACGATCCAGCGCCTCACGCACATCATTGGATATCACATCGATGTCCACGCCCTGAGAGAAGCGCAGACTGACCGAACCACTGCCCTCCTGAGATCTCGAAGACATACGTTCAATATCGGGCACAACAGCCAGTGCATTTTCCAGTGGCTCGGTGATCAGCAATTCAATGTCTTCCGGGCCGACATTGGGATAGCTGACCTGAACCGACAGTTCAGGCATCTCAATAGGAGGCAACAGGTCTACTGGCAGGAAGCGAAAGCCCAGTGTCCCAAGCGTGATGATGATCAGGAATATCATGGTCGTCGCAATAGGGCGACTGATGGATTGCTTCGTAATAGCCATGACTCAGTCTCCTGTCGGGATCAACTATCAGCCGGGACAGCGTTTTGACGTTGCTCCCGGGCCGCATCAATGATGTCAAAAATATCGCGATTCTGTTTGCGTTGCATTTCTTCCATGCGATCCCAGCTCATGACCCTGGCTCGCGCCTCAGCCACATTGCCCATCAGCAGGTTCTGCCCAATGGTCACGACCCAGTCACCTTGCTGGATACCTTCGACACCACTGCTCATGCGACCACTGGCAACAACATCAACGGGGACAAACTGCACGGGGGCAGCAGGCAGCATGGCCGGGGCGCCATCCACCTCGGAAACCGGGCGCGCTTCTGGTCCCGGTGGCGTCATCACATAAACCCCCTCAACACCGGTTCGCGGATGACGATAAATGGCACTGTTGGGAATCAGCACCGCATCCTCAGTTTCACCGTAATAGATATCGGCATTGAGAAACATGCCCGGCCTAAGCATGCGGTCCGGGTTTTCCATTTCTACATAGGCCTGGGTACGCAGGGTATTTGCGTCGAGAAAAGGCGAAATGCGTGAGACGGATGCGTCGAACCGGAGATCCGGCCAGTTTTCGGAATAAAGACTCACTGACATGCCTTCGCGGATATAGGTCAGCATCCGCTCTGTTAGCAGCATCTCGATACGAACATCATCCAGATCGCCAATGATAAACAAGGGCGCACTGGCAGAAACGATCTGGCCACGCT
Organism: Pseudohongiella nitratireducens; assembly: GCF_001642735.1. Taxonomy (GTDB): domain Bacteria; phylum Pseudomonadota; class Gammaproteobacteria; order Pseudomonadales; family Pseudohongiellaceae; genus Pseudohongiella; species Pseudohongiella nitratireducens. The sequence continues at coordinate 35,272 of NZ_LWHM01000005.1, read as the reverse complement.
CGACATTGCGTTGTCCGACCATACCACTGATTGGTGCCCTGACCGTTGTATTGGCCAGTTCCAGCCGACGCTCCTCGACAACCGATTGTGCCTGGTTTTCCTGGGCACGGCGCAACTCCACATTGGCCTGCGCCACGTCCACTTGAACCTGGATATCTTCCAGCGCAGACACTGTCTCCAGACGCCTTTCGGTCAATGACTGTATTCGTTCGAGCTGGTTTTGCAGTGCAGCCAGATTCGCCTGGGCCTGACGTGTCTGCGCTTCTGCAACCTGCAGTCCCGCCTGAGCTTGATTGAGGCGTTCTCGATATTCGGTATCACGAATCTGCACCAGAGGATCACCAGCTTGCACTGCGTCACCGCTATCAACAAAGACCTCAGTAACAGGGCCGCCCACTTCGGCTATTATCTCAGACTGGTTTTCTGCGATAACGCGCCCGGTCAGGCGCTCTTCCAGTGGCAGACTGCCGATGCGAGCCTCAACCACTTCAACAGCAGGAACAGGCATCTCCTGCTGACCACCCGGACCGAACCCACCCGGGAAGCCACCCGGTCTCTGGCCCTGGGCACCGGCATTGCCGGTTTCAGGTTCTGAGCCGCCGCAAGCCGCCAGTACAATCACCATACCGGCTGTGCAAAAGGATTGGCATACGCGTCTAAAACGAACTGACTGCCTGACCATAGAAAACATTGACTGACCTCTTAAATGCGCATGCCCTGGACCGCGCGGCTTTTCTATCTGAAGGAATCGTTGGCATTCCTGATGATAAAATGGCTGATTAGCTAGCAAAGTGTCGTTCTCAATACGTCTCATAACGTTGAGCGGATTAATAAACTGGCTTTATGCCCGGGTATTTTGACAATTCATTCCAGCCTACCCCCAAGACATTGACCCTACAATGATTATCGCACGCTGCTTATCGTGAATACGGGATGTTTCATGGAAAGTTGCAACAATCAGTGTCGATGAAATCGCAATTGTCAAGGATTCTCCTAAATTCCATGGATTAAGGACAAAAAGGACTGTATTTGCTTGGCATTTCAGCCGCCGGTAGTTTACTTTAGGGCCAAATTTCCGGGCAAAACACAGGTCACGAATATGACGATGGACAGTTGGGATAATGCCATTACCGGCCAACCTGGTGGCGGTGCAGTAAATTCGCACAGTTTTGGTGGCGCAGTCAGCTTTTTCCGAACTCCGCTTGGCAGGCAACTTGACGGTATGGATGTCGCAGTAATGGGTGTCCCGATGGATATCGCCACTACCAATCGCTCTGGTGCCCGGCTTGGCCCGCGAGCCATTCGAAACGCATCCATGTCACTGGCCTGGGAGCGCCCCTGGCCATGGCAACAGGATCCTTTGCAGGCATTAAAAGTCGTCGATTATGGCGACTGTGAAAATCACCTTGGTGGTGGACTCACCAGCGTCAAACACATTGAAAGCTGGATAGATCCGATTCTTGCAGCGAACTGTGCCTGCCTGTTACTGGGCGGAGATCACTTTATCAGCTACCCGTCTTTGCGATCACATTTTCGTAAACACGGTCCTATCGCGCTGATCCACTTTGATGCCCACACCGATACCTGGCCCAGTTCGGGTGAAGGGATCAATCACGGCACCATGTTTTACCAGGCCGCAAAAGAAGGCATTGTGCTTCCAGAACACTCAGTACAGATAGGCATACGAACTACAAATGATGACACGCTGGGCTACCAGATCCTTTCCGCAGCCGATGTCTACGAAAACAGTGCAGCCGATCTGGTCAGCCGGATCAAGCAACGTGTCGGCAACCACCCGGTTTATCTGACATTTGATATCGACTGCCTGGATCCTGCATTTGCCCCCGGCACCGGCACCCCGGTTCCTGGCGGGCTGAGCAGTTTTCAGGCACTGAATATTATTCGCGGCCTGACCGGTATTAATCTGGTAGGGATGGATGTCGTGGAAGTCGCTCCCGCTTATGATCACGCCGAAGTCACTGCGCTGGCCGGTGCCCAGATCGCCATCGAGTTGCTGGCGCTCTATGCAGCCTGCCGCAAACCCAGAGCTTAAGCAAGCCTTGAGCGTAAAGACAGCCTTGAGCGTAAAAACAGCCCTGAGCGTAAAAAACAGCCCTGAGCGTAAAAAATAGCCCTGAGCGTAAAAAGCACTCTTGGCCCCAGAATGACTGACATGACAACCGAACTTAAGAACCGGGGGAGCAGTAGATCCATGACGGCAGACAGCACGGCAGCACAAAATATTCAGCAGGCACGAGACACTTATGGCATGGATGTCTGGTCTGACGGTTTCTTTCAGATCGATAGCAATGGTCATGTCACGGTTACACCGACCGAGAACCCCGATCTGGCCATCGACATTAACAGTGTTGTAGATGCAGCACTGGAAAGCGGCTCAGCATTGCCGTTGATCGTCCGCTTTCAGGATATTATCGCTGCCCGCGTACAACGCCTGAACCGTAAATTCCGTGAAGCCATTGCCGAAGCACAATATCCCAACCAGTACCGAAGTATTTACCCCATCAAGGTCAACCAGTTACACGAGGTGGTGGCCGAAGTGCTGGAGGCTGGCCGTGAGTTTGACGCTGGCCTGGAATGTGGCTCCAAAGCAGAACTGATGGCAGCCCTGCCATTAATTGGCGATGACACATTACTCTTGTGTAACGGCGTGAAAGACCACGTCATGCTGTCGCTGATGCTCAACGCTCAGCAATTGGGTCAACAGGTCATCCCGATCATTGAGAAATACAGTGAGTTTGAGCAGTTGCTACTGCTGGCATCGGAGCAAGAGCAAACACCCCGCCTGGGTGTCCGGGTCAAGCTCAACACCAAAGGGTCAGGGCGCTGGTATGAATCGGGTGGTTCACGCTCCAAGTTTGGTCTGACCATTCCTGAAGTCGTCAAACTGGTACAAACCCTTAAAGCACGAGATCAGACCGACAGCCTTGAACTTTTGCACTTCCATCTGGGCAGTCAGATATCAGACATCCAGGTGTTGCGAAGTGCGGTTAAAGAAATCACCCAGATCTATACCGACCTGATTAAACGTGGCTGTCAGATCAAATTTCTGGACGTCGGTGGCGGACTCGGGGTGAATTACGGTGGTGACTATGAGAACTCGGAATCTTCCATCAACTATGGCCTGCGAGAGTATGCCAATGTCATCGTTTATGCGGTCAAGGAAATTTGTGAAGAACGCGATGTTGCCGTGCCGACGTTGCTGTCGGAAAGTGGTCGTGCACTGACCGCCCACCATTCCATGCTGGTAGTGCCGGTGCTCGGCGTTCACCGCCCGGACAGCCCGCCGCTGACAGATGAGCTGAATGAAGACGAAATTCCTGCGGTACTCTCGCGGATGCAGTCGACACTGGCCGACGCAGAGAAACATGATGTCCCCGGCATCCTGCTGGAGTGTTATCACGATGCTGAAGAGTTACGCTCAGAAGTGGATCAACTGCTGAGGCTGGGCTACATCAGTCTGGAGCATGTCGCTCAGTCAGACCGACTCTATTGGCATACCTGCCGGGAAATTTTACGCAAGCTCCAGGCAGCGGAACTGTCACCGCCACCACAAGAGCAACTGGACCTGGAAGAGCAATTGACCGATCTTTATCTCTGTGATTTCTCGGTCTTTCATTCCATTATCGACCACTGGGCAATTGACCAGGTATTTCCCGTCATGCCATTACACCGGCTGGATGAACTACCCACACGCCGTGCTCAGGTCGTTGATCTGACCTGCGACTCTGATGGGAAAATCAAGAATTATGTTAGCGGTCAGGGTAATGCCAACTGGCTGCCTTTGCATGAACACCAGTCTGGCGAACGTTACCATATCGGCATCTTTCTGGTCGGTGCTTACCAGGAAATTCTCGGCGATGCCCACAACCTCATGGGACGCGTGGATGAAGTTCACGTCTACGCCCGGGATGATGAACCTGGCAATTTCTGGATTGAAGAGTCTCTCAAAGGCTTAAGCACTCAGGAGATGTTAAGTCAGGTCCAGTATTTTCCAAATGATCTGGATCGTCGCCTGAATGAATTCATCCGCAAGCAAATTAACACTGGCGTTATCAAGCCAACTGCAGCCAGCCGCATATTAAACAATTACACCAAGCGACTGACCGAAACCACTTACTGCAGCACTGAAGTGATTCATAACCACAAATGATGCCTCTATCAGCGGCTTAACACCCAGTAACTGAACGCTATCAACACGGCATAGCGTGCACCTTTACCGACTGCTATGAGCAACAACGCCAACCGCCACCGTGTGCCGGCCAGACCGGCCACGAATGTGAGTGGATCCCCGACGATGGGGAGCCAGGACCCTAGCAACGTCCAGACTCCGTATTTGCGGAATAGACCTGCTGCTCGTTCTCGCTGTTTTTCACTAAAGGCACGGTCAGCCCATCCCGAGAAATGACTGATATAGACTCCCAGGCAATAATTCAGCATGCCACCAGCGGTATTACCCAGCGTGGCAACCAGCCACAACATCAAGGCATTGCGATCTCCCTGCAGGAGATAGAGCAGGTATGCTTCAGAACTTGCCGGCAGCAATGTGGCAGCCAGAAAAGCACTGGCGAAAAGCGTGAGATAGACCACTGTAAGGGTTACACCAGATCAGACTGGTCAAGAACGGGCAATCGCAAGGTTTCCTTGATCTCTTCCATGACAATATAACTCTTGGACTCGCGTACCGATGGCAACCTCAGCAAAATATCACCCAACAGCTTGCGGTACGATGCCATCTCAGAAATGCGCGCTTTTACCAGATAGTCAAAATCCCCCGACACCAGGTGGCATTCCAGAATTTGTGGTAACTCCAGGACAGCACGACGAAAATCCTCGAAAATGCTGGCAGATTTTGACGAGAGACTAATTTCCACAAACACCAGCAAAGGTGCCTGCAGCTTATGGGGGTTCAATCTGGCACTGTAGCCCAGTATGAACTTCTCGCGCTCCAGTCGCCTGACACGTTCGAGACAAGGGGTCGTCGACAGTCCTACCCGCTCCCCCAGTTCCACATAGGAGATACGACCATCCTCTTGCAATACCTTTAGTATATTTCGATCAATTTTATCCAGCTCTCGGCTACTCAATCGTTTGGTTTTCATGGTATCTCCAGCCGTATCGGTCGGGCCTTCATGGTAGGGGATTTGGACTATCTGCCTGGCATTCTAATATTCAGCAAAACAGTAGAAATTATTACTGCTAATCCATTTTTATCAGAAATATTAACCATAATACTACAATAATCTGAAAAATATCGACTACCAGTAACAATTACAATAGCCACATTAACTAAACAGCTACTCAAACAAAGGAGATTTTGTAAATGCATACGCTGGTTATTGGTGGCGGTGTTATTGGCATGACCACTGCCTGGCACCTGGCCAAAAGTGGCCATCAAGTCACTCTCATCGAGAGACAATCAGGGCCCGCACTGGAAACCAGCTTCGCCAATGCTGGCATGCTCTCAACTGGCTATTCCACGCCCTGGGCAGCACCCGGCGTACCTCGCAAAGCACTGGGCTGGCTATTATCCCGTCATGCACCACTGCGTTTCCGACCCACGTTCGATTGGCAGCAATATCAGTGGATGTGGCAGATGTGGCGACAGTGTTCTGTAGCTGACTACAAACGCAACAAATCCAGATTGCTACAACTGGCCTTGTACAGCCAGGATCGCATGCAGGTATTGGACAGCGAACTCGGCTTGAATTACGAGCAGCGCCAGCTGGGCACACTGCAGCTGTTTCGTTCACAAAAACAGTGGCTCCAGGCTCAGCAGGACTGCGACATTCTGGACCATTACGGCATTCCCTACCGCTCACTTTCTGCCCGGGAACTGGTTGAGGCAGAACCAGGGCTGGCATCAGGGGGTGAGCGCACACTACCGTATTGCGGTGGCCTGCAAATCACCAATGACAGCACCGGAGACTGCTATCAGTTCACCAGAAAGCTGAGTGACGCCTGTGAAAAACTTGGCGTAGAAATGCGTTATGGCCACCAGATCGAAGGGATGAGCGTAGCCAATGGTAAGGTCAACACCATCCAGTTTCGTGGCCCTGACAATGAGATCATGACCATGTGGCCGGATGCTGTCGTCATCGCGGCAGGCAGCCTGTCACGTAAGCTGATGAAGAAGTCACTGGGCATCAACCTGCCCACTTATCCGGTCAAGGGATACTCCCTGACACTGGACGTTGACGATGAGGCTGGTGCACCTCAGTCCACACTCATGGATGAAACCTTCAAAGTCGCGGTAACGCGCTTTGATAACCGTATACGTGTCGGCGGTATTGCCGAGCTGTCAGGCTATTCATCGGGACTGCGACAATCCGCGATCGATACATTACGCAAAGTGGGTAACGATATGTTCCCCACTGCCACCAACTGGCAAACCGGCAAAGCCTGGACAGGCTTGCGGCCAATGACACCTGACAGCACCCCCATTATCGGGCCGTCCGATATTGAAGGGCTTTATCTGAACACCGGTCATGGCAGCCTTGGCTGGACATTGGCCTGTGGGTCAGCGCAATTATTGACCGACACGATCAACGGTCAGTCAACCGCACTCAATCCGGACGGCTATGCCTTGTCGCGCTTTGGCAGGCCCATGGTCTCAGGTGTGACTTACCGGCCATTGCAGGTCTGACTGCCCGACGTATAATTTCAGGCGGCCAGTGTCATCAGTAACATCTGCAATGCGAGCAGAACCACCAGTAAGGCAAACAACCGACGCAACACGCCAACAGGGAGCCGGTGGGCCAGGCTGGCCCCTAACGGTGCCGTTAACAAACTGGTGGCGGCAATCCCCAGCACACCCGGCCAGTATACAAACCCGGTGCTCCAGGCAGGCAGATCAACCTGCTGAAAGCCGTTCCACAGATAGCCCAGGGTCCCTGCCATTGCAATCGGTAAGCCTACGGCAGCCGAACTGCCAATGGCTGTTTTCAGGGGCAAGCCACGAGAAGCCAGATACGGCACCGTTAATGTGCCACCACCAATAGCCGCCAGTGCCGAAATCGCACCAATGCCTGAGCCAACCAGGCTTAGCTGAGATAACCGCGGCAAATTAATCTGCCTGTCACCTGTTTCACCCGGTTTCCCTGATCTGAGCAGGCGCCAGGCGATGACACACATAAAGACAAAGAAAAACAGCGATAGTGGCTCCGGCTCGAGGTTACTCGCCACAAACGTGGCTGCAAACGAGCCTAGTATGATACCTGGCGCCAAACCTCGAACTGCATTCCAGTAAACACCTCCGCGCCGATGATGTGCGCGCAAGCTGGCAATGGCTGTTGGAATGATGGCTGCCATGGAAGTACCCAGTGCCAGGTGAACTACCCACAGCTCACTGAGATTAAAGCGGTAGAACAGCCAGGTCAGAACCGGGACCATCACAGCCCCGCCACCGACACCAAACAGCCCGGCCAGCAACCCGGTGACCGCACCAAGCAGGGGCAGCAAAAACATCAACTCGAACACGACCATTCCAACCTTGCCCCAACCTTACACCTTAGTTGTAAACTTCTTTCCAGACAGTAATACGATCGTGCCCATCCTGACGGCCAAAGGTGGCATAGGCACGCGGGTTGTTGCTGGGCGTCTCGTCATTTTGCAGCCAGGCGGGGACATCCAGTTCAAACAGGATAGCACCGGTTGCATCCGGAGCAGTCCAGAAAAGATCAGGGTAGTAGTTACGACCGGTAATCAGTGATGCAGTCGCCCCGTCTGCCGACGTAGACAATGAGCTGGCATTGCTCAAAATGCTGATATCAGCCGGTTCGATTTCAGTGCAATTATCATCAACGTTACGAATGAAGTAACTGCCCTGCCAGTATTGTGTCGTCACCAATATCGGCAAAGCTTCATTTTCAGGACCGAAAGTGTCGGGAACCACAGCCAGCCCAAAGCGAACGTCCTGGGTGTCATCTACCGCAATGGCGTTGCAATTGTCCGGCGTTGTGCAATCAGATTCATCTGCTTTGAAGTCCGGATCTGCCACAACCGTATAAGAGCCACCTGTCTCATTATCATCCAGCATGATACCAATCCGGACATCAAATGGACCATCCGGATCACCACTGCTATCTCGATCCACCTGGAAAGCTTGTGCGGCAACAATGGCCTCCCCTTCATCCCAGACGGGGGTAAAACTGTCTCCCCCCAAGCGGTCACTGATATCCGAGCCACCAGCCTCATCCCTGGCACTTAACATAACAGTAGCACCCGTGCCGACATCCGGATAGTTCAGTGTGGTATTGCCGCCGCGGTTTTCAGCCAGTACTTCCAGCGACAATTCCAAGGGTTGACTCATATAGGTAAACGGATCACTCAGGTTCTGGCAGGCTGGTGTGACCCAGGCATCCACCAGTTCAAACTGCCAGGGAATAAAACGACCAATGTCTGCAGAGACAGTTGACACATTACCTGTGCCCAAATAATCCAGTGACGAAACACGGGCAGTAAACCGCGCCGTCCCTACTTCACTATAACGCACTTGTGAGCTGCTGAATTCTCCGGCACCGGTTTTACTGAAAGGCGCAACCAGGCTGATATCACCACTGTAGCCTCCGCTGGGAACGACCGCTGTACCACTGGGCGCCAGCGTTAAGGTTTCAGGCGAGGTCTCGTTGCCAAAATTCGGCGTTACCTGACCGCTGCTACTTCTGGCGGTCAACACAACACTAAAGTCTTCGCCTGTTTTGGCAAAGATGCCAGCTGAGTAACCGCCAGGACCGGAGACAGCAACATTGATAGACGCAGGCCGGACGACAAATGCATTGGAAACACCGGCAAGCGTGTCGCCATTATTTGCTTGAGCACTCGCATACAAACGTATTTGCCCGACATCTTCCAGCTCAGTATTAAGTGAGGCTGTGCCCGTGCCACCAAAACTGGCAGTCACCGCAGTATAAGTCGGGTACTCACTGGCAGCGGTCCCGGCCACACTGAGCAGGGAGCCGCCACTACTACATGAGCCAGGATCCAGGCATTCCACACTGACATCAATTTCACTGACACCGGTCAATGCTGTGGCACAGGCACCGGTATCAGTATCCGTCCTGATGGCTTCCAGAACGGTAGTAAATGCGGTACCTGCGGTTTGGGTAGGAATACTCTGCCAGCGTAACGCTGTGTCGACCACTTCCAGCGTACAACCTGAGGGGCTTTGACATTGCGTTGCATTCGCTGCGGCTTCGGGGACAGTAGATAAAGAAAGCGTATAAGAACCTGGCGTCGATAATTCCACGGCAGCAGATGCCGTCGTGGAGGCACTGAAGCTGCTGTTGAAATTAGTGGATGACCCCGATGTTGCAACCAGGGTAACACCGCCAGTCAACGTCGACTCGGTGGTACACCCGGCATCTTCACAGGCTCTGATAATGACAGTTTCAGCTTCACAGGTCAGCAGTTGCCCGCTATGTTCAATACGATAATGATCCACGCCACCACCGCCACCACTACAGGGGCCTTCATTGGAGTTCTGATCACAGACAGGGCCACCGACGTTGCCAGTGTTACCAACCTGCTCTTCGTTAGGTGCGTTGACATAGCCATTAATGGTGCCATTGTCCGTATAGACAGGCCCATCGGAGTTAACGTTACCATTGATGGTACCCTGGTTCGAAACCTGCCCTTCGGAATCAACACTACCGCCAATATAGCTGCCATTGCCTATATTTATGTTATGTCCGTTCACATCTCCTGATATGTTGCAGTTACCACTCATATTGAGGTCACCGCCACTGGTGACACTGCCATCAAGGTCCATGTTATTGCCCAGATTCGCGTTATTACCAACCTCAACATTGCCGTTGATAGTCACGTTATTGCTGCTGGCATTCAGGTTGTTCGTCGCTTCGATATTGCCATTTACCGTACTGCCCTGTGACATATTGACGTTGTTAGTCGCCGTAACCGGGCCGTTCACAGTGGCATTTTGATTGATATTGACCGTGCCACCATCCACATTGCCTGTGACTTCGGTACCACTGCCGATTGTGAGCGTTCCTGACGCCTGCAGGTTGCCGTTCACTTCACCATTACTGCCTAGCTGCATGCTGCTGGCGGTGATATTTCCGGTGTAATCGAGGTTATTGCCATTGAGGTTGGCAGCACCCGTAACATCAATGTCACCGACCCAGGTCAGGTTGCCACCAGAGGCGTAGATATTTGACGCTTCAATATTCGCCACAACATCCGTGTTATTACCTACGTTCAGGCTACCGCTCATATCAATGGTCAAGTCAGCAGGAGAGCCTCCGACATTAATACTTGCACCATTAAAGCCGCCATTACCAAACACCCAGGTTGTTGGAGAACTAACGGTAATTGAATCACTGTTACCAAGATTAAGGTAACCGCTGCAGGTCACGGTTGCTCCTGACGAGGAGCAGCCACCCGGCAACGGGCCACCCGGGAAGGTATAACTTGCTGCATAGGCATTACCTGTCACTACTGAAAGCAACCAGAATAGACTTAATTTAATCAGCCAGGGCCGAAACAGCATAGTGCTCCTGAAGCGCATAATAGTGGATACATCGTGGGAAAGGTCATCGATTTCGGTTTCACCCACTATAGAAGGTATACCAGAATAAGCGAAATCAATGAAAGAAGTAATAACAGGTAAGTACTAGTTTTATCTAGCTGAAAATACCCATGACAGAAGGGCGAGATAAGCACGAAAGCAGCACCTCAACAGCTGTTACAGGGACTGCGAAGCGATACCCGTAACAGCAGTGAGGTCAGAAATGTCTGACTGACTAGAGACCAGAAACGCTTAGCTCAATACGACTGGCTGCACCGTAGATAACTGATGGCTGAACGTGTAAGCGTGCGGGTGGCTGTAAACCAGTCCAGGCCGGCATGATGGTGTCCATACGCTCACGAATCGAGCTGGTAATACCACTATCAGTTCCCATGGCCTCTAACTGAGCCAGCACATCATAGGCAATGCGCATGAAACCAAAGGAGTCCTGGTATTCATGACCGTTTTCAAGGCCCAGGTCATCTCCTGCGGCAATATCATATTCAGCAGCAGCAGTACTGACCAGGTCTACGATCACATCACCAAGCAGTCTGGGAGTCACTGGAGCAACGGCTCCTTCTGCTCTGGCGATGGCTGACATCAGGTCATCAAAGGCGGCCGTAACCGTTGATACCGGCTGCCTGTTTTCAACGGCCAGTGCCAGCGCACTTAGCTGACCCGCAAACTCTGGCGCATTACGCACCTCCAATGCAGGAAGCAAGGCGGCGTAAATTTCACTCTCCGGATGCTTCATATGCGTTTCAGAGGCCTCCGCATCACCTTCCTGATACAGTTCAACACCGACCAGCAAATGTCCACGAATAAATTTCAACTGGCCAAGATAGACCGCATCACTGGACACTGAGTCTGCAGAGCTGGCACTTTCACCGCCTTCACCACCCTCACTGGCCGTCATTGCCATGGCGCTGTGATCCATGGTGGAAGACATGTCACCGCCCTGGGTTGAGGTGCATGACACCATAGCCCCTGATGCACATACGACGCCGAGACCCAGCCAGATCTTGCTTGTTGAATCCATAAACACTTCCCTCAAATGCTTTAAAATTTGCGTAATTTTACACGCTTTGTAGCCCACGATCAGTAAACAGCATTGCCCTGAGAGCGGCAAGGCACTAAACTGGTGACAGAGTACAACAATCAAGAATCATTCTCAATTAAAACACTATGATACTTCCGATCGGTAACGCCATTTCTCCTGCCCTGCTGCAGGAAATCACCAGCAAAAGCCAGCAGGAACTCGAATTTGCTGATGGCCGTAAAACGGCCGGCTGGCATGCACGTCAGGTCAAGAACAATCGCCAGGCCAGCAACAGTCCAGCACTCAACGCTGTCTTTGAGCAGGTTTCAAAAGCATTATTGGCACACGAACTGGTGCAGGCCGCTGCCCGTCCCCGGCATATTGTCAGCCTGATACTGAGCCGGTATGGCAAAGGAATGTCTTATGGCAGCCATGTCGACGATGCCATGATGAACGGCGCCAGAACGGATCTGTCATTTACACTGTTTCTGAATGAACCTGCGGAATATGAAGGTGGCGAGCTTATCATCGACGATCCTGCCGCTGAACGGCCATTTAAACTCAGCGCAGGCAGTATGTTGCTATATCCTTCCAACACGCTCCACCGGGTGAAAGAGGTCAGTTCAGGAGAGAGACTGGTGATCGTGGGCTGGATTCGCAGCCTGATCCGTGACCCGGGACAACGCGAGGTTCTGTTTGATCTGGATCGAACGATCGCCGCCATACGCAACAAACCGGAATCAGCAGAACTGTTACCACTCCTGCTGAAATCCCGCAGCAATCTGATGCGCATGTGGATGGAGGACTAGGGCCTGTTGCCAGACCCCAGTCAGATAATAGCCTCTAGGCTGAGTTTCTTGACGCATTGATGTTACCAAACAGCGTACGAACAACCATCTTTTCGTACACATCAAGGCGCTCAGCATCATTATCCTCACGACTTTCCCGAATGCGCATCAATGCGTATTGCTGAATCGTTAACAGCGGCAACACCACATTCTCTCGCAGACGAATGCTAAGGCGACTGCGCGGGTTATCCTGCAACAGCTCCTGCTGCCCTGCCACTTTCAGCACCATCTCTTTGCTCAACTGATATTCCTGGTAAATATCCTGCCAGAACTCGCCAAACCGGGGATCCTTCTCCATATAACGAGTCAGGGCGAAGTTTGTCTTGCTCATGCTTTGCATACTGTTCGCAATCAGAGCCCTGAAAAAGCGCGAATTCTGGTAAAGCTCAAGGCAGGCATCCAGTCGCCCCAATTCTTCCAGAGACTTCAATGCCGTCCCCAGCCCATAGAAACCGGGCACATTCTGTTTCAGCTGGCTCCATGAACCAACAAACGGAATCGCACGCAGATCTTCAAAGCGCAGTTTGCCATCGCCACCACGTTTGGATGGCCGGCTGCCGATGTTACTCATTGCATAATAATTGAGCGTACTCATCTCTTCCAGGTAAGGCAGGAACAGCGGATGCTGTTTAAATGCCTCGTACTTTTCATAACTACGCTCGGCCAGATCCCTGATCAGGTTGCGCTGCAAGTCATCCAGTTCTCTGTCCGGACGTTCCTGCAGATTATTCTCCAGCCCGGCAGTTAACAATTGCCCCATGTTATGACCGGCGGCGGCCTTGATGCCATAGTAGGAACTGATGGTTTGTCCCTGTACCGTCATCTGGATCTGGTTGCTTTCTATTGCCTTGCCATGGGCTGCGTAAAACAGATAAGCATCACCGCCGCCACGGGCCGGTGGGCCACCACGACCGTCAAAGAAAATCACTTCGACCTGATTCTCCCGCGACACTCGCGTCACGTCTTCTTTCGCTGTATAAATCGCCCAGTTGGCCATCAGATAGCCACCATCTTTGGTGCCATCGGAGAACCCAAGCATCACGGTTTGCTGGCCACGGCGGTGACTCAGATGTTGCTTGTACTCAGGGTTGGAGTACAGGCGTGTCATCGACTCGCCAGCTCCCTGCAAATCATTCACTGTTTCAAATAGTGGCACGATGTCCACATCCAGCGGATCATCACCCCAGCCTCCGAGCCGGAACAGCGCCACGACTCTCGCAATATCAACCGGGCCGCGGCAGTTGCTGATAATATACCGGTGTGCACCACGCTCGCCATTGCTGGCCTGGATCTGACGGATAACCCCGACAGACTCGATGGTATCCCGTATAACCGGGTCATCGAACCGGGCAGGATCTACCTGACCTTTACAGCTAAACAACGCTTCAACCAACTCGGCTTCTTCCAGATCTTTGAAGTCAGCTGGCAGACTGTCAGGATAGGCAGTAGCAATAGCATCAATAGTAGATGCGATAATGCGGCTATCCTGCCGGATATCAATACTGGCAAAGTGTAAGCCGAACAGGTTGACCTTGCGTCGGAAAGACTGCAGTTTCTCCAGGTACATGGATTGATACTGATCCTGCAATTTTTGCTCGACCAGATCCAGACAACTGAAGATATCGGCAACAGTTACATTTTCACCTTCCGACTCTTCCGTCTCTGGGTGTGTGAAACGCTCTGCTTTGATGCGTTTTTCCAGCTTATCCAATTCTTCATAAATATCCCGAAAACTCAGCCGTCGCTTCAGCTCACGAAGGTCCTGGTGATAGCAACGCATAATGGCATCTTTGAGTCGGGCTGCCACTTTCAGCGTCGTCTCGGTGGTGACAAAGGGGTTACCATCGCGGTCACCACCAGGCCAGAAACCAATGCTGACCAACTGACTGTTACTGCTGACCTGCTCCGGAAATTTCTCAGCCAGCGGATCAATCAGTTCACCAATGGCGGGGTAGAAAATATGTCCCAGATACCAGGTTAAAAGTACGGCTTCGTCATAAGGTGAGGGTTTGGATTTCTGGAAGAAAGGCGTATTACCTAATTGTTGTAACAGATCCCGTATTTCACCAATTCGCGAACCGGCAATCGCCTCTGTCAGGTCAGAAATAATGGCCAGTACCTGCCCGGGATAAAACTGCGTCGGGTGCGCCGTCAGCACCACCCTGACACCAAAATTGCGTAACAAATTTGCCAGTTGCTCGGTACTGCCATCCTCGGCTGCCCGCTCGGCCAGTTTTACCAGTGCATTTTTACTGTCTAACTGGTGAATACGGCTGTAGGAAGAATCTTCCAGTGCATCAATAAGTACGACCTGGCGCTCTACATATTGAACAATTTTAAACAGAAACTGTGCCTGCTCTTTTTCAGAAAACTCTGGCCGGTGCTGTTCGAAAAATTCATCGATTATCGTGGTCGGATCTTTGCCTTCCTGCAACCCTTCCTCACAATCTTCTACCAGCAACGGTAATAATGTACCGGTCTGTTCCACGGCATCCAGTGGTAACTTCAGAAACAAACTACTGTAAAGCTGGTAGTTCAGATCCACTAGTTCTTCAAATAATCTTGCAGTTTTCTCGCTCATGCTTCACCTGTGTGAAATTCAAGAATTAGCTACCGGGCGACTGTTTGCCGGATAAGACAGGCACATCAGCACCAGTGCAACGGCGACAAAGACCGAACAGGCACCATACAGTTGCGCTCCGCTAACAGACCGGTCTATAAAATAACCGAACAAAACCGGCGATATGGCCGTCGACAGTACCATTATCGACATATTCATGGCACGGATTGCTCCCAGTCGGGCGGTCCCATAGATCTCTGGCCACAACGAGCCTGTCACTGGCGGCATGGCCCCCGCCGCCACACCCAGTAAAGCCATCATTAATGGCGCAGACCACTGCCCCGGCACGAATGCTGCTGTCAGCATACAGGCCAGCAGGGGCACCAGAATCCAGGGCAGCATACGCGGCGCCCGCAGCCGGTCAACAACAGCGCCCGATATCAGGGAACTGACCCAGTGCACCGTCCCATAGATTATAAAGCAGGTCGCCAGCCAGTTCATGCTCCAGCCTTTTTCGCTCAGCAGAAAGTTTTGATGGATAAACAGCCCGGTGAGCAGGAAAGGCCCTGCTATCAGACCCGGCAATGCCAACCAGAAGCGATAATCGCGCAACACTGCGCCGCGCCCTGGCGGCTTGTTCAGTTGACCGGGAACCGTTTTATCTTCAGCCGTTTGCTCCGGACTTGATGTTTCATCCAGCCGAGGGCTTTTGCCCAGCAGCCATAAGAACAACGGCAACATCAGCAGTAAAACTGACAGGGACAGGCCCAGATAGGTGTATTGCCAGCCGACCCAGGCAATACTGGCCACAGCGAGTACCGGCAACACGACCTCGCCAATCGGCATACCTGATGAGGCCAGACTCAGTGCTTTGCCCCGGCCATCTTTGAAATAACGACTCATGGTAGTGCTGCCCGTGTGTGGCAGCAGTGACTGTCCGAACAACCGCAGCAGGAAAAAGCCCAGCAGCAGCAACGGCAGTGACTGTGTTTGTGATAACACCAGTAACGCCAGCGCCAGCCCCATACTGATCAGCACCACATAACGACGCAGGGGCATCTGGTCGATCAGACCTCCGGCCCAGATAACTGTGATTGCCGAACACAAGGTTGCAAAGGAATAGGCGCTGCCGTAAACGCCGGCAGACAGGTCAAGTGACTCCTGGATACCCGCACCAAACCAGGCAATAAAGAAAGATTGCCCCAGATTGCCGGTGAAGATCGTCATAAAACCAAATGTCAGTAACGCCAGATTCTGTCTGACAAACAGCAAGTAATCGCGCAAAAAATCTGTCTCCGTCGATCGAACCGAGTGGCTTTAGCGAAGCAGTTCATCCAGCGTCAGCCCATAGCTGGGCGCAAACGTTTCCAGAAAGAATGTCACTTCGGGGCTATCGTAACGCTGCAAACGGGCGCCGACATCCAGCTCCGCCTGACGGAACTCCTGATTACCGGCCTGTACTTCGGCCTTACATTTTAAATACGCGCTGATAGTATCAGCCGCCTTGATCAAGGACATCTGCTCCGGGTCCATCTCAGCCTCGACCAGCACCGGCCGATAATCATCCTGCAAACCGGCTGGCAGCAGATTCAACAGCTCTCTGTCAGCCTCATGTTCGATGGCTTTGTAGGCCCGGGTTAACTCCGGCGTATGGTACTTGACCGGTGACGGCATGTCGCCGGTGATCACCTCACTGCAGTCATGGTATAGCGCTGCAACCACGACTGCATTCACATCAACCTTGCCATCGAAATAGCGATTTTTGATCAATGCCAGGGCATGGGCAATCGTAGCCACCTCCCAGCTGTGTTCCATCACATTTTCATTAATGACATTACGTTTCATGCCCCAGCGCTGCAACCATCGCAGCTTGCTGATATAAGCATAGAAATGACTCTTCACCTGGGTTGGCATTGCCACTCCTTATGATCAAATAACCTGTCGAGTATATCGTTTCACCCTATGCGCTGGCGAATTTGCTGTTCCGGCGTGATATTATTCACCACTCTTAGTATCAGCTCAGGACCAACTCAGGGCCAGTTAACAGACCCAGGAAAGGCAACTCGGATAACGCTGGCGGCACTGGTTAACGCTGGCGACAATTGTAGACTTCGGATTAAGACAGTCATGGACAACTCATCAAAGCAAACAGGCAGCCCAACCACATCCGGCTTTAAACGTATCATACAGGGTCAATTTGGCCTGGCTGTGACTTACTGGACCCTTTATCTGGTCGTAGCGGTCTTGTTTTTTATCCTGGGAAGCATCGCCGTTGCTGACGAGCGCTGGGGGCAATACCTTACCCTGCTGGGCGGAACGCTGGCCTGGACGTTTCTTCTGGTTTGGGGAGTGAGCAAAGGGTATCAGGGCAAGGACCCCGGCAAGGCAATCGGCCGTGTATCAGTCTTGTTTTTACTGTTGAATATTACCAATGCGCTGGCCACGCTCAGCTTTATCTAACATCTGCCTATCATTAGACCCGTTTTAATCCGGCAGTTAGCGCAAGGCCTGTTTTACAGGTCCTGGCTTTTTTTCTTGTGCCCAACTTTCGTGGGCTGGCCAGACTTCGCACCCGTCTTTTTGCCAGCAACCGGCTCATGGACAACCTGTTGAACAGGGGTGACGGGCCGGCTGGTATGGCGACCGGCATACTCGGTTGGGCCCTTTTTCATATCTTCAGCAAACAGTCCAGCCACATCAACATGAAACGCTCTGCATAACTGTTCAAGTGTATCAAGCGTGACATTCTGTTCCTGATTTTCAATGCGCATGATGGTCGACTGCGCCACACCAATACGGCGTGCAAAGCGACGCTGCGGGGTATCGCCCCGTTGCGTTCGCACATATATCGCTAATCTTTCGCGCAAGTGAACCATGTATGGTTTATACTGCTAATAACGAACCACATGTGGTTCATTTGACTCCCAGCCAACAGGAAGCAAGGCCGGGATGTCCGGCAACCGGATCGCTTCCGGTTGCCGGACGCCTTCTATGCTCTCATCTCACGCGCCGCTTTTAAGTCGAATGCCACCGCGTCGAATGGCATCATTGCGTCGACTGACACCAGTCCCGAGAAACATGTCCTGGCCGTTTGCCCACACTGCCGTGCTGAATTATGCTAGAGGCATAATAATCACTGCCATGGAACCCAGGTTATGTCAGATCCCCAAACCTCCCGACAGTCCGGTATTCTTGCCCGCATCGAACGTGCCGGTAACCGGCTTCCCGACCCGGCCTTTATCTTTATCTGGTTGATGCTAGTCGTTGTTGCCATTAGCGTGCTGGCCTCATTTTTCGGGGTTCAGGCAGTACACCCGACCCAGCAAATGGATGACGGATCTCCGTTGATTATTGAAGCAGCCAGCCTGCTCTCGGCAGAAAATATCCAGCGCCTGCTGGTTGAAATGCCTACCACCTTCACGCACTTCCACCCCATGGGTTATGTACTGGTGGTTATGCTGGGTGCGGGCGTTGCCGAGCGCAGCGGGTTGTTTGGTGCGGTGATGAGTCG
Organism: Pseudohongiella nitratireducens; assembly: GCF_001642735.1. GTDB lineage: Bacteria > Pseudomonadota > Gammaproteobacteria > Pseudomonadales > Pseudohongiellaceae > Pseudohongiella > Pseudohongiella nitratireducens. Next base: position 16,771 of record NZ_LWHM01000005.1, on the reverse strand, counting down.
TGCGGTGAAACGGGCCCCAATGGCATTACTGACCCCCGTCGTAGCCCTGCTGGCAATGGTTGGCAACCTGGCCGCTGATGCTGCCTATGTTGTATTGATTCCCCTGGCAGGCGTGATTTTCGCAGCGGCCGGCAGACACCCGGTGGCCGGTATCGCAGCCGGTTTTGCCGGTGTTTCCGGCGGCTTCTCAGCCAACCTGCTGCCCGGCCAGCTCGACGCACTGTTGTTTGGTGTCACCGAGGCTGCAGTAGATACGCTGGACAGCAGTTGGGTCATGAATATTGCGGGTAACTGGTATTTCATTGCCGTCATGACACTGATCTATTTGCCGGTTATCTGGTACCTGACGGACAAGGTCATCGAACCCAGACTGGGGCGTTACCAACCCGCTGACGGCGATGATACGGCAGCAGCCATGGCTGAGCCGACCTCCTCAGAGGTGCCGGAAACAATTGATGAACGAGAGAATGCGGGCATGCGTCGAGCAGGCATTACAGCCTTGCTGGTCATCCTGGCCTGGGTCGGCATGTGTTTCGCACCAGGCACACCATTAATCAATGAGGGTGCTGGCCCCGCCACCATGCAACCGTTTTATCAGTCACTGGTAGCGGGCTTCTTTATTCTCTTTCTGGCCAGTGGCTGGGCTTATGGCAGTGCATCCGGCTCGGTCAAGTCACACCGGGATGTCGTGCGCATGATGTCCGAAGCCATGGCAGACCTTTCATATTACCTGGTGCTGGCTTTCGCAGCCGCCCACTTCGTGGCCATGTTTAACTGGTCGAACCTCGGTCTGATATTCGCCATCAACGGGGCCGGTGTCATTCAGTCTGCCAATTTGCCGTTGCCGATATTGATGACGCTAATCATTATGCTCACCGCCTCTATTAACCTCTTTATCGGTTCCGCCAGTGCCAAATGGGCACTGCTCGCGCCGGTTCTGGTCCCCATGCTAATGCTGCTGGGTATCAGTCCGGAAATGGCAACGGCGGCTTACCGGGTCGGTGATGGCGCAACCAATATCATTACGCCACTGATGCCCTATTTCCCGCTGATTCTGACATTCTGCCAGCGCTGGGATCGTAATTTCGGACTCGGCTCACTGGCAGCCACCATGATTCCCTACAGTATCTGGATGTTGGTCACCGGCATGATTCTGGCCGTGATCTGGGTCGCTGCCGGGTTACCACTGGGGCCAGGCGTTGGCACAACGTATGAGTTGCTGCAGCCATAAACTGATGTCAGTTTAAGTACGGTATTGGCTGGAGCAAGGAGCGCGACCAGCGCCGAACTGAATCAGTTCAGTTGTGTGGGCAAAGGCAGACAAATCCGTTACACTGCCATACCGAACAAACGCTCAGTTTTGTAACCAACAAGGTCAGTTAAAGGATTCATCATGAGAGAAGCGGTTATTGTTTCCACGGCAAGAACTCCAATTGGCAAAGCCTATCGTGGCGCATTCAATAATACGGACGGCCCCACTCTGGGCGGTCACGCCATCCGGGAGGCGGTCGCTCGCGCGGGTATCGATGCAGCACTAATCGACGATGTGGTCATGGGCTGTGCAGTCCAGCAAGGCACGACCGGATACAATATTGGTCGTCTGGCCTCTGTTGCGGCCGGATTACCCAATACGGTTGCCGGCATGAGCATGGACCGGCAATGTGCCTCTGGCATGATGGCAATCTGTACAGCTGCCAAACAGATCATTACTGATAATATGGACATTGTGGTTGGCGCAGGTCTGGAGTCCATCAGCCTGGTGCAGAATGACCATCGCAACAAGTTCCGCACTGCCGATGCGAATGTTATCGCCAAATCTCAGCATGCCTATATGCCAATGCTGCAAACAGCTGAGGTGGTCGCCAACCGATACAACATCAGCCGTGAAGACCAGGACGCCTATGCTCTGCAAAGCCAGCAGCGCACAGCGGCAGCACAGGCGGCAGGCAAGTTTAATGATGAAATTGTACCGATGGAGTCGGTCAAGATCGTCGTCAACAAGGAAACGGGCGAACAGTCTGAGCAAACCGTGAAGCTGGAAAAAGATGAAGGTAACCGTCCCGAGACCAATGCCGAAGGGCTGGCCAGTCTGAAACCTGTTATCGAAGGCGGCTTCATCACGGCGGGCAATGCCAGTCAGCTTTCTGATGGCGCTTCTGCCAGTGTGCTGATGGATAGCAAACTGGCCGAACAGCAGGGTCTGTCTCCCCTGGGCGCCTACCGTGGCATGGCCGTTGCTGGCTGTGAACCGGATGAAATGGGTATCGGTCCTATCTATGCCATTCCCAAACTGCTTAAGCGCTTTGGCCTGAGTATGGACGATATCGGCCTATGGGAACTGAACGAAGCCTTTGCCGTGCAGGTACTGTACTGCCGCGATAAACTGGGCATCCCTGATGAATTGCTGAACGTCAATGGCGGCGCGATTTCCATCGGCCACCCTTATGGCATGAGTGGCGCACGCATGGTCGCACACGCCCTGATCGAAGGTAAGCGACGCGGCGCCAAATACGTTGTCAGCACCATGTGTGTGGGTGGCGGCATGGGTGCAGCAGGATTGTTTGAAGTTTTCTAAGCGGCGCCTGACGGGACATCGTTATGCTCTGGCGGGATCCATAGCCAGAACATGCGCAAACTGATTAAAGGCCACCTTTGCAGGTGGCCTTTTTTATGCCGAATCATTTCGGCTCGTATTTATAACCTACCCCATACACGGAACGGATCAATGTCTGGTCTGGGTATGCCTGCTCCAGCTTGCGGCGCAGATTCCGGATATGACTATCGACCGCACGATCAGTCACCACCCGGTTATCAATATAGGCATGGTCGAGTAATTGATCACGCGAGAAAACCCGGCCGGGCTGATCTGCCAGCGTCTTAAGCAGCCGCATTTCGACCGGTGTCAGCGCCAGCTCACGTCCCATTAATGAAACACTGTAGCGGTTCTCATCAATTTGCAACGCATCACTTGATGCTTGAGTACTGCCAGTATCGGTCTCTTCACTATGCCTTTTCACGCGACGCAATATTGCCTTGGCACGTGAAACAAGTTCACGTGGGCTGAAAGGCTTGCACAGATAATCATCGGCCCCCAGTTCCAGCCCCAGCAGCCGGTCAATTTCTTCAACCCTCGCTGTTACCATAATGATGGCAACATCACTAAACTGACGCACCTCCCGACAAATATCCAGCCCGTCTTTTCCCGGCAACATTAAATCCAGCACAACCAGATCAGGTGAATCCCGACGGATTTGTTCGACGGCTTCATCACCGGTTTTGAGGCTATCAACGAAGTAGCCTGCCGAGCTTAAATAATCCACTGCCAGTTGGTTCAATCGCGGCTCGTCTTCTACAACCAGAACCCGGGCTTTGTGTTCGCTAACTGACATGAGGCCTTTCCCTGTTTACGTGTTTTATCATTAGACTCTGACAGCGTTTATTGGTCTTTTTTGAGACGAAGATGCCTACATTCAACTCAAGGTAGCAGGAAGCGCCACTCGCATATAGATCCCGCCCAGGCTGCTATGACCGGCACTGATCTCACCGTCATGACCTTCAACGATTTTCCGGCATATCGCCAGCCCAAGGCCAGCCCCGCCATTATTCCGGCTTCGTGACGACTCAACCCGGTACATCCGGTCAAATAACTGCTGCAGCTGTTCATCAGTCACACCAGGAGCAGAGTCTTCCAACTGGATAACAACATCCCCGCTCTCCCGCTTCATTGTCACCAGAATGCGCCCTTTGACATCCGTGTAGCGGATAGCGTTTTCCAGTAAGTTAATAAATAACTGTTTCAATCTGTCCGGGTCCGCCAGCACTGTGTAATCCGCATCGCCGGCTTCAAATAAGAGGATCAATCCAGCCAGCTCAACCCGATGCTGATACTGCGAAAGCACTTGTTCCAATAATTGCTTCAGGTTGATCTCGTGTTTTCGGTAAGTCAGTGCCCCGATATCAGCCAGCGAAAGGTCATACAGGTCATTGACCAGTTTGTTCAGCGAAGTGACTTCAGATTGCAAGGCTCTGATGTTATCGACGGACAATTCACGCATACCATCTTCCATCGCTTCCATTTCACCTTTCAGAACAGACAACGGCGTTCGAAGCTCATGCGAGACATCCGCCATGAAGTTACGGCGAAGCTGCTCATTGCGTTTTAGCGAAAGTGCCAGAAGATTAAAATCATCGGCCAAACGACCCAACTCGTCACGGGAAGATACCTTGATGCGTTGATCAAAGTTCCCGGCTGCAAGTTCACGTGTTGCTCCAGCAATTTTCCGAACCGGCGACATTAGGGTTCGTGCCAGTATGATAGCCACAACTGCCGCGACAAGGATGGAAAGTATGCTAATGATCCAGGTACTGATGCGCTGCTGACGCTCGAAGGTTCTGGCCGCATCCGTACTGACCTGGGTAAATGGCAGCAACGCTACATAGGCGACGATTCTGTCATCAACAATAATGGGTCTTAATGTCGCATCAGGAATGGTACTGCTGGAGGCACCCACGATGCGTTCCCGGTTTTCATCGACCAGGCTCAGACGGAAGTTAATCCCCATCAGGGTTTCGTCGGCCGGACCCAGCCGCTCTTCTTCGTTTTCCATGACATTCACATCAACCATGCGAATCATGTCATACCAGTTGCCCCGGTTGCGGCCTTGCAGGAACTCCCAGTTTTCGTCGTTTTCAACATAAGCCTGCGCCAGCAATGGAGCCAGACGCTCAACCCGTTGCAGTTCCTGTTCGTTCAGATACCCCAAAAAGCCGCGGGTAAAGTTAATCTGCACTGCAAAAGCCAATGCCAGTGCCACCAGCGAACTGGTAGCCAACAGACCAAAGAACAACTTACCAGTGATACCTAGACGTAGCACAACGCATTAACCCCAATAGATTTAGCCAGCGCATAATTAGCGCTTATCTTGACATTTGAATCAAGTCACAACAGATGAACCTCACAATTTCTCCCATATTTATGCAAAGTTGATCTCTATAATTCATCCGTGCAGAGCTTGAAACCTGGTGGGCCTTACCTGATTTATATCTGCAGCTGTAAGGCTCACCGGATTTCATTATTGACCCGGTTCGGACCTGCCGTTACTTGGCAAACAATTGAGATTCAATATCCCGGAACGCTTTGAACTCCAGGGCATTGCCAGAAGGGTCATAAAAAAACAGAGTCGCCTGCTCGCCGGGTTGCCCCTGAAAGCGAATGTAAGGTTCGATGGCAAAGCTTACCCCTTCGTTCTTTAGCCTTGTTGCTAATTGCTGCCAGGCTTGCATTTCCAACACGACACCAAAATGTGGCACAGGCACATCATGTCCGTCGACGGCATTGCGCCCTGCCTCTGGGGTATGGGTCGCATTGCCTTTTTCTGCCTGCTTACCCAGCTCAACCTGGTGGACCACCAGTTGATGCCCGAACAGATTGTAGTCAATCCAGCAATCTGAACTGCGCCCTTCCGCCAGTCCCATGGTGCCCCCATAAAAGTTTCGGGCGGCCACGAGGTCATGAACAGGAATGGCTAAATGGAAAGGTGTCAGTGACATGTCTGTCCTCCAAATGATTTGCACCAGTGCTGTGCAAACAAGGTGATATCTGCGCCATTTTTAAGCTGAAATGTTCGTCGGCTGGCTTTTTTGTAATGTCATTTTAACAATAACGGTTCCTGTCGACGGAAAAGCCAGGAGTATTTTGCAACGATAGCGTTTAATTGACGTGGTAATAGCAGCCACATGCGCTCAAAACAGCATTTAATGACAACACGTTGTCAGTTATTTATATATTTTTACTTCCTCAGAAAAAACTGGCACGGCAAATGCATTTACTAAAGTGAGTGGCTGATCTCAACATCAGCAGACTCAAATGGAACTGACTCTCCCCTTTTCCATTGATGGGTGACCTCGCCCACGCCGCCCCCCGGCGTGGGCTTTTTTTTGCCTGAAACCCTCGTCACAATACCGACAACGTTGCCGAAATACCATATCCTGTAAACCTGTTAATACGACAGGCCATACCTGTTGCCGGAACTTATTATCTATGTTCGCTCACTTAACACCCAGACCCTCTCCCGCTCGCTGTCAGTACCAGGCATGTTTTCTGAAAGCGTTACCCGCCCTCTGCATCATGGCACTGACGTTTCTGTTATCGGCACCCGCACATAGCTGGGACGCGTTGGGTCATGAGCGATCAGCGGCGCTGGTGTTTGACCAATTAACGGAGCAGGAGCAGGATTATTGGGTTGCAGTCTTGCGCCACCACCCACGCTTTGCAGAAGACTTTTTATCGGCTATGCCTGAACGGTTGCGTGACGCTGATAATAAAGATCAGCAGCGCTGGCTGTTTGCCAGAGCAGGATACTGGCCAGATATAGCACGTGGTATTCCGGATGCGGCCAGAGCTCAGTTCAACCACCCGAACTGGCACTGGATCGATGGCCGCTGGGTGCGCGCTGATGTGCCTCTGCAAGGTAACGTTTATCTGGACGGTACCTTCTTGCCAGACATCAATGGTCCGAGCGACAGCCGCATCCGCGAGAGCAGACTCAGTGACAACGTGCTGACAGCTCTGATCACCTCTGAGTCAATACTAAAGCAACCACTAGACAGTGCCAATGCGCAACAGCAGGCTGAGTTGGCCATTGCACTGTGCTGGTATTTACACCTCGGCGCCGATATTCACCAGCCATTGCATGCCGGCGCCTCCTATCACGGAACACATTTCCCTGAAGGAGACAGGGGCGGCAACATGGTCAGGCTGGCAACGCGGGGTAACCTGCATTCACTTTGGGACCAGGCATTACGGGGAAGCAGCTGGGAGCAACTGTTATCTGTATTCGAGCAACTTGATCCGCAACCGTCTGCTCAGGGATTCATACCCGGCACATGGTTGCTGGAGAGCCGGGAGTTCCTGCATGCTGATGTATACACAGCCCCCATCAAGAACCAGGTGCTTGAAACCCCTGCCAACACGGATGAAGTGACTGTCAGCATCGAAGATGATTACCGCAATCGCATGCAAGAGATTTCACTGCAACGAGTGGCCTTGTCTGCCGCTCGGCTGGCTGGCGCGCTTAAGGCGATGGGTTTGCCGTAGATGGATTTGCAGTAACAGTATCGTGCAATTCGCCTGGCGCTTACCGGTAGGCGCCGTTGACAGAATGATCCCGGATGTAGCTTTTATCCAGCTGATCCTTCCAGAGTCCCAGTATCGGCCGTAGCAAGGGGTGACTGGCACCAGAGGTCCCATAGCGGGCAACAGCGCCGCCATTACCCGTGGACAATAACGCCAGCGCTTTCGTTTGCGGGTAAAAATTCTGCAGGGGATTGCCTTGCAGTTGTGCCGGAATATTCCTGGCCAGTACGTCACCATGTCTCACCGCATAAACACCTGAGCGCGGATTATTGGCCAGGCTGCAGGCATCACCACTGACAAAAATATTGCTCTGCCTGATTGCCTGAAGTGTCGGTTCAACAAGAATGAAACCATCGCTATCTGTGCTCAGTTGTGAATTATGATACCAGGACAAAGCGGCAGATCCGGTTGCTGCAATAACGACATCAGCACTGGCAATACGGTTATTATCGGAACGATACAGCATGCCATTTTCAATATAACCGACACGAGCCTGTGGCTGGATCTTAACGCCACGACGTCCAAGTAATTTTTGCACTCTACCTGAAACATTAGCGGGGAAACCTGCCAACACATCCCGGTCAACATATACCGTAACTGTGAGACCATGTAGTTGTGAATTCGCAGAAACCGCCAGGGCAATTTCAACAGCAGCAGCCCCGCCACCGACAATCGCCACATCGGTTGCCTGAGGATTATCCTGACGCCAGGTCTGCCAGCGACGGTAGAAGTCAGCAAACGGCTTTACTGGCAACAACGCGATAGAGCCATCCGAGGGCAGTGCATGAGTGACAGAGCCGGAATTGATGGATAGCAGGCTGAATGGCAAGTTGCCCCCATCACGAAACCAGACACATTGCGACTGGATATCCAGTGACACGACTCGTCGCAGTTGCAACTGTATGCCCAACTGCTGACACAACGGTTCCAGTTCAATCAGACAGTCTTCGCGAGCAAACCGACCCGCTATCAGCCCCGGCATCATGCCCGAATACCAGGCTTCGGGCTCTGGATTGATCAGGATAGTGTCTTTGGGCAACACAGTCCCCTGCTCCAGCCACTGCCGAATCGCCACCATGTGCGCATGTCCGGCACCGAGCAACAGCAGCCTTTTGTTGTGATTATTGTTAGTCATTATTCCCAGCTATCGCTTTACGGCACGACCTCCCAGTATGGTATCCCGTCACTGCATTACCAGATTGCATTCCTACATGATTAGCGGACTGATACCATGAAAGCATCAATCTTAGCCTATCGGAGTGTGTAAACACTATGAGCAACTCAGTAATTGACCTGCGCAGTGACACCGTCACCCGCCCTGGCAAAGCCATGCGTGATGCCATGTACCAGGCAGCCGTAGGCGATGACGTCTGGGGGGAAGACCCGACGGTGATACAACTGGAATCCAGGCTGGCAGAGATGAGTGGCAAGGCAGCCGGACTCTTTCTGCCTTCAGGCACCCAGTCCAACCTGGTGGCTCTGCTCTCACACTGTCAGCGCGGCGATGAATACATTGTCGGCCAGGATGCGCACACCTATCGCTACGAAGGCGGCGGCGCAGCCGTACTGGGCGGCATTCAACCACAACCGATGCTGATGCAAGCCTCCGGCGAACTGGATCTTGAGCAGGTTGAAGCGCTGATCAAACCGGACGACTTTCACTTTGCCCGGACCCGTTTGCTGGCGCTGGAAAACACCGTACACGGCAAAGTGCTATCGCCGGACTACATTCGCCAGGCCAGCGAGTTTTGTGAGGACCACAACATCGGCCTGCACCTGGACGGCGCCAGACTGTTTAATGCCGTGGTTAAAACCGGCTGCGGGCTTGCCGATTACACCCGTCCGGTTGATTCTGTTTCTATCTGCCTGTCCAAAGGATTGGGCGCTCCTGTGGGCTCGGTGTTGCTGGGCAACCATGAGTTCATTACCAATGCCAGGCGTTGGCGCAAAGTGACCGGCGGTGGCATGCGTCAGGCTGGCATACTGGCAGCAGCCGGCCTCTACGCCCTGGAACACCATATCGACAGACTGGCCGATGATCATCGTCGCGCTGCCTGGCTGGCCGAACAACTCAAAGACAACGGCTACTCCCTGACACCCCCTCAAACCAATATGATTTTTCTGGAAGCCGAGAACCTGCCGCGCAAGGCCCTGTCAGACTGGCTGGAAAAGCATGGTGTCATGGCAGACTGCCTGGGTCGTGATCATATTCGGCTGGTGACGCATCTGGATATCAGTGATGCCGATATTGAGCGGGTGGCAGAGGTGTTTACTGAGTTTACCCGGCAGCATCGGTTGTAAGAGCCCGACACCTCTGAGCGAATTTTCCAGTCGCGTTCAGCTGCCAGTCAGCAATGCACGACTAAACTGCCACCATCCTTTCAACATAGTTGTGGTTAAACACGATGAGCTCAGTGCAACGTTCAAGCGCCTTGATAATAGGTACATCCCTGTTTCTTGGCCTGTTGGGTCTGGCATGGGTAGCCGGTCATTATACCCTGGCAGTTAAGGACTATGAACGCACGGTCACCGTTCGCGGCCTGGCTGAATGACGTCAAACCCACCATGATCGAGGAGGCCATCAAGGAAGCCCGCACCGCCGCCCTGAAATTTGCCGACGACTCAGGCAGCCAACTGGGCAAGATCAAACAGGCGTCTCAAGGCCAGTTCAGTATCGCCGATCGAGACCGCAACAACCCCCACCTGAAGAAAATTCGGGGGTGGGAGTGAGTGTGGAATATTACCTGTCTGACTGACACCAAAGCGAACTCAATGGGCTTCTGACACCTCGCGCAGCGTGGGACACATTACCTCTTTGCGGATGTCAGCCTGCTTTGCGGCTCGTATAACCAGTGTCACCAAACGACGCTTGCCTTATTTCCCAAACATGATCCTGGGTACCCGGTGATACATGGCGCCTGACCGCCAAATACGTCAAAAAACGCTCTACATCAGTTTCACTTAACCTGTCAGGATGTTGTTTATCGCAAAACAGTATGAAATGCTTTATCCAGTAAGTATAAGTTTCAATGGTACGTTTGCTATAGCCGCGCGTGCGCATGTGATCTGAGATCGACTGTAGGAACGGTGATTTCGACATGACGTGGCAACCCTCCCTGGTGCTAGGCGTCTATGGATAGCTTAGCAGGCTGCTGAGAAGGTATTGACATGAATAATTTCAAAGCCATCCAGGAAGAGTTAATTATTACATACATTTCAAGCGGTTACCTATAAACACTTTAACTAATAAAAGATTATGAGGTAACCTGCTAATAATAATTAGGAGGTCGCAGACCTCCTTAACAGACTGTTAGGGTTCAATTCGTAAGTAATCCCCGGCAGTCATTGCGACTTGTGGGAAAATTTGAATTAGTTTTTTATCGCCCGTAATCAATTTTAAACTCAATGAATTTGCCAGCGATATGAATTCGCAGTCATAAGCTGAGCAGCCGCTGTCAGAAGCAAGTGCCAGCACGTCTATGGAGTTAACGGTGTATTCGTTATCGGCAAGCTGCTGTTCCGCCTGTGATTGCATAGCAATTGCGGTGCTTACATCAATAATGCCCTTTTTAATGTACAACGCCAGTACGTTTCGGAATTCGCTTCGCCACAGCAAAGGCGCAACCCAATGAGGATCTTGGTGCAGCAACGAGACTACATCATCTGTTTGTGCCGTTGGCAGGTACAGATATGCGATGGTGTTAGTGTCCGCTACAATCATTCTCTGCCCTGGTTCTTGGCCTCATTGATTTCGTCAATATCCAGTCTTGCTACTGTTACGTGGCTGCGAAGCTCGGCTGCTTTGCTGGCAAGCTCGGCTGCAGAGAACTGGGTTGGTTTATATGTCCTTTCCAAGCAATAAATCAGTTCGCTGTTTACGCTTCTATGGTGCGCATTGGCGGCCTGCTTCAGTTGCTCGTATAGGTCATCGGGTATGTTTTTAAAGGTAACATTGGCCATGCTCAAGCCTCATATGGTTGCATATCGGTTCCATTATGGTTTCCAGATGGGTGCTTGTCAACCCACCCTAACCATCAATTGCACGCGACCAGCTGCGCTGGCGCGTGAATACGGACGCTAGCCACCATATCTGATAGGGCTTTTATTCGTGAGTCGGGCTGTTGCTGGCACTATACGACAGGAATTTTTTAATGCCATTTTTTGAGGTTGAGCAGAAGCATGATGACTTCATGCAACAGAGCCGGATCTGGGTGTTCTTCGGAGCGGCCCTACTTTCCCTGGTCGCAGGCTATGTGAATGTAGTTATGCTTAGCTTTTTTGCGGTGCCTGTAAGCCATATGAGCGGTGCCGTATCACATCTTGGTATTGTTTTATCCGATGTCGACTTCAAAGATCTTTTACTGGTCACTTCCATTGTGACCGGTTTTTTCAGTGGTGCCTTGGTATCCGGGATTATTCTACGTGACACCTTATTCAGAATGAGGCGTCGCTACGGTGCGATCTTGCTGATTGAAGGCGCGTTGCTGTTCGTGACAATGTTTCTAGCATTAAAGGGCTTGAATGCAGCAATCCCGATCGCGGCAACGGCTTGCGGGTTACAAAATGCAATGGCGAGCAGTTATCGCGGTCTGACACTGCGCACGACTCATGTTACTGGAATAGTCACCGATCTGGGAGCGTTGCTCGGCAATCGGCTTCAGGGGCGTGAAGTTAAGAGCTGGAAGTTCGGCCTGTTGCTGTCTGTGCTGATTGCCTTCTTTGTCGGTGGGCTGGGCGGTGCGCTTTTTTTGAGCCTGTTCGGAATGTGGGCCTTAGGTGCAGCGTCTGGGGTATGCTTAATAAGTGGTGTTACAGTGATTTTTATCGCGATGGCTACGGACGTGGCAGGAACATAATAATTGGTGACTCCGCTGGTATACTGCTATGGAGTTCGGCTAATCGGATAGCCGAGGGTATCTAACCCTCAGCCCCCACAACACCCTGCATGCGGATCCGCACAGGGCGTTTCACTTAGTACAATGAAGCTTGACCCAGTCATCACGCAGCGCGAACAACCCTTTGGATTTTAAATAGCCATCAGATAGAACCTGATTAATCCCTGGAGTCTTCGAGCTACGCCATGGCCCTTTGCTGGTAGTTCCACACGCAACGGCGGCTTGCACCCTTACACCTCGGGCCATCAAGTTTCTTGCTTTGGTGCGCGGCCTTCGCCACTGTCGCCAATAGGCCGTCCGCACTTTGCGCCGAATCCAGTGATCTAGCTCGACGCAGACAGCCCCTCGCGGGTCTGCCCATGCTGGGCGTACACAAGTCGCAGCAGTACGCGGCTGATGGCCGCCGGATATGGATCTGCCAGGGCTTCGGCCACATGAACTCACTGGCAACCGTTCCGGCACTTGGTCAGTAATGGTAAGCGGGAACTGGCGAGTCACATTTGTTTTTCACGGTGAAGATGCTGAGGCCGTCAATTATGAAGATTATCATTGAGGTATCATCATGTTAATGCACAATCCTCCTCATCCAGGATGAGATCATTAAAGAACTGTGCCTTGAGCCGTTAAGCATCTCTGTGACGGATGCGGCTGAGGCGCTCGGCGTCAGCAGGAAGACTCTCAGCGCAATTCTCAACGGTCGCGCCGGAGTCAGTCCAGAAATGGCTGTGCGACTTTCCATCGCATTCAATACGTCAGCTGAAAGCTGGCTCAACCAACAGTCCCAATACGAACTTTGGCATGCCGAGCAACATAGAGGTGAGCTTCAGGTTAAGAAATTGGTTGCTGCGTGAGGCTCGCCAGCTTCCATTCTCGCTATTCGTGACTGGCTGGAGTGAACCATTTTAGCTAATTCGATCTGACTCAACTTGTTGTGGAGTCTGTGCGGCCTCAGGTTATGGCTTAGCGCAAGTTTCATCTCAATGTACGCAGCCTCTTCCGGGGTCAGCCCCAGAAATTCATCAGTGCTGCCGACTTTCCATCTGGGTGCTGCATAACCAGGCCGTCAAGTCTCTCTGCGAGCTCGGACGACAATTGCGTTGCCGACTCCTACAGCGGCGTTATGCGCTACGTGGAATTGCATTGCCCAGGGAGGCATAATGTCTATCGAAACACATATACTTGATGTCAATCGAAATCTAGTCGCGTGCTATAACCAACTTCTGTCGATTGTCCCTGAGCCCGCAGCGAAAGCTGCCAAACTATTCAATGCGGAAGGAATCAATATGTCACTGAGTCCGTTTAAATCAGGGGATGCACCCAAGTCTGGTATTGGCGGTTTCTCATTCTCTGCTTACAGGCTCGACCAGATTTGTCATAAAATTAAGGATATGAATTGAACACCATAAGCATACTAGGCACCGGATGGCTTGGCTTGCCATTAGCCCAGGATTTCATCAAAGCAGGGTATGAAGTCAAGGCTTCAACAACCTCAGAGAATCGCATCACGGACCTGGCATCGATTGGCGCCAAGCCATTCATCGTCAACATTGACACGTTGACCGACAGCGTTAAAGACTTTCTTCAATCTGATATCCTGATCGTTAATATCACTTCAAAAAACATTGATGGTTTTTCTAATCTCGTCGCCAGGATTGAGGCTTCCAATATCCAGAAAATCATCTTTGTGAGTTCCACTTCTGTTTATGAAAACAGTAAGAGAATAATGACTGAGTCTGATACTGAATATTACAAAGAAAGCCCGTTGTTAGAAATTGAGAGTTTGTTCCAGCACTGCCGTGGCACTGAAACCACTATCGTCAGGTTTGGCGGGCTCATCGGTTATCGTCGACACCCGGGGAATTTTTTTAAATCAAAACGTGTCGTTCAGAATCCAGATGCGCCCGTTAACCTGATTCATCGAGATGACTGTGTTGGGATTCTCAGGGAAATTGTTGAGCAGCAAATTTGGGACGAGATTTTCAATTGTTGTGCTGACACGCACCCTGGCAAAAGGGAGTTTTATACTCGTGCAGCGAATCTGATAGACAACACGCCGCCAGAATTTGGGGAATCGAATGCCAGTGTTGGCAAGATAATCAGCAATCATAAAGTAAAGCAGTTGTTAAACTACGAATTTAAGCACCCCGATTTAATGAAACTGGTGTTCAATGGAAGCACGGTGTGAGTGAGTTGGGAGTGTGTTAGTGTACATTTGCCCTCTGACGTGCTCGCAGCGGGACCGCACAGCGCCCAATGAGCAAACAGGGAAAGTATAGGCCGAATGAATTCTACAAAAATACGTCAAGCTCTGCTGATCATTAATCCCAAAGCCCGCCAGGATGTCGGCGTACAATTGGACGAGGGAATTGCACAATTAGAGCAAGCTGGCATTGCGATTGAGCGATTGCTGTCAAATACCCCCGAAGATAGCCGCCGGGCGGTTTTGGAGCGTAAAGACCATCTGGATTTGGTGATTGTCGGCGGCGGCGATGGCACAATCAGTTCGATGGCTGGAACGCTTCATGAGTGTGGTTTGTTGCTGGCCATATTGCCCCTGGGCACGGCCAACGATCTGGCGCGTTCATTAGGGCTTTGCAATGGGCTTGAAGAAGCCTTTGACGCCATCGTATCGGGTGAGCGTCAGTGGATTGACCTGGGTATGGTTAACGACAACTACTTTTTTAACGTCGCGCACCTGGGGTTGGGCGTCAAGGTGACTGAAGAGTTAACCGACGACGTTAAAAAGCAGTGGGGCGTATTTAGCTATCTGAAGGCGTTTTTCGCCGCAATAGCCCGAATCAAGCAATTTAAAGTCACTATCACTGCCGATGGTGTCCCTCATCGTCAGCGTTCTATCCAAATCGCAATTGGTAACGGACGCTATTATGGTGGTGGTAATGTCATTGATGAAAAGAAACGCATCAATGATGGCAAATTATCATTGTACAGTTTGCGCCCGCAGACGGTATGGGACCTGTTGACGTTAGCGCCATTGTTACGTGACGGCCGACAACGGTACAACGCGCGAGTGTTTAACCTTCAGGCCGAGAGCATTAACGTGTCTACCGGGCGTAAAGTGATGGCAATTCATGCTGATGGCGAACCGGTAACCAACACACCGGCGCATTTTCGTGTGCTACCCAAAGCACTCGAAATCCTGGCCCCCAAACCAATCTCTATGGTCGAATAGAGGCAGTAGAATTTGCCAGGGTCGATAACAGACCCTGAAAAAAGGAAAATGAATATGAGTGTACTGCGTAGTGATTTACAGGTTGCACTGGACGACTTACACGTTGCGCTTATGGCCAGTGCCGACGATTATCGAGACGCTGCCGAGTTTGTCAGTGATGACACCGTTAAAGAGCTGTTTGTGCAGATTGCAGAAAAACGGCAGGTTCTGGCGCAATCCGCAGAAAAGGCAATCCGGGCCAGTGATGATTTGCCCTCAGCCCCCGATCCTGACCGGCAAACGGGCCAGCACTTTTTGCAGAGGCTGGAGGCCGCGTTTTCTGCAGATCAAACTGTTGAAATTATTGAACAAAGGCTGACGGAAGAGTCTCAGCTTGAACAGCTTGTGAGTGCTGCTGAAATGTCTGTTATGGATAAAGAGTATCCATCTTTACGACCTGATTGTTTGAAAAGTATCAAAGAGGCAAGAGAAGAGTTGGACCGAGCAAAGAAGAGGCAATGATACAAAACAAGACCAGTCGCTATTGAGAATCATTTTCGTTACAATGCCTTGTATACTATTACTCCACATTGGCGTTACTGATTTCACTCACAGGTAGCAAGCATGAACCCGCTGTATCGAAGCATGGAAGCGTTTGTCATCACCGTGGATTGCGGATCCATGTCAGGCGCCAGCAAACAACTGAACCTCAGTACATCGGCCATCAGCCAGCAGATTCAGAAGCTGGAACAACAGTATGACATTGCCTTGCTGCACCGCGGTGTTTTTCAAGATAGTTGACACCTTTTTCTTCACGCGGCCTGTTTCTCCGCACTGATAATCTGATCGTCTCTTTCCGGATTCAAACACACTGCTCCGACCGGCGTACAGTTCCTGGTTGGTCGACTACCCCAACGTGACGGCGTATTCAGTTTTGCTCGCTCCAGGATCTCTTTACGATTGTTCAGTATCGTCTGATCCTGACCACTGTGCCGCTGCTGCGGTGTCACAAACCGGATCTTGCTGTGCTTGTGTTCATGGTTGTACCAGTAGATAAACCGTTCAACCCATTGCCTGGCTGCTGTCAGATCCACAAACCCGTTTGACGGCCACTGTGGTCGGTATTTCAATGTTCGGAACACCGACTCTGCATAAGCATTGTCGTTGCTCACTCGCGGCCGGCTGTACGATGGCATCACGCCTAGCTCTTCCAGTTTTATTTTCAGTGTCTGAGACTTCATTGGCGAACCATTGTCGGAGTGCAGAACCAGCGGCGTGTTAAAGCACTGCTCACTTAAAAGTGAGCGCTGCAATAGTGCTGCCGCATGCTCACCGCATTCCACCTCATACACCTCGTAGCCAACGATTTTCCGGCTGTACACGTCCATGAACATGTACAAGTAGAAAAACTGACCACGGACCTGGGAGGCGAGATAGGTTATATCCCAAACCCACACCTGGCACGGCGCTCTGGCAATATGTGTGCTCAGTGCCGTTTTACGTTGCGGCGCATGTGCCTTGCCTCTGTGGTGTAGCTGTCCTTTTTCTTTGAGCACCCGATAAAACGAGGAC
>NZ_LWHM01000004.1 GCF_001642735.1 Pseudohongiella nitratireducens | reverse complement strand
TGTAAACCTCCCCTAAAATTGGGCCAGTGATTTTTAGAGGTTCTTGTGGATAATAGTAGTTAACCACGGAGAACCGAAAATGCGAAAAACGAAATTCAGCGAGCACCAGATTATCAAGATCCTCAAGGAGGTCGAAGGCGGTAGGATGGTCAAGGATGTCTGCCGCGAGCATGGCATCTCCGATGCCACGTACTACAACTGGAAATCGAAGTATGGTGGTATGGAAGCCTCCGACATCCGACGGCTGAAAGCCCTGGAGGAGGAAAACGCCAAGCTCAAGCGAATGTATGCCGATATGGCGCTTGAGAACACTGCCCTGAAGGACGTCATTGAAAAAAAGCTCTAGCGCCGGCAGAGAAACGCAGTATTGTCGATTATCTGGTAAGTGAGCATGGGCTCAGCGTTCGGCGCAGCTGCAAAGCACTGCGACTGAGCCGCTCGACGTACGATTACCAGCCAGATACCCACAGGGACGACGAGGTGATCGAAACATTGCTGTCGGCGGTTGAACGCTATCCACGCTACGGATTCAGAAAGCTGTATCACGTACTGAGGCGAGAGGGCCATCAATGGAACCACAAGCGATTACACCGAGTGTACTGCGCTTTGAAGCTTAACATGCGACGACGCGGCAAACGACGACTACCCAGTCGCAACCCGAAACAGCTGTCAGTACCGCAGTCGTTGAACCAGAGTTGGTCGGTTGATTTTATGAGCGATGCACTGTACTGCGGGCGGCGATTTCGCACCTTCAATGTGGTCGATGACTTCAACCGTGAGGCTCTGGCCATCGAGATCGATCTGAATCTGCCAGCCGCACGAGTGATCCGCACGCTGGATCGACTGGCTGCTTGGCGCGGATATCCGGAGCAGGTCAGACTGGATAATGGCCCTGAGTTCATCTCGGTCGCACTGGCCGAATGGGCAGAGGAAAACAATGTGCACCTGGAATTTATTTCGCCAGGAAAACCAACGCAAAACTCATATGTTGAACGGTTCAATCGAACCTATCGGAACGAGGTATTAGATTTTTACGTCTTCCGGAATCTGACGGAAGTTCGGAATATCACAGAACAATGGCTGACAGAATACAATGAAGAACGGCCGCATGAGTCACTGAATGACATTCCGCCAGCAGAATATGCTCGGCTGAAAAATGAACCCTTGGCCTCTAAAAACTGTTGGCACTAATTAAGGGATGTTTACAGAAATATATGCAGAATACAAAGCTATATTTGAACGCTATTTGGCTTGGCGGAACGCTGTTTTCCCAAATGACTCAGACGGAGCATTATTCCCGCTTATTCGCAAAGGGGGGCGTGCTGAGGATAAGGCGCCTAATTTTGGTCGTATCAGACAAACCTGCAAGAAACTTGAGATGCAATTTATTTTGCCAAGTCATTTACGCAAAACTCGCATCAATTGGCTCCTGAGGCGCTCTGGCGATGACGACATGACAGCGGAGATGGCGCAACACTCAAAACAAACATTAGTTCGTGTTTACGAAGAACCGAGCCTTCATAGAGCAATGACAGAAGTAATGCGATTCTGGCAGTCCGCCGACCCTGTTATGAATCCACCGTCCCCGGGTGTTTGTAATGGTTTACCACTGCCTGTGGATATCATTCCGCACGGGGCAACACAGCCAGACTGCGCCCGACCCTCCGGTTGTCTGTGGTGCGAGCATCATCGAGATATCGATAGTCTCGATTATGTTTGGTCAATATCAAGTTTCAGATACTTAAAAAGTCTTGAATTGGCTAATTATCATCCGCCACAAAGAAAGAACTGGCCAGCTCACCCCGCACTCTTCTCAATTGAGCGCCTGTCTGACAAACTGCACTGGTTCAAGAACTCGAATCCAACCAGGAAAAGCTGGGTCGATGAATCGTTGTCACGCATAGAGGAAGGTGAATACCATCCCTCTTGGTCAAACCTTATTCAATCAATAGAGGCAAGTATTTAACATGATTCCACTGGAACAGTTTGGACTTGCAATTGATACGCCATTGGTGACGCCGTCATCACGAAGCTACCGTCCTCCAAGCTTCCCACCTCCTCGCGACTGGGTCGTAGTGGAGGATGCACAAGGCAATCCCGTTTCTCGATGGGGAGACCCAATCTGGCGCTTTGATTTGTGGGTAGGTGCACCGGTTTGCCTGAATTTCGGCGATGGCCCCAACAACAAAGCCTCTAGTATTGCACATATAGACCAGGCGAACGCAGATCTATTGCGCCTGTTAGTTACATGGAAGCTATGGGGTCCTCGAAGCCCTATCTCGGTTCGTTCAATGATTTCGGCATTCTTCACACCCTTCCGATCCATTTTTTCACTGTGCAGCCGCGAAGGCATTCTAGCCAGCGACCTGATGCGTTATTCGGCTGTTAGAGAGAAATTGCCAAAGACGTTAGCGCCCAGCCGTTACGACAGCACAGTGGCTGAGCTACACCGACTACTCGATGCGAGGCAAGAGTTAGGATTTATTTTATTGGATCAGCACGGCATTAAAGACTTGGTGAATAACAAACCGCAACAACATGCAAAAAAGCAAACTGCGTATATCCCTCCCCGCATATGGGCCTACCAGGTCAACCGCTTGCATGAGTGTCTGAATGAATATATTGCGCACCAACAGCAAGTCGAGAAGTGCTTCCATTTCTGTATAGATGCCTTCGCGAGAAACTATGGATCTTTGTCCGCTCTAATGTCGGAAAAGAAACTGAGTTCAAAGTCACCATTTAGGGTAATCGCAGACAGAAAGCTAGCAAGTGAGAAAGGGCGCATCCACTATGGTCATTTCGACGATACAGCAGACAAGTTCGGTCTGTCAGACCTTCTAAGTCGATGGGTGGGGCGTTCGAATTCCGTAGGACTTACTAGATTGACAAGCTACTTGTCTCTGATTCAATTTGCTGGACTCGCTTATATATGTAATTTCAGTTTAATGCGCATTGAAGAGGCCTCATCCTTGCGTTTGGGCTGCCTGGACTGGGAAGATGACGAGAAGCTCGGTCGCATTCCTATCCTAATTGGAGAGACGACTAAAACCGTTCAAGACAATGATGCTCGCTGGCCAACTAGCCCGAGCGTACAGGTCGCAATTGACGCGATGTCATCTGTTGCACGCTTGAGAATGAGATGCGCAGAGCAAAACCCTGTAGTTTCTCCCACGGAACGAGATAAAGCGAATCCGTATCTATATGGTCGATCTTATGAACCCTGGGCACCAGGTCATATAACAAGGAGTTACACCATAAGAAGACAAATACCATATTACAAATATGTTTTTGACTCTTTTCCAAATCTCTTTGATAAGGAAAAAATTAAAATAACACAAGAAGATATCAAAATAGCCAAATTAGTCACGCCAACACTCAACCTTGATGAATTCCAAGTGGGTTCGACATGGCCCTTAGCATGGCATCAGCTTAGGCGTACCGGAGCTGTGAATATGTTCGCGTCTGGCATACTCTCAAACTCGTCTATGCAATACCTGATGAAACACTGCAACCGACTAATGCCTTTGTATTACGGCAAAGAGCACACTAAGCTATGTTTAAACAATGAGGCAAGAGATTTGGTCTTAAATTCGATGTACGAAGTTATGGGCAAGGAAATCCAGGGCTTGCTTTCTGATCGTTTCGTGTCGCCGTATGGCGATAAAAGAAAGGAGATGATCGTCGTGAATCTAGTCACGGAATCCGATGCCAAGAGATTCTCTGAGTCAGCAAAAAGAGGGGAGATTTCTTTCCGTAGTACCCGGATTGGTGGTTGCACTAAGAGAGAAGCATGTTCCTACGGTGGCTATGAATCTATCTCTCATTGTGCTGGCTCTGATGGAGGTCAACCTTGCGTCTACGCTCTGTACGACAGAGATAAAGCAGATTCAAACAAAAAGTATCTGACCAGCCTTGAGAAGCGCCTATTGGATGCACCAGTCGGTAGTCCGCTCCGACTTTCGCTTGAAGCTGAAAAGCGTGGATTGGAGGAATACTTCGATGTCATTAGTAGTAGAAGCTAAACAAACAGCGGAGCAGCGCTTTAGGGCTGCCTTTGATCGGTTGAAACAAGGCAATCCTGAGATTTTAGCCAGGACGGCAACAGTTAGTCAGAACAATGTGGCCAAAGAAGCGAACTGCGACCCTTCTGCGTTACGAAAGTCACGTTTTCCTTCCCTTGTCGCTGAGATTCAGCACTATGTTGAAATGCACAAGGGGGAGGCCCCTGACTCGGAACGACAGCAGATGCTCAAGAGACGACGGAGCAATAGAAAGACCAAGGACTTAATCAATGACCTGAGACGGCAGCGAGATGTGGCAGCGGGTTTACTATTGGAAGCCAACACGCTTATTGTAGATCTCAATGAACAGCTTGCGGATGCCAATAAGAAGCTCAACGAATACAAGCCGACCACTACAACCATAAACTCGGACAAGTTCCGGTAGGCGTAAATATGAGAATTTGGCCACTTTGAAATACTAGGTTTTGTTATTTCGCTAAATACTCAAATTGCAGGGCGCCGTTATCGGCAAATCAGATCTAGGTCAGAGACCTTTAATAACAAATGATATCATGCCATTCGAGAGTCAATGTCGGAAAAAGAAAGCTTTTAGATTTTCAAGAAACGCTGGAAAACGATACCCCTCGATCGTATTGCAAAGCTTATATCCGAAGTATTGAGTGCGTATTGCCAATTTAAAGGTCTATGAGAGTAATTTGCATCTTATCTCTTAGAATCTATTTAATTTTTAACCTGAGGACTCACAGTTGAAGCACCAAGAACATATTGTATGTATTAAATCGGACCGCGTAATTAACTTAGGCAATGGTACAGCAACCTATGATTTAAGCCTTGGGGATCTTATGCTTGGCCAGCGTGAACGCCTTGAAAACGACGAGGATTTCAGGCAAGTATTACCTATTTCTGTATTCATTCACCAAGGCTCAGTGTGGGCGTATGAACGCACAAAGAAAGGTGGCGAGACTAGGCTACACAACAAAATTGCTATTGCTGTAGGTGGTCATTGGGATATTAGCGACATAATAATCAAAAATGGGATTATAGACCTCCCCGCCTCCCTTGATACAGCGATAAAACGGGAGTTAGACGAAGAAATTCGACTAACATCGAATATCGTAAACAGTTACCGTATCCCCTTCGCTATCTGTTCAGACGAAACTGAAGTGGATAGAGTTCATCTTGGTTTAATCTGGGTACACGAATTAGATGGCACTGGCATCGAAGCGGTGGAGGATCAACTACATGAAATAGGGTTTGTTCCCCCATTGGAACTTCTAAATGGCAAATATAATCTTGAAACTTGGGCAAAAATAATTTGTCATATGATACTGCCTGCCCAGTAGTTTCGGGGTTGTTATTTTTCAGGCCAACTAGAACCAGAAACTATCATAAAAGAGACACACCCACTTGCACTGTTTACGATCCCATTCAACCTTTGTTTGGGATGACATAGATTCCAAGGATTTCTATGCGAATTGCGTATTCGGTGAACGTGAACAACTATTATTGCGGACGTGAACGCCGTTCTTTCTCAACGCATCACCCGGATCGGTGGGTGCCTCAGGTGTTCACGTTCAATCGACTGATGCCATTGTTTTACACATAGACTCACCCTTCAGAACGAGCCGCTGCGCGTTATACATCAGGCGATCAACGATATCGCACCGGCAAGGGCATTGACCGCCGGGCTGTTGCGCCACAGAACTGTAGATAGCTGGCTGATGACCAGGTGGAGCGGTAATCTCCCAGTTATTGGGGTCTCTGCCCATGTGGCCCTCACTTGGCCGCCAACGAAAAAGGCTCAGAAGCTTCCTGATGACTGTAACCTTGATCGATAACCAACTGTGCTGTTTCGAGCCTGAATTCAGGGCTGAAATTGGGGCTTTTCTTCTTTGTCATTTTGTCACCTAATTTGCTATGGCTGCTATCATAGCAGCTCTAATTAGGTGGCCAAATTCACTATGCCACTACAGGTTAAAGCGCACATTTGCGCATACTCCTTTTCCCTATTATGAGGCTTTTCTGAAGTGTCCGTAAAATCGGGGTAGAACCCTTGGTGTTATTTCCAGTGGCGGACAATTGACCAATCGAGGATCTTGGTGGTAATGTATATACGATAGTCCATTTAGGTATAGGTCGTGTACCGAAAAATTGTTTTCGCACTGTTGCTAGTCCTGCACTACTCGATGGCTTTTGGAGCAATCGAAGCATCTACTGTGGAAAATGATCAGCACCATTTGGGGGCCGTTGTCCAACACGACCACAATCACTCACATGAAACAACTCACGACCATCACTTCAGTTTTTCTTTATCGACGGAAAGTGCTGAACAACATCAAAATAATGATGGCTGGCACGAACATCAACATAAACACGGTATAAATATTCAATTAAACATTGACTTACCTTCCTTGTTTGCACTCGACTTTCATAGCACAGCACTACCCCCGCTAACTGCATACCGATTTACCCTCAACTCACTTAGTCACGCGCCCGCCGTACCCCCACCCAACAACCTGTAATTCTGGGCGATACGCCCGTTTATATCGTTTTTAAAGTTCGATCAGGTTTTGTCACCTAGTTGATGGTGTCAGCCTGTATCGGTTCGCGATACTCGATAATCAGGTTATTTCAAAATGAAAATTTATTTTAACCACCCTTGCTCCGTTTTACGGTTTGCAATGGTGACGTTACTCCTATTCTTGTCCTTAGCTATTTTTCCTGCAGATGTGCTAGCGCATGGCGTCACCGAAGGGGATAAAGGTTTTATCCAGGAAAGTAGTGGGATCATGATTCTCCCATTTATATATTTAGGCGCAAAACACATGGTCACCGGTTATGACCATCTACTATTTTTAGTTGGTGTTATCTTTTTCCTTTATCGGTTTAAGGATGTAGGCATTTACGTCAGTCTTTTTGCGCTAGGGCACACCCTCACATTAATGTCTGGCACACTAATGCAGATAAGTGTCAATGCATATCTTATTGATGCCATTATTGGTTTTTCCATTGTTTACAAAGCGCTAGACAATCTTGGTGCATTTCAGCAGTGGTTTGGTTTCCAGCCGGACACTCGCATCGCCACCATGATATTTGGTCTGTTTCACGGTTTTGGTTTGGCAACAAAAATACTTGATTACCAAGTATCAGCAGACGGGTTAGTCACAAACCTTATTGCATTTAATGTCGGAGTTGAGCTTGGGCAATTATTGGCATTGGGTGTCATTTTGATTGCCATGGGTTTCTGGCGTCGCTCCGAAAGATTTTCTCGCCAAGCATACACTGCGCAAGTGCTCTTAATGACCGCAGGCTTCTTGCTGACAGGTTATCAACTCACTGGCTATTTCATTGCCTGACATTTATCAAATATTAAGACAGGAAAATAATCATGCATATAAACAACGAGTCATCAACAACGGCACTGCCCTCTTCTATACAACTTTTAAAATCAACGGTCTACGCTTCGATAGCTGCATTGATTTTGCTGCTGACGATTGTCATGCCAGCAGAATATGGCATCGACCCCACCGGGGTTGGCAGTGTTACCGGTCTTAAACGTATGGGCGAAATAAAAATGGCCTTGGCTGACGAGGCTGCTGCTGAAGCTCAAGCAATCGCGACTGCAATTAATTCATCATTAGCAGATTCAAGCATTGAACCTGACTCCCCTGTTGAGACAAACCCCGCCATTCCAGAAGTTTCACAGGCAGATGCTTCACAACAGACCATTGCTGGGGAAAACGAATCTATGGCTACCCGAAATGATGCAATGGAAGTGTTGCTTGCTCCGGGTGTAGGAAAAGAGATCAAAGTTAAGCTAGCGAAAGGCAAAATCGTTCAGTACAGCTGGCAGTCTGAGGGAGGTATCGCCAACTTTGATGTTCATGGCGACTCTGTAGCACTTGATATTGATTATCACAATTACAGCCGTGGAGCTGAACATAGCAGTAGCGGTGAGTTAGAAGCTGCATTTGATGGCAATCACGGGTGGTTCTGGCGTAACCGTACGGACAGTCCGATTGTTGTGAAAATACAAACAAGTGGCGAATATACCGACATTTTCCTTGTTGAAT
The DNA here is from genome assembly GCF_001642735.1 of Pseudohongiella nitratireducens. Classification (GTDB taxonomy): domain Bacteria; phylum Pseudomonadota; class Gammaproteobacteria; order Pseudomonadales; family Pseudohongiellaceae; genus Pseudohongiella; species Pseudohongiella nitratireducens. The sequence goes on along the minus strand of NZ_LWHM01000004.1, from coordinate 7,428 downwards.
AGGGAGCCGTTATGCAAGTTCGAAAGACAATATTGATAGGAACAATAACATCGACCCTATTCATGTTACCTGGCTGGCTACTTGGTGCTGAGAAACTCACATTGGAACAGGCTGTTAACCGTACCATTACACAGAATCCAGATCTCAGGGCTTTTGGGTTCGAAATGCGAGTACAAGACAGTGCCATTTTACAAGCTACTCTGTCCCCAAAACCTGAATTGACCATTGCTGTTGAGGATGTGCTTGGTACAGGTGTAGCGCAAGGACTATCCGGATCACAAACCACTGTCAGTATCAGCTGGATTCTTGAAGGAGAGCTGCGTCAACGTCGAATAGATGCGGCTCGTACTGGCTCCTTAGTTTTGGCCAGTGAAGCAGCAGTCATGCGCCTGGATGCAGCAGCGCAGACAGCTCGTGAATACACAAAGGCAATGGCCCTGCAGGCACGTTTAGAGTTAGCCGAGCAGGCAATTGCTCTTGCCTCTGACGCTGTAGCAATGATTAGCCAACGAGTTAATGCAGGTACCTCTCCTAGGTCTGAATTGGCCAGAGCTCGTGCAGAGTTATCCATGAGGGAACTGATACTGGAGGATCTGAACCACGCATTGCTCGGGTCTTTCCATCGTATTGCAGCTCAATGGGGATCACTAGATCCAAGCTTCGATCGTGTGGAAGGGAATCTTATGAACCTTCCTGCTGTAGAGAGTTATTCAACACTGGAGAGTCGTGTTGAACAGAATCCAGATCTAATGCGGTTCTTGTCAGAGAAGCGACTATACGAAAGCACCCTTCAATTGGAACAGGCTAGAAAGGAATCGCCATGGCGTTTTAATGCAGGGGTGCGGCGATTAGAGAGTAGTTCAGATGTTGGTTTTATAGGTGGCGTAACTATTCCTTTAAATCGCGGAAACCTTAATCAAGGCCGCATAGAGGAAGCCAGGGCTAGGTTGGAGCAAGCATCTGCTAGAGAAAATGCCGAGCGAGTTCGTGTAATGACATCGTTATTCCTGTTTCATCAGGAGCTGGAACACAGTTTGCACATAGCAACATCTTTGCAAAACGATGTGATTCCGGAATATGAGCAAGCATTAACTGAAGTCAGTCGCGCCTACAAGCTTGGTAGTTCCAGTTATATGGAGTGGCTGCAGGTTGAAGATGATCTACTCACAGCTCGAGAAGAATTACTCGAAGCCAGTACTCTTGCACATCAAAACATAATTGAAATTGAACGACTGACTGGCGTGCGCATTGCGCAGGCTAAATCTGTTGAATGAGGCTAACCATGTACTCAATTTTGAAATCTTTAATAAATACTGAACGTTTACGGGGAGCCGCTTACATGGCTCCGTTGATATTGATATTACTGCTTATCTCGTGCAGTGAATCAACGCAAAAAGATATAACTATGGCTGAAACAGATGGCGTGAACACTGATGAGCGTGGGCCTAATAACGGGATCATGTTACGTGATGGTGATTTTGAACTTGAACTTGCTATCTTTGAAACAGGGGTTCCTCCTGAATATCGAGCATGGGCTACGAAGGGGAATAACCCTATTGATCCATCTGAAATCAACCTTAACGTCCAGCTTACTCGCCTAGGAGGTGTTATAGATGATATTGATTTCGTGCCGACTGGTGATGCACTCCGTGGTGATATGGTGATTTACGAGCCGCACTCTTTTAGGGTTTCAGTAACTGCACAATATAATGGTGCCATTCATCGTTGGGCTTATGACAGCTTTGAAGGGCGCACGATGATTGAGCCTGCCGTAGTAGAGGCACTTGGCATCCAAACAGAAATTGCAGGGCCTGCGATTATCGAGGAACAGATTTCCGTTTATGGCCGGATAGTGGCTAATACCGATAGCATATCTAAGGTCCAGGCACGGTTCGATGGGAAGATTGAAACAGTTGCATTCTCTCTAGGCGACTATGTCAATGCTGGCGATACGTTGGCAGTCATTGAAAGCAATCAAAGTCTGACTACGTTCAATCTTATCTCTCCTATAAGCGGACTTATTACTGAAAAAAATGCAATTAGCGGTGAACCAACAGCGGGTAGAGTGCTTTTCACCATCACTGACACCTCAACTGTTTGGGCTGATTTAGCCATATTCCCAGCTGATTTAAATCGTATTCGTGGTGGGGAGCAAGTACGAATACATACGCCTTTTTCAGAAACAACCTTAACCAGCAAAATCTCAAGAATTATGCCAGAAATAGCGAATAATCAGGCTGTAACAGCGCGTGTTGTGTTGGAAAACCCGACCGGCTCCCTGCGGGTAGGCACCTGGGTCGAGGCTAGAATTAATGTTGCTGAACATGAAGTCCCGTTAGCGGTTAAACGAGAAGGACTGCAATCATTTCGTGACTTCACTGTCGTTTACGCACAAGTAGGCAACGAATTTGAAGTCAGAATGCTCGAAATGGGACGCCAGTCAGATGAGTGGGTAGAAATATTGGGAGGCCTTGAGCCTGGAACACGATATGTCACAGAGAATAGTTACATATTAAAAGCAGATGTTGAAAAGTCCGGCGCATCTCACGACCACTAAGGAGCCATCATGCTTGAATCAATCATTAATTTCTCCCTGGCTCGGCGTGGTTTAATACTGACACTAACAATCATGCTAGTTGGTCTGGGGGTCTGGAACTTTAACCGCCTACCTATCGACGCTGTGCCAGATATCACTAATGTACAGGTAGCTGTAAATACATCGGCTCCAGGCTATACGCCTTTGGAGGTTGAACAACGGATTACGTTCGTTCTGGAAAATGCCATGAGCGGAATGCCGGGTTTATCCTACACACGCTCTGTTTCTCGATATGGGCTGTCTCAGGTGACAGCTATATTTGAAGATGGTACTGATATTTATTTTGCTCGACAGCAGGTCAGTGAACGTATTGCCGCAATTAGAAATGAGTTACCTACAGGGCTTGAACCAGAAATGGGTCCAATCGCTACTGGTCTTGGCGAAATTTTTATGTTCACAGTAGATGCTGAGCCAGGTGCAACTAACCCTGATGGTTCTATGGTCACTCCTACTGACCTGCGCAGTGTGCATGATTGGATCATAAGACCTCAACTTCTACGCGTACCTGGTGTTGTTGAAGTTAACCCTATAGGTGGCTTCAGAAAAGAGATACTCGTGGCTCCAGATCCGACTAAATTACTCACTTTTGATGTTAGTAGCTCTGAAGTTTTTAATGCTCTGCAGAAAGATAACCGAAATAAAGGTGTCGGTTTCATCGAGAATAATGGTTCGCAATTACTAATGCGTGTGCCAGGCCAGGCAAGCACTCTTGATGATTTGCGGAATGTTGTAATTAAGCAACGAGACAGCATACCTGTACTGGTTAGTGATGTTGCTAAAGTATCGATTGGGCAGGAGTTGCGCTCAGGCGCCGCTACTCAAAACGGGCGAGAAGTCGTCATGAGCACTGTGTTTATGCTGGTTGGTGAAAACAGTAGAGAGGTCGCTAACAATACAGCTATCCGTTTACAGGAGATTCAATCAAGTTTGCCACCCGGCATTACAGCTACCGCTGTTTATGACCGCACTACCCTGGTTGACAAAACTCTTCAAACAGTTGAGAAAAATCTAATAGAGGGTGCATTGTTGGTAATCGCCGTACTCTTTCTATTATTGGGCAACATAAAAGCGGCCCTTTTGACGGCAGCTGTTATTCCAATTGCCATGTTAATGACCATAACCGGGATGGTTCAAACACGTGTTAGTGCGAACTTGATGAGTCTCGGGGCGCTAGATTTTGGTCTAATCATCGATGGCAGTGTCATTATTGTAGAAAATTGCCTTCGTCGCTTAAGTCAAGCGAGCGAACAAGGAAAACTAGAGCTCAAACGACGATTAGAGGTAGTTTCAACTGCTACACGTGAGGTAATTCGCCCTGCTTTATTTGGGGTGTTTATCATTACCGCTGTATATATACCTATTTTCGCGCTGGATGGTGTAGAAGGTAAGATGTTTCATCCGATGGCGATCACAGTTGTGATAGCTCTGCTATGCGGTATGTTGCTTAGTATTACTTTTGTGCCAGCTTGTGTCGCTATCTTGTTCAATAAACCGGTGGTAGAAAAGAAGAATCCAATTATGACGGTGGCGCATTCTTTATATAGACCTGCGCTAAAAACAGCACTTCATCTACGTTGGTTGGTTGTTGTGATTGCTGTTGTGTTGGTTGGTTTGTGCGGGTCGTTGGTCATGCGTATGGGCGCAGAATTTATTCCAAATTTAGATGAGGGTGATATTGCCATGCATGCTCTGCGCATACCAGGCACATCGCTTGACCAGGCTATAGCGTTGCAGTTTAAACTTGAGGAAGAAATACGCCAAATACCAGAAGTGGAGCGTGTTTTCTCCAAGATAGGTAGTGCTGAGGTCGCAACTGATCCTATGCCGCCAAGTGTAGCCGACACGTTTATTATCTTAAAAGAACGAGATCAATGGCCTGACCCATCAAAACTCAAATCAGAGGTGGTGTCAGACCTTGAAACCATAGTGACACCAATCCCAGGTAATCGTTATGAGTTCTTGCAACCAATCCAAATGCGATTTAATGAGCTTCTAGCCGGTGTACGTAGTGAGCTTGCTATACAGGTGTTTGGTGACGACTTTGATCAGCTGATTGAAATAGGTACTGAGATTGAAAATATTGTTGCAGGCATTCCAGGGGTAGCAGACCTTGCTTTAGAGCAAACCACAGGGCTGCCAGTCATGACTTTACAACCGCGTCGGGAAAATTTAGCGCGACTGGGTTTAAGCATTACAGAGCTTCAAGATACATTAGCTATGGCATTGGGAGGTGCCGTTGCAGGTCAGTTCTATGAGGGGGACCAACGCTCTGATATCGTTCTAAGATTATCAGAAGAAAGACGCAGTGATCCTGACTCCTATCAAACCCTCCCTGTGATGTTGCCTGATGGTGGTTATGTTCCTTTAGGGGAAGTAGCCAATATCAGCATTAGCACTGGTTATAATCAGGTATATCGTGAAAATGGAAAGCGCAGAGTGGTCGTCACTGCAAATGTCCGTGGACGTGATCTAGGCTCGTTTGTTAATGAAGTACAGCAATCGGTACAACGTAACGTAGAGGTGCCGCCGGGTTACTGGGTTGAGTATGGGGGGACATTTGAACAGCTGCAGTCAGCTTCACAGAGGTTACTGTTAGTAGTTCCCGCTACTCTCTTGCTTATTGCATTATTATTGGTGATGGCTCTAGGCTCCATACGAGACTCTGCCATTATCTTTTCAGGTGTACCGCTTGCATTAACAGGGGGAGTGCTGGCGTTACTGGTTCGAGATATACCTCTATCTATCTCTGCTGGAGTTGGGTTCATTGCCCTGTCAGGTATAGCCGTACTTAATGGTTTAGTTATGCTTTCCTTTATTAGGGATTTAGCCACACAGGGACACAAACTTGATCATGCTATTATAGAAGGCGCTGTTGGACGCTTAAGGCCCGTCATGATGACTGCATTGGTAGCTTCATTGGGATTTATACCGATGGCTTTGAATAGTGGAATCGGTTCCGAGGTTCAACGTCCATTAGCAACAGTAGTGATCGGAGGCATTATCACCTCTACCTTATTGACACTGTTTGTGTTGCCTGCACTTTATCGACTGGTTCACAACAAGGAATAATCTTCCATCATTAGACTAAAATTTAATTCACAACAACTGCGGTGTTGCACTGCAGTTGTTGTGAATATTTTCTTAGTGAAGTTTTAAAGTTCTTATTTTATTGAGAAAACAATATTCTCGGATATAGGCAAATACCCACTATTATCAACTCTTGTGTCTAAAAAATATTCTAGTAATTCAAGTGGAAACTACTGTTTCCTGCTTCATTAATTGTTCGTATACTTCTCTGCATTTCATACATCTTGAGCACTCGCTATTCCCAACAGGAACAACCATTCGGCAACGGCAATTCCGATTACCATGGATAGAACCCGTATTGATGATTAAAATTAATTATGGATTGGGATTTCATCCATACTTAACATTAGGGAGTACTTAGATTTGAAGAAATCGATGACACTAATCCAATCAGGGTACTCACTCGATCCGAAGTGTAGTATTTCGCCCTCAAAAGCCTCTTGGCCTTTCCCCGAAATTTTGTCGTCTATTAAAAAATCACCTCTGTTCAGCCCCTTGTTTGGGCTAATAATCAGCTTGTACGCTGCCTGTAAACCTAGGTGCTCTTCTACCCAGGTGCGCTTCTCGCTGTAACAGTGAGGGTTCCTTACTGAGGGCGCGGTGAGAATATATACATCAAAGCTAGGCTGGGAAGTTAACCACTGAAAGGACTCAACGGCACCTTTGACAGGTGAAAGACTCAGATACAGACCAGGTATACTTTGAGGAAAGTCTTGTGTTGGTGTAATCCCCCCGTTTTTAGGAGCAGCTATTAGTAGAAACTTATGCTGCCATCAGTAATCGCCGCGGTGGTACGCCTCCGATACCTGTATGGGGTCTTTCGTTATTGTATTTCCACAGCCATTCAGTGGCCAGCTCTTGAGCATGACCGACCGAATGAAACTGATGCATATCCAGCCATTCGTGTCTGACCGTGCGGTTGAATCGCTCAATATACGCGTTCTGTGTTGGCCGGTGTTTTTCAAGATAGTTGACACCTTTTTCTTCACGCGGCCTGTTTCTCCGCACTGATAATCTGATCGTCTCTTTCCGGATTCAAACACACTGCTCCGACCGGCGTACAGTTCCTGGTTGGTCGACTACCCCAACGTGACGGCGTATTCAGTTTTGCTCGCTCCAGGATCTCTTTACGATTGTTCAGTATCGTCTGATCCTGACCACTGTGCCGCTGCTGCGGTGTCACAAACCGGATCTTGCTGTGCTTGTGTTCATGGTTGTACCAGTAGATAAACCGTTCAACCCATTGCCTGGCTGCTGTCAGATCCACAAACCCGTTTGACGGCCACTGTGGTCGGTATTTCAATGTTCGGAACACCGACTCTGCATAAGCATTGTCGTTGCTCACTCGCGGCCGGCTGTACGATGGCATCACGCCTAGCTCTTCCAGTTTTATTTTCAGTGTCTGAGACTTCATTGGCGAACCATTGTCGGAGTGCAGAACCAGCGGCGTGTTAAAGCACTGCTCACTTAAAAGTGAGCGCTGCAATAGTGCTGCCGCATGCTCACCGCATTCCACCTCATACACCTCGTAGCCAACGATTTTCCGGCTGTACACGTCCATGAACATGTACAAGTAGAAAAACTGACCACGGACCTGGGAGGCGAGATAGGTTATATCCCAAACCCACACCTGGCACGGCGCTCTGGCAATATGTGTGCTCAGTGCCGTTTTACGTTGCGGCGCATGTGCCTTGCCTCTGTGGTGTAGCTGTCCTTTTTCTTTGAGCACCCGATAAAACGAGGAC
>NZ_LWHM01000034.1:71151-318026 GCF_001642735.1 Pseudohongiella nitratireducens | reverse complement strand
GTTCTTTAACAATCAATGAATGAAGTATATAGATTATTGCTGACTGGCTTAGGCTGGTTGGACAATAAGATGTGTATGCTGTTCTTAATACAAGCGCATAATCTGTACGACGATCGAAGGCGAGTTGTTTGAGATGTGTTTTGGGCTTTTAGGAGTCTGAGATTATATGGTCAAGCAACTAAGCGTACGTGGTGGATGCCTTGGCAGCCAGAGGCGATGAAGGACGTGGTAGGCAACGAAATGCTTCGGGGAGCCGTCAAACAGGCTTTGATCCGGAGGTGTCCGAATGGGGAAACCCGGCCCATTTATGGGTCATCACATGCTGAATACATAGGCATGTGAGGCGAACGCAGGGAACTGAAACATCTAAGTACCTGCAGGAAAAGAAATCAATTGAGATTCCCTTAGTAGCGGTGAGCGAACGGGGAAAAGCCCTTAAGCAACAGCAGTGTTAGTGGAACGGTCTGGAAAGTCCGGCGACAGTGGGTGATAGCCCCGTACACGAAAGCGCTGCAGTTGTGAAAACGAGTAGGTCGAAACACGTGTAATTTTGACTGAAGATGGGGGGACCATCCTCCAAGGCTAAATACTCCTGGCTGACCGATAGTGAACTAGTACCGTGAGGGAAAGGCGAAAAGAACCCCGGAGAGGGGAGTGAAATAGATCCTGAAACCGCGTACGTACAAGCAGTAGGAGCAGACTTGTTCTGTGACTGCGTACCTTTTGTATAATGGGTCAGCGAGTTAATGTCAGTAGCAAGGTTAACCGAATAGGGGAGCCGTAGGGAAACCGAGTCTTAATAGGGCGTTTAGTTGCTGGCATTAGACCCGAAACCGGGCGATCTACCCATGGCCAGGTTGAAGGTGCCGTAACAGGCACTGGAGGACCGAACCCACTAATGTTGAAAAATTAGGGGATGAGCTGTGGGTCGGAGTGAAAGGCTAATCAAGCCCGGAGATAGCTGGTTCTCCTCGAAAGCTATTTAGGTAGCGCCTCGTGTCATTGACTGCTGGGGGTAGAGCACTGTTTCGGCTAGGGGGTCATCCCGACTTACCAACCCGATGCAAACTCCGAATACCAGTAAGTTTTATCACGGGAGACAGACAGCGGGTGCTAACGTCCGTTGTCAAGAGGGAAACAACCCAGACCGCCAGCTAAGGTCCCAAATATCAGTTAAGTGGGAAACGATGTGGGAAGGCTCAGACAGCTAGGAGGTTGGCTTAGAAGCAGCCATCCTTTAAAGAAAGCGTAATAGCTCACTAGTCGAGTCGGCCTGCGCGGAAGATATAACGGGGCTCAAACTGATAACCGAAGCTGCGGATGCGTGCTTTGCACGTATGGTAGAGGAGCGTTCTGTAAGCCGTTGAAGGTGGATTGAGAAGTCTGCTGGAGGTATCAGAAGTGCGAATGCTGACATGAGTAACGATAAGGGGGGTGAAAAACCTCCCCGCCGGAAGATCAAGGTTTCCTGCCCAACGTTAATCGGGGCAGGGTGAGTCGGCCCCTAAGGCGAGACCGAAAGGTGTAGTCGATGGGAAATCGGTTAAAATTCCGATACCGATTGTTATTGCGATGGAGTGACGGAGAAGGCTAGGCCAGCGCGGCGTTGGTTGTCCGCGTTTAAGGTTGTAGGTCAGTGACTTAGGTAAATCCGGGTCGCTCTCTTTAATGAGGAGGCCGAGAACTGATGACGATCTTTCTTTTTAGAAAGAGAAGTGGTTGATGCCATGCTTCCAGGAAAACCTTCTAAGCTTCAGATAACAATTGACCGTACTGTAAACCGACACAGGTGATCAGGTAGAGAATACCAAGGCGCTTGAGAGAACTTGGGTGAAGGAACTAGGCAAAATGGTACCGTAACTTCGGGAGAAGGTACGCCGGCTCTGGTGATGAGACTTGCTCTCTAAGCTGGGTCCGGTCGAAGTGACCAGGTGGCTGCAACTGTTTATTAAAAACACAGCACTCTGCAAACACGTAAGTGGAAGTATAGGGTGTGACGCCTGCCCGGTGCCGGAAGGTTAATTGATGGGGTTAGCTTCGGCGAAGCTCTTGATCGAAGCCCCGGTAAACGGCGGCCGTAACTATAACGGTCCTAAGGTAGCGAAATTCCTTGTCGGGTAAGTTCCGACCTGCACGAATGGCGTAATGATGGCCACGCTGTCTCCACCCAAGACTCAGTGAAATTGAAATCGCTGTTAAGATGCAGTGTACCCGCGGCTAGACGGAAAGACCCCGTGAACCTTTACTATAGCTTCACACTGGACTTTGACACTATCTGTGTAGGATAGGTGGGAGACTTTGAAGCAGCAACGCTAGTTGTTGTGGAGTCGCCCTTGAAATACCACCCTGGTATTGTTGAGGTTCTAACTCAGTCCCTGAAACGGGGACGAGGACCGTGTGTGGTGGGTAGTTTGACTGGGGCGGTCTCCTCCCAAAGCGTAACGGAGGAGCACGAAGGTACCCTAAGGGCGGTCGGAAATCGCCCACTTAGTGTAATGGCATAAGGGTGCTTGACTGCGAGAGCGACGGCTCGAGCAGGTGCGAAAGCAGGTCATAGTGATCCGGTGGTTCTGTATGGAAGGGCCATCGCTCAACGGATAAAAGGTACTCCGGGGATAACAGGCTGATACCGCCCAAGAGTTCACATCGACGGCGGTGTTTGGCACCTCGATGTCGGCTCATCACATCCTGGGGCTGAAGCCGGTCCCAAGGGTATGGCTGTTCGCCATTTAAAGTGGTACGCGAGCTGGGTTTAGAACGTCGTGAGACAGTTCGGTCCCTATCTGCCGTGGGCGTTGGAGATTTGAGAGGAGCTGCTCCTAGTACGAGAGGACCGGAGTGGACGAACCTCTGGTGTTCGGGTTGTCACGCCAGTGGCATTGCCCGGTAGCTATGTTCGGACGGGATAATCGCTGAAAGCATCTAAGCGGGAAGCCCCCCTCAAGACGAGATCTCCCTGGGGCCTTGAGCCCCCTAAAGTGCCGTTCGAGACCAGGACGTTGATAGGCTGGGTGTGTAAGCGTTGTGAGGCGTTGAGCTAACCAGTACTAATTGCACGTGAGGCTTGACCATATAATCGCAGGTTTTTGAAAGCCAAAACCGATAAGTGATTATTGAGCGTTGATGACGACTTGTCATAGCGATCGAAGTCAGATTAAAAAATGTGCTTGTAGAGCACGGCATACACATGATCTAGAGCAATCTAGAGACTATACTTCATTCATTGATTGTCAAAGACCTGGGCTGTGAAAACGGACTCAGGTTATGTGAAACCGCTGCCGAACGGGCAGTTGTTCACAAAACGGGTAAACGATGGAGTCGCCCGCTCAGTTTGAGCAAAAAGCGACTGGCATCAACAGTTTGCCTGACGACCATAGCGAGTGTGAACCACCTGATCCCATTCCGAACTCAGAAGTGAAACCGCTCAGCGCCGATGGTAGTGTGGGGCTTCCCCATGTGAGAGTAGGACATCGTCAGGCATTAAAATCAAAAAGGGCTATCCCGCATGGGGTAGCCCTTTTTTATTTTCTGGGCATTTAAGAACAGATCACCCCGTCATACACCAAAGCCGACCCCTGCCTAATGCGCCTTACCCGACAGCCGAAAACTCGCCTTGCGGCTCAGACAGTTCGGCTGCTTTTTCGGCTAAGGCACATTAGGCAATACGGGGTCTGACTGGCTATGATCTGTGACGCGATGGTCTGCTCGTAATACGAATAAGCAGCTGCCACGAAAGAGTTCGTATTCGCTGAGCCGTGCTTTACTGTGCCCAAATTACAGCGCGGCACAAAGGAAGGGCATCATAGAGCTGATGGCAGACAGTCAGACCACGCCTAGCATATCGTTTGTCGCTCGAAAAAGCGGACGGACTGTCTGAAGCCGACAGGCTGAGTTTCAGTCCGCCGAGCGAGAAGCGATGTGCTGTGGTCGTCTGTCATCGGCTCTATGATGGCCTGACTGCTATTCACCCGAGTTTTCGGCTGCCAGGTAAGGAGTGCAAGTCAGTGGTCAGCTGCGTTACAAAACTCATCGGTTCTTAAGAGACATAATCTCATCTCTAAGAAGTGATTCGAAGTCATCTACATCTGTTGACTGAACAAAGTCATACACGTCTCTTTCGATTCCTCTTGGAATTGATTCTGAAGGATATTCGTAGACATATATCCCATTCCGGTTAGTCAGGATATAGGGTATGCCTGGGCGACCATATGTCTTCTCGTCAGGGTTAAGTTTTAAGAAAAAAAGCTTCTCATCAGTTTCGTCTGTGAAATGCCTGTCTCCTGGGCTGCTTTCAAGCAGGTGGAAGATTACTGTGTTTGCTGCAATATCTCCTAGAAAAACTTCATCGATAATAATTTCGTATTCGGAAAGGGGCATTGCTAAGTGACCAATATCATCCGGATCCTCACCTAGTGAGTTATTGTCAAATCTGGTGTTCAGGCATTTGATCAAGCGACTCTCTGGTCAGCTGTCATCACCTCTTCACCATCCCTGAACTTCACACCCTGGACCACCTTGGCCAGGTAATTAAACCCGCGCTGTTTGCGCCAGTTCTTCTGAGCACATTCCCCCAACTTGTAGATCATGTGCAACATACCGTCTCGACTCAGGCAACCCTTTGATCGCTTTGTCCGGTGACGAATCGTACCGAATGTCGACTCGATAGGATTGGTCGTTCTCAAACTCTGCCAGTGCTTGGCAGGAAAATCATAAAACGCCATCAGTTCATCGCGATCTTTGTGTAAACACTGCACCGCTTTCGGATATTTTGCCTCGTACATGCGCTCAAACTTTTCAAATGCCGACTCTGCTGCTTTTCGTGTGTCCGCCTGCCAGATGTCATGAAGCGACTGCTTCATCTTCGCCTGTACTGACTTGGGGACAGCATTGAGGACATTGCTGGTTTTGTGCATCCAACACCGTTGCTGCCGGGTCGCACCATAAACCTCATCCAGTGCCGACCAGAAGCCCATCGCTCCGTCACCAACGGCCAGTTTGGGGGTGTTCATTCCTCTGGCCTTCAGATCAAGCAGCACCTCACGCCAACTCTGTGTCGATTCGCGAACACCGTCCTCAATGGCCAAAAAGTGCTTCTGACCGCGTTCATTAACACCAATGACCACCAGCGCACACAACTTGGTATCCTCGGCCCTCAGACCACTGTAGATACCATCGGCCCACACATACACCCAACGATCCCTGTCCAGCCGGGATTGTCGCCAGGCGGTATATTCCTGCGCCCACTGACGTTTCAGCCGTGCCACGGTACTGGCGGACAAGCCTTTGGCTTCGGGGCCAACCAACACTTGCAATGCATTGTCCATCTCTCCGGTCGACACGCCTTTCAGATACAGCCACGGCAGAGCAGACTCCAACGAGCGTGTTTTGCGAACATACGGCGGTACCAGCGCTGAGCGAAAGGTGATCGGTTTGCCATCTTTGGCACGAACCTTCGGCACCTTGACGGTCACTGGCCCGATCCCCGTTTGAATGTGGCGCTCTGGCTGATAACCATTGCGTACAACCGCCGCACGGCCATCTTTCAGTCGTCGTTCTGTGAATTGTTGTAAATACTCTGACAACTCAGCTTCTACGGCCTGTTGAATCAAATCTCGGGCACCTTGACGAAGTAAGTCTGTCAACGGATCGGCATTCTTCTCTCGACCTGAAAACCCAACAACGTTACTCTTGTCCATAGCGGCGTATTCCTCGTGTTGATTGACTTGTTTGGCGACAACAAATCAACCAGATACGTCGCTTCTTTTCAACCTCCCTGAACACCAGATTCAGTTATAACTCTCACCTAGTCGCTGAGCGGTGCTCTGAAGCGTTTCCCCGTATCCCCAGAATGGACCATGGCTGAGGACGCGCCCCAAACTTTCCTTTGACAATAATGTCAGAAAATCGAATTAGGGTGTCCAGGTCTTGTGGATACCATCCCTTATGAATATCAAGCTCTGCATGCTCGTACAGGTCCATGATGGATAAGGGTTGAGAGTATGTTGGTCCAGAGAAGGAGAGAGTGACTGTGACAATGGTGGTTAGGGTTATTAAAAACTTCACACGCTGACTTCAGTTCTGTTGACTGCAAAATAGGGTCTGCAAATAAGCAGTCGTTTATTGTAATTATCACATAGTCTGCTCGTTGTGATCTTCAGTTGCAAAGGTAGGCTCCTTAGCCGAACACTCTGAAGAAGGGCAGTCAGGGCATCATAGATCCGGTTGCAGACGACCACAGCACATCGCATGTCGCTCGGCGGACGGAAACTCAGCCTATCGGCTTCAGACAGTCCGGCCGCTTTTTCAAGCGACAAACGATATGCTAGACGTGGTCTGACTGTCTGCCACCGGATCTATGATACCCTTCCTTTGTGCCGTGCTGAGTGTGGATACATAAGAATCTGGACCATCGTCAGGCATCATAAAGCGAAAACCCCCAGTCTCGTTTGAGGTTGGGATTTTTTGGCGCCTCTGCAAAGCCTGCCGATGTCCGCCGGACGCCTTGCCAGGGACGGCACAAGTGCCGGTTTTGAAGGAGAGAAACCCGGCCATAGTGATTCGGCCCATCCCTGGGCCTCACCCCTTCGTGCACTGAGCTCCTAATCAAATGGCACAAGAGCAAACCACCACTCCCTGCATCAAGGCCAGTCAGCCCCCGCCTTGCCTAATGTTCATTACCCGAATAAGCAGCCGAACTGTTTGAGCCGTCAGGCGAGTTTTCGGCTGCCGGGTCATGTGCATTAGGCAGGGGGCGGCCTTGATGCAGGGCGTGGTGGTTTGCTCGTAGTCAAAAAGTAGTAAACAGGCCTGTCCACGGGCAATTATTTCAGGCACAAAAAAGGCCCCGATAAAATGACTCTATCGGGGCCTTCGTCATTCTAGACGATGCTTAGCTAGCCTTTTTCGCCTGTCTTTCTTTTTCTGCTTCAACTACAGCATCAGAGACCGACTGTGGGCATGGCAGGTAATGTGCGAATGACATGGAGAACTGGCCACGACCGGACGTCATTGTTCGCAGGTGACCAATGTAACCGAACATTTCCGCCAGAGGTACCTCGGCCTTGATGCGAACGCCTGTGGGGCCTGACATCTGATCCTTGATCATACCGCGGCGACGGTTCAGATCGCCGATTACATCACCGACGTGATCTTCAGGTGTGAAGACGTCAACACTCATGATGGGTTCGATCAGCTGAGGCGACGCTTTAGGCATTGACTGTCGGTAAGCGCCCTTGGCGGCAATCTCAAATGCGATGGCGGAGGAGTCCACGGCGTGGAAGCCACCATCGAAGAGTTCGACCTCGATATCCAGTACCGGGAAGCCGGCGATTGGGCCTTCTTCCATCATGCTCTGGAAGCCCTTCTCGATAGCCGGGAAGAATTCTTTGGGTACGTTACCACCAACAACGGTTGAGGTGAACGCAAAACCACTACCTGGCTCGCCGGGCTTGATACGGTAGTCGATCTTACCGAACTGACCTGAACCACCAGACTGCTTCTTGTGAGTGTAGCTGTCTTCAACTTGCTGAGTGATGGTTTCACGGTAAGCAACCTGCGGTGCACCCACTTCCAGTTCAACACCATAAGTACGCTTCAGGATGTCGACCTTGATGTCGAGGTGAAGTTCGCCCATCCCTTTGAGGATGGTTTCGCCGGAATCTTCGTCTGTCTCGACCTGGAAGGAAGGATCTTCTGCGACCATCTTGCCGATCGCGATGCTCATCTTCTCAACGCTGCTCTTGTCTTTTGGTGCTACTGCAATAGAAATAACCGGTTCCGGGAAGACCATAGGTTCCAGTGTGCAGGGGTGGTTGGTGCTGCAGAGGGTATGGCCCGTTTGCACATTCTTCATACCGACAATGGCAAAGATGTCACCTGCCTGAGCGCTCCCGATTTCATTACGGTCATTGGCGTGCATCTCTACCATGCGGCCAACGCGCTCAGTCTTGCCGGTAAATGAATTCAGGATGGTGTCGCCTTTGTTGATCTTGCCCGAATAAACGCGAACGAAGGTCAGGGCGCCGTAGCGGTCATCCATGATCTTGAACGCCAGGGCGCGGAACGGCTCACTGGCATCAACCTTGGCGACTTCACCTGTAGGTTCACCTTCTTCACTCATCAGTTCCTGAGCATCAACCTGGGTTGGGTCAGGCAGGAAATCAACGATTGCGTCCAGAACCAGCTGAACACCTTTATCCTTGAACGCGGAACCGCAATAAGTCGGGAAGAAGTCCAGGGCGATGGTGCCCTTGCGGATACAGCGCTTGATGTCATCGATGGAGGGCTCTTCGCCTTCCAGATAGGCTTCCATCAGATCGTCATCTTGCTCAACAGCAGTTTCGATCAGCTTTTCCCGCCATTCTTCTACCTGATCTACCATGTCTTCAGGGACATCGCGAATTTCAAACTCGTAAGGGTTGCTTGGGTCAGGCCACACGTGTGCTTTGCGAGTCAGCAGGTCAACGATACCAGTGAACTCGTCTTCGGCACCAATCGGCAATACCATGACCAGGGGTTTCGCGGCGAGAATATCTTCGACCTGACCAACGACTCTCAGGAAGTCGGCACCAACACGGTCCAGCTTGTTGATAAAGATGATGCGCGCTACTTCAGATTCATTGGCATAACGCCAGTTGGTCTCTGACTGGGGCTCTACGCCGCCGGAACCGCAAAATACGCCAACACCGCCATCCAGTACTTTCAGTGAGCGATATACTTCGACGGTAAAATCAACGTGCCCAGGGGTATCGATGATATTCAGGCGATGATCTTTCCAGAAACAGGTGGTCGCAGCGGACTGGATGGTGATCCCGCGCTCTTTCTCCTGATCCATGAAGTCCGTGGTGGACTCGCCGTCATGTGTCTCTCCGGCTTTATGGATTTTACCGGTCAGTTTAAGAATTCGTTCTGTGGTTGTGGTCTTTCCGGCATCAACGTGGGCGAAGATACCTATGTTTCTATATTTGGATAAATCGGTCATTTTGCTGCTCAAAAAGGTGGATGTCTGGTTATGTGAAAAATTCAGGGGCGTATGATACTAGATTTCGCTACAAAGAGAGAGTAAATAATCGAAGAAAAGTCGATAAAATGACCAAGAATTGCCCAAAAATACGGTTTAAATTACTGGAGTGCATGGCGTTCTGTACTCGAAAGACGAAAGCGTAGATATTCCACGGGTCTATTGGGTTGTTGCAGCGACACTGTAATCGTATTTGTATACAATCGAATCTATTATGAGCCGGTTCATTTAATCGGCTCTTTCATAGATATGAGGTACTGATATGAGCACAGCATCGCCGGGCAAACGACTGCGTCAGGCTGTCGAGGCCGAATCACCACTGCAACTTATCGGCGCGATAAACGCTAACCATGCGCTATTGGCTAAAAGAGCCGGTTATCGAGCGATTTACCTCTCTGGTGGTGGTGTATCAGCGGGTTCCCTTGGACTGCCAGACCTGGGCATTGCCGGACTGGAAGACGTTCTCATTGATGTCAGGCGCATTACTGATGTTTGTGATCTGCCTTTACTGGTTGATGCCGATACGGGGTTCGGTGCCAGTGCATTTAATATTGCACGCACAGTTCGTTCTCTGGATAAAGCAGGTGCGGCTGGCTTGCACATCGAGGACCAGGTAGGCGCCAAGCGTTGTGGTCATCGTCCCAATAAAGAAATTGTCAGCCAACAAGAAATGGTGGACCGGATCAAGGCGGCTGTTGACGCAAAAATTGATCCCGACTTCGTGATAATGGCGAGAACAGATGCGCTGGCAGTTGATGGCCTGGATGCCGCCCTTGAGCGGGCCATGGCTTGTGTTGAAGCCGGTGCCGATATGATATTCCCGGAAGCGATTACTTCACTCGACATGTATCAGAAGTTTACAGACGCATTGAGTGTTCCAGTGCTGGCAAATATCACAGAGTTTGGGGCGACCCCACTTTTCACCGTCGATGAGCTAAAAGGCGCAGGTATCTCGGTCGTGTTGTATCCCCTGTCTGCGTTCCGAGCCATGAACAAGGCAGCGGAAAAGGTCTATGAAGCCATTCGTAAAGAGGGTACACAAAAAAATGTCGTTGATACCATGCAGACGCGCAAAGAGCTGTACGATCGAATTGATTATTATCGCTATGAAGATGAGCTTGACAGGATTTTGTCGGGCGACAAGGACTAGCCATACCATCAAAAATTAGTACGCGACTTTCAATACACAACTTTCAATACGCGCAATACGCGGTTTTCAATACGCGAGTTAGTGTCATTACGGGAGAACTAATATGGGTAGCACAAAGCCATTAACAGGTGCAGGTCTACGTGGACAGGTTGCAGGTAAGACAGCGTTATCTACCGTCGGCGTTTCAGGTTCTGGTCTGACGTATAGAGGCTATGACATCAAAGACCTGGTGGAGCATTGTGAGTTCGAAGAAGTCGCATATCTGATTCTTAAAGGCAAATTACCCACTCGTGACGAACTGCTCGCTTATAAATCCAAATTAAAGTCTCTTCGCCGTTTACCCGGTGAGCTGAAATCTGCGCTCGAGAACATCCCGGCCAACGCACACCCCATGGATGTCATGCGCACTGGGTGCTCCATGCTTGGAAATCTCGAAACTGAACTGGATTTTTCGGACCAGGAAGATGCTGCTGACCGTCTGCTGGCCATTTTCCCATCAATTATCTGTTATTGGTATCGTTACAATCATGACGGGGTGAGAATTGATGAGAACACTGACGATGGGTCAATCGGTGCTCACTTTCTGCACATGCTTCACGACGAAACTCCGAAAGCACTACATGAAACGGTTATGAATGTATCGTTGATACTCTATGCTGAACATGAGTTTAACGCGTCTACATTTACTGCCAGGGTATGTGCCTCAACGTTGTCAGACATGCATAGCTGTATCACTGGGGCCATCGGCTCCTTGCGCGGTCCGTTGCATGGCGGCGCTAATGAAGCAGCCATGGATATGATTGCCAAATTTAATGGCCCGGATCATGCCGAGCGAGAAATGCTTGGCATGCTTGAACGCAAAGAAAAGATCATGGGGTTCGGTCACGCGATCTACAGTGAGTCGGATCCCCGAAACGAAATTATTAAAGGGTGGTCTGAAAAACTGGCCGACGACGTGGGTGACTCAGCGCTGTACCCTGTTTCAGTACGTTGTGAAGAGGTGATGTGGCGTGAAAAACGATTATTCTGTAATGCCGATTTCTTTCATGCCTCGGCTTATCATTTTATGGGCATTCCGACCAAGCTGTTTACCCCGATATTTGTCATGAGTCGCGTCACAGGTTGGGCGGCTCACGTCATGGAGCAGCGCGCAGATAATCGTATTATCCGACCCAGTGCAGAGTATGTTGGCGAGGCTCCTCGTCGCGTTCAGCCGATCAGTGAAAGATCATGAATACGGCCACTAGCACCCAAAATAGTCTAAGAATATTGCCCAACATTGAGATGAACGGCAGTGTTGTTCAGTACCACGATACCTGCGCGGTGGTGAATGACATCGTCCCAGGCAGCTACCAACGCATGCCTTATGTGCTCAGAATATTTGCTGAAAATATCGTACGCTGTACAGAGGGGAAAGAGCAACGGGCCTATCTGGAACAGCTCATTCACCGTAAAAAGGATCGTGATTTCCCCTGGTTCCCATCACGCGTTGTTTGCCATGACATATTGGGGCAGACTGCGCTGGTTGACCTTGCCGGTCTCAGGGATGCCATTGCCGAAAAAGGTGGCGATCCAACTCAAGTCAATCCTGTAGTCCCTGTACAACTCATAGTGGATCATTCTCTGGCTGTGGAGTGTGGTGGCTATGTTGATAATGCCTTTGATCAGAACCGGGAAATAGAAGAAAGGCGCAATGCTGATCGTTTCCATTTTATTGAATGGTGCCGAACTGCTTTTGAAAATGTAGACGTCATTCCTCCAGGTAATGGCATTATGCATCAGATTAATCTTGAGAAAATGTCACCGGTTATTACCTGGAAATCCGGGCTGGCCTATCCAGATACCTGTGTTGGAACAGACAGCCATACACCTCATGTTGATGCCTTAGGTGTCATAGCCGTAGGTGTGGGAGGACTCGAAGCCGAGAATGTTATGCTGGGGCGTGCTTCCTGGCTTCGTTGCCCGGAAACGGTCGCTGTTGAACTCTCAGGCAAGTTGCAACCGGGTATTACAGCAACAGACCTGGTACTGTCCCTGACCGCATTTCTGCGTGAGCAGAAAGTGGTTGGCGCCTATCTAGAATTTGTCGGAGAAGGCGCCAGATCCTTGACCTTGGGTGACAGGGCAACAATCTCGAATATGGCACCTGAGTATGGGGCCACCGCTGCCATGTTTCATATCGATGAACAAACACTCTCGTATTTGCAACTGACCGGGCGTGACGAGCAGCAGGTGTCACTGGTAGAGACTTATGCAAAAGCAACCGGGTTATGGGCTGACGCACTGACTGATGCCGAATATCATCGGCAATTACAGTTTGATTTGACGTCCGTGCAGCGAACCATGGCGGGGCCATCAAGACCTCACGCCAAATTACCCGTCAATGAGCTGAACCAGCGTGGCATTGCCTCTGCCTATGATCAAAGTGAGGGCAGTATGCCCGATGGCGCGCTGATTATTGCCGCCATTACCAGTTGTACCAATACCAGTAATCCAAAAAGTGTGCTGACGGCGGGTCTGTTGGCAAAAAATGCGGTGAAACTGGGGCTGCAGCGAAAACCCTGGGTCAAAACCTCACTGGCGCCCGGTTCGAAAGTGGTTGAGGCCTACCTCCAGGAGTCGGGCCTGCTTAAAGATCTGGAGGCGCTGGGCTTCGGGATCGTCGGCTTTGCCTGCACTACCTGCAATGGTATGTCGGGTGCACTGGACAGTCATATTGCCAAGGAAGTCAAAGAGCGTGACTTGTATGCCGCCGCAGTGCTGTCAGGTAATCGCAACTTCGATGGCCGTATTCATCCACTGGCGAAGCAGGCATTTCTGGCTTCGCCGCCACTGGTGGTTGCGTACGCAATCGCTGGCTCAATCCGTTTTGACATAGAGAAAGATATTCTTGGATACAGTGAAGGGAAACCGGTATACCTGAAAGACATCTGGCCCAGTGAGGATGAGATCCAGCAAACGCTGACTACAGCCGTGAAACCGGAACAGTTCAAACGTGTTTATGACCCCATGTTTCGTAGCGGGAATCAGGATAACGTTGATACAGCACCTCTGTATGAGTGGCGGCCGCAATCGACCTATATTCGTCGTCCTCCGTATTGGGAAGGCGCATTGGCCAAGGCCCCCTCGCTTAAAAACATGGTCGCCCTGGCGGTACTTGGCGATAACATCACCACTGATCACATCTCACCCTCCAATGCGATTCTTGCAGACAGTGCCGCAGGCGAATACCTGTTGAGCATGGGGGTTGAGGAGGAAGATTTTAATTCCTATGCGACCCACCGCGGTGACCATCTCACGGCTCAGCGAGCAACCTTTGCAAACCCCAAGCTGATCAATGAAATGGCTGTCATTGATGGCGAAGTCAGGCAAGGCTCTCTCACTCGTGTTGAACCAGAGGGCAAGGTTGTGCGTTTCTGGGATGCTATTCAGCACTATGCGAAAGCCAGTCAGCCTCTCATCATCATAGCCGGAGCTGACTACGGTCAGGGTTCTTCAAGGGACTGGGCGGCCAAGGGTGTACGGCTGGCGGGTGTAGAAGCGATTGTCGCTGAAGGATTCGAACGGATTCATCGTACTAACCTGGTTGGTATGGGGGTATTACCCGTTCAGTTCAGTGCTGGCGATACGAGAAAAACACTGCGTTTAGATGGTAGCGAAACTTATACGATAGAGGGCGAGCCGGCACCCGATTCGGATTTGCAGTTACATATTAAAAGGCGAAATGGTGAAGCACTGTCAGTGCCCGTTCGATGTCGCCTGGATAGTCATGAAGACGTTGAGGTGTATAAAGCAGGTGGTATTTTGCAACGTTTTGCCAACGAGTTTCTGGCCAGTTGAGTTTGCCTGGCTCTATAGAATAAATAAGGTAAGCGAATCATGATCTACAAAGTTCCAGCGACTTATATGCGAGGCGGCACCAGTAAAGGTGTGTTTATCCTGGAAAGTGCTTTGCCTGCTGCCTTGCAGTCTGATCCCAAGGCACTGGATCAGTTTTTGTTGCGTTTGGTTGGCAGCCCTGACCCCTATGGCAAACAGATGGACGGTATGGGCGGGGGAAGCTCCAGTACCAGTAAAGTCGTACTGATCTCTCCTGGTGATCAGAAAAATCACGATATCAATTACCGATTTGCTCAGGTTGCCATCGAAGAGGCCTTTGTTGACTGGAGTGGAAATTGTGGAAATTTATCGGCTGCTGTCGGTGGGTTTGCCATCAACAAGGGGCTGCTGAGCAATCGTTCATTACCAGAAAATGGCACGGTCTCCGTACGAGTCTGGCAATGCAACATTCAAAAGACGATAGTCGCCCATGTGCCTGTACAGGATGGTCAAGTACAAGAGTCAGGCGATTTTGTTCTTGATGGTGTGACATTTCCTGCAGCAGAAGTGCAATTGGACTTCCTGGATCCGGCTTCAGCTGATGAAAGTGCAAGCGCTGCGCAGGGGGTATTCCCTACAGGAAATCCAGTGGATACGCTAAGTTTGCCTGGAGGCAATGCCATCCCGGCAACCTTTATCAACGCAGGCATTCCCACAGCATTTGTGAATGCTGGCGATATTGGCCTCACTGGGACAGAAAATCAGAATGACATTAATCAGGACCAGCAAATGTTGTCATTTCTGGAAAAGCTGCGAGCGCAGGCCGCTGTCAAAATGGGCTTGATCAGCGCAGAAAGCGAAGCCAGGCAACGACAGCATACGCCCAAAATCGCCTTTGTTTCTCCAGCCACCGACTATGTCACGTCCAGTGGCCGAGGCATTATTGCAGACCAAATTGATCTGCAGGTCAGAGCGATGTCGATGGGAAAACTTCATCACGCCATGATGGGCACAGCCGCAGTGGCGATTGCCTGTGCCGCCGCGATTCCGGGCACACTGGTCAGCCAGGCTGCAGGCGGAGCCAGTTCTGAGGTCTGTTTTGGTCACCCATCTGGCACACTGACAGTTGGGGCCGACGTCGAGGAGCAGGGCGGTCAATGGCAGGCGAACTCTGTCAGTATGAGTCGCAGCGCCAGAACCTTGATGGAAGGCTGGGTCTATGTGCCGGAATGACCTTGTGTGGTGTATACCTTGTTACGATATATTACAAATGCTGTGAGATTTGTGCTGAGATATTCGCTACATATTCGACTGGCCGTTCTGCTAACCAGCCACTCTGGCTGAACGTGATTTCATAACAATACAAATTGAGGTTTTCATGTCGAAGCGTTATCTGTTTGGTTTCGCCTTGTTGTTCTCATCTGTGGCTCCGCTGGTTTCTGCCCAGGAGGAAGTGGCGGATCATAGTGCCATGAAACAGGTGCGGGCAGTCAGAGTGGACACGCCGCCGATGATAGACGGTGATTTGAGTGATCCTATCTGGCAGCAGGCAGAAGTCATCACAGATTTCCATCAGTCACGACCGGGTGACGGTGTTGAGCCTTCCGAAGAAACTGAAGTCTATGTGCTCTACGATGATGACGCCTTGTATATTGCAGCGCGAATGTATGACAGCGAGCCGGACCTCATTGCAGCGCCGGTTATCCGGCACGGCCAGGGCATGCCCTCAGATGATCGTCTGGTTGTCATTCTGGATCCATTTAATACGCAGCGGGCTGGTTATCGCTTTGAAACCAACCTGAATGCCGCCCGGCACGACTCTCTTTACACCTCGACGACTTCGTTCTCCATTGACTGGAATACGATCTGGGATGTTGCCGCAAACGTAGATGGTAACGCCTGGGTGGCAGAGATCGAAATACCATTTAAATCGATACCTTTTGACCCGGAGATTGATACCTGGGGCTTTAATTTTGGTCGGGCCATTCGTCGACGCGGTGAAGAAATTGCCTGGGTTTCGCAGAACCGCACTTACAACCCCAGTATTTCAGGACAGGTCACCGGGCTGACAGGGCTCGATACAGGGCTGGGTCTGGATATTGTGCCTTCGCTTGCCATTAACCAGTCACGTCAGTACGACCCAAACATGGAAGAGACCAACGTTGAGCCATCACTCGATGCCTTCTACCGTCTGACACCTTCACTGAATGCAGCACTTACCGTTAATACTGATTTTTCGGCGACTGAGGTGGATAACCGACAGGTTAACCTGTCTCGTTTTAATCTGTTCTTTCCCGAGAAACGTGATTTCTTCCTGAATGACTCAGACCTGTTTCAGTTCGGTAACATCAGTGGCATGGCCCGTGGCAATAATGCGACATCAGGTGCCAGTCGGGAGAATGCCCGCCCTTACTTCTCCAGGAAAATTGGTTTGAGTAGTAACGGTCAGCCAGTTGATATCGAATACGGTGGCCGGGTAAGTGGTCGGGTTGGGCGCTGGAATATCGGTACTCTGGCTATCCGTCAGGATGAGACGCAAAATGTTGATGCATCTGACCTGTTTGTTTCTCGCCTGTCAGCAAATATTCTCAGTAACTCCAATGTCGGGTTTATTGTGACCAAGGGTGATCCTGGCTCTGATCGGGATAACAGTGTTTACGGTGCCGATTTCAGTTACCTGAATAACACCTTGCCAGGCGGTAACTCACTGGAAGCGGATCTCTGGTATCAGCGGTCCGATACACCGGGGTTGGTAGGCGATGATGCTTCCTACGGTTTTGGTTTGCGTTACCCGAGTAGCACTGGTTTCAGAGGGCGCATTGGTTTTAAAGAAGTGCAGCGCAATTTCTACCCTGCTATGGGTTACGTTAACCGCAGTAACGTCAGGGATACCACTGCCGATGTAGGTTATACCCACTTTTTCGATGACTCTTTTTTACAAAGTGCGTTTTTCGGTATTGATGGTCAGCGTGTTGATGAGATAGATGGTGGTTTGCAAAGCGAGGTCTTTGCTTTCCGTCTGCTGGAGCTGGAAACAACTACCCGAGATAGCGTTTCGCTGAGCTACAGAAAAAACCGAGAAGTGGTAAGAAGCTCGTTTACCTTATACCGCTCACCCAGCCGTCAAGTCGCTGTGACGCCGGGTGACTACAAGTTCGACGAGCAGGAGGTTGAGCTGCGTACAGGTGGTCAGCGACCGATTTCAGGTAGCTTCAGCTACTTGCGGGGTGATTTTTATGGTGGTGACCGACAAAATGTCGGGGCCTCCATTAGCTGGAACCAGTCGCGTTATTTTGTGATGTCAATTGATTATGACTGGAACGACATTTCTCTGCCGCAAGGCGATTTTATTACCCGTCTGAGCAGTGTTTCCACGCAAGTGGCGTTCTCCTCAACACTCTACTGGGTCAGCCTGGTTCAATATGACAACTTGTCTGAAGAGATTGGCATCAATACCCGTCTGCAGTGGATCCCTAAAGCGGGCCAGGAAGCGTTTATCGTACTTAATCATAATATGCAGGATATCGATAAAGATAACCGCTTTGAATCAGCATCATCCGATATCGCCGTCAAACTGCGCTATACCTTCCGGTTCTAGTCCGGGGCAGGACATTTGTCCACGGTATAGCGCGTGCAGTGACGATGATTACATAGGCATGGGGTTGACGCCAATCAACAGGGCGTGCAGGTAGAAGGCAAAAACGGCCCAGCCTACGATGCCGACTAGTACAGTGGTGATGTTGCCACCCATTGTGCCTTGAGGGTACTGTGTGCCTGCTTTGCGGTCCTGTTTGCGACGAACAGCGAATCCGGCAATCGCCCAGGCCAGGAAAGTGCCAAATAGCAGGATGTCAGCCAGCATGCCATTGGCCAGCAGATGAGCCAGGGCCCAGGTTTTGATCGCCAGGTACATGGGATGTCCCATTTTGGCTTTCATGTGATTGTTGGGCACATAGGCTGCTGCCAGCAGAATAAAGGCAGGCAATGTCAGCAACAGAGCCAGGTGAGACAAACCGCTCGGTGGTACCCAGACCATCACAGGCGATTGTCGGCTGGCACCATAGCCCAAGATGATCAGTACCAGGCCGACCAGGGCAAATAGCGAATAGATAGCCCGCCAGGTCAGCGCTCCGCTGCGTGCAACAACGGCTGATTTTATGGATGGAGCAAAAATCAGTGTGGAGTGAATCCCCAGGAAAAGTACCAGGCCGAAAATGAGCTGCAACATATGTGAAAGTCCCCAGAAAGTGTTGGTGATAAAAAATCAATAGTGATTATTTTTTAGGCATCATACCGATAAACTGAGGTGCAGAGTAGCCAAATTACAGGATTTGTGGCGGGTAATGCCTGTTTTAACGCACCTTTCATGCTGTCTTCATTCTGTCTGGCCGGAGAGTCGCTTTGTAGCGTCACTACACAGAAATTAGCGGAATACCGGCGAATTTAGTATGATTGCTCCTTCGACAATAGCTTAGGCTTATTTTGTATGTCAGATTTACTTTGGGAAGGATTGAATCTCGCCCTGTTCGGAATGGGGTTTGTATTTATCTTTCTCATTGTTCTGGTGTTCCTGACAGGGGCAATGTCGTCGCTGGTTCGCCAATTCTCTCCGCTGACAGTGGGAGTGGATGGCAGCAATCAAACGTCAAACCGGCAATCAGACCGGAAGGCTGCGAATAAGAAACGACAAGGATCAGACAGTCAGTTAGGCACCGATGAAAACAACGAAGTTGTAGCGGCAGTGACCGCTGCAGTCCGGTTGCACCACTCCAAACGCTAGCAGCACTCGAAAAGCTGAGAATTGAGAGAGTCAGTACTTCTCACGAAAGCATCGGGTGGGCTGTGTTGTGCCGGCATCCAGAGGAAATTGAAAAGGGTTAGGTTCCATGAGCAATGCTAAAAAACCATTGGCGATTACAGACGTCATCTTGCGTGATGCGCACCAGTCGTTGCTGGCTACGCGGATGCGGCTTGATGATATGTTGCCAATCGCCGAAAAGCTCGATCAGGTAGGATTCTGGGCAGTTGAGTCCTGGGGCGGGGCGACGTTTGATGCCTGTATCCGTTACCTGGGCGAAGACCCATGGGAGCGAATCAGAAAATTGAAAGAGGCGATGCCCAATACGCCTCAGCAAATGCTGTTTCGTGGTCAGAATATTCTCGGATATCGTCACTATGCTGATGATATCGTTGATCGTTTCGTAGAACGTGCCGCCGTTAACGGTGTAGACGTCTTCCGTGTGTTTGATGCCATGAATGATGTGCGCAACCTGGAAACAGCGATCAGGTCAGTAAAGAAACATGAAAAGCACGCCCAGGGCACGATGTCTTATACCGTCAGTCCTGTACACACGCTCGATAGCTGGCTGAATATGGCCAAGCAGATCGAAGAGATGGGGGCAGATTCGCTGTGTATTAAGGATATGGCCGGATTGCTAGCGCCATATACCGCATACGAATTGATCAGCAACCTGAAGAAAACCATTTCTATTCCTGTTCACATGCAGTGTCATGCCACAACCGGTCTTTCTACGGCGACTTACATCAAAGCAGTGGAAGCAGGCATCGATAACCTTGATACAGCGATTTCTTCCATGAGTCTGACTTATGGCCACACGCCGACAGAAACCATGGTGGCCATGCTTGAGGGAACGGAACGCGATACTGGCCTGAACATTGTCCTGCTTGAGGAAATAGCGTCTTACTTCCGCGAAATTCGCATGAAGTACGCTAAATTTGAAGGCTCGCTGAAAGGCATCGATTCTCGAATCCTGGTAGCTCAGGTTCCTGGCGGTATGTTAACCAACCTCGAGAATCAGCTGCGTGAGCAAAAAGCGACGGATCGTATGGACGAAGTGCTGGAAGAGATTCCGCGTGTTCGTGAAGATCTGGGCTTCATTCCCCTGGTGACCCCGACTTCTCAGATTGTGGGTACGCAATCTGTGTTGAATGTGCTCAGTGGTGAGCGATACAAAACGATTACCAAGGAAACAGAAGGTGTCTTGAAAGGTGAATACGGTGCGACACCGGCTAAGGTCAACCAGGAACTGCAAGAACGCGTGCTTGCTGGTGGTAAACCGATTACTTGTCGCCCCGCTGAATTGCTGGAACCGGAGTTCGATTCCATCAAGGAAGATCTGCTGGCACTGTCTAAAGAGAAAGACTTCGAGATCAAAAATGAAATCGATGATACTTTGTCTTACGCCTTGTTCCCGCACACAGCACTGAAGTTCTTTATGAACCGCGATAATCCGGATGCATTTGAGCCTGTGCCGGAAATCGAAAAAGAAAGTGATAAAGAGACTAAGGCAGCCGAAAGCAACCAGAACAAGCAAGGCGGTGTTTATACGGTAGAAGTCGACAGCCGAACATATCTGGTGCGTGTCAGCGAAGGCGGCGATGTCAGCCAGTTTGAGGCTGTCAAGCAACAAGCAGCCGCATCAGGACAGGGACAGCCTGCTCAGGCAGCCCCCCAGCCAGCTCAGGCCACTGAGCCAGCACCTGCCGCCGGTGGTCAAGCAATTGCCGCTCCTTTGTCTGGTATCGTTCACAAAGTGTTTGTAAAACCCGGTGAGTCGGTGTCAGAAGGTGATGTATTATTAGTCGTAGAAGCCATGAAGATGGAAACCGAAATCAAAAGTGATCGTGAAGGCACTGTGCAGTCTGTACATGTCAGCGATGGCGACGCGGTTGAGTCTGGAGATGCGCTGGTTACCTTGGGTTAACTGGGGATGTCGCAACTGAACGAACTGTGGCAAGCCACAGGTATATATCAGATCCACCTGGATCAGTTCATTATGATACTGGTGGGTCTGGTATTGCTTTACCTGGCCATTGTTAAAAAGTTCGAACCGTTGCTGTTATTACCTATTGGCTTTGGCGGTATTCTTGCCAATATTCCCGGTGTAGACATCGCTGTTGGTGATGGTGTGCTGGCGCAGTTCTACGATATGGGGCTGAGTACCGGTGTTTTCCCACTGCTGATCTTTTTGGGCGTTGGTGCACTTACGGATTTCGGCCCTTTGCTGGCCAACCCCAAAACGCTGTTACTTGGTGCTGCTGCCCAGTTTGGCATTTTTGCCACTGTGCTCGGCGCGGTGGTGCTGAGTGATTTCGGTATTCTGGATTTCAGTCTGCAACAAGCTGCTGCTATCGGGATCATTGGCGGAGCTGATGGGCCGACTGCAATATATGTTGCCGGTATCCTGGCTCCTGAGCTATTAGGGCCTATCGCCGTTTCGGCATACTCCTACATGGCGCTGGTGCCTCTGATCCAGCCCCCGATCATGCGTGCTCTGACCACAGAGCAGGAGCGCAAGATCGAGATGAAGCAGCTGCGCCCTGTTTCACAGCGCGAGAAAATTCTTTTCCCCCTGACACTGTTGCTGCTGGTCGCATTGGTTATACCCAGTGCGGCGCCATTACTTGGCATGTTTTGCCTAGGTAACTTGATGAAAGAGTCCGGTGTGGTCGATCGTCTCACTAAAACGGCCCAGAACACCCTGATTAATATCGTGACTATCCTGCTTGGGCTTTCAGTCGGCTCCAAGCTGGTCGCTGATCAATTTCTGATCCTGAGCACACTGGGTATTCTGGCGCTAGGTATCGTTGCCTTTGCGATTGGCACCGCTTCAGGTGTCCTGATGGCCAAGCTGATGAACCGGCTGAGTGCCAGTAAAATCAATCCACTGATTGGTGCTGCTGGTGTGTCCGCCGTTCCCATGGCTGCCAGGGTTGCCAATAAAGTAGGCACAGAAGCCAACCCACATAACTTCCTGCTGATGCATGCTATGGGGCCCAACGTGGCTGGTGTGATTGGTTCCGCTGTGGCTGCCGGGGTATTGATTCAGCTCGTCGGTAGCTAGCTGTCCTTAGCATTTCATGTGCATCATTTTCCTGTGACATTTTTGTAATTGTCTCAATTCAAGCTTCCTGTCACACTAGCGTCAAGACAACAATTTAGTGTCAGAATTGTTTCAGGGACTTGAGCGAGAGGTTTCAGCGTGGCGATACGATCGATTTTTTATGTACTCGATACTAATGTACTGATACACGATCCCGCCGCAATCTGGAACTTTGACGAACATCATGTTGTTCTCCCCATGACGGTTCTTGAGGAACTGGATAGCCTGAAGAGTGGCAGGGGCTCCGTGGCGGCTGACAGCCGCCAGGCGATTCGCGAAATAGACCGGATTCTCGGTAAGGCTGCACCACTGGATGTTGAAAAAGGCGTTGCCATCGAGCGCATCGCAGATGGTGAAAAAAGCGGTCACTTGTCAGTGTTGATGAGTGATGCCAGCCAAACCCCGGAAATATTGCCCCCGCACCTGAACGACAACAAAATTCTTAACGCCGTTGTCGGACTAAGTCAGAAGCACCCTAAGCGCAAAGTGGTATTGGTCACCAAAGACATCAACATGCGCTTAAAGGCAAGGGCCTGCGGCATTGATGCTCAGGATTATCACACCGACCAGTTGCTGGATGATATTGGCCAGCTTAATAAAGGCTATGTTCACTTTCCCGGCAGTTTTTGGGAGCATCAGGTTGATGTTGAAACTGAGCAGACGCACCAGGGGGAGACTTTCCACCGAATTCCAAGGGAATCACTAAAACAGGAACTGTTTCCGAATCAGTTTTTACATGATGATGCTGATTTTATTGGCCGGGTCACACAGATTGAGCCAGACCATTATGTGATCAAGCATCTGGATCGTAACAAGTTACTCAATCGCGAGGCCTGGGGGCTGGTGCCAAGAGACCTGTATCAGGCCATGGCATTGGACCTGGTTCTTGATCCCGATGTTCACCTGGTCAACCTGACCGGTTCAGCCGGGTCAGGCAAGACTATTCTGGCGCTGGCGGCAGCGATCGAAATGACGTTGTCATCCAAAATATATCGTCGGATTATTGCCACCAGAAGCACACAGGGCCTGGATGAAGATATCGGGTTCCTGCCAGGCACCGAAGCGGAAAAAATGGAACCCTGGCTCGGTGCGATTACTGATAACCTGGAAGCCCTGCACTGGGACGATGAGAACAGTGCCAGCAGCATTGATTATGTGCTGTCTAAAGTACCGCTGCAGTTTAAATCGCTGAATTACATCCGTGGCCGGAGTTTTCAACACAGTCTGATTCTGATTGACGAGTCACAGAACCTGACGCCGCACCAGATCAAAACCATTGTGACCCGGGCAGGCACCGGCTCAAAAGTTATTTGTCTAGGTAATCTGGCGCAAATCGACACCCCTTATCTGACGCCTGTCAGTTCTGGGTTGACC
This sequence comes from Pseudohongiella nitratireducens, assembly GCF_001642735.1. GTDB lineage: Bacteria > Pseudomonadota > Gammaproteobacteria > Pseudomonadales > Pseudohongiellaceae > Pseudohongiella > Pseudohongiella nitratireducens. Next base: position 294,760 of record NZ_LWHM01000034.1, on the reverse strand, counting down.
TACCTGACAGAACGTTTTAAACAGTTCGCTTATGGCGGAAACCTGCAGCTCCAGGGCGTGCCGAGATCCGCATTGGCCGCGTACGCCGAGGAGCACCTGTAAGCGCAACGGCAGTTATTCGCTCTCTACTAACTGGTTCATGGTGTGGGAAGGGTTGTCGCTACAAGGTTGTCCCACTTTATGAGCCGGTACACCTACCACCGTCGTGTTGGGTGGAACGTCTTTCAATACCACGCTGTTGGCGCCGATTTTGGCACTTCTGCCGACAACAATATTGCCCAGTACTTTGGCGCCTGCTGCAATCAGTACACCCGAATGAATTTTTGGGTGCCGATCACCTTCTTCGTTGCCGGTTCCGCCCAATGTGACGGACTGCATGATGGAGACATCGTCATCAATGACAGTGGTTTCGCCAATGACAATACCGGTGGCATGATCAAACATGATTCCCTTGCCCATCACGCAGGCCGGATGGATATCCACGCCAAACACCTCTGAGTTGCGGCTTTGCAGATATTGCGCTAAATCCCGGCGTCCCTGTTTCCATAGATAGTGTGCCAGCCGATGAACCTGGATGGATTGAAAACCTTTCAGGTACAGGATGACGGGCAGATACTCACGGGTTGCCGCATCACGGGTCACCACTGCCTGAATGTCATAAGCGGCGAACTGTACTATTTCCGGTTCGCGTTCAAAGGCTTTTTCAAACAGTTCTCGTAATGTCACAGCCGACATCACGTGATTTTCAATCTTATGCGCCAACAGATAGCTTAGAGATGCACATAAACTCTGGTGGCTTAGCACGCATGCAAACACATGACTGGCGAGTAAGGGCTCCCGGGTGATGAGGTCCTGAGCCTCTTTGCGGAGTGTTTCCCATATAAAATCTGGCATAGTTAACTAACCCTGCTGTCCGTTTGAGCGTGGCGTCACTATACCAGTTTTTCTGCCACAAGACGTGCAAACACGGCATGACTGGCCGCATTTTTCAGATGCCGTGAGGTGAGCTGGTGGCTTTGTTCCTGGGCCGCAAGCAGTAATGCTTTGCGCATTAATGAATTGATTTTTCTTGGAACACCCTGACTCAGGTTATGTAAATGTAAGTGACAGCTATCCGGTAAAGCCCGGGGCAAATCGCCGCCCGCCTGGACGATGCGGTGATGGGCATAATGCTGCGTCGCAGACGCATCCAGTGATTTCAGGGTTACAAAGCGATGTTGGATGCTCTGTATCTGTTCACTAATGGGGCCGGACAGCAAATAGCGCAGCTCCGTTTGCCCAAACAGCAGCACAGACAGTTGCGAGTGGCTACTTGCGATGGCAGCAATGATCGCCCGCAATGTCATGATTGGCAGTGCCTGTGCTTCATCAATAATCAATACCTGCTGTCTTTTCTTCGGCTCCCTGGCGGGCAGAATGTCATCCAGAGCCAACTTGGGGTAGGGCATACAGACAACCTGATAGCGGGAGCGGTGGCTACGGAGACTGTTGAGCAGTTTTCTGCACAACATGGTCTTTCCCAGACCCGGCTCCCCAACAATGACCTGAAGTTGAGTGCCGTCTTGCAGATGATGAACAACCTGCTGAAACAGGTTATGACCGCCAGTCTGTGGCCAGAAAAAAGACTGGTCTGGTGTGTCCTGGAAAGGAGGGGATGTAAACCCGAAATGCTCAAGATACATGTGAAATACCTACGAATACAGCCTCCAGACTAATTCCCTACTGTCATAATTTCAAGACAAAGCACTAATGTTTCCGTCCTTTCCGCCGTTACTATGGATACGATAATTACAAGTTGCTTAACAGCAACGTAGCCATCCAGCGATAAGGCATAAGACGGGTAGAAACATGTTTAGTAAATTTTCGATACGCGCACGCATAGGCTTTATAGTTGCCATTAGTGTTCTGTCAATCATTGGGTTGAGTGTTTCGCTACTTTGGCAGGCCAGGGGACAGTTCATCGAGGAGCTTCGACAGAGCAGTGTCAGCCAGGTAGAGATGGTTCATGATGCCCTTTCGGGTTTGTATGAACAGGTACAAAGCGGTGAGATGACTGATAGCGAAGCAAAGCGACTAGGACGTTACCTGATCAACAACACAGTGGTCAGTGAGCGAAACTATTTACTGCTTTATCATCGATTGGGCCAGATTCTGGCGCACCCGTTCCGCGGAGTTGATAGCGCGCTGGATACTGATCAGCAGGTGCGTGCCTCGCTGGCTTCGACTGTGACCATGACGGAAGCGGAGCGCCTGGAGCAAAGCGGTTATCGTGAGCCTGCTCCGACCATGACCGAGATTATTGAGCGATATACCGGAAGCAGCTATACCGGTTTCGCTGAATATGCCTATCACCCGGAGCAGGAGTTTGGCTATCGGTTGCTGACTTATACCGATGACCCGCTGGCACACCCGGAGTCAGAGAATAAAACTATCTACGCCAAGCAGTTTGAGCCTTGGGGCTGGGTAATTATTCATGGATTGTATGAAGAAGATATCAATGCACAGTTCAATAGCTGGGCCGGGCGTTCTGCCGCTATCGTCGCTGTCATTTTGCTGGTGCTGGCTGTTCTTGCCTATTCATTATCCCGCTCCATCACACAACCATTGATGCGGGCTCGGGCTTACATGCATGACATCGCACAGGGTTCTGGAGATTTAAGTCAGCGCCTGCAGGACGACGGTGAAGATGAAATTTCCCAGATGGGGCAGAGCTTCAACACCTTCGTGTCTAAACTGTCAGATATCATCAGGCAGGTCCTGCAGACCAATGCTGATGTCACCGAAAAGTCGACACACTTTTCTTCGATGATTGAAAGAACGGCTGGCCGGTCTTCATCGCAGCTGGAAGAAACAGAGCTGTTGGCGTCGTCGACCACAGAACTGTCTTCTTCGCTGGCGGATGTGGCTCATGGTGCACAAACCAGTGTCGATGCAGCCAGTGAAGCCAACTCAGCCACAGAAAAAGCGACCGATGCGGTTTCCAAAACACGCATCTCGGTTGAACAACTTTCAGGTTCGATGACGGATATTCAGGTGAAAGTGCACGACATGCGCGATCACAATGAAAAAGTGCACTCTGTGCTGGAAGTGATTCAGGGTATCGCGGAACAGACCAACCTGTTGGCACTGAATGCGGCGATTGAAGCGGCGCGAGCCGGTGAACAGGGTCGTGGTTTTGCGGTTGTGGCGGACGAAGTTCGCAGCCTGGCTCAGAAAACACAGGCTTCAACCCATGAGATCAATACCATAATCCAGAACCTGCAGGACAATACCGCCCAGATCGTCACGGCGATGGATGGTGGCGTGTCACTCTCCAAAGAATGTGTTGGTACCGCTAATTCTGCTAATGAGCTGCTCGAATCGGTTCTGGGTTCCGTCGCTCTGATTACAGAGCGTAGCCGCGATATCGCCAGCGCCGTTAGTCAACAGTCCGAAGTGACAGATGGTATTGCCAAGAGCAGTGTGAAAATTGCTGGTGACGGCCGCTTGAACACGGATGACTACCTGGAGTGTCAGCAGTATCAGCGAGAGATCAATGAAATGCTGCGCTCACTTGATGAAATGATGTCCCAATTCAAGCTGGGATAAATACATCGGGGCCATCGAACAGGGGTGGCCCCGATGACTTTCCGCGTTCAGTTCCTAATTGTGATTCGACGAATACTGGTGAGTTCCTGCTCACCAGTTGGACGTTCAACAATAATCGATAACTCGTAAGTACCATTGCTATAAACGCTGGTATCCAGAGGTATGCTAAAACCCAGTAGTGGCGCCTCCGGGTCTGACTGGCCGTTCATGGCCGTAACAACATCCTCCCGCTCAATATTACGAGTGCCTTCAGCAGCCGTGCGGCGATTTAACTGCACCAGTAGGCGTTCCACCCCAAGTTCAGGTGCGACTGCCCAGCCGGAAATCGGGTAGGTTCCTGACAACGTTGCCCCCTCATCGACATTGTCCAGCCAGACCAGCGCCGGCAATGGACAAAGGCTGTCAGTATTATTTCCCCCTATCTGATTTGCACGATAAAACGTGAAACGTTTGTCGCCCTGGTAAAGCCAGAGTGAATCCAGATAATTGATGTCAGCAAATAGCTTGCATGCCTCTTGCATGACGGCAGTTTTTTCGTTGATATCGAGTGTACTGTCTTCGGTGATAAAGACAGCGTTCTGATCTGTCAGTCCGGCCAGGGCGCTCAGATCACGCTCCCAGATTCGGTACTGCGTATCCCGTCCGTCGCGGATGGTTTTATCCTGGTCAGTTGTATATACCGTGCTCTCTGGTTGCCGGAACCCGATCTGGGCTGCGGTGTAGTAATTGTCAGTCACGAGTAATGTGTCATCATCAATAACACCGCGGGTTTTCATTTGCTCAATTTTATCGCTCAGTGGCAGCCATCCGGCCATCTTGTTGGAAAGCACATCGGTGCCAACAATCGATTGCAGACTGGCATTAAAGCCCTGGGAGCCCAGGCCAATTAAAAGTAGTGCAGTGCCGATCAGGCCGGTAAAGGGTATTGATGCAGTGGTCTTGCTGGCAATTGACAGCGAATAACGCTTCGTCAGTTCAGTATAGAGCCATCTCATCGCTGATGGCATATAGACAAGAATTGGCAGGTAACCCGATAGCGGCCAGTGGACAGTTGTTCGTGTGGTATCACTCCAGGGGGCAAGCGTCATAAACAGCAGAATGTGACCTGCTGCGAAGGCGAGCATCAGTCCGGCGCGAGTATCACCTTGTCTGGCCTGTAGATACATCCAGAACATCGTTAGCCAGGCCATGATGAACATCAGTGGTGTTACCACAGCCGCCTGCATCAGTGGTTGTATTAATCCGTCTGTCTGGAATGCCCAGGGGTGTCTTTCATTCAGGTGATAACCAACGCCGCTCAGATCATTGCTGAGGTTGAAAACAATGGTGGGAATAAGACCAGTGACAGCTATCGTTGCGGCCAGCCAGAATACGGGGCGTCGCCAGTAATGCCATTGGCTTTTGGTGAGTGTCATGTAGACAAAGGCCGATGCCGGGTAAACAATAAAACGGTAGTGCGTACACATGCCCAGGGCGACCATAATACCGCTGAGCAGCCAGTATCGATTACTGTTGAGGCGTGTGGCTCTTTCGAGGAAACCAACAAACAGCAGACCGCAAACAATCATTGGCACATCCGGTACAGCGAGTAATCCCATCAGCGCCACCATAGGGACGCAGAAAGAAAGCAGCGCCGATTCGATGGCGCGCGGTCCGGTTAAGGGGCGGGCCAGCCAATATACCAGGAGGGGTAACAGGCTGCCGAGGCATAAAAAGAGACTACGTACTGCCAATGGATGGTTGCCAAACAGGTCATTGCCAATACCTGCCAGCATTGCTGTCATGAAAGGCAGATCGCTATAAGCGATAGCCGGGAAGCGGGAGGCCTGCCAGTAGAATATCTCGTCACTATACAGTTCCAGACGCCAGCCCAGAAAAAGTTTTGTGATCAATACGGCAAATGCGACTAAACACAGTGCCTGAAGCTGGAACTGGCGAGAATATGGGTTTTGCATGCTGATCCTGGCACAAATGGCGACATTATAAGCAGCTTGATCGGGGAGTTAAATGTTGCTGTCAAACAAAGGGGGTGGTGAAGACATGTCATCCATGCTTTAATTCATTGAAATGTACCAGAATAGAATGACATGTTCGCCTGTATTGACTTAGGATCTAACAGTTTTCACCTCTTGATAGCCCGCCAGATAAATGGCAAACATGAAATCGTTGAACGTTTCAGTGAGAAGGTGCAGCTTGGCGCCGGTTTGATGAGCAACGGTTTGATTCAGCCTGATGCGTTTGAGCGAGGCCTGGCCTGTTTAAAAGATTTTGCTGCTGCGATGGAGGCCCACCCAGTAAAGCATATCTGGGCTGTTGGCACTAATGCGTTACGCGTTGCTAAAAATTCTGCTGATTTTTTAGCGGCAGCTGCTGAGCTGGGGATTGATATTGATGTGGTCAGCGGTGAAGAAGAGGCCGCTCTGGTTTATACCGGTGTCAGTAGTGCGCTCCCTGTTTTGTCCGAAAGCCAGTTAGTGGTTGATATCGGTGGTGGCAGTACCGAGGTCGTGATTGGGCGAGGCATGCAGCGTGATGCTGTATTCAGTTTGCCAATCGGTTGTGTCAGTTGGCGGGATAAATGGTTTGCCGATGTTGCTCACGATGCGCACAGTGTAACAGCACAACTTTCTGCTGCCAGCGAAGATGCCAGACAGGTGTTTGGTCAGGCTGCAGAGCAACTGAGTGGCAAGCGCTGGCTAAGTGTCAGAGCTTCATCCGGTACCGCGAAAATGTTAAGCCAGATTTGTACCGCCCGGGAATCTGGTAATTCATCAGCAGAAGGTGTTAGTCTCGATACGCTGCAATCTTTGCAGGGAGACGTGGTACGTACCGCAATAGATCCTGAATATGAATTACCCGGTCTCAAGCCGTCTCGTCGTGAATTGGTTTTGCCCGGGTGGTCAGTACTGCTGGGCTTCATGCAGGCATTTCATGTTGAAACATTGGCATTCAGCCCGGCAGCCCTTCGTGAGGGGATGTTGTACTACATGCGTGAAGGTAGCCTCAGGAACGAGGCACCGTTGCATGTGTTGAAAGCGAGTTAAGCAGGATCATCTGCACACCTTCCTGGTTCGTATCACTGCCATCCAGTGCCTGGGTTTTAAAATACTGCCCGTCAGGCTGAAGCTCCCAGCTTTGCACTGTATCCTGTAAATGTAATTCCATTTCGGCAAGGATTCGCTGGCTCCACTTTTTCTTCAGTATCGGGAACGCCACCTCTATGCGGCTGTCCAGGTTGCGTTCCATCCAATCTGCACTAGAGCAATAAAGCTGGTTTTCAGCATTCTCAAAGTAATAGACACGAGAGTGCTCCAGGAAACGGCCAATGGTTGAAACAACACGAATGTTGTCAGATACGCCGGGCACACCCGGTTTCAGGCAACAGATGCCACGTACAATCAGATCGATTTTCACGCCGGACTGTGAGGCACAGTACAGCTCACGAATCACTGCCTGATGCGTCAGTGAGTTCACCTTGGCCACAATACGGGCTGACTTGCCGGCCAGTGCAGCTTCTTTCTCTTGCTGGATTAACTGGATGATGCCTTTTCGCAAGCGGAAAGGAGCATGCATGATCAGTTCTGGAGAGATTTTTTTACCCATCCCGGTAATTTGCTGAAAAACTTTATGCACGTCTGAGCAAAGCACGTCATCGCAGGTCAATAACCCGTAATCTGTGTAAACCAGTGAGTTTTTGCGGTGATAGTTGCCAGTGCCCAGGTGAGCGTACCGTTTAAGCTGGCCTTGCTCGCGGCGGACAATCAGCAACATTTTAGCGTGGGTTTTGTAACCCATAACACCATAGACAACCACGGCGCCGGCTTCCTGCAGAATGCTGGCAAACTGGATGTTTTCTTCTTCATCAAACCTGGCTCGAAGCTCAATGACAACTGTCACCTCTTTACCTTTTCGAGCAGCTTCGGACAATGCCTCTACAAGTTCTGATGATTCATTGGTCCGGTAGAGTGTTTGCTTGATGGAGATGACTCCCGGATCACGGGCGGCCTGTTTTACCCAGTCAATGACGGGCAGAAACGACTGGTAAGGGTGAAGTAACAGCTGGTCTTCTTTTTTGACAGCCGTGAATATGCAATTGCCTTCTTCAAGTGCCGAAGGCAGACCGGGTGAGAATGGTGGGAACTGCAAGTCAGGCCGATGGATCATCCCTTGCAATGCCATCAGGCGCTGCAGGTTCACCGGTCCGTCAAGACGAAACAATTCGGCCTCCGACAGGTTGAATCGTTGCAGCAGAAAGTTGGTCAACTGTTCAGGACAACCAGCACCGACTTCCAGTTTTACGGCCGCACCATAACGTCGCAAGTGCAGTTCACCCTGAAGTGCGCTGGCAACATCCTCCACTTCTACATTGGTCATTTCCAGATCAGAGTTTCGCGTCACCCGAAACTGGTGGCACTCTTTGACTTGCATGCCCGGGAAAAATTCTTCCACGTGTGCATGAATAACGGAAGAGAGAAAGACGAAGTTGTCGCCGTCAGGCATGATATGCGCAGGCACTTTGATAAGCCGTGGTAGAGCTCTTGGTGCTGGTACGATGGCCAGTCCGCTTTCCCGGCCAAATGCATCCTTGCCTTCGAGAGACAGGATGAAGTTGAGACTTTTGTTAACCAGGCGAGGGAAGGGGTGAGCCGGATCCAGGCCCAGTGGGCTGATCACTGGCAAGACTTCATTATGAAAATAAGTTTGTGCCCAGTTGCGTAGCTTCTCGTTCCACTCATGGCGGTGAAGAAAAGCAATATTCTGTTCTGCCAGCGCAGGCAGTAACTCTTCATTCAGGATGCGATACTGCTCCTGCAATGCAATATGTGTCTGCTCGTGTAGTTCCGCCAGCACTTCGTGAGGGTATTTACCATCAGGCCCAGGGCGCTGTCTGCCGCCTTCAAGCTGTTTCTTCAATCCTGATACGCGAATTTCGTAAAATTCATCCAGATTTGAGCTGAAAATCAGCAAAAATGTCAGCCGCTCCATTATCGGATGCTGGGGGTTTCTGGCCTGGTCGAGCACCCGCAAATTGAACTGGAAGTAGCTCAGCTCACGATTCAGATAATAGTCGCTGCTATCCAAATCGATATTCTCGTCAATGGCCGGGCAACCGTCATATGGTGCTTCCATCTCGGGTTCGACGGTTTGCTCTTTTTCATTCTTGGCGACTTTCAGCTGAGTAACGCGGTTATTGCTCATTAGTGACTTACCTGATGGTTAGTGACACGTTATTCTATCTTAGCTGAATATTGATTACCTACACATTGGTATGACAGTTAGATGACGATTATTGTGCAATTGTGGCAGTTTTGTCATAAAAATGTCATGTGTTAGGAGTATGATGTTATTACCATAGCAAGGAACTCTATTATGAAGACAGATGCCGGCGTACACAGCCATCATATTTCTCAGCAATTCAACATTGAACTTGAGGAAATCAAAGGCAGCATGCTGGAGATGGGCGGTCTGGTTGAGAAGCAGCTAGCCGACGCCCTGTCAGCACTGATTAATGCAGACAGTGAGCTGGGGCGAACAGTTCGCGAGCACGATGATGCCGTCAATGACATGGAACTGACCATTGATGATGCATGTAGCCGGGTTATTGCGCGCCGACAGCCAGCGGCAAGTGATCTGCGTCTGGTAATGGGTATCATCAAGGCCATTAATGACCTGGAACGCATCGGTGATGAAGCCGCCAAGATTGCTAAACTGGCGGTGGCACTGGCAGATGAAGGAGACTCTTCGAAGGGCTATTTTGAAGTTCGCCATATTGGTGAGCGGGTAAGACATATGGTAAATATGGCACTCGACGCTTTTGCGCGTTACGACGCGGAAGCAGCACTGACTGTTGCTAAAGAAGACGTCAACGTTGATATGGAATACAGCAGTGCCATGCGGGAAATGATCACCTACATGATTGAAGATCCACGCAGTATTTCCAGAGTCATGAATATTATCTGGGCGTTGCGATCATTGGAGCGAGCGGGTGATCACGCCAAAAATATCGCTGAACATGTTGTCTATATGGTGATGGGAACAGATGTGCGTCACGCCGGCTTGTCTAGCATGGAAAAGCAGGTCAAATCGGAACTGGGCAGCAACAATTCCTGATAGCGGGATGCCGGGCGAGGTCTGGCTCTAGGACTCTGCCTGCTGTTGTGTTTCGCGTAACTCAACACGTTCTTTGGGGAAGCGGCAGGTAAACTCGCTGCCTTTGCCAATCTGACTTCGGATTTCCAGTTTGCCTTCGTGTCTCGCCAGCACATGCTTGACGATCGCCAGACCCAGTCCGGTGCCGCCGGTGTCAGTCGAACGGCTCTCATCGACCCGGTAAAAACGCTCGGTTAAACGGGGCAAATGCTGGGCACCAATACCTGGGCCATTATCTGAAATACAGACTTGCAGGCTTTGTCCCAGCGTTGCTGTCAGTTTGATTTCACCCTCTGCTTGCGTGTATTTCGCGGCATTCAGTACCAGGTTTGACATTGCGCTATAGAGTTCGCTGATATTGCCGCGAATATAAATTTCCGGATCACAGGTTAAAGTAAAACTCTGCCGCTTTTCATGGAAAACCTGCTCGGCATCCTGCTTGATATCACTTAAAAGTGAATGCAACTGCACAGTGGTCTGTTGTCGCGATGCTGCCCGGGTTTCAAGCTGAGACAGCGTCAACAGGTCGCGAATAATGTTTTCCATTCGCTGTGATTGCTGTGCCATCTGTTCGATAGGGCGGGACCAACGTTGTGGCAGGTTGCCCCGGTCGTCCATCATTGTCTCAAGGTAACCTGTGATCACTGTGATCGGGGTGCGCAGTTCGTGCGAGACGTTGCCCACAAAATCTTTTCGCATCATCTCCAGGCGGTGCAGTTGCGAAATATCGCGTATCAGCATCAGACGCTCGCCTGCGCCGAAGTTGGTTATCTGAAATTCCAGAATCAAATCAGGATCAACGGGAGAAGTCAGCTTCAGAGGCGTCTCATAATGACTGCGATTGAAATACTCAATAAAAACCGGTTCTCTGACCAGGTTGGTAATTGCCTGTTTGCGGTCTTTGGGGTATTGCAGCCCTAGCAGTCGTTCAGCAGCCGGGTTCCACCATTCCAGCCCTGATTTGGCATTGAGCATGACAATGGCAACTTCCAGGGCTGTGGTGGACTCCTGTGCTTTTTCGATGATGCTGCGAAAGTGCAGTTGTGCTTCTCGTTCGCGACGCTGCAGCAAATAGATGCCGTCAAAAACATAGCCCCAGATGCCCCGTCCCTCAGGTGGGGGGACAGGCGTCCCAAGGTCGTTCTCTTTTAACCAGTTATAGAGGCGCCTGAGCTGGCGCAGGTGGTACAACAGGTACGTCAGCGTGCCGCCTAGCATGACTAGTGCCGGATAGCCTATCAGCCAGCCCAGAAACAATAGTCCGGTAAATAAAAGCGCTAACCGCTTTAGCGCGGAGTACCAGTCTGAGAACAAGTGACAAACCTGCGTGAAGTGATTGGATTGCAATGCAGACTATAAACAATTGCGCCTGCATAACAAACCCATGGTCGTGAATTAATCAGATCGAGTCGAGAAGCGGTAACCAGCACCGCGAACAGTCTGGACCAGCCCGGCATAATTGATGCTGTCAGCTGAAGCTGCTGTCAGTGCCTTGCGTAACCGTCCAATGTGAACATCGACCGTTCTTTCTTCGAGATAAACATTCGCACCCCAGACCTGGTCCTGGATATGGTCGCGCGAAAAAACTTTCTCAGGGTGGGTCATGAAAAAGTGCAGCAATCGATATTCAGTCGGACCGATATCAACGGCTTTGCTGTCGACCGATACACGGTGGCTGGCAGGGTCTAGCTCAAGATCAAATACGCGAATCGGTTTATCCCGGTGATTGCCCGTACTTCTGCGCAACACCGCCTTGATTCTCGCGATTAACTCGCGGGGCGAGAACGGTTTTGTGATGTAGTCATCAACCCCTACATCAAGTCCCTGGACTTTGTTGTCTTCGCTGGTTTTGGCAGTTAGCATGATAATCGGGATTTCAGCGGTCAACTCCTCTCTTTTGAGGCGTCGGGCCAGGTCGATACCGCTTCCGCCGGGCAGCATCCAGTCAAGTAATACCAGGTCTGGGCGGTTATCCACGATGTTGACATGCGCATCTAGTGCCGTTTCTGCCATCGTGCTTTTGAAACCGGCGGTATCCAGGGCGATGTTGATCATGTCGCGAATGGCCGCTTCATCATCAACAATTAGGACGGTTGGTTCTTGGCTCATTTCATACATCCCGTTGAAATCTGACCGCTGTATTAAAACAATGTAATATTACACTTTTGTGACTTGGCCGTATTAAAAAGTGTTTAAACTATGGAAAAACCAAGATTAATCTATAAATAATAGGTTTTATCTGACAGAATTTTATGAAAGGGGGAATAGCTGCGTTATACTAGCCGTTATGATTCCATGACCAGCTGAGTTTTTGGTAAATTCAGCTGGTCAGCAAGAAAGTAAAACCCACAAGTTTGGAATTATGTCGATCACTGGCTGATCCCCAGTTATCGAAAACCCCGCTGGTCACAGCAAGGAGAGAGTAATGGATAAGAAGTTTTTAAAAGTCGTCGGTGTTTCTGCTGCTTTATGTGCTTCTAGTATGTTGAGCACATCAGTACTGGCAGACGAAGGACGCCTGTATGTGGCGCCTGGATTTCAATGGATGGATTTCGATAGCGACCGAATGACAGATGATGACCTGGGTTACAACCTGGGCGTGGGTTTCGGTCTGACTGACAAGATTTCCCTTGAAGCGGTCTATACAAGAATTGATTTTGACAACCACCCAGCCATTAGTGTCGACCGTCTGGACTCCGCCCGACTGGATGTCTTGTATGCTCTGGACAACAGTGTTGGTTCATTCTCGCCTTTCCTGGTGTCCGGCCTTGGCCACAGTGACGTGGAAGATGAGCACGACACCACACTGAACGTGGGTGCCGGTCTGAAATACCGTTTCAACGATCGTGTTGAGTGGCGCTCTTCTGCTCGCACTTTCTACGGTTTTGATGACAAAACCTATGATTTCGGCATTGATACAGGCCTGGTATTCCACCTGGGCGAATCACGCGCGCAAACGCGTGTAGAACCAAGCCCAATGCCAGAGCCAGCACCAGAGCCTGCTGATTCGGATCAGGATGGTGTACCAGACAGCCGTGACGCTTGTCCTAACACACCTCGCAATTATGCCGTTGATGCACGTGGCTGCCCGATCATCGAAGAAGAGGTTGCCCGTATCACTTTGGATGTTGAATTCGAATTCGATCGTTCAGAAGTGCGTTCTCAGTACTTCCAGGAAATCCGCCAGGTTGCAGACTTCCTGAGTGAACATGATGACGTGGTTGCCGTACTGGAAGGTCACACTGACAGCACTGGTGATGAAGCCTATAACCAGGAACTGTCAGAGCGTCGTGCTAACGCGGTTCGTCAGGTGCTGATTGAGCGCTTTGACGTGAATGCGGCACGAATCACGGCTCGTGGTTATGGCGAGAGCCGTCCAATCGCCAGCAACGATACTCGTGAAGGTCGTGCTGAGAACCGTCGTGTAGAAAGTGCAATGTCTGTGACAGTTCAGCGCCCACGTATGCGCTAAGCTGACAGGCAGTACAGCAGTATCAAAGCTCTCGTGTGCCATCAGGCGCGCGAGAGCTTTTTTGGATTGATATGTGAATGATATAAACACGTTAACCCGTCTGGCTCGCGCCGATGCACCTACCCTGTGGCGACCTTGCCACCAACTGTCGGTCCGCCCGGACGCATTTTGGCGAGAGTGGTTACTTGACTCTGGCTCGTTAACTGAACGACTCGACCGCCTCTCTGCAGGCACTTTCCGTGTAAATGTGATTGATGAAGGCTGGTGTTTTGCCGGTATGCGCCAGATGCGGGTCTTTTCCCAGGACAAGGTCACGCAACTGATGTGGAGTCGTCGCGTTCAGCTTTGTCTCTATGGTCAACCCTGGGTAGCTGCCCATTCGCTTATTCCATATAGCAGTCTGGTGGGCGCAGGCAGGCAATTAGTGTGTCTCAAGACTAAGCCGCTGGGGCGTTTCCTTTTCCATCAATCCGGTTTGCAGCGTGGTGAAATGGAGGTGACACGACTAAACGACGAAATCTGGGGTCGGCGTTCTTTGTTTTATCTTGCGAAAAAGCCCATACTGGTTGCCGAATTTTTCTGGCCCGCTATGCCGGCTGCGCTGGCGCAACTGACTAGCCAGTGATCGTTTAGGGATACCATTTACCTCAGGAGGCAGTGTGACCAAAAGCCAACCTTTTGATAAGCAGAATAAGCCGGTTGCTTACACCCTGTCAGGGCTGAAAATTGTAGATTTAACACGTGTTTTGGGTGGGCCTTATGGTACCCAGATTCTTGGTGATCACGGCGCAGATATCATCAAAATAGAGCCACCCCAGGGAGATGAGGTCAGAGACTGGGGGCCGCCATTCCATGAAGAAGATGCCGCGTATTTTATTGGCGTAAACCGTAACAAACGCGCGATGGCTCTGGACCTGACGCAATCGCGTGGCCGGGAAATTTTACTGAATTTACTGTCCGATGCCGATGTGCTGATCGAGAACTATAAGCCAGGTACCATGGAAAAATGGGGCATTGGCTATGAGCAGGTACTGGCGCAACGTTTCCCCAAACTGATTCATTGCCGTATTAGTGGTTTTGGCAGTGACGGCCCTTTAGGAGGTTCTCCAGGCTATGATGCTATCGTACAGGCGATGGCTGGCTGGTTTAGCGTCAATGGCGAAGAAGGAGGGGCGCCGACAAGGCTGGGAGTGGCCATGGTGGATATGGGGACCGGGCTTTATGCGGCGCTGGCAGTGATGATGGCGCTGTATGAGCGCGAAAAATCTGGCCAGGGCCAGTATATAGATATGACGCTTTTCGATTGCGCCGTATCGTTGATGCACCCCCATGTTGTTAACTATGGGCTGTCTGGGAAGGTTCCTGTCCCAACAGGCAACGCCCATCCAAACATTTGTCCCTATGAAACATTTAGGACTCGCACCATCGATATTTTTATCGGCGCCGGAAATAACCGGGCATTTGCACGTTTGTGCACAGAAATTGATGCACAATTTTTGCTGGAAGATCCCCGGTTTGTCAGTAATGCTGAACGTGTCAAACATCGTGAGGCGCTCAAGGTAGAGTTGGAGAGTTGCCTGATCAGGCTTGACGGTGCGCAGCTTGCAGAAAAACTGTTGGCGGCTGGTCTGCCCGCGGGGCCAATCTATAATACCGCGGAGGTGACTGCGCACCCGCATACCAAGCACCGTCAGATGTTTGTTGAGAAAGACTGGTACAAAATGACTGGTATTCCCATCAAGTTTTCCCGAACGCCAGGTGAGGTGCGTACCCTGCCTCCGAGGTTCAGTGAGCACAGCCTTGAGCTACTGCAGGAACAGGGAATGGATGAGACGCAAATCAGATCTCTGGTGGAGTCCGGGGTAGTGCCGCTGACTAGGCGGTGATGTTTATTCAGCGCTGTAGCCTGGTTGCTGAAAGGAAGGCTTTCTAGCGATCAATGCTGTAGATAGTGATTTCTACATGATCCAGCCGCAAAGGCTCACCATCCCTTAACGCTGGTCGGAACTGTAAGGATTCCAGTGCTTCATGACCACGAATCCTGGCTGAAACGGTATCGGGCTCACTGCTGATTGCATCCAGGCGGCGGGCCTGGCCATTCAGCCCCAATGTGAATTTTAATCTTGCGCGGGTGCCAGCGGCGGTACCCATCAGTTCTGATGTCGGCAAATCACGAAAACTGAGACTGGGAATGCCATCATGTTTTAATGCCATGGTTGGTAATTCGACCACACCGTTTTCTTCGATGGTGCAGTCTTCCTGGTTCTCTGGCAATGCAAACAGGAATGCTGGCAATGGCAGTCGGGAAGGGCAGGCAAAATAGCTATTCAGATAATCATCTTCAAAACCGGCCTGTCTAAAGAGATTCCAGGCTTCCCGATAATACCTGCCAGCACTACCGATGTTGCTGGAGCCACGATCCGGGCCCGCGCGAGTACCAAGCCGTAATTCATATTGATCTCTCAGCAATAAGGAATCGCCCTGATATAACTTGATCATGGCTGCTGTTTCGATCGTTTCCGGGGAGGCGTCTTCGGGTAAATTGTCCGGATCGATACGTAATTCTTTGCCAATACTCTCAATCAGTTCAAAGTGCTTGCTCATGGTGCTGCGATGAACCCGGTCGATGGCGGTAGTGCTGCGTGCACCGTAAACTCTTTCAATATCATATGCCGTGGTCATCGACTGGATACGGGATGAGCGAATCGTAGCAGTGAGCCCACCTTCCTGGTGTTCAATCAAAGCCCGGCTGGTATCACCCGTGGCTGCGATTCCCAGTGCGATATATAGTTCAGCAAGTGCTTCATCATAGATCAGTGGCGTGATCTGCTCTGCCGTCGCACCACCTTGCTGGGCCAGTAACAGGGCCTCTTCTTCCAGTGCCTGGAGTTCAAGCAGGTATTGGGGTTCCAGGCTGCTAGGGCCGCGAATCAACAATAGACGCAACCAGTCACGGGTGGTTTTGATTTGGGCTATGCGGGTGTCGATTCCCGCAAAGTCGGTGCGTTGAAATAACCAGTTCAGGTGCTTCAGCCGATCAAACAATGCCTCCCAGTCGCTTTGCGCAGCGGCCAGCTCCAGTTGCTGGAGCAGGGCTGGTATCAGGTCGTCAGTATAAAGCCCGTCATTAACTTTGGTGATATGTATTTGTTCATCAATAACGGCAGCGGCTTCAGCATAAGTGCCGGTTGCCAGCAGTGCTTCAGCCAGTGCAGAGAGTTCGTTGACCAGTGTTTCGCTGTAGGCGCCTTCTTCAGCGCGCGTTGCAGACACAGCGTCGCGCAGCACGTCCAGCTCTGCTGCCGGATTTGAGGCAGTTTGCTCTGCACAATAAACGGTGCTGCTGCACAAAAACAGTGCGACAGATGCGCTGTAAATACTTATTTTTCTTAATGAAGCCATAGGTTGTCCCCCCAAGGAGAACCGTTACCAATGAATCAATAAACTTTATTTTCAGTATACCTTTTTTAGATGCTTTCGCCAGAGTCTGTCGGTACTAATCGGCAAGCAACTTAGCCCATGATCAGAGTAGGTTAGTGCCGACGGGCTTTTGTGCTCATTGAAAATGCTGGTTGACAGGCTGTCCGTATTCACATAAATTCGCGCATCTTCTTTAATTAATTGTGTTCCAGTTTTAATGCCTGATTCGTTGAGTGTATATCGTACTTTGATTGCTTACCGTGCCGCAGCCAGTTTGTCTGCACGCGCGGCGGCAGCGCGTGCGCGTATTACCAGGCAGCGGTATGCAATTGGTGACAGGTACCTGAACTAGCAAATGTAGCTGATTCATAATCCTTAATCACTTCTAAAACCTCCGCGGCCCCGGCTTCGGAGGTTTTTTTATGTCTGAAAAAACCGGAGATACAAAAATGCATGTCATGGAAACAGAAAATAACCTTGGTCTGATGTTATGCCAAAAATTGCCTTTGGTCATAGAGCGAGGCGAGGGTGCCTGGGTGTGGGACGATCAGGGGAATACCTATCTCGATTTTACATCCGGGTGGGGAGTCACCTGTCTTGGACACTCACATCCGGCGATGATTCAGGCACTGCATGAGCAGGCGGGGAAAATCATGCAAAACCCTAATTCAGGGTTTACTTATTCGCCCGCCCGGGCCGCTCTGCTGCAATCTTTGCAACAGGTCTTGCCGGCAGGCCTGGATCGAACATTCTTTGCCAGCAGTGGTGCTGAAGCTAACGATGCGGCAGTGAAGCTGGCAAGAAAAGTGACCGGGCGGGTTAATGTTGTGGCTATCAAAGACAGTTTTCATGGTCGTACCCTGGCCGCACTGTCTATGTCCGGTGATACCAACAGTGCGTCGCGGTTTCTGCCATACCTGTCAGGACACTCATTTGTGGAAAGAGAGGATTTCAGTGGCTTGCAAAACGCTATTACCAGCGACGTGGCAGCAGTCATCGTTGAGCCTGTCCAGGGGGAAGGTGGCGTGCGTGCGCTATCACCGGAATTTTTCCAGGAGATTCGTCGCCTCTGTGACCAGAATGGTGCACTGCTTGTTGTGGACGAGGTGCAAACAGGGTTCTGTCGTACCGGTCATTTTTTTGCCATTGACGATTATAAAGTTAGACCTGACATATTGACGATGGGGAAAGGGATTGCCGGCGGACTGCCATTTGCTGCATTCTCTGTGACCCAGGCTATTGCTCAACAGGTGGGGGTGGGAGATCACGGTGGGACGTATTGTGGAAATCCCTTAAGTTGTGCTGTGGCAAAAGCTGTGCTGGATACTCTGCTCGAACAGAAGCTGAGCGAACATGCCGCAATGATGGGTGAGCAGGCGCTGAATGATCTTGAACAGTTGGCTGAAAAGTACCCGCAAAGCATTGCCTGTGCAAGAGGTAAAGGGTTGATGCTGGCGCTGCAGTTACGAACTGATGATCAAGATTTGGTATGGGCGCTGACAGCAGCCTGTCAGAGGAACGGGTTGCTGGTGATCCCGACACGAGGTGGTGTGTTACGCCTGCTGCCGCCGCTGACGATTTCGTTGGTTCAATGGCGTGATGGGATGTCCAGGCTGGAGGCTGCATTGTCTGGCTTGTGAGCCCGGTAGTGCTGGGCTAGTATGTCAGCGTTAATGATGATAAATGAAATGAACCATTTATGGATTCAGGGGGAATGATGTCAGGTACTCAGCAGACGATGAACCAGAAGGTTGTGATGGTGAAGCGCCCTCAGGGTGAGCCGGATGATAGCTGCTTTCAGTTTGTGGAAGAAATGCTACCGGTATTGGAAGAGGGCCAGATCATGGTAAAAGTGATCTGGTTGTCTCTGGATCCGTATATGCGAGGGCGAATGAATGACGTGAAGTCCTATACTGCACCCATGCAGATAGGTGACGTCATGGTCGGTGAAACAGCTGGTGTTGTGGTTGAATCCCGGTCTCAGCATTATCAAAAAGGTGACTGTGTCACGGTGCATAAAGGTTGGCAGCGTTACATTATCGTTGATGATGACGAGCCTCGAGTCATGAAGGTCGACTTGGCAAATGGCACCCTTTCTGCCCATCTTGGGGTTGTTGGTATGCCTGGCCGGACAGCTTACTTCGGGCTGACAGAAGTCGGTAAACCAAAGCCCGGTGAAACTTTAGTGGTTGCCGCGGCATCGGGTGCAGTGGGCTCAGTGGTGGGTCAATTGGCACAAGTCATGGGCTTGAAAGCTATCGGTATTGCCGGCGGTGCAGAAAAGTGCCGTTATGTGAAAGAGACTCTCGGGTTTGATGATTGCCTGGATTACAAAGAGGGCGATCTGGCAGAAAAATTACGGGTAGCGTGTCCAGATGGTATTGATATCTATTTTGAGAATGTGGGTGGTGATGTTACGCGTGCGGTTGCGCCGTTGCTAAACCCCGGTGCACGAGTACCAATCTGTGGATACATCTCCAATTACAATGCCACAGATATCTCTCAGGTGCAGACTCCTTTCGATATCCTGAAAACCGCTAAGCATGTACCGGAACATCGTTTTTTTGTGGTAACGGAGTGGCAGAATCAATGGCAGGAAGCCACTGAGAAGCTAGGTCAGTGGGTTAATAGTGGCAAAATAAAATATCGTGAATCCATTGGTGAGGGCCTGGAGAATGCGCCCGAGCTGTTCCGGGGGCTGTTAAAAGGGAAAAATTTCGGCAAGCAACTGGTGAAAGTGGCTGATGAGTAAGGCGCACCAGGACACAGACCTGTCTGCTTCTGAGCTATTTCGTGTGCAGGGTAAATATGCCCTGGTAACCGGTGGCAGTAGTGGGCTGGGGCTGCAAATGGCCAAGACATTATTGCAGGCCGGAGTGACAGTCATTATTGCCTCGCGCAAACAGGTGCGTTGCGATGAGTCCCTGCAGTATTTAAAGCAATACGGCAACTGTCAGGCGTTTGCAGCCGATGTGACCAGTGCAGAAGACCGGGGTCGGTTGGTTGAGTTCGTTAACCAGGTCACAGGGGCAGCTGGTCTTGGGGTGCTGGTCAATAATGCCGGTGCTAATTGGGGCGCCGACATAGCCTCATACCCGGATGATGCTTTCGAAAAAGTCATGTCGACTAATGTCAATGCCGTCTTTGCGCTGTCTCGTGACCTGCTTCCCGCACTGGAGCGAGCTGCCTCGGCGGAGGCGCCTGCGCGCATTGTCAATATTGGTTCCATGGATGGATTACAGGTTCCCATCGTCCAGCGGGTACCGACCTTTGCGTACTCTGCCAGCAAAGCTGCCATTCACCACCTGACCCGCGCCCTGGCGGTCGATCTGGGCGCGCGGCATATAACGGTCAATGCTGTTGCCCCGGGTTTTTTCCCTTCGCGCATGACAGATTATGTGATCGGTGAATATGGTGATGATATCGCTGCCGAGAGTTTGCTGGGCAGAGTGGGAGAGCCCCAGGAGATCGCTGGTGTTCTTCTGTATCTGGTTTCCCGCGCGGGTGCCTATACCACGGGTGCTGTTATACCAGTTGATGGGGGTACCCATGTCAGCAAAGGGCCTCGCAACTGGTCAGTGGCGAAAGATTAAAGACTAAAGGATAACTTTCCGGTAACCTTTGTCATTGTTATAATAGATGGTGCAAATATTCATCAAAATTATATCAATAATAATGCCATGGGCAGGAAGTGGCAAAATCTGACGAGAGGTGTACATGGGCTTATTCGATTTAACGGGGAAAGTTGCCCTGATAACGGGGTCAACCAAAGGGATTGGCAAGGCAATTGCCAAGCAGATGGCGGCATCAGGCGCCAGTGTTGTGGTCTCCAGTCGTAACCAGGATGCCTGTGATGAAGTGGCTGCCGAGATTCAGGCGGCTGGTGGCAATGCTTTCGCCAAAGCCTGCAATATCAATTACAAAGAACAGCTTCAGGCACTAGTGGATAACACTATCTCGCATTTCGGCCGTATTGATATTCTCGTGGTGAATGCGGCGCTGAACCCTTTTTACGGAAAATCGCAGGACATTCCTGATGAGGCATTCGATAAAATCATGTCCTCCAACATTGGCAGTGCTCATCGCTTATGTCAGATGGTACTGCCGGGAATGGCAGAAAATGGTGGCGGCGCAGCCATTATTGTCTCTTCTATCGCGGGTCTGAAAGGTAGTGATGTGTTGGGGGCTTACGGCATTTCCAAGGCCGCAGACATGCAAATTGCCAGAAACCTGGCCGTTGAATGGGGCCCCAGCAATATCCGGGTAAATTGCATCGCGCCAGGGTTGATTCGCACAGACTTTGCCAGGGCACTTTGGGAGAACCCGGAAACTTATAAACAAACCGTCTCCAAATATCCCTTACGCCGTATTGGTGAGCCTGATGAGATTGCTGGTGCAGCTATCTATCTGGCCTCTGACGCAGGGAGCTTTACAACCGGGCAGACCATCGTTGTTGACGGTGGTGGCACCATTACTGGTTAAGCTGCATTTTGTGGCTGAATAATAGATTAAGAGGGATTGCTATGAATCTGGGACTTTCTGAAGAAATGCAGCAGGTTCGCGAGAAAATTCGCGAATTCGTTGATGTTGAAGTAGCTGCAGTTGAGGCTGAATATCAAGCTGAAGTCAGTGTCGGTGACCGCTGGTCACACACACCACGTCAGGCTGAAATTTTGGAAGGCTTGAAAAACAAGGCCCGCTCCATGGGTATGTGGAATTATTTTCTGCCCAAAAGTCAGGGTGGTGCGGGTATCAGTAACCTCGAATATGCGCACCTGGCAGAAATTATGGGACGAAGCCGACTGGCTTCGGAGTCTTTTAACTGTAGCGCGCCAGACACCGGTAATATGGAAGTACTGGAACGATACGGTTCCGAGGAGCAAAAGAAGCAATGGCTGGAACCGTTGCTTGCCGGTGAGATTCGTTCTGCTTTTGCCATGACAGAGCCGGCAGTGGCCTCATCGGATGCGACCAATATTTGCACTTCTGCCGTGCTGGATGGTGACGAGTGGGTCATTAACGGTGAAAAGTTCTACATTTCCGGTGCAGGTGATTCACGCTGCAAGATCATGATCGTGATGGTTATTACTGACCCTGATGCGCCGAAGCACAACCGCCAGTCGCAAATCCTGGTACCGATGGATACAGACGGTGTGGAAGTACTTCGCCCCATGTGTGTGTTTGGACACGATGATGCACCGCATGGTCACATGCACATCAAGTTTACGAATGTGCGTGTCCCTAAGGAGAATATGATTTTGGGGCGTGGGCGAGGTTTTGAGATTTCTCAGGGCCGACTCGGCCCGGGTCGTATCCACCACTGCATGCGTTCAATTGGAGCTGCAGAGCGGGCACTGGAACTGATGTGCCAGCGAGCCGTTTCCCGAGAAGCTTTCGGTAAGCGCATGGCAGAACTGGGTGGTAACTACGATGTGATTGCTGACAGTCGTATTGAAATAGAAATGTGCCGCCTGCTGGTGTTCCGCGCTGCTTATCTGATGGATACCATCGGCAATAAGGCAGCGAGGGATGCAATTTCCCAGATCAAGGTAGCGGTGCCAAATATGGCTTTGAGGGTGATCGACCGTGCGATCCAGATGCATGGTGCGGCAGGTGTCTCTCAGGACTTCCCCCTGGCTGCGCTGTGGACGTCTCAGCGAACATTACGCCTTGCAGATGGCCCGGATGAAGTTCATCGCCGTGTTGTCGCCAGAAAGGAACTGGCCAAGTACGACTAATCCCGTGCCTGAAACAGCTCAGGTAAGGTTGCCTGAGCTGTTTCGGTTCGCTGCCGGGCTGTCTTCTTTACGGTACAGCTCATGCAGAGCCAGTGACTGAATATCCAGCAACATCAGGCGACGATAGGCGTGGCCTGGTCTGTTGCTGCCTGCTGTAGCGGTTCCTTCCAGCGTGAACAAAACGCCATCACCTAAGGGGGACCACTGCAACTGCATGATTCTTTCGTCCGTCGTGAAGGCCGTCCATGGCTTGGCATCGGTATAGGTCGGGCGCAACATCAGGCGACTGGCATTGTTGCTGTGTTCAACATAGGCCAGCAAATTTCCTTCAGGCGCCAGTACGGCGGCATTGGCTGGCGCTTCTTCCGAGACTAGCGCGCTGTCAAAATCTTCGGCTACATCGCCATGCCAATGAAAAGTATTGGTTGCTGTCAGAGCAGTCTGTTCCGCCAAGGCATTTCTGGCTGGCATCACGGGTTGTCCAACAATCATATCCTGGGCCGGTATCGACTGCTGAAAGTCGCTCTCCTGACTTAGGGTTTGCGGCTGGGTCTCCAGCATGCGTCCTGGCAGTTGCATGACAGCTGCAATTACCACTAGCAGGGATGCAGCCATGGCAGGCAGCCAGCGCTGCCAGTTTGCCACCTGAGTCATACTGGTGGTATCTGCTACGTTTGCTGGCTGTGCCTGGGCTTGAGTCCGGGCGCTGGTGTCAACACTGGCTGGGGATTCTGTGTCTGGTTGATCTGTCACCACCGCTACCTCAGCCATCAGCCGATAGCCGCGTTTGGGTACGGTTTGAATCAATTTCTTACCGGTGACGTCATCTGTGTGCAGTGCCTTTCGAAGATCAGAAATGGCACGTGTCAATGAGTTCTCATTAACGATCACGCGAGGCCAGACTGATTCGATCAGTGTATTTCTGTCGATCACCCGGCGCGGTGAGCTCGCCAAAGCGCAAAGCAGTCGCATTAACCGTGGCTCCAGTGGGCGGATGGCACCATTGATAATATGCTGTGCCTGGTTGTCACTGGGATCCACCAGCCAGTTATCCACTTTAAATGGCGTTGTCATTGTTGTGGTTCCGTTGTCTTCGCTCATGTATTCACTATCAGGTAAGACCTGTTTTGATAGAAAAATATTCACATATTGCTGTTTTAGACGTTCCTGATATGAATATTGTTCCTCATATTTATGAATTCAAGGCTTATATATAGCGGATTCGCTCCGATAAATCAGTGAAATTGCTTGAGATTGTAGCAATTTCACATTTTCTGGATATTTTTTTCATACCTCTTTCAGGTTTAACGGCCATGAGGGGCGTAAATTTGCCTCCAACGTTTGATGATCAGGAGGTTAAACCTATGTTAATGACTCGTTTACGGAAATTCGCGGGCATTGCTGCTGTAGGTGCATTATGTCTTGCCTCTGCAGGCAGTTATCTGGTTCATGCCGAAGAGCGTGATACGTCTGGACGCTTTTCAGGCAATGGTCATGCTCAATCTCTGGCACCCATGCTTGAAACCGTCACCCCGGCTGTCGTCAATATTGGTGTCGTGCGTTCTCAACGAATGCCAGAGGTGTTCCAGTTTTTTGGTGAATCCGGGGAGCCTCCGGTGCGCCGTTCCCGAGGAGCGGGTTCTGGCGTGGTCGTCGATGCCGAGCAGGGATACATCATCAGCAATCATCACGTAGTCGCGGATGCAGATACGATTACTGTTGGCCTCCAGGATGGTCGTGTTTTCGAAGCCGAACTGATAGGCAGCGATGAGCGAACCGATATTGCCTTGTTGCAAATCGAGGCGGATCGATTGCGCGATCTGCCTTTTGCGGATGCTGGTAATTTGCGTGTAGGCGATTATGTCGTTGCTATTGGCAACCCGTTTGGTATTGGTCAAACGGTAACCCAGGGCATCATCAGTGCACTGGGGCGTGCCGGTATCAATAATGAGAACTACGAAGATTTTATCCAGACCGATGCGGCGATCAACGTGGGTAATTCCGGGGGAGCCCTGGTCGATTTCAACGGGCGCCTGGTTGGTATCAACACAGCTATCATTTCCGGTTCTGGTACCAATTCAGGCGTCGGGTTTGCGGTGCCGGTTGATATGGTCGCAGCCGTGATGGAGCACCTGGAGCGCGACGGTGAGGTCCGCCGTGGACAGCTTGGGGTCATTATCCGGGATCATACCCCGATTCTGGAGGAAGGTCTTGGGCTGGGCTCTGGCGAAGGCGCTCTGATTACCCAGGTAGCTCCAGGTTCTGCCGCTGACCGTGCCGGATTGCAGGTTTCCGATCTCGTCATCGGTATTGAGGGAGAAACTGTCACCAGCAGCCGGGATCTGCGCAATGCGATTGGTCTGGCCGGTGTGGGGCGTGACCTGACGCTGACCATCTTGCGCGACGGTCGTGAAATGGAAGTAGAGGCGACAATTCTGGGGGATGAACCTTCTCGCAGTGTTGCTGACGGCGATGACAACCAGAATGACCGTAACCTCCAGGATCCACGTTTCTTCGGTGCTGTTCTTGAGGAAACATCGAACGGCATCATGGTAGGCAACCTGGACAACCGGAGCCGGGCAGCGGCGGCAGGTTTGCGTCCCGGTGACCGTATCCTGGCTATCAACCGTCAGTCGGTGGAATCGCTGAGTGATGTCAATGAAATACTGAATCAGGACCCTGGTGTCATTGCCTTGAATGTGCAACGCGATGATCAGCAGATGCTACTGATTCTTCCCTGACAGTTTCCCGCAGATGGCGGGGGTAGTTGGGCAGCTACCTCCGCCAGATTCAGGCTCTCTGCCCTTTCTTTTTGCCGGCCTTGTCCTCCTGGGTCGGCTTTTTTTTGCTTTACGGTTAAGGACTTCACGGTGTAAAGCACTTGCAATCTGATCCTGGAATGGTATTTTCGCCAGCTATTGTTGTTGAGTGTTCATTACGTTGTCGGGTTTCTCCTGTCTTGAGTAGAATTTGTTCATACTGTTATTTTGTTGCGGCTTTTTTGCTTGCCTTCCCCAGTGTTGCACAGGAAGGTGCCGTGAATACGCCTCCGGAAGTCTGGCCTTCACCTGACGTCCGTGGGACTCCCTCCAAAGTGGATTATCAGGCGTTAGAGTCTTTTGTTGACTGGCTGGCTGATGAGGCATCAGAGGCCGACTTGCCCGGCGTAGCAATGTCAATTGTTTCCTCTCAATCGGTCGAGCATCTGGAAACCTGGGGGCGACGACGGGAAGGGGAAAGCGGTGACATTGATGTGGATACTGTTTTTCGCATTGCTTCGGTGTCTAAAACGTTTGCCGGCACTGTTGCGGCACTGATGGTTCAACATGGCATTGTTGAGTGGGATGAACCTTTATTGCCATTATTGCCAGGTTTACGCCTGGGCACGGAGGCGGTCAGTGAAGGTGTCACCCTGCGTCATGTTGCCAGCCACTCAACCGGATTAATGCCCCATGCCTATTCCAATTTGCTGGATGCTGGCATTCTGTATCCGGATATCAGAAACCGCCTGCATGAGGTGCCAACGGTTTGTGCGCCAGGTGATTGCTATGGATACCAGAATGTTGTTTTTTCATTGATCGCAGATGTGGTCGAAACCCATTTGCAAACGCGCTACAGTGATTTCGTCCGGGAAAACATCTTTCTGCCATTGGGTATGAGAACAGCTTCTATGAGCATTGAAGCGTACGAGGCTCAAGAGAATGCCAGTTCACCGCACCGTTATGCGCGTGGTAGCTGGCATCCTAGTACGATCAATGAAGCCTATTTTTCAGTGGGGCCAGCATCAGGCGTTAACGCCAGTATTCGTGACATGAGCCGCTGGGCGCAGGCCAATCTGGGCGCTTTTCCTGATGTGCTTCAACCAGCATTACTGGCGTCTGTTCATAAACCTGTTGTTGCTACTCCTTATGGTGGATACTTTAATCGCTGGCCCGGGGTTGAGCGTGCCTGGTATGCCGCGGGCTGGCGCGTCTACGACTACAACGGCATTCGAGTTGTGCATCATGGCGGTGGTGTACGAGGGTTTCGAACCGAAATGGTACTGGTGCCGGCACTGGATATAGCCATGGTGGTTTTGTTCAACGCACAGACACCGCTGGCTAATGATGTCGTTCCGAAATTTCTAGATACAGTTTTGAATCAACTGGAGTTACCATGATTAGCACGGAAACACTGGCATTGCTTCGTTCACATCGCAGTATTCGCAAGTTTAAGGACAAAGCCCTGCCTGCAGGCCTGCTGGAAGAAATTCTGGTAGCTGGTCAATGTGCGGCGACGTCCAGTTTTCTCCAGGGTGCGACCATCATTCGTGTTACGGATAAGGCCAAACGCCAGCAACTGGCAGAAGCCGCTGGTAATCAGCCTTACGTGTCCTCTGCAGCGGAGTTTATGGTGTTCTGCGCTGACCTGAATCGAGCTGGACAATGTTGTGAACAGTATGAAAAGCCATTTTCCGGCGAGTTCACCGAGCAGTTTATTATTGCCACTGTTGATACGGCTTTGCTGGCACAGAATGTGGTGGTTGCAGCGGAAGCTTCCGGGTTGGGGATTTGTTACATCGGCGGTATTCGCAATAACCCCAGGCAGGTGGCTGATTTGCTGGATTTGCCTAAAGGCGTTTACCCGGTATTTGGTTTGTGTCTTGGGTTCCCTGACCAGGATCCGGAATGTAAACCACGCTTGCCATTGCCCGTGATTGTCAAAGAAAACAGCTACAACACGGATGGCGATCGTGAAGCCATTGCAGCCTACGATAATGAAATTCAGGAGTATTACCGAACCCGCACGGGTGGCGGGCACGGTATTAGCTGGAGCGAACAGGTATCGACCCTGCTCAGTGAGAAATCACGACCTCATATGCGTGACTTCCTGAAAGAACAGGGCTTCACCTTTAAATAACCCGCTTGTTGCGCAACTCCTTAATACTGGCATCATCATAGCCCAGTTCCTGCATTATGATGTCAGTGTGTTCACCCAGGGTAGGTGCACGGTGGCGGACTGAGGGTGGCGTCTTGGACAGGGAGAAGGGTGTGTCCATCACCGGAGCTGCTTTCGTAGCACCGGGATATTCCAGTTGTTTGAACATACCTCGTGCCGCGACATGTGGGTCGTCTACGACTTCCTGGGGCGATAGTACCGGGCCGGCCGGGATGCGTGCCTCTTCCATTGCAGCCAGCACTTCGGCTGAGGTTCTTTCAGCACACCATGTGGCCAGTCGGGCGCTGATGACTTCACCATTATTGCCGCGGCTGATGTCATCTTTAAAGCGTGGATCTTCAAGCCACTCCGGCTCATTCATCAGGTTGGCCCAGCGTTCAAACAGCGGCCCGCCGACTGACTGAATCAGGACCCAGCCATCTTTGGTGCGGAAGGTGTCTGCCGGACCAGAGGTCTGGGAACGGTTCAGTGTGGCTTGCCGGTTGGCGGCGATCATCGCCTGTTCAATCAGGGTGCCATTCATCATGGTGACACCGGTGTTAAATAAAGAAGCCTCTACCACTTGTCCCTGGCCGCTGCTCTGACGTTCAAACAAGGCCGCCATGGTGCCAACAGCAGACAGGCTGGCGGTGCCAAAGTCGATGAACGGCGCATAAGATTTGACGGGCTGCTCAGCCGTGCCCGACATATACATCGCGCCAGACATCGCCTGGCCCAGACCGTCAAAACCGACGCGGTTACTGTAAGGGCCTCCCGTGCCAAAAGCGGAGATCATAGTCAGGATGATATCCGGTTTGACCGCCTTGAGACTGTCGTAATCCAGGCCCATGGCTTTCAGGGTGTCAGGTGGCAGGTTGGCGACAACGACATCCGCGCCCGCGACCAGCTTTTTGACAATTTCCCGGCCTTCCGGCTTCATGGGGTTCAGGGTCATGCCGCGTTTATTGCGACCAACCTGCATGAACAGAGCACCGTCGCCCTGTTCCGAGACTGGTGAGAGGAAACGGTCCTCGCTGCCACTGACTTTTTCGATGCGAATCACTTCGGCGCCCAGGTCAGCCAGCAGGCTGGCGCAAAAAGGGCCAGCGATATAGCGTCCAAAATCCAGGACACGGATGCCTTCCAGTACTTGTTTCATTGCTCAGGATTCTCCTCTCCAGGTTCTTTGCTCCCCAAGCGCTGGATTCTAGCACAGTCAATCTGGCTGTCATGGCGGTACACGATGCATTACAATCCAGAGCACATAACACGAAAAGAGGATGCTTTATGAAGACCTTTGGGAAATTACAGCAGTCCGGACTCTGGGCATTGGGACTGGCCGCCTGGTTATTCAGTTCTGCAGGTTTGGCGGCTGAGCATCCGGGGTATATACATGATGCGGATGCCAGCCGGGATGGTATTGGCAAATTCTATATGGGACGGGAGATCTCGCAGGTCATGGGGCATCAGGGCGCAGGCTGGCTGGAGCGACCGCAACGACAAAGCGAGGAACGCCCGGACCTGGTAGTCATGAATATGGATCTGCAACCCGGAGACGTGGTGGCCGACATTGGTGCCGGCACCGGATATTTTAGTTTTCCGATTGCGCAACTGATTGGTGATGGGCGTGTGCTGGCGGTTGATATCCAGCAGGAAATGCTGGATCTGATGGAGACCCGCAAGGCGCAAACGGATGTGAATAATGTTGAGCCGATACTGGGTCAGATAGATGATCCGAATTTGCCTGCCAATACTGTGGATAAGGCGTTAATCGTTGATGCCTACCACGAATTTTCTCACCCGTATGAGATGGCGAAAGGTATTTTTGATGGCCTGAAACCGGGCGGAAAGCTTTATCTGCTGGAATATCGTGGCGAGGATGACTCAGTACCCATTAAACCACTGCACAAAATGACCCAGGAGCAGGCGATTAAAGAAATGCGTGCAGTCGGCTTTGAGTGGGATAAAACGCTTGATACACTGCCCTGGCAGCATATGTTTGTGTTCACCAAGCCGTTGGAGTAATTGCTGAAGCTGACACAGAACCGGACATAAAAAAGCCCCGAAAGCGTTGGGGCTTTTTTATGTCCGAAGGTAAAATCCTGGTGACTTAGAATGTTGTTCTGACTTTAAGCGCCAGCTTTTGACCACCACCCCAGCAGAAATTTTCGATCTCGGAAATATCACCTGAAGAGACATGGCCGTTATAACGCTGACGATAGCGGCAGCTGTCGTCGTCCAGGGTGTTGTTCGACTCCAGACGGAAGGTCACATCATCAAACAGCACCGTTGACACAAACATGGTCAGGCTGGTCGGGTTGCGATCCCAGTCGATGTAGGAAACTTCGATTTCTTTCTCTCCGCCATTGAATGGTTTCTGATAATCGAAGCCATAGTTGAGGTTCCAGTCAGTAATGTCATGACGGAAACCCAACGAGAAACGACCTCGGCCGTTAATACGCTCGGTGCTGCCGAGGAAGGGGTTGGTCACCGCCGAGTCAAACAGGTACAGGCTTGAGGAAATCAAGGCGTCTGGAGCACCAATGGCGCCCAGGCGTGTGCTGCCATCCAGGTACACACCCCAGCGTTCCGCATCACCGATATTACCGGATGCTGACAAGGGGGACTCGGGTTCAACTGTGGCATCAATCAAACCGATCTGGTCAGTCAGGTCACGGAAGAAGAAGCGCGAGCTGACCACACCGGCATCTTCCGGCAGTCTGTATTCCAGCGTCAACTCGTAACGTGTTTCTTTGGTCGGTACCAGCTCCGGATTACCGGCATCGGTATCACGGTCAGGGTCTGAAGTGTTGGCTGATGCGGAAAAGTTATCGAAGCTCAACTGCTGAATCTGACGCTGAATAGTTGCGCGCAGTTGCAGATCACTGGTGATGTTGAAGCGGTAATCGATAGACGGTTTCCAGAAACTGAATTCCCGGGCCATGGTAACTTCACCGGATTGTGTAATCTCTGATGTCTCGTACTCCAGGCTGCTTTCCAGCGTCATGCGGTCGTTGAGCGTCCAGTTGTGGACGGCAAAACCCTCATAACGCATTTCCTCAACGGTAGTGCCCTGGTTGGAAGCCGAGAATGCTGGTCGCAATCCACCGTATTCGGCAGAGGGCGCTTCATCACCCGTATTTTTACCAAGCAACAGCTTGGTATCGAGAATCGTTTGTGCCCGTTCAAGGCCTAGCTGCATGTCCTGGTAATCGCTGAGTGACCAGTTGTAGTTGCCCTGGACAATGCGCTCGCGCGTGCGTTCATCTGAGTCGATGAACATCACTTTTTCTTCAGACGCCATGTTTGCAGGCGAATCGTTATTGAAGCGATCAAAAATCCGGTCGTCTGTCTGATCGTTCACAACGAACAGCATCAGGGCACGAGAGCCATTTGCAAAACTGTATTCGTAGTCACCGCCAACTTCCCAGTTGTTTTGCTCGTACTCGTTGGTCTCGCGCTCCTGGCGATCCATGGTGGCTGGCATATCAGGCTGATAAAAGTGGCGCTCAAGGTCGACTGGATGATCAGACATGCCGTACAGAGCATTGACCTGCATACGGTGCTGGTCATATCGATAACCGACTGTCGTACTGGCCTGATAATTCATGCGATCACGAGTGTAAAACTGCTCCATGGTCTGGGTCGGATTCAATGCACCGTCCGTGCTGTATTCTGTACCTTCCTGGTAAGAATACTTTGGATCAGCCAGCAGATTGAACATCATGCTCAGGCCGCCACTTTGACGACTGTGTGAGATGGAAGCGCCTGGTTGCAGGGTGCCATCCTGGCGATGCAGGTCACTGCTGACTTCCACCGATGTGCTGGCGCGAGTGCCGGTGTTCTGCAGCACAATATTAACGACCTGTCCTGAACCGCGTACAGCAAGCTCACCAGATGTGCCTCGAATGATCTCAATGCGCTCGACTTCGCGGGCAGCAATTCTGCTAAGCTGATCCCTGGGGGAGTTGTCCTTTCCCGCGAGGCGCTGACCATTAATGAGCAGGTCGCCGCCACTGCCGAGGCCACGACCGCCGGAATTGCCGCTGATGCTGACACCAGGTATGCGGTCAATCATGTCATTGACGGAGACGGGGTTGTAATCAGTAAAGTAAGAGGCTTCGTATACAATAGTGGAGTCTTCACCTTCCGCGTCTTCTGGCTGGGCAGAGACGAGCGTGCTGGCGGATGTGCTTGCAAACAGGGCCAGGCACAGGGCACTGATGCGAAATCCGCCTTGTAGGGAGGGCGAGATAAACTCTTTACTGGACATGGTTTCTCCGGTTAACCCCAGGCAAAAGTCGAGCGGAAGCTCTTTTGTGAAGAACCTTGCTACTGATGGCTGGGTGGGGTTGGTCTAAGATTTTTACTAAGTATATCAAAAATCTGCATCCGACTATTGTTACAATTTGTGAGAATCTAGAGACAGCGTGCCATTTTTAACGTAGAAATCTGACAATAGCATGTCATTAGAGGGCCAAAAAATTGCATATTCTGATTACAGGTGGCACAGGGTTTATCGGTAGTGCTTTGGTTCGTCTGTTTTTGAACCAGGGACACCGGCTAACCTTGTATGTACGTGATTATGCGGCAGCCAGGCTCAAGCTGGGACCAGAGCCGGATCTGGTCAGACACCTGGATGAAATATCCAACACCGCTCGTATTGACGCGATTATCAACCTGGCTGGAGAGGGGATCGCTAATGAGCGCTGGACGCGTCAACGCAAACAGGTTCTGCTGGAGAGCCGGATTCAGCCGACACGTGACCTGGTGCAACTGGTTGCGCGCCTGGAACACCGGCCCGCCGTATGGCTCAACAGCTCTGCTATTGGCTACTATGGCACTCAGTTACCTGGTGCAGAGTCCCCACTGACGGAGGCTGACAGCGGGCAGCCAGAGTATACTCATGACCTCTGTCGCCGCTGGGAAGCTGAAGCCAGAAAAGCGGAGGTTCACGGTATCCGCGTATGCCTGGTCCGCACCGGTATTGTGCTGGGTAATGGCGGGATGCTGGCGCAATTATTACCGATGTACAGGATGTGGCTGGGAGGTCGGATTGGTAGTGGTCGACAAATGATGTCCTGGATCCAGCTTCAGGATCTGCTGGCCGTGTTTCAACATCTGCTGAATTCACCGTCAAGTCAGGGTGTCTATAATGCCGTTGCACCTGAGCCGGTTACTCAGGCAACCTTCTCAGCGACACTGGCATCGCTGCTGCGTCGCCCCGCGCTGATGAATCTCAGAGCCTCCTGGGTGAGAGCCATGTTTGGCGAAATGGGTGACCGCCTGCTGCTGCAGGGTCAGCATGTCAAACCAGCACGACTACAGGCAGAGTCTTTTGTTTATAATTATCCGGACGTTCGTTCGGCATTGCAGGTATCGCTTTGCGATTTCGGGCTGAATTGAGGATAATAGCCAGCTTAGGAAGGCCTGTTTTACAGAGTTTGCACAAGGAATGGATAACAGCACACGATTAGACGACTCGTGCTGAAATTCAGGCAAAGTAAGCCGGGAATGCATTCCTGGCCTGATACCGTTTGGGGGAACACTGCTTTATGCAAAGAGAATCAATGGAAGTCGATGTCGTTATCGTGGGCGCCGGTCCTGCGGGGTTGTCGACAGCATGTCGCCTGCTGCAACTGGCCCGGGAGGCTGAGAAAGAGCTTTCTGTTTGTGTCCTGGAAAAAGGTGCTGAGGTCGGTGCGCACATTTTGTCAGGTGCTGTTTTGGAGACAACGGCTCTGGATGAACTGTTTCCTGACTGGAAAGAGAAAGGTGCGCCGGTAAAAACCGCTGTTGAAAGCGATGATGTTTACTACCTTCCTGGCCCGGAAAAGGCGATTCGTTTCCCTGACTTGCTGGTGCCGAAACCGATGCGCAATCATGGCAACTACATTATCTCCCTTGGTAATCTGTGTGGCTGGCTGGCAGAACAGGCTACTGAACTGGGAGCAGAAATATTCCCTGGTTTTGCAGCGGCAGAGGTGCTTTACCATGAGAATGGCAGCGTTAAGGGCGTCGCCACAGGTGACATGGGGGTTAACGCCAAAGGTGAGAAAAAAGACGCCTTCGAACCCGGTTTTGAATTCCATGCCAAGTACACCATTCTGGCCGAGGGGTGCCGTGGACACCTGGGCAAAGAGATCATTGAACGCTTTGAACTGGACAAAGACAGCGATCCGCAGCATTACGGGATTGGCCTGAAAGAAGTCTGGGAAGTTCCTGATGAGCTGCATAAAGAAGGGCTGGTCGTACACACGGCAGGTTATCCGACCACAGGTGACAGTTATGCTGGCTCCAGTGGTGGTTTTCTTTATCACGCTGAAAACAACCAGATTTCCCTGGGACTGATTGTTGATCTGGGTTATACCAACCCTTACCTCAGCCCTTATGATGAGTTCCAGAAGTTTAAACAGCACCCTGTTATCAAACAGTATATCAAGGGCGGTAAACGCATCAGTTATGGCGCCAGAGCGCTCAACAAGGGCGGGCTGAACTCCTTGCCAAAAATGAGCTTCCCGGGCGGCTTGCTGATTGGATGTGATGCGGGCACGTTGAATGCGGCCAAGATAAAAGGTAACCACACGGCGATGAGGTCGGGCATGCTGGCTGCCGAAGCCATGATGACCAAACTGACTCAGGACGACGTGGAAAGTGGTCAGGATCTGACAGTTTATGGTGAGATGATTCGCAAATCAGGTCTGTATACTGAATTACACAAAACACGTAATTTCAGTGCCGGTTTCCATAAGTTCGGATTCTGGGGAGGCAGTAGCCTGACTTTTATTGAACATAATATTTTCGGCGGTCACTTCCCGTTGACCTTCCATGATAAAACGCCGGATCACGCACAACTGAAGCCGGCCAGTCAGGCGCGCAAAATTGACTATCCGAAACCGGATGGTGAAATTACATTTGATAAGTTGTCTTCCGTGTTTCTGTCTAACACCAATCATGAAGAAGACCAGCCTTGTCACCTGCAATTGAAGGACGCCAGCATACCGATTGAGCATAATCTGCCAATCTATGATGAGCCGGCACAGCGTTATTGCCCGGCTGGTGTATACGAAGTGCTGGATGAAGGGGAAGACGGTAAACGCTTCCAGATCAATGCGCAAAACTGTGTGCATTGTAAAACCTGCGACATTAAAGACCCGGCTCAAAATATCCGCTGGGTTGTTCCTGAAGGTGCTGGTGGTCCGAATTACCCCGGTATGTGATGTTACTACTCCAGGCTGCAGTCCATAACGGGGCTGCAGCCATATCTCTTTCCTGGTCTGTTCCCGGATCAATACCTGCCTGCGTGTCATTAATCGCTTTTCACTTTAACGTTCAAAATTTCTGTTAAACCTGCAATGTTTTTTGGAACGCTACGGTCTGAGTTATAGTACAGTAGTGGGAAAAGAGGGCTTTCTGGGGGCAGTGCCTGCTTCAGGGGGAGAGCGATATTGCTAGTGCGTCACCGGCTACAATTTCTAATAATCATATTGCTGACAGGAGCGCTGAGTGCCTGTCGTTTGATCTCTATTAATACCGGGTTTCGCCCTGATCCGGAGATCGAAAATCAGTTGCTGCCAAGAAGTAGATCCGAAGTGCTGGCAGCTGAATTGCTAGAAATGACACCAGAGATGGTCGCTTACCTGGAAAAGCACGTTCCCTCCGATCTGGATGGATGGGAGCTGGTTGTGCAATTGCAGTCACTGCTTTTTTCCGAGGAATATCTTGGTATCGTTTATGATGATGCTGCGAATTTTTCAGCTGCTGAAGTTTTTGCCGGACGACGGGCCAACTGCCTTTCCCTGGTTAATCTTTATATTGCACTGGCCCGACACCTGGGGTTGGAAGTTAATTACCAGACAGCCAAAGTTCGCCCTACCTGGAATCGGCGCGGTGAGTTGTTAGTCGTCAGTGAGCATATCAACGCCCTGGGCAGGTTAAGTCCGAATAGCCAATATGTGGTCGATTTTACACCGGAGGTGCAACTTCAGCAGGCCTCTGCCAAAACGATTAGTGACCAGGAAGCAGAGGCACTTTATTTCAATAACCTGGCTGTCGAGCACCTGATTGAAGGTGATGTGGTTAAGGCGCGGGACACTGTTCAGCATGCACTGTATCTGGATCCTGAGCTGGATATTGCCTGGAACAATCTTGGTAGCATCCTGGGGCGGTTAGACCAGGTTGACCTGGCTGAATACAGCTACCAGAAAGCTTTTTGGCTAAACCGTAACAATGCCAGTGCAATCAGCAATCTTGCCCGGCTGTATGATGGTAAAGGTGAGGAACAGTTGGCATTAAGGTATGCCGGGGCTGTCGAGGCCTATAAGCGTCGCAATCCGTATTACCATTATATGCTGGGTAACTCAGCGTTTGAGGATGGTGAGTTTGCTGATGCGCAACGACATTTTGAACGAGCCATTCGTCGTAATGACCTGGAGCCTGACTTTTATCTGGCGCTAGGATTGACGCACCAGGAAATGGGGGATGAAGAACGCGGTGAGGAGCTGCTATTGATGGGACAGGCTTTGCGTACGCTCGGAGATCAGCGTTACCGTTCCAGCCAGAGTCGCCTTAGGCGGATCGATAACCGTTCCATCCTGCGTTCGACGAGTGCTGGTATCCGGGTCGAATTTAATGACTGAGCGAGAGTCTGATAACCGGTCGTGGGAAAAGCCGGCCTGTACTATCTAAAATCAATCTGGCCAGGGTAACCTTCCAGGGCTGATTCTGCCAGACCCTGTTGCTCAGGATCATTGAGCGTAACGCTGATTGTCATGCCTTTCTTGCTGTCCAGCTTGGCTATAACGCCTGCCACTATATCTTTTGTCAGTAACGCTTCCTGAACCACTTGCTGTGTGATCTGCTGGCGCAGGGCAGGTCGGAAAATTTTGCCGACCGCTGTAGTGGGGATTTCGTCTACAAAGATGATGCGTTTGGGGACGGCGGCGCGTTCCTGGATTTCCTGCTGCGCATACTGCAGGAGTTCGTCGGCAGTGGCTTCGGTGCCGGGAGTTAACTTGACAAAAGCCATGGGTAATTCGCCAGCGTATGGGTCTGGCATTCCGATGGCGACACAGCTCATCACCGACGGGTGCCGATTCAGGGGCTCTTCGATGGTTTCCGGGTCAATATTGTGGCCGCCACGTATAATCAGGTCCTTGGCTCTGCCCGTCAGGTAAAGGTAACCATCTTCCTCAAGGTAGCCCAGATCACCCGTGTTAAACCAGTCGCCTTCAATCCAAGCGCCATTGTTATCTGATGCTTCACGATACCCGGCAAAAACCTGTGGTCCTTTGACCAGTACGACGCCAGTTTGCTCGGGTGCGCACTCATGTGTCACCCGGTCACCATCAAGATGAGCAATCCTTATTTGAGAATACGGAAGTCTCAGGCCGGAGCTGCCAGGGGGCTGGTTATCCGGTGCACGGCTGATCAGTGATGTTGTCTCTGTCATCCCGTAGCCATTAGTTACGGCGACACCCAGTTCGTCAGAGACGCGTTTGGCCAGGCTTTGCGAAAGTGGTGCAGCGCCAGAACTCAGTCGCTGCAATGGGCTGATATCTTCATCACCCACAGGGATCTGTGTTAATGCGCTCAATACCGTCGGCACCAGCGAAACAGTGTTTACCTTAAAGCGAGCGACATGGTGCCAGAAGTTTTTAATGGCCTCGGGGTTGCGAAATCCGCTGGGTGTCAACAGCACTACGCGATTGCCGGCAGAAAACGCACCGATGCCAAGAATGATAACGCCAAATATGTGGAATAGTGGTAATCCACAAAGCACAGTTTGACGACCAAGGTGCTGATTGATTGATGCAGCCAGTTGGCCGAGAAATGCCATGTTGCCATGGGTCAGCTGCGCAATCTTAGGACGACCGGTTGTACCGCCGGTATGGAAAAACGCAGCCAGGGTGTCAGGCTTGATCTGTCTGTTTCTTATCAGTTGCTTTGAAGGTTGGCGGGAGACAGCGAGATTATAATCCAGTACCTTGACGGTATCAGGCAATTGAGTGATTGCGTCAGGATCAGTTAAACCTGGCACATGCACCATAAGTACCGTGTGAATTCTGGGCAGCATTGGCAGTACCGCCAGCATTTTTTGCCATAGGTTACTGTGTTTGGACGGTGCCAGGCAGGCAATGATACGTGCGTTGGCGGCAGTCATGATTTCGGCCAGGTGTTCACTTTCCAGTAAGGGGTTGACCGGATTGGCAATCGCGGCACACTGTGCTCCTAAGATGAGCGGGTGCGACTGAGGCAGTGTCGGCAGAATGATAGAGACGGCTTCGTTTTCTGCAAGCTCCAGAGACGCCAGCAGATTGGCTGTTTGTCGGGTTTTGTTGGCGAGTTCATTGAAGCTGATTGTTACCGGGGTTTCATTGCGCTGACCGGTTAACAGAAATTCAAGTGCAGGATCGTCGCCAAAGCGTGTGGCGTTGTTCTCGACGACTTCCAGTGTGTTTTGCAGCGGAAATCGTTCAGCCTGCGGAAGTTGTTCAAAGTTCTTGATATCGTCCAGTGTATCAAGCAGTGCTTGTTTCATCCCTTGCCTCATTGGTCTGTTATTGTTATCGCAGGGCTTGGATTTGCCTGTGATTGAGGTTGCTAGACTGTGTTTAACACAGCCAGGGTATAAAAACTATAGCTTGTCGACGAGTGCTGGGTTGATAACGTTGCTTAGCTGATTCTCGCCACAGCCAGTTCACACATATCATACAGGGCCTGGCGATAGGTTGAGTCAGCCAGGGTGCTGAGTTGCCGTCGGGCAGCTTCCGCTTCAGCATGTGCGCGCTGCCGTGTGTAAGCGAGTGCACCGCTGTCTTTGATGATCCTGATCACTTCTTGCAGATGTTCAGAACCGCCTTTGCTGACACATTGCCGAATCAGTTCTGCTTCTTCCTCGTTGCAGTTTGCCATGGCATGAATGAGGGGGAGGGTGGGCTTGCCTTCAGCCAGGTCATCACCCACATTCTTGCCGAGTGCTTCGGCATCGCCGTCATAATCCAGTGCGTCGTCCACCAGTTGAAATGCCATGCCCAGATGAAGACCGGCCAGGCGCAACGCCTCTCGCTGTTCCTGGGGGCAACCGGCAACAATGGCGCCGCATTCAGAGGCCGCGGCAAACAGTACGGCCGTTTTATCTTCAATGACGCGCTGGTATTCGGCTTCAGTGATATCAGTGCGGTGTTTGTTCAGCAACTGCAGGACTTCACCTTCTGCGATGGTGTTGGTGGTATCGGCAATTACTTTCATGATTTCCATGCTATTCAGCCCTACCAGCACCTGAAAGGCTCGTGAATACATGAAATCGCCCACCAGGACGCTTGAGGGGTTGTTCCACTGTTCGTTTGCTGTAGGG
This sequence comes from Pseudohongiella nitratireducens, assembly GCF_001642735.1. GTDB lineage: Bacteria > Pseudomonadota > Gammaproteobacteria > Pseudomonadales > Pseudohongiellaceae > Pseudohongiella > Pseudohongiella nitratireducens. The sequence goes on along the minus strand of NZ_LWHM01000034.1, from coordinate 256,119 downwards.
CGGCCACGGCGCATGGCTGACATGTCCACGACATCATCGTGAAGCAGGGTTGCTGTATGAATAAATTCGATCACAGCCGCCAGTTTGATGGCGTTTGTCGGCGTGGATGAATCAGGGAAACAGGCGCGGGCGCTCAGTAGCACCAGCAACGGGCGCATGCGTTTGCCGCCGGCATTGATGATGTAGTGCCCAATGTTCTCAACCAACTCGACATTGGAATGTAACTGTTCGACGATGAAGTCATTGACAGATGAAAACTCTTCGGCGACAACGTCTCTTATATTACTGGGCATTCCCTGATTATTCCGGTGCTGAAGTGACAGTGACTTAAGTAGATGGTAACTTGCTTTGCTTAAGCGCTGGCAATGCTATGAAGCCAGCCCATGGCTGTCAAGATGTTTTCCCCGAAGACAGCCCCAAAAAAGCCCCCGGCGACCTTTCTCGTCATGATTGGGCAAAATGCAGTGGAGAGTTCATATTTCAGTGTATAATGAAGGGCTTTGCAGCAATAAAAAATAAATGTAGTTAAATACTTGCTTGCGCGGGCTGGTTTTCGTAGAATACGCCCCCTCGAAAGCATCCGGCAGCGGGCATCGCCCGGCCATGCATTCCCAAGATTCTGGAGTTTCACATTATGTACGCGGTTATTGAAAGTGGTGGCAAACAGCACCGAGTCGTTGAAGGTGAAGTGCTCAAGTTGGAAAAAATCGAAGTTCCGACTGGCGAGCAGATCAACTTTGATAAAGTGCTGATGGTCGGAGAAGGCGAATCAGTTAAGATCGGCGCACCTTATGTTGAAGGCGGTTCAGTTACAGCTGAAGTTGTCTCACAAGGTCGTGCTCCGAAGGTCACTATCATCAAGTTCAACCGTCGTAAGCACTTTCGCAAGCGTCAAGGCCACCGTCAGTGGTTCACTGAAGTACGCATCACAGGTATCAAGGGCTAAGTCGCCTCAGGAGTAAATCATGGCACATAAAAAGGCAGGTGGTAGCACCAGTAACGGCCGCGATTCGATATCCAAACGTCTGGGTGTCAAGAAATATGGCGGCGAACAGGTTCTGGCTGGCAACATTATCGTTCGTCAGCGCGGCACGCGATTCCATGCTGGCAAAAATGTCGGTATTGGCAAGGATCACACTTTGTTTGCAACAGCGGAAGGCAAAGTGCAGTTCGAGATCAAAGGCCCGAAAAATCGCAAGTTTGTCAGCATTGTAACAGCCTGACATACGGGGCGGTGCTGTTACCGCCTACAGATTGAAGTGACAATGCGTCACCCCAAAAAGCCCTGTCACTAGACGGGGCTTTTTACATTGTGAACACCAAAATTTAGCGGGCAAGATGCAATAGGTGCACGAGCAGGGCGAAGGTGACCTTTTACACCATCTAAACGCATTCACATACCAACAGCAAAAGCGCGGAGAACCCAGTGAAATTTGTCGACGAAGCCGAAATTACCGTTGAAGCCGGAAAAGGTGGTAATGGCTGCATGAGTTTCCGGCGCGAGAAATATATCCCCAAAGGCGGGCCCGACGGGGGCGATGGTGGAGATGGCGGTAGCATCTACCTCCTGGGTGATGATGCGCTCAACACATTGATCGATTTTCGCTACCAGAGACATTACAAGGCGCAGTCTGGTCAGGGAGGCATGGGCAAGAACCGAACCGGTCGTGCCGGAGAGGACCTCGTAATCCGGGTTCCTGTCGGCACTAGTGTGATTGACCGGGATACCGAGGAAGTGCTCGCCGATATCTCGGCCATCGGGCAACAGGTGCTGATTGCCAAGGGCGGTTTTCACGGGCTGGGCAATACCCGTTTCAAGTCCAGCACTAACCGGGCGCCCACCAAGACGACCAAAGGCACTGAGGGTGATCTCAGGCGTTTGCAGTTACAGTTGAAACTGTTGGCGGATGTGGGGCTGCTGGGCATGCCTAATGCTGGCAAATCGACTCTGCTGCGTGCCGTTTCCGCAGCCCGTCCGAAAGTGGCTAACTATCCGTTTACGACACTGGTGCCCAGTCTTGGCGTGGTAAGCCTCGGCTTGGAGCGCAGTTTTGTCATGGCTGATATACCCGGGGTGATCGAGGGAGCGTCAGTTGGCGCCGGACTGGGTTTCCAGTTCCTCAAGCATTTGTCCAGAACGCGATTGTTGCTGCACCTGGTGGATGCGGCTCCTTTGGACGATAGTGATCCGGCTGAGCAAATCCAGGCGATTGCCGATGAGCTGGCCGGATTCAGTCAGACGTTATACAGCAAGCCGCGGTGGCTGGTTCTCAATAAAGCTGATATGACTACGGAAACCGACCTGGCTGATTTGATGGCGAAATTGCGCCAGACCTTTGGTGAGGATGTGCCGATATACTGTATATCAGCTATCAGTGGTGAGGGTTGTGATCAGCTTTGTCAGGATATTATGGTCTCTGTTGAGCAGCATTGGCAGCGTCTCAAAGATGATGAAGCATATCGTGAAGCGGAAGCGGAGCGAGACCGATTAATGACCCAGGAGATTCGTGCCAGCATTGCAGCGGCCAAAGCACAGCGTAAGGCGGCTCGCCAGGAGGCAGAAGAGAGTGACTGGGATGACGATGAAGATGAGGCAGAGTGGGAATACGCGGAATAAGTCGTAAACCGCTGGCTTATTGAGACAGGAACTGAGTGAGGCAACTGTGGCAGGTATAAAAGGGCGCTGGCTGATCAAAATAGGCAGTTCATTGATTACCAATGACGGTAGCGGGCTGGATCGGCCGGCAATCGAACAGTGGGTTGCCCAACTGGTCGCGCTTCGCAAGATGGGGATTGAGGTAATCCTGGTGTCCTCCGGCGCTGTCGCTGAAGGTGTTGCCAGGCTTGGCATGAAATCACGACCCCGGGAAGTCCACCTCCAGCAGGCAGCCGCTGCTGTCGGGCAGATGGGGCTGGTGCAAACCTATGAAACCGCATTTCAGGTTTATGGCGTTCATACGGCTCAAGTTCTGTTGACGCATGATGATCTGGCTAATCGCCGTCGTTACCTCAATGCACGCAGTACCTTGTCCGGCCTGGTTGAGATGGGTGTGGTACCCGTTATCAATGAAAATGACACTGTGGCTACAGCAGAACTCTGCTTTGGCGACAACGACACCCTGGGTGCTATGGTGGCCAACCTGCTGGGGGCAGATACCCTGGTGATTCTTACTGACCAGAAAGGCCTGCACGAAAGTGATCCCCGACAGAACCCGGATGCGCCGCTGATTAAGGAAGCCAGGGCCAATGACCGGGCTTTGCTGAAAATGGCGGGTGGCAGTGGCAAGCTGGGTCGCGGTGGTATGGCGACCAAGATTACTGCCGCCCGGCTGGCTGCCCGCTCGGGTGCCAGAACCATCATCGCCAGCGGACGCGAAGCAGATGTGCTGGTGCGATTAGCGAAAGGCGAAATGGTTGGTACCCGCCTGGTACCGGAGCGACAGCCTGTGGCTGCGCGCAAGCAGTGGTTGGCGGGCCAGTTGAAAGTCAAAGGGACGCTAACCCTTGATGCAGGCGCTGAAAAGGTGCTCAGAGAGTCGGGGCGGAGCCTGCTGCCCGTTGGTGTGACAGCTGTTTCGGGTAACTTTGATCGTGGTGAAGTGGTTTCCTGTATCAACGCTGAGGGCACTGAAATTGCTCGTGGACTGGTGAACTACAACGCCAAGGAAGCACAAAAACTGTTGCGGCAGCCCAGTCGCCAGATTGAGTCCTTGCTAGGATATGCCGGTGACGTGGAAATGATCCACCGGGATAACCTGGTTATACTTGAGCATTAACCTTAACCTGGGGGCTTCGGACACTCCGCCCGCTTTCTCGGGTTGCGGGCAGGTCATCATTCCACATTCCACAACCGACCACAGCCTTGCGTCCCTCACCCGGCAGCCGAAAACTCGGATGAAGATCGGGCAGGGTCTCATAGCTCAGATAGCAGGCGACCACAGCACATCGGGCGGCGCTCGGCGGGCGGAAACTCAGCCTGGCTGGCTTCAGACAGTCCGCCCGCTTTATCGAGCGACGCCCGATGCGCTAAGCGTGGTCTTATTGCCTGCTATCTGAGCTATGAGACCCTGCCCTTGTGCGGTGTTTTGGTAGGTTTGGGTACAATGCGCCATGCAAACAAAAAAGGCCGTCAGTGACGGCCTTTTTTATTGTGATTTGCGCTTAGAGCAAACAAAATCCGGCAACTTCGCCGGTGTTCTATTTATGCTTTCAGAGCAAGAACAGCGGCGTTCAGACGGCTCTTGTGACGAGCAGCCTTGTTCTTGTGAATAATACCTTTGTCCGCCATGCGGTCGATAACAGGTACTGCGCGCTGGTAAGCTGCGCTTGCGTTATCATAGTTACCTTCTTCAATTGCAGATACAACTTTTTTGATGTATGTGCGAACCATAGAACGGAAACTGGCGTTGTGACGGCGGGCGGTTTCATTTTGCCGCGCGCGTTTACGGGCTTGTGCAGTGTTAGCCAACTGATGCTCCTCTTGATACTGTCAACGTGTGGCAAAATTTGAGACGCAGTACTATGCCGCTTAGTAGAAGGGATGTCAAGTAAATTACCTCTATCATGACGATTGATAGATCAAGGTTGGTCATTTCTCTGCCTGTGTTAAGCTTTGGGTGTGGGTATCAACACAAGTCGGGGTTCAATGGCTTTGTGGATACTCCGATTTCTGTTAATACACTGAAGGAGCAGAATGATTATGAGCAAGATTGATATCGGTATCGAGCAAGCGGATCGCAATAGTATCGCTGATGGGCTGAAACGATTGTTGGCCGATTCATACACATTGTACTTGCAGACTCATAATTTCCACTGGAACGTGGAAGGGCCACAGTTTCGGGAATTGCATTTAATGTTTGAAGAGCATTACACCGAGCTGGCGACGGCCGTGGACGAAATTGCAGAGCGGATTCGAACACTTGATGTGCCTGCACCTGGTACGTACAAGGAATTTGCCAAACTGAGCTCCATTGAAGAAGTTGATGGTGTCCCTGATGCAAAAACGATGGTTGATTTACTGACCAAAGGCCATGAGCAGGTTGTGAAAACCTGTCGTGACGTGCTTAAAGTGGCAGAAGCTGGCGATGATGAGTCATCGGCTGCATTGGCTTCAGATCGTATGCGCATCCATGAGAAGACTGCCTGGATGCTACGCGCTATCAACAAATAAATCGCTTTATGCCAATCGATCTGGGGGCTAGGCTTGCCCCCAGACGATCCAAAGCAGATATAGCAGACTAAAGCCGCTCAGGTAAACAATACCTGTCCATGCCAGCGCATTCATTCCCTTCGAAATACCTCTTCCTCTGACCAGGCTGAAATTCAGCCAGGCGAAAAAAGGTGTGGTCAGAAAAGCCATGGTCATCGCAAAGCTCAGCATTGGGCTTAACGCCGACTGGAAAAACAGCACAACTGCCATCCCCATCGCCGCTTGAGCAACAATCCAGGCAGGCAGGGTCTTGCTGCGGGGTGCATCGTCAGCCGGGTTTTCAGCGGTTCCTCTCTTTAATAACTGAATTGACTGGTCGATTGTGCGAGCGTAACCGTCCAGCACAGCCAGTGTGGTGCCAAACATACACATGAAGGCGATGAATGCGATAAACAGTTGCGACCAGCTGCCAATAGTGTCCGCGTACATAGACACCAGTTGCTGAGCGAAAGCCGCACCAGCCAGTTCTATTTCCTGGTTAACGCCATGTTGCAGTAAAGCGCCCAATGAGAGGAAGACAACGGCCAGCACCACCGCTACGATATAGCCAAGGTTGAAATCGAACAGGCCGTCAGCTTCACTGACCTGAGCCAGTTTCTGTTTAGAGCGTAACCACACAGAATTGATTGCTGACAATTCAATGGGTACTGGCATCCAGCCCAGTGTCGCCACGATAAAGGCCAGCGCAGACAGCTGCCAGGGAGAAGGGCTGACGAAATCCGCCGGAGCGGAGCTGCCATTGCGCCAGGCGATAAATAACGCAATAAATGAGCAGACAGTCAGGGTAAGCATCAGCGCCCGTGACAAGCCGTCCAGGACCCGATAATGACCGGCCAGCAGTATCAGCAGGCAGCCTGCCAGTAACAGCCAGCAAAGTAACGTCAACGAAACCTGTCCGGGAATGAAATATTGCAACAGACTGGCCGTCAACAAAAGCACCCCGGCTGTGTTCACGACCGCTGCAAACAGGTTCAGCGCAGTGAAGGCTTGCAGCCAGCCACGCCCCTGCCGCAGGTATCCTTCAAGCAGGCTTTCATTGTTTTTCAGTGTGTATTGCACACCGAAACGGAAGAAGGGATATTTGAGCAGGTTGACCAGCAGGATCAGCCACAGCAGTTGCCAGCCAAACAAGGCGCCGGACTGGGTTGATGCCACCAGGTGGGAGGCACCGACCGCAGCAGAGGCCATAATCAGACCGGGGCCGATGGCACGCAGGCGCCGGGTTACGTTCACACGTTGATTTGCTGAATGATTCATCATTGTTGTTGTTTTACCGTTCGTTTTGTCAGGGCATGATGCGATAATGTGGGTGACCCGTTTGGCCATGCCGCCAGCGCTAAAGATTACAGGACAGAGCTTTGAGTTTGAAGCAAAATGAGAAGGATACCCCGGCATCAACGGATAGCGGGGAGAAACAGGGCAAGCCGCGTAAGCCTCGTAAGGGTGGCCTGCTTCGCTCTGGTTTGATAACCAGCAGTATGACGGGTGTATCACGGATTCTCGGCCTGGTCCGGGATATCGTGCTGGCGCGGGTATTCGGGCCCGGAGACGGTGCTGATGCGTTTTTTCTGGCTTTTAAAATCCCCAATTTTTTACGCCGCCTGTTTGCCGAAGGCGCCTTTAACCAGGCCTTTGTCCCGGTCCTTTCTGAATATCGCAGTAATCGTTCGCACACAGATGTCCGTCTTCTGATCGATGCGGTAGCCTCGTCACTTGGAACCACGTTGCTGCTGTTGACGGCACTGGTGGTAGTGGCAGCCCCCTGGATTGCCTTGCCTATCGCTTGGGGGTTCACTGATGATCCAGAAAAATTTGACCTGTTTGTGCGCATGCTGCGCATCAATTTTCCCTATCTTTTCTTGATCTCAATGACAGCATTCGCTGGCGCAATCCTGAACAGCTATGACCGGTTTGCCATACCGGCAGTGACACCGGCGCTGTTGAATATGTCGTTGATTGCCTCAGCGCTGTTGCTGAGCTCCTATTTTCAGCAGCCTGAAATTGCCCTGGCCTGGGGGGTGATGATTGCCGGTATCAGCCAGTTGCTGTTTCAGCTGCCATTCCTGCTACGTATGCAGTTGATGCCAAGGCCTCGCTGGGTCAAAGGGCATGAAGGGGTAACGCGTATTATCTCCTTGATGATCCCGGCGATGTTTGGTGTTTCTGTCAGCCAGATTAATTTGCTGTTCGATACCTTTATCGCATCTTTGCTGGTCAGTGGCAGTGTTTCCTGGCTGTATTTTTCAGAGCGCCTGATGGACTTGCCGCTGGGTATTTTTGCGGTAGCCATTGCTACAGTGGTGCTGCCCAGCCTTTCCCGGCGGCATGCAGAAAAGTCGGCTGACGAATTTGCCGCATTGCTGGACTGGGGGCTGCGTCTGGTGATTTTGATTGCCGTGCCCGCCGCCCTGGCGTTGATGTTGATTGCTCAACCGGTGATTATCACCCTGTTTTCCAGTGACAGCTTTTTGGCTTCGGATGTCGTGCAGGTCACAAGTAGTCTCCGGGCCTACTCCCTGGGGTTGATTGCGTTTATGGCCATTAAAGTCCTGGTTCCTGGTTTCCATGCCCGACAGGACACCAAAACGCCAGTTCGCATAGGCGTTATTGCCATGGTCAGCAATATGGTACTGAATGTGTTGCTGGTGTTTGTGCTGGATATGGCCCACACCGGGCTGGCGCTGGCGACTTCGATTGCCGCCTTTCTTAATGCTGGCCTGCTATTCTGGGGGCTTCGGCAGCGGCAGGTTTTTCGTGGACAACCGGGCTGGGCGCGTTTTGGTAGCCAGTTACTGGCGGCGAACCTTGCCCTGGCCGTGTTTCTGCTCTATTTCCGAGGCGACTGGCAGGAGTGGCTACTCTGGCCAGTCGGGCAACAAGTTTTATCCCTGGCCGGGTTATGTCTGGGAGGGTTGCTGGTTTATGCTATGGCATTGGGCATTTGTGGTATGCGCCCAGCACAATTCAGGAAAACGATATGACTGATACACATACAGAAGTTGATAATCTCCACATCATCAGTAGCGAGTTACTCCCTACGCCGACTGAGCTGAAGCAGGCGATGCCGCTGCAGGGCAAGGCAATGCAGACCGTATTGGAAGGACATCGTGCGGTGAAAGGGATACTGGATGGTGAAGACCATCGCCTGATAGTTGTGGTAGGCCCTTGCTCCATTCATGATCCTGCACTGGCCATGGATTATGCCAGAAAGTTGCAGCCACTGGCCGAAGAGCTTGGTGACTCACTGAAGATCGTCATGCGTGTCTATTTTGAGAAACCTCGGACAACTGTCGGCTGGGAGGGATTGATCTATGACCCTTACCTGGATGGCAGTCACCGGATTGCCGATGGTCTGAAGATGGGGCGTCAACTCATGCTGGATATCAATGCGCTGGGTCTGCCTATCGGTATTGAAGCGCTGGACCTGATTTCACCGCAATATTTGCAGGATCTGGTGAGCTGGACAGCAATCGGCGCCCGTACCACCGAATCGCCGACTCATCGGAAACTGTCGTCTGGCATATCCTCCGCGGTCGGTTTTAAGAACAGCACTGATGGCTCGCTGACAGTTGCCGTTAACGCCATTCGTGCTGCGTCAGCGATCAACACTTTTATCAGCGTGACAGAAGAGGGCAAGGTTGCTGCTTTTCGCACCTCAGGTAACCCGCATTGTCATGTCATTCTGCGCGGTGGTTCAGAGCCGAACTATGAAAAGCCTCATGTAGAAGCCTGCGAGGCTGCGCTGGAAAAAGCGGCAATACGTCCAAATATCATGATTGACTGTAGCCACGGTAACTCGCGCAAACAGCATGAACTGCAGCTTGAGGTACTGGATAATGTGGCAGAACAAATTGAACAGGGGAATCGTTCAATCATTGGTGTCATGGTGGAGAGCCATATTAATGCAGGCAACCAGCCGATTCCGGACGACCTGGACTCCATAAAGTATGGTGTGTCAATTACCGATGCCTGTATTGATTGGGAGACCACAGAGGTGGCGTTGCGCAAGCTGTCAGAGCGGGTGGGGCCTGCCCTGAAAAAGCGTCATTCAACTGCTGAGCAGGGTTGATACGACCAGCAATAACATGGCGCCAGCGACAATACTGCTGATGGCAATTGCCAGGTTTAGCGTGGTGGTGCGGTCTTTCTGATCCATAACTGCGCCTCGGCTACTTCACAATGACTTCTCGGCTACATTTGCAAGGTTGTCTTGCAACACCTTTCCAGGGCCTGCGGCAGGCCCTGATTAACCTTCAGGCTGACGGTGATGCCACAACATTGGCGATAGCATCAGCCAGGTAGTCAATGTTGCTGTTATTGATACCTGCAACATTGATACGACTTGAGTCTACCAGATAGACTGAATAATCCGTAACCAGTGTTTGCACCTGGGCAACACTCAAGCCCAGAAATGAGAACATGCCTTTCTCTCGCTCGATGAAACTGAAGTCTTCTGCCACCTGGCGTGCTTTCAGAGCGGTGACCAGTTGCGAGCGCAAGGCATTGATTCGCTGCCTGACTTCGCGAAGCTCGTTGTCCCACTGTTGTCTCAAAGTGTCATCCTGCAGGATTTCAGCCACGACTGAGGCGCCATGATCCGGTGGCATTGAGTAAATGCCGCGGGCGATAGCGGCCACCTGGCTGGCGGCTGCACGGCTGCTTTGCTCGCTGGTCGTGATGATGCTCAGGCCGCCGGTGCGCTCACGGTAGAGGCCGAAGTTCTTGGAACAGGAATTGACGACAATCATTTCCGGTACCGTTTCTGCCAGTAGCCGCAGCCCGTATGCGTCCTCATCCAGCCCGTCACCCAGACCGTGGTAGGCCAGGTCGATAAACGGAATAAAGCCGTTCTTGTCAGCGAGGGTTGCTACGGCTTGCCATTGTTCAGTTGTCAGGTCAGCGCCACAGGGGTTATGGCAGCAGCCGTGAAGCAGGACCAGATCATTCGGCCCGGCATTGGCCAGTACAGCCATCATTTCATCAAAGCGGATGCTGTGGCAGCCGCGATCATAATAAGGGTAAGTCTCAATCTCCAGCCCGGCATCGCCTAGCAGAGGCACATGGTTGGCCCAGGTCGGGTCACTGACCAGAATGCGCGAGCCGGGTTTAATGCGCTGAATAAATTCGGCCGCCAGCCGTAACCCGCCACAACCGCCCGGGGTCTGGAAAGTCACTCGTCGGGCACCGAGTTTGCGTGTCAGTTCTTTGCCAAAGACCAGTTCAGCGACTGAGTCATTGAACGTATCCAGGCCCACAGGTCCGACATACGCTTTACTGTTCTGGGTAGACAACAGCCGGCTTTCAGCTGCCTTGACCGCTTTCATGACCGGTGTCGTGCCGGTTTCATCCTTATAGACGCCAACACCCAGATCAATCTTGTTGGGGTTGCTGTCGGCACGATAGGCGGCCATCAGGCCGAGTATGGGATCGGGCGGTAGCGAGCTGAGCTGATCAAACATGATGACTTCCCTTCAGGGTCGGTGGAGCAGGGCCAAAAAAGATACCGGCATTAAGCCTCTTGCTGACGCATTTGCCAGGCTTTCAGGGTATTTTGCAGCAACGAGGCGCGAGTCATCGGGCCAACACCGCCAGGAACTGGGGTAATATAGCTGCACTTCTCGCTGACAGAAGCAAAATCAACATCCCCCGCCAGCCGGAAGCCTTTCGGACGGCTGGCATCGTCGACACGGGTAATACCCACATCGATGACCACGGCACCTGGCTTGACCAGATCTGCAGTGACGAACTCAGCCTTGCCAATAGCAACAATCAGGATGTCTGCGCTGCGGCAAATCTCTTCCATATTCTGTGTGCGGCTGTGTACCAGCGTCACAGTGGCATTTCCCGGATTGGTGTTGCGGGACATCAGGATGGACATTGGCGTGCCAACAATATGGCTGCGACCGACAACCACACAGTGTTTGCCACTGGTATCCACGTTATAGCGTTTCAACAGCTCCATCACACCATTAGGTGTAGCAGAGATAAACGTAGGCAGACCCAGACACATACGGCCGACGCTGGCTGGTGAAAAACCGTCAACATCTTTCGCCGGGTCAATACTCAGCGTCACGCGAGTTTCATCGATGTGCTTTGGCAGAGGTACCTGAACGATGAAACCGTCGATGTTGTCATCGTTGTTCAGTTTATCAATCTCGCCCATCAGTTCATCTTCAGAGACGGAGTCGGGCAGACGAATCAGGGTAGACTCAAAACCGACCTGCTTGCAGTCCAGTACCTTGTTGTTCACATAGGTTTCACTGGCCCCGTCATCGCCAACCAGAATAGCGGCCAGGTGGGGGGCACGCTTGCCGGCTGCCTTGATATCGGCAACCTGTTCGGCGATTTCCTGTTTGATTTGTTCGGAGGTGAGTTTTCCGTCGAGTAATTGCATGCCTGACCCTCTTTCGCGCTGCATCTGATGAAGGACGCAATCATAAACGAGCACAGAGTCTGTCTCAAGCGCGAAACAGGCTCAGGCAAGAAGCTGCATGATCACAGCTGCTGTTACCACGTTCCGGTATTTTCCATGCTGGCCCAGGGTTCCTGCTGGGGTAATGGGTCACCGGCCTGCAGTAATTCGATGGAGATGTTGTCTGGCGAACGGATAAACGCCATGCGGCCGTCGCGCGGTGGACGATTAATAGTCACACCTTGCTGCTGAAGCTGTTCGCAAAGCTGATAAATATTCTCTACACGATATGCCAGGTGCCCGAAATTACGGCCTTCTCCGTACTCTTCCGGATCCCAGTTATAGGTCAGTTCGATCTGCGCATCTTCGTCACCCGGGGCGGCCAGAAATACCAGGGTAAATCGTCCCTTGTCATTGTCCCGGCGGGTCACTTCCTTCATACCCAGTTTGTTGCGGTAAAAGTCCAGTGAGGCGTCCAGGTCGCTGACCCGGACCATGGTGTGCAGATACTTCATTGCGCCGTCTCCTCGGTTGTTTGTCGGGTTAATTCCAGTGGAACATGTTCACCGGCCTGGCTCCAGTCTCCCTGCATGGACAAGACGTGCTGACCGCTCTCATCCAGGGTGAGTTCACCGTAAAACTCGGCCTGTACTGAAGTGAGCATAATGCTGACGTTGCTGCCATTGATGCGGATAGCGCCGATTGGCAATCCGGTGCGATACTGGCTGGGAAAATCCAGCGACCCTGTTAACTCGCCAGTCTGTTCGGTTGAGGGGTGAATATGCAACACGACAGGTATCGGTTCATATCGCGCGGCGTCCAGTTCGCCTTGCCAGTCTCCGGTAATATCATACTGTTCACTCTGAGCCAGGGCGATGAAGGACAACATTAAAGTGCCCATGGCGGTAATAACGATTTGTTTGATCATGTTATGGTCTACTGCGCTGTCACTGATAAGGTGCAGCTAGAATAACGTGGCCATGGCAATAAAAAAAGGCCGGTACTGACTGGTACCGGCCCTGGGTCAAAGGTGCACCGACAAATCCCTCTGTCGATGGCTGACTTTTTCAGTGCTTAGTTACGGATATACTCGTATGTGATGTTGTAGCTGGAGGTGACAGTAAAGCCACTTTGCGTTGTTTGTGCTGAGAACTGGGCACGGAAGAAGACACGGTCATTACTGACACTGACCTCACTAACCTGGAAATCAGCCATCGTGGAGGTATCCAGTTGTTCTTCAAAGGCATCCCGAATGTAGTCTTCGAGATTGTCGATATCATCTTCACCTGGTGCCGGAATGTTTTCGATAGTGGTTGTGGGGAACTCCGCAGAAATGCCCATAGTGGATACAGTGCCTGCTAGTGTCAGATCAAAGTCACCTTCAGGGACTTCAACCACAGGCTCTTCCACGTCCGGTATGCCGCCAGTCAGTTGGGCGATGGTGTTGGCAATGGTGCCAATGCTGACCGGGCTGCTGCCGAATTCGCCACCCACAACATAGACAGTGCCGTCCTTGATGCCAATATGGATGCCGGTGCTGGCATAGCCTCGGGCCACATAGCCGTCAATAATCTGGAAAGCACCCGTGGTGGTCATGGCCGGGAACAGGGAGGCGTACTGTTCTTCTGCCAGTTCAATCAGCTCGGCAATTTTGCTCATGTCTGGTGGTGTGCTGCCCAGCGCGCCGCAGGTGGTATCCGTGCTTGTTTTAGAGCCGGTGAACTGACCCAGGAACTCGGCATCAGCGTCTGTGCCGTCGACTTCGGTCAACACATTAATTTCGTTGAAATCGCCATTGATGTTGGAGACCATCAGTTGCAGGTCCAGGGCGGGTACGCGATAGTTGGCTTCGGCGGTGCTGCTGCTTTCAACGACCGGGTTGGTCAGCAGGTGGTCAGCGATACAGAGGGTGCCATCAGCGGTAAATACGGCAGAGACCTGTGTGCCAGTGGGTAAAAGTACAACAGAGGCATCCGCATTGGCCGAGAAGGTCAGGTTGTAGGTGCCTTCCCAGTCGGAAGGCAGGGTGGCAACTGTCTGCTGTGCCTGTGCAGCGCCGCCCATGGTTACCAGCGCAACCGCCAGCAGTGATTTGGTAAAACGTTTCATTTTGCAAACTCCCTTGAACTTGAGCGTCACTTTGCTTGTGTAGGCTCAAATGATAGGAATTTACGCTTCTTTACGGCATCCCCTGTTCGGGTTGAAATAAGCTGGTGCCATAGTTTCACAGTGAAATGATGAAAAATGCTAAGATGCGCGCCGACAAGAGCAAAGCCAGGATCATAGGAACGATCAGATGGATACCAGAGCCCCTCATCAATATGTACTAACCGTAGCCTGCCCGGAAGCCAATGGGATTGTTCGCGCTGTCAGTGATTTTCTGTACCAGCGCGGTGCAACCATTAGCGAAGCCGCCCAGCACCGAGACCCGGTGATTGACCGCTTTTTCATGCGGGTGGAGTTTGAAGAGCAGGAAGTGGATTTACCCTCGGTGGAAAAACTTGATGAGGATTTTGCCTCTCTGGCGCAGCAGTTTGAGATGCAGTGGGAGTTCTTTGACCTGCGGTATAAACCCCGCGTGTTGCTGGCAGTGTCACGTCATGGTCACTGCCTGGTGGATATCCTGCATCGCTGGAGCAGTGGTGTTCTCCCGGCCGAGGTGGTGGGCGTTGTTTCCAATCATAATGATATGCGTGATATCACAGAATGGTATGGCTTGCCTTATTACCACCTGCCGGTGACAACGCAGACCAAAGACGAGCAGGAAGGACAGATACTGGAGGTCATTGAAGCACAGCAAGTCGATGTTCTGGCGCTGGCGCGGTATATGCAGATCCTCTCACCCCGGCTTTGTGAGGCGATGGCCGGTCGGGCCATCAACATCCATCACTCTTTCCTGCCCGGTTTTAAAGGAGCCAACCCTTATCGCCAGGCGTATATGCGAGGGGTGAAGATCATCGGAGCGACGGCTCATTACGTAACCACTGATCTTGATGAAGGTCCCATTATCGAGCAGTCAGTAGAACGAATCGATCACAATTTCGATATAGAGGAACTGGTTCAGATTGGTCGTGATGCAGAGTGTGCAGCTTTTGCGCGAGCCCTTAAATGGCACTGTGAGCACCGGATCATTATCAATGGCAATAAGACAGTTGTGTTCAAATAGGATATAGCCCAGCATGGGCGCCATCACCTTTGGTGACAGCAATTGCCTGTCATAAAACTGTTTTATAACAGTGTTGTCATATAAGTGTCATATAGTTTTTGTATAGTGCACGCGACTTAAATAGCACATGCGATGGAGAACCGGATGAAGACACTGAAAAACTTCGTAGTTGCCGTTTCAATGGCAGGTATGGCGTCATTGAGCGGCCCACTAATGGGCGATGTCGATCCCAATTTGCCGGATTATGAACGAGCTTCAGGTGTCTCCGGCAACCTCTCCAGTATCGGTTCAGATACATTGAATAACCTGATGACTCTCTGGGCTGAAGCGTTCAGCCAGTTCTACCCCAACGTCAATGTGCAAATACAGGGGGCGGGGTCTTCAACGGCACCGCCAGCATTGACAGAAGGGACAGCCACACTGGCGCCAATGAGCCGTGGTATGCGTCAGTCGGAGATCCAGGAGTTTGAAGCGCGTTTTGGCTACCCGCCCACTGAATTGCCAGTAGCGGTGGATATGCTTGCTGTCTTCGTTAATAAGGACAACCCGATTGAAGCGCTGAGCCTGCCGCAGATAGATGCGATTTTCTCAGCTACCCGCCGTTGCGGCTATGCAGAAGGCATCAACCGCTGGGGGCAGCTTGGGCTTACTGGGTCCTGGGACAATCGGGATTTTGCGCTGTACAGCCGAAATGCGGTGTCAGGCACCTACGGTTTTTTCAAAGACAATGCACTGTGTGGCGGTGATTTTCGCGCGAGCATCAATGAGCAGCCAGGCTCTTCCTCCGTGGTTCAGGGGGTTTCTGAGTCAATTAACGGGATAGGCTACTCTGGCATCGGGTATAGCACATCAGGCGTTCGGGCAGTGCCGTTAGCTTTCGATGACAGTTCTGAGGCTGTTGAGCCGACACCTGAGAATGCCAGCAGTGGCGCATACCCTCTGTCCCGCTACCTCTTTATCTATATCAATAAACATCCTAACCGTGACCTCGACCCGGTAACCCGTGAATTTATCAAAATGGTGTATAGCAAACAGGGCCAGGAAATCGTGGAGCGCGATGGTTTTGTTACCTTGCCAGCTGCTGTGAGCGAGCGTGTGCTGCAGTCGCTGGGTATTAATTAAGGCGCTGTCATCATTCTGAAATAAAGAAGGTGTAGGCTACGGCCTCCCCCGATGGGAAGAATATGACAGGGATGTTGTATGCTTTCCGCTACCTGTCAGGCAGGCTGTTTGTATAAATACGACAGTTTTGTCACAAAACGGTCATAATATTTCAATAAGCTTGGCGCTGTTAATTTTTTGATGGCGGCCAACGGCCAGAGCAGGACATGTAAACACAATGACCGACTTCAGATTACCCGATTTGCCATCCGAATCCGCAAGCCAGCGCAGCTTGCTGCCAAATGCGGAACAACGGAAAGCGTTAAGGCAAAAGCGAGCCCGTCGTGACCAGTACTCCCGCTGGGGAATAACGGCGTCCGGATTTGGTGTGGTGATCGCACTGTTAACCATTTTTGTTTATCTCTTTTACGAGGTTGCTCCGATATTGAAAGGAGCGACCATTGAAGAGGATGTGCAGTACAGTCTGTCGCAAACGGGGCTGGAGGATGTCGAGCACCTTGTGCTTGAGCGTTATGAGACCCTCGCTATTGCCTATTCACCGGATGGTCAGGTCGTTGTTTTCGATGTCGCCAATGGGGCCCCGGAAGCTCGCTTTGATGTGCCCAAGCCTGAGGGTAGCCAGTTTCACAGCTTTTTTTCTGCAGAGGCTATTTCTGCAACCCAGGTCTATGGTCTGGATAATGGTCAGGCGGTTGTTGTCCGGCACGGCTTCGATATCAGTTTTCCCAACGACCAGCGTCAATTGACCCCGAAACTGGAATTTCCGCTCGGCGAATCAGCAATAACCATTGATGATCAGGGTCAGCCTTTAAAGTTGATCAGTATGGAAACGCAAACGCGGGGTCGAAATGCTTCAGCCATTGCGGCATTAACTGAAGATAACCGCTTGTTGCTGGCCAGCCTGACGGGCCGGGAAAATCTGTTGACCGGACAGGTACAGATTACTCGTCAGGTTACTGAGTTGCCTGCCCCTCCAGGTGGAACAGGCGATATCAGTAAGTTGATGGTAGATAAAGCATTGCGCAGTTTATTTGCCCTGGATGAAGACGGTCGGGTTCATTACTACGATATTTCCAATCCGGCTGAAGCCAGGTTAGTGGAGTCAGTCGATGTAGGAGGGGGTAATGAAGTCTCTGCTTCTGCATTTCTGGTCGGTGGTGTGTCGCTGATATTTGGCAATGATGCCGGTGAACTGAGCCAGTGGTTTCTGGTGCGCGATGATCAGAATCAGTACCGACTAGAAGAGATTCGCAGTTTCCGTTCTCACAAAGCCGCGATACGTGAGATCACCCCGGAGTATACGCGCAAGGGCTTTATTGCTGTTGATGCAGATGGGCAAATCGGCGTCCATTATGGCACCTCATCACGCACTCTCTATCTCGACTCCCACGCAGATGTACCGATAGAAGAAATGGCCATCTCCCAGATCAATACGCGCCTGTTATGGCTTGACCAGGATAATCAACTGGTATCAGCAGAGCTGTGGAATGAGCACCCGCAGCTGTCCTGGGCGGCAATGTGGAACAAGGTCTGGTACGAAGGCCGGGAAGACCCGGAATATATCTGGCAATCTTCCTCAGCAACGGATGAGTTTGAATCAAAGTTCAGTCTGGTGCCGTTGAGTGTAGGTACGCTAAAAGCTGCATTTTATGCCATGCTGTTTGCCATGCCGTTAGCGATTGCCGGTGCTATCTATACGGCCTATTTCATGACTCCCAAATTGCGAGGGGTAGTAAAACCCAGTATCGAAATCATGGAGGCATTGCCGACGGTCATCCTGGGTTTTCTGGCAGGTCTGTGGCTGGCGCCTTTTGTGGAAAATGAATTGCCTGCGGTATTCAGCTTCCTGATTCTGATGCCGGTGGTCATGATCCTGTTTGCTTTTGCCTGGTCAAAACTGCCGACCCGCTGGCGGCTGCTGGTACCGGAAGGCTGGGAAGCTGCTGCTCTGGTTCCCGTTATCCTGATTTTCGGCACGCTCTGTCTGCAGGCCAGCCCCTGGATGGAGGTGTGGTTCTTTGGCGGCAGCATGCGGCAATGGTTCACTGATATTGGCATTAATTACGATCAGCGCAATGCTTTGATTGTTGGTATCGCGATGGGCTTTGCTGTCATTCCCACGATTTTCTCCATTGCTGAAGATGCTGTTTTCACTGTTCCCCGCCACTTGACCCAAGGCTCGCTGGCGCTGGGTGCGACACGTTGGCAAACCATGATTGGCGTGGTGTTACCAACGGCCAGCCCGGGTATTTTTTCAGCAGTGATGATGGGTTTTGGTCGGGCGGTCGGTGAAACCATGATTGTGTTGATGGCCACAGGTAACAGCCCTGTCGTCAACTTCAATATCTTTGAAGGCATGCGAACGTTGTCGGCCAATATTGCGGTGGAGCTACCAGAGACTGCGGTGGGATCGTCTCACTTCCGGGTGTTGTTCCTGGCCGCACTGGTATTGCTGGCTTTGACATTCATCGTCAACACGCTGGCAGAGATCATTCGCCAGCGGTTGCGACAACGATATAGCAGTCTGTAAGACAGACCATTTGTACGAGTTTAGGATAGAGAGTCTGGCATGAAACAATGGTTCAAAAGTGGTGCTCCCTGGATCTGGCTGAATGGCGGCGCGGTGGCCCTGTCGATGATCATGGTGTTTGGCCTGATCGGGCTGATTGCAGTGCGTGGCTTTGGTCATTTCTGGCCTTCTGATGTTGCTTATATCGAAATCAATGAGCCACAGGCAGATGCACCACAAGTACTTATTGGTGAACTGGTCCGCAGTCAGGTGATACCTGCTGCTGTTGCGCGGGACTCAGGGGAACAGGTTCCTGAGTCGGTAGATCTGGTCACTCGCCATTTGCTGAAGCTGGGTAACCGGGATCAGACCGGTCAGGACTTCTCCTGGTTTCTCCAGCTTTATATGGAGCCCTGGGAGTACCCGGAAAATATCTATGTGATTGAACGGCGGGAGTGGGGCAACTTTTATGGACAGCCTGTTGCTCTGCTGGAAAACGGAGATGTGGTAGCGACGGCTGAGCAGGCGGATTTCTTCGATCAGGTTCAGACACGCATTGAACGAAGTCTCTCCATTTATGACGATATTGAAGACCTGGAAGGCGGTGAAATCAGTGATATCAACCGGACGCTGGAGCGGCTCCGTCTTGATGAGCGTGGTCTGGCAATACGTGAGGTGCCAGAAGAAGTGGCAAGTGCTGAACGTGACCGAATTGCTGCTGAGCGGGAAAGCCTGAACAACAGTTACGGTGTGATTCGTCAGGAGCTTGATGCGCTTTATGACAGCACTCGTCGTGATACTCTTCGTATGCGTATCAGCGATGGCCGTGAAGTGGATATCACGCTCGGTACCATTGTGCGGGTGACGGCACCGAATGCCATGTCAGGATTCGACAAACCGTTACAGTACGTGGAGCGACTGTGGGAATTCATGACCGACGAGCCTCGTGAAGCCAATACTGAGGGTGGTATTTTTCCAGCTATTTTCGGTACGGTTACAATGGTCTTTGTGATGTCGATTATTGTTACGCCTTTCGGCATACTGGCGGCGATTTATCTGCGTGAGTACGCCAAGCAGGGGTTAATGACACGCATTATCCGGATTTCGGTCTATAACCTGGCTGGTGTTCCTTCCATTGTTTACGGCGTTTTTGGCCTTGGGTTCTTTGTATACTTTCTGGGTGGCAGTATTGATGAGATGTTTTATGAAACGTCGTTGCCTACACCTACCTTTGGTACACCTGGGCTGTTCTGGGCATCTTTGACCCTGGCCTTGCTGACCTTGCCTATTGTCATTGTCTCCACCGAAGAGGGGCTGTCCCGTATACCCAGTACTATACGTCAGGGCAGTCTGGCATTAGGGGCGACCAAATCAGAAACACTCTGGAAGGTGATTGTGCCTCTGGCAACGCCGGCAATGATGACCGGGTTGATCCTGGCAATCGCCCGTGCGGCAGGTGAAGTGGCACCGCTGATGCTGGTTGGTGTGGTTAAGCTGGCACCTTCGTTGCCTGTGGATGGGGAATTCCCCTTTATTCACCTGGACCGGAAAATCATGCACCTTGGTTTTCATATCTATGACGTTGGTTTTCAGAGCCCAAATGTTGAGGCAGCCAGACCGCTGGTTTACGCAACGGCCATGGTGCTGGTGATGCTGATTGTCATTTTGAATCTGACCGCGATCAGTATCAGGAACAGGCTGCGCGAGAAGTATCGCAGTGCGAGTGACTAACATAACAGTGTAACGGCAGAACGATTTGCCGGGTAATGACTTTAGTTAAACAGGATCTATAGTTGATATGACAGATTCCAATGAGAACAGTAACGCGGCATCAGTGGACGATACCGGCGTATTTGGTGATGCAATGGCTGAGCGGGAACGAAAGCCAGTGACACCGGTGATTTCGCGCAAAATATCCGAGCGCGACACCCTGTCTCTTGACGACGAAGTGTCGAAAATTACTGTGAATAACCTTAATTTGTTTTATGGGGAAGACCAGGCGCTCCATGATGTTAACCTGGTAATACCAGAGAAAAAAGTCACTGCGTTTATCGGCCCTTCAGGTTGTGGCAAATCGACATTATTGCGATGTTTTAATCGCATGAATGACCTGGTTGATATTTGTCGCATCAAAGGCGATATCAACATGGACGGCCAGAACATCTATGATCCCAAAGTGGATGTTGCGGAATTACGCCGCAATGTAGGCATGGTGTTTCAAAAACCCAACCCTTTCCCCAAATCGATTTATGAAAATGTCGCTTATGGCCTGCGGCTTCAGGGCGTCAAATCCAAGCGGGTGCTGGACGAGGTGGTGGAAAAGTCGCTTCGCGCTGCTGCGTTGTGGGACGAAGTGAAGGATCGTCTGCAAGACAATGCCTTTGGTATGTCTGGTGGTCAGCAACAGCGTCTGGTTATTGCCAGGGCTATTGCGATTGAGCCTGAAGTTATCCTGCTGGATGAGCCGGCCTCAGCGCTTGATCCGATTTCAACACTTAAAATTGAAGAGCTGATCAATGAGCTGAAACGCGATTACACCATTATTATCGTCACCCATAATATGCAACAGGCCGCACGTGTATCAGATTATACGGCGTTCATGTACATGGGTAAGCTGATTGAGTTTGGTGATACCGATACCCTGTTTACCAATCCCAGCAAGAAGCAGACTGAAGACTATATTACCGGACGTTACGGCTGATCACATTATCGCTGGTTCATAATCGCTTTGCGCAACTGATTGCCCTGCAACTGGTCGCCAACCATATTCCGGTTGGCGTCAATACGGTTGCCGGTGTCGCTGGCATCAACTTCCCGGGCTGGTGAGACAAGGGCGGTGCCACTCAGCAGGTCGGCCAGTTGCTGCTGTGTTTTCGCAGCCAGACTCATCGTGTCACTTTCTCTGGCAGCCGGTGCATAACGTTCCTGCTGACAATCCACTGCCATACCCTGCATTCGCCTGTATTGCTGACACTTTGCTGACAGGCTGTTAGTGCTTTCGATAACGGGCGCATGTTGTTGAATCTGCTGTCGTATGGAAAACAGGTCAGGTGCTGTCCTTTGGATGGTATCTTGCCTGGTAGCCGGGGTGGTATCGATTATGTTTTCTGTTATGTTTTCTGTCGTGATATTGGGTGATGCCGCTTCGGGTCCGGCTACATCTCGTGGTGTCTGGTTGTCAGGGCGCTGTGCTTGGCTCTGAATGATCGGTTGAGTGTCAGTGTCAGATGCCACTGACTGCTGTGGGGATGGCTGCAGTGTAAACTGAATCGGCTCAGACAGTTCTGCAGTGTGTTGGGTGAGGCGGTCAGCTTCCTGCTGCGAACCTGTTTGATGGTTGAAGTGCCAATACAGTAAGAACAGGGCGTGCAGCCCAACACTGCAGGCGATGCTGATGGTGAGTTTTTGCATACGGCAAATATTCTGAATTTACCGACTTTGACAGAAAGCTGCCTGCTCAGTTCCCTATTGGGCCGTCTGGATCATGCGCTGCGGAATGTCTTCATCGTGGGCGGAACAGATTGTTCAGCGTATGATGACCAGCAGTTATTGCCGGACCGTCCAGGCCAGGACAGCATCAGCCAGTTCCTGGCCCAGCCCCCGGTCAGCATCAGCATGGTTAAGCAAAACAACCACAGCATAGCTGTCGCCGCTTTCACTGTACACATAGCCTGCCACCCCGGCGACATCATCAAGCGAACCGGTCTTTACATGCATGCGACCCCTTGCGGTGGCATCATTGAGTCGTGATGACATGGTACCGTCCATGCCTGACAGTGGCAGGGAAGCCAGGAATTCAGGCATATAAGGTGAGTGCCAGGCAAAATGCAGTGCTGCAGCCAGGTCACTGGCTGATATTCGGGTTTGCCGCGACAGTCCGGAACCGTTATCGAGAATCAGAGAGCTATGGGGAATCCCGCGTTCGGCAAGAAATTCATAGATGGCCTGTTGACCCGCACCCAATGTCACGCCCGAATCACCCTCATTGCGCCCCATGGTTAGCAACAACTGACGGGTCATCACGTTATTACTGTATTTGTTGATGGAACGAATAATCTCACTCAATGGTGGAGACCAATGCACGCTGGCAGGAGTCAGATCAGGCTGCGAGGCAAGGTGAGTGCCGTTGGTATCTTCGATCACTTCACCGCTTAGGGTACCGCCCAGTTGCTGCCACAGCAGCTTGATCAGCCCGTAGGCATAGTCATTTGCGGTCATGGTAGCGCGTGTCATGCGATATTGCTGGCAGCGATCAGGGAAAGCGCCAGAGAAACGGATACGGTTTTGCTCAGGAAACACATCAGCCCGGATGCCGCGCTGAAAACCATTGCAGGCTGACTGGCGCAAAGTCAGCTTGTTTTCGATGATCAGGTTACTTAACGGTGGGTCAGTCAGAATCTCTACCGCATTTTCCCCGGTGCTGGGACGAAACAGAAAATTGTTAACCTGAAAGTTCATCAACAGTGGGTGAGGCAGGACATTATAGGCTCGGCCCGTCTGGCCATCCATCGCCTCTCCTTGCCAGAGTGATGAATCAAATGCGGACGTGTCGAGGATCAGGTTGCCATTGATGTGACGGATGCCTTGTTGCATCAGAGATTTAAGCAGGTTGCGAAGCTGTTCTTCGACTAAAAAGGGGTCACCCTGGCCGCGTATCAGTAAATCGCCATTGAGGATCCCCTGGTCATCCACAGTTCCCAGTGCATATGTTTCAGTAGGCCAGTGATAATCGGGGCCCAGATGATTCAGGGCAGCCAGGGTAGTCAGGGTTTTGATAGTTGAGGCAGGCTGCATTGCGGTATCGGCATTAATCCGCACAGCCGTAGCGGGGCGGGTCAGATTTTCCACCACAATACTGTAACTGCCTTCCGGAATGTCGTAACCCTCCAGTACGAAGCTGACTCTACCTGGCAGTGCAGAGCGTTCATCAATTGTGATTTCATTCGCAACACTGCGCTCTTCGTTTTCCGGCAACGTGTTCTGCGCCTGAGAAAATGACGCGGCGGTCATTGTCAGTACGGTCGTTATCAGCAGCCCAGATAATCGGGTTGGGCCGTGAGTATCGCCTCTGTCTGTCATTGGATCCCTCTTATGTCTCTTCAGTCTGCCCTGTTCATGGTGATAGCCACTTACGTCAGCATGGGTCGGAGAAATTGTGCGGTCAGAGATTTTTTACTGCGTAATACCTGTAATGGATTGCCCTGACAGACCAGTTTGCCACCGGCCTGTCCGCCTTCCGGTCCCAGGTCCATCACCCAGTCTGCTTCGGCGATAAGGTCCAGGTTATGTTCAATGACCAGCACGGAGTTGCCGGCATCCACTAAACGGTGCAGTACCCGGATCAGCTTTTCGACATCTGCCATGTGCAACCCGACTGTCGGCTCATCCAGTACATACAGCTTGTGGGGTGGTTTATTGCTCTTCAAGGCAACATGAGGTTTGGCTTTTGCCAACTCGCTGACAAGTTTGATGCGTTGTGCCTCGCCACCACTGAGGGTCGGACTTTGCTGGCCAAGGGTCAGGTAGCCCAGGCCAATATCCTGTAACAGACTAAGTGGATGGTGGATGTTGGGAATGGCGGCAAAGAATGTGACTGCCGTATCGACATCCATGGCCAGTACTTCACCAATGTGCTTCTCTTTGTAGCGAACGGTCAGCGTTTCGGCATTGAATCGCCAGCCCTGGCAGGTTTCGCAGGGTATCCTGACATCGGGCAGAAAGTTCATTTCAATACGTTGCATGCCATTACCGCTGCAGTCTTCACAACGCCCGCCGGCAACATTGAAAGAAAAACGGCCCGGCTTGTAGCCACGAAGCCGGGCGTCAACGGTATCAGCAAACAGCTTGCGGATATTGTCCCAGATGCCGACGTAGCTGGCAGGGCAGGAGCGTGGCGTTTTGCCGATAGGGGTCTGATCAACCTGAAGAATACTTTGGATGTCATCCCAGCCGGTGATGCTTTTGCATCCGACCCAGGGCAGGGATGAACGGCGCTTTCGACCGTTGGCATCGGCAATCGCTGCTTTGAGACCGGGATAGACAATCCCGCGTATCAGTGAGCTTTTACCTGAGCCGCTGACACCCGTTACGGCAACCAGTTTCCGTAGCGGGATTTTCACTTCCTTAATCTTCAGGTTATGCAGTTGGGCCTGATGTACTATCAGTGCTTCATTCTCGAACTGCTTTCGGGAAGTGATGTCGCGCAAATCTGCCAAAGGGTGCCTGACCGGATTAGCCAGATATTGTCCGGTTAATGACGCTTTGCTACGCATGACCTGTTTGACGGTACCGCTCACCAGAATTTCGCCGCCATTTTTACCAGCTCCCGGCCCTACATCAATGACGTGATCCGCCTCAGTGATGGTGGCATCATCATGTTCGACCACGATGACGGTATTACCTTGTTGCTGAAGTTCACGCAGTGTTTTAACCAGCCTTTCATTGTCGCGGGCATGCAAGCCAATGGTGGGCTCATCCAGAATGTAGCAGACCCCTTGTAATTGCGAGCCAAGTTGTGAGGCCAGGCGAATACGCTGGGCTTCACCGCCACTCAAGGTCGGCGCTGAACGATCCAGTGTCAGGTAACCCAATCCCACTTTTTGCAGAAACTGCAGCCGGGATTGAAGCTCTGGAATGACATCTCTGGCGATACGGGTACCATGATCATCCAGTGGCAGCGAGAGTATCGCGTGTTCAGCATCCGCAACTGACAACGCTGTCATGTCGGTTATGTTGCTTTTACCTAATCTGACGGCCAACGCTGTCGGGTTAAGGCGTTTACCCTGGCACTTCTTGCATTGCTCTTCGTGTCCAGTTTCTTCATTAAGAAAATGACTCTCCTCTCCGCTAAGTGTTTCATCAAACTCTTCGTTTTTGATACCTGTGCCGAAACAGCTGTGACACCAGCCATGACGTGAATTGAAGGAGAACAGCCGCGGGTCCAGTTCATCAAAGCTGCTGCCACACCCGGGGCAGGCCCGTTGCGTGGAGAACAGCTCGGTTTTACCATCAACTTGCATGACCATGAGCATTCCGTTGCCGACCGCCAGGGTTTTATCGATCAAGCGCGAGAGGGCTTGCTCGTTAGATTTTGACAGGGTCAGTTGATCGATGACCACTTCAATATCATGTTCTTTGTATCGGTCCAGAACCGGCCAGTCAGCCGATTCAACCACCCTGCCATCGGCACGCATGTGCGGGTACCCCTGTTGGCTTGCCCAGGCGGCCAGTTCTTTGTAGATACCTTTTCGTCCCACGACGACAGGTGCGAGGAACGTCAGTGACTGTCCAGGGTACTCCTGTGTCAGACGTTGCAGGATTCGCTCCGGTGACTGGGGTTGTATGGCTTCATCACAGTCGGGACAGTACTGGGTTCCCAGTTTCACAAACAGCAGTCGCAGAAAGTGATAAATTTCGGTGAGCGTGGCGACGGTACTTTTTCGCCCGCCACGACTGGTCCGTTGCTCAATGGCAACGGTTGGCGGTATGCCATGGATCGCGTCGACATTGGGGCGGGCGGCCGGTTGGACAAACTGCCGCGCATAGGCGTTCAGCGATTCAAGGTAGCGTCGCTGGCCTTCCGCAAA
Source organism: Pseudohongiella nitratireducens (assembly GCF_001642735.1). GTDB lineage: Bacteria > Pseudomonadota > Gammaproteobacteria > Pseudomonadales > Pseudohongiellaceae > Pseudohongiella > Pseudohongiella nitratireducens. The sequence continues at coordinate 230,115 of NZ_LWHM01000034.1, read as the reverse complement.
CACAATATCAAAAGCCAGTGTGCTTTTACCACTGCCACTGACGCCGCTGATGACGGTAAACTTGTTGCGTGGAATAGTGACATCAATTTGCTTCAGGTTATGTTCGCGCGCTTTATGGATACTGATGACTTGCCGAGAGCGTAATGATTTGACAGGCTTGCGCTGGTTGTCTGCCCCTTCTGCCAGCTTTTTCTGCTCCACCAGCGCTTGTTCATAATCGCGCAATGCTTTTGCGGTATGTCCGTCGCCTTTTTGTATTTGCGAGGGAGAGCCAAATGCCACAATATTTCCACCCTCACTGCCACCTTCCGGTCCAAGGTCAATCAGGTGATCAGCGGCACGTAATACATCCAGGTTATGCTCAATAATTAACAGGGAGTGGCCCGCATCCAGCAATTTTCTCAAGGCGTTGACCAGCACATGAATGTCCTGAAAATGCAGCCCGGTGGTTGGCTCGTCAAACAGAAACAGCAAGTGTTTGCTGGCGTCTGCTTTGCGTGAAGACTTGTTCTGGGTCCTTGCCACTTCAGCCAAATGGGCTGCCAGTTTCAGGCGTTGCGATTCACCGCCGCTCAGGGTTGGCACTGCCTGACCCAGTTGCAGATATCCCAGTCCGACGTCACTCAATGGCCGCAGGCAACGCTGTACTTCTTTATCATCTGCAAAGAATGCTTGCGCTTCTGTAACGGTTAATTCGAGAACGTCAGCGATGGAAAGTGCATGTCCGGGAGCTGCCGGATCCACTAAGGTGATTTCCAGAATCTCTCTGCGATAACGCCTGCCTTTACACTCTCCGCACTCCAGGTACACATCACTGAGGAACTGCATTTCCACGTGCTCAAAGCCATTGCCACTGCACACCGGACAACGCCCGTTACCGGAGTTAAAACTGAAGATACCGGGTTTGTAGCCTCGTTCTTTCGCCAGCGGGTGATTGACAAAACGTTTGCGGATCGCATCAAAGGCACCCACATAAGTCGCCGGGATGGAGCGCGTGGTTTTGCCTATCGGGTTCTGGTCGACATAAACAACACCGTCGAGCTGCTCCATGCCCGTCATGGACTGATATGTGCCAGGAGATTCGGTGGGTTCGCCAAAGTGACGACACAGGCCGCGATAAATAATGTCGCGCATCAGGGTGGATTTGCCAGAACCGCTGACACCACTGAAGCACACGAGTTGATTGAGTGGAATATCGGCATCGACTGCGGTCAGGTTATGAGCCGATGCACCGCGCACAGAGAGAAAGTTCGGTTTTTCAGCAGACGCTACCTGACCCGGTGCAGCAACCTGGCGTTCATTTCGCAGGTAAGCGGCGGTCAGGGACTGGCGACTGCGCAGCAGCTGTTTGGGTGTGCCCATAAACTGGATACTGCCACCCTCTTTTCCGGGACCCGAGCCAATATCGATGACCAGATCAGCAGCCATAATGATATCGGGGTCATGCTCCACCACGATCAGGGAATTACCGGCATCACGCAAGCGATGGAGGATGCTGATCATGCGATTGAGGTCACGTGAATGCAGTCCTATGCTGGGTTCGTCCAGCACAAATAAGGTATTAACCAGGGAGGTGCCTAGCGCTGTTGTCAGGTTGATGCGTTGCACTTCACCACCGCTTAATGTGCGGGACTGGCGATCAAGTGTGAGGTACCCCAAACCGACATCAAGCAGATAACTCAGCCTGCTGCTGATTTCATTCACTAATAGTTCGGTGGCGGCGTCCAGTTCAGGATGCGACTTTATGGATTCAATGAAACGGGAGCTGTCACTGATGGGCAGAGTCATTAATTCCCTGATATTCAGGGCATCGCGCTCAGTGGCAGCCTGGCTCTTATCTGCAATGCTGGCAGCAGGGGTATAGTGTCTGTGCAGGTACCAGCAAAGTGATTCGTCCTTCAGTCTTGCTCCGTGACAGGTGTCACAAACCCGATAAGCACGGTAGCGGGAAAGCAGCACCCGGATATGCATTTTATAGGCCCGGCTCTCCAGCCACTGGAAGAATCGCTTCAGTCCGTACCATACGTTATCGCGCCACCCGCCCTCACCGTCAATAACCCAGGCTTTTTGTGAGTCGCTTAATGCGGACCAGGGTTTGTTTAATGGTATCTTTTTACGTCTGGCATATTTCTCCAGATCCATCTGACATTCCAGGTAGCTTTTACTCTGGAAAACCTTGATGGCGCCTTCGGCAAGGCTTTTGTTCTGGTCGGGGATAACCAGGTCGTAATCGACATCAATGATACGGCCAAAACCCCGACAGCTTTCACAAGCCCCGACCGGAGAATTAAAAGAAAACATGCCTGGAGTTGGTGATCGAAAATGCTGGTCACAGCTGGCGCAGTGCAGCTGTCGGGAAAACAGGTGTGTGTCGGCCTGTGCACCATCAGGATCGCTATAAACGATAACGCGGCCACCGCCGTGATCCATGGCATGTTCAAGCGCTTCACGTAACCGGGAGAAATTGCTCTGCCGCAGTTTCAGTCTGTCTTGCACGACATGCAAGGTCGCTCCTTCCTGGTGCTGGATACGGGTGTATCCTTGTTGCTCCAGCCACTGCCTGACTTCTTTCTCGTCGAAATTCTCAGGGATGACAATGGGCATGCAGATATGCAGCCGACTCTCTTCAGGTAGCCGGGCAGCAAGGTCATCAATAATGGACTCAGCCGTGTCCTGTTTTACCCGGGTATGGCAGTCAGGGCAGTACAAATGTGACAGACGGGCGAATAACAACTTAAAATAGTCATTCAACTCTGTCATTGTACCGACAGTGGAACGTGAGGTTCTGACCGGGTTGCTCTGGTCGATGGCAATGGCAGGCGGGATGCCCGTAATATTATCTACCGCGGGTTTGTCCATGCGGTCGAGGAACTGCCGTGCATAGGCTGAGAAGGTTTCGATATATCGGCGTTGCCCCTCAGCGTAAATCGTGTCGAAAGCCAGGGTTGATTTGCCAGAACCGCTGACACCGGTGATGACAACAAGGCGGTTAACCGGAATATCCAGCGACAGATTTTTTAGATTGTTTTGTCTGGCACCGCGCAAGACGATAGCTTCTATTTCGGTGGTGACAGCCGTACTGGGCGGGGTTTGTTTCTGGCGACTCATATCAGTTAATAATCCGGATGCTGTTTTAAGGGTCAGAGACCATTAACAGGTTCTGACTGTTCAGGCATGGTCAGCCACTACGTACCGACACTGCACCGTTTGGCAATAACATAACATGAATCATCAGGTGTCATGAGCGGCAGTGGTAAGCAGATTAAGCAGATAATGATATGAAGCGATTGCGCCGGGGCGTGATGGCTAATTGTGGTTTTGTACTAAAGGCCGCGCTGCCACTCTTCTCTCAGCGGAATTCGCCCAGGCTGGGTCATGGCGGTGCGAACAGTGTTCAGCAAGGCTTCCTTGTCTTTACCGAGCACACCTTTGAGGACCAGATAGTTGGACGCGTGATCACTGCGAAAGATGGTATTACGCAGTGACAGGTTGGCCAGTAACAGCTCCATTTCCGTAAACAACTCCTGGCGGTTCAGCTTTCGCCAGCGACCGTTAAACGGGGCTGCAAAGCGCGCCTCGCCGTTAGGAAATTCGACGACCAGGCTGGACAGGTACTCCGGTTGGGCGGCATTCATCAATTGCGCCGTGTTTAGCGCATGTTGCTGGCTTAAATGTGGCCCACCGAGACCGTTCAACACCATTACCGAACGTTTGATGCCAGCCTCAGCCATTTTTTCCAGAGCAGCAAGGGAGCTGTCATATGTTTCGCCCTTGTTGATCAGCGACAGTAATTCGTCATCGCCGCTTTCACAACCAACATAGAGCAGGCTGAGCCCTTTTTTGCGCAAAATGCTGAGTTCTTCAGCCGTTTTGTTGTTCAGATTTCTGGGCAGGCAATAGGCGCTCACCCTGGGGCGGTGGGGCAGGTAGTGGTTCAGCATATCCATGATGTCATTGAGACGCCGGAATGACAGCGTCATGGCATCGCCGTCGGCGAGAAAGACGCGGTATACCGGCAGCCCCTGTGCCAGAATGGATTGCACCTCAGCCTCAAGCTCTGCCAGTGGTCGTGGCCGGAAACGTTTCTGTTCGGCGGTATACATGTCGCAGAACGTGCATTTGTTCCAGGAACAGCCATTGGTCACTTGCAGGATAAGTGACTTCCACTCGCTGGGTGGACGAAAGACAGGTTCAATATATTGCATTGGATACATAGTGCCATTATAGCAGCTTGCCGGAATGCAGCGTAGAATGACGGGTTAAAGTCAGGACAGGGGGCAAAACAGACATGGAGTGGGTTATCGCAGTCACGCTGGTGTTTGTCGGCGCGTATGTGCAAACTGCCGTCGGTTTTGGTCTTGCTGTCATTGCTGCTCCGGTATTGTTTTTTGTTAACCCGGCTTTTGTGCCGGCCCCTGTCACGGTTTGCGCACTGGTGCTGTCATTAGCCAACGCCTGGTATTTTCGGAATGGTGTGTCACTGCGTGGACTGGGGGCCGCGGTCGTTGGCCGGATACCCGGCTCTCTGGCTGGGGCCGCATTATTACTGTTCATCGATCAGAATCTGCTTAGCCTGTGGATAGGGATTTCCGTATTGTTTGCAGTTGTCGTCAGCATGAGCCGGCTACGCTGGCATCCGACCCAGTTTCGCATGGGTGTGGCGGGTTTTTTGTCCGGCTTCATGGGTACCAGTACGTCAATTGGCGGGCCTCCCATGGCACTGCTTTGGCAGCATCAGAACGTTGCCCTGATACGTGCCAATCTGGCGGCGTTTTTTGTTGTCAGCTGTTTAATTTCATTGATAATTCTGGCCCCGATCGGACGCTTCGGCATGCAGGAAATCCGGCTGTCACTGCCCCTGATTCCAGTCACTCTGGCGGGTTTCTGGCTGGCCAGAAAGACCATGGATGCCATTTCACCATCACGTATTCGTCTGGCCTCGTTGCTGCTCTGTGCAGGGTCCGGCCTTTACGCTGTCTATGCGGCGCTCAATGCGATGTGAATGGCAGCTTGTGAACTGGTTCTTGTTAGCGTGCGTATTTATCAACTGTTGTAAGCGTGTGTGTTACGCTACACTGTGAATGGATTGTTCCAATTTTTGAACTGGAGGCAGTATATGTTGAATCGCAAGCAAATTTTTTCCCTGGTTGCCGGTCTATCTTTCGCCTGTGTCTCGTCATTGAGCCTGGCACAAAGCGCAGCAGGCACCATTGCTGACATCGTTGCGGATATGAATCACTTCCCCAATGATGAGCAAAAAATGACGCTGCAGGGAATCGCCAGCGATGGTAGTCAAAGTGAAGCGATTCAGACAGTCGCTCAGGCAGTACACGACATCCAGCACTCAGTCTCTGAAGGTACGCGGGCTGAACTGCAGGCAATTGCCGGCGATGACAGCGTCGATGCTGATACACGTGCATTGGCAGAAGTGGTAGCAGGCTTTAACCACATGGCCAGCGAGTCTGATGAAATGATGCTGGCGGAAATCGATTAACAAGTAGAGTTCGACTGTCGCCGGAGGCGGCAGCCTGTCTCTGAACGAGTCATCATTGTCTGCAAGCGGCATTGTCTGCATCTGGCTTAGGTGAAAATTCAGATGATCCATTGCAGATAATGATGATACGTCAGGTTTCGAGGGAAGGAGAGAGAAATGGAATCGGCAGGCGCCAAAACCTTATCGCCGGGCCAGGGCTGGCCACTGGATACCAGCCTGGAGGCTTTTCGTGAAGCCTGGGAGCTGGAGGGCGAGCCACTATGGCAGCGTGTGTTTGATGTGCATCATGAACGGATGCAGATCAAAAACGGCAAGACAGCAGTAAAAAACCTACAGAAAATTTTTGATTGTACTTTTCGGCTGGCTAATAGCCAGGGCTTCCATTCCATGAGTCTTCGCGATCTGAGTCGTGAAACCGGCATCAGCATGGGTGGTCTTTACGCTTATATTGGCAGTAAGTCCGATCTGGCTTCCGCCATTGAGTCTGTTGTGCGCAGCACCATTGATGATGTGCTTAGCGCCATTCATGCATATCAGCTGTCCCCTTACCAGCATTTAAAAGCCGTGATTCATGCCGACCTTTACATGAATCACATTATGCACCCGTGGTACTACTTTTGTTTTATTGAGGCTAAAGGGCTTGATAAAGAGCAGCGTGAGGCCGCCATGAATATGGAGCTGCAATTTGATCAGGGGCTTCAGAATATCTTTAGCAAAGGCATTGAGGCAGGTGTTTTTCGCTATGAAGGGAACCTGGCGTTACTGGCATCTTCTACCACGGCCATGTTGCAGCAATGGTACCTGAAACGCTGGAAGTTCTTGCAGCGAGGTGTTTCTGTTAGCGATTATGCTGAGTTTACGCTCAACCTGTTGCTCAACAATCTCTCTTATCAGTCTGGTGCCAGCCGGTAGTCCTTGCCAGAGTTGGCATCAATCGGCGTTCTGCGGATTGATGCCCTTCTTGTCGGCGTAAAAAGCCCGTATATCCTGCATGTCTTTTTCCAGGTCGCCGCTGGGGTGAAAGAAATCAGCAAGCCCGGCTTCCTTGCGGGAAGCATCAATATAGCCCATCAGTATCGGAACCCTGGCATTGTTGGCCATATGGTAGAAACCTGTTTTCCATTGGGCAACTTTGGCCCGGGTTCCTTCAGGCGGAACCAGTACCACCAGATCTTCCCGTTGGTGATATTGTTCAACTATCTGATCCACGACACCGTGTGTAGCCGTGCGATTGATCGGAATGCCTCCCAGCCACTTCATCAGGCCTGATACCGGGAAGGGGAACAACGTATGTTTACCCATCCAGTGCAGGTTCAGGCGCAGTTTCAATACCACCATCAGCATGATGGGAAAATCCCAGTTACTGGTGTGCGGTGCACCAATCAGGACAAAGCGCTGATGTTCCAGTGGTTTACCGATGGGTTTCCAGCCAATCAGTTTCAGAACAAGTGTTGAAATCAGGCGCAGGACAGGTGTCACCACCGGAGTATTGAAAACTGTCCTGCGTGCTATTTTAAACGGCTTTACTGGTTTTTCTTCCATATCACCATTCCTGAAAATATTGTGCCGGGTCCTCAGGCCTGAGTGGGCGTAACGGCCCGTCAATTTCCCCCAGGTAGATAAAGCCGGTAATTTCCTCCCCGGGTGCCAGGCCAAGACCCGTTCGAACCACCGGGTGTGTTGCCATGCTGCCAGTACGCCAGATAGCGCCAACGTTCAGGGCATAGGCTGCATTTATGATGTTCTGCATGGCAGCAGCGGTAGACTGCTGCTGCTCTAATACGGGGACTTTGGGGTGATCTTTGGGTGAAGTAATACCCACGATAATCAACGGTGCCCGCAACGCCTTGTTACCGGTCGATTCCTGCTCTGCTGCAGTCAGGTCGGGAGAGTCCTGTAAACTGGCTTGAATAAACAACTCACCCAGACGATGGCGGGACTGGCCCCGTATCAGCAGAAAGCGCCATGGGCGAAGCAAACCATGATCGGCGGCGCGCAAGGCGCAACGGCAAATTGCGTCGAGCGTGGCCTCATCAGGCGCCTTGTCAGTGAGTCGTGGGGCAGATACGCGATTCTGTAATGCAGTAATGGCGTCCATCATGGGGCTCCTTCAATCAATCTGAATGGCCGGGTCAGCTTCATGGTGAATAGCTCGTTTTACCGTTGACCATGAGATCCAGGCCATAAGCAGGTTGCCAAGTGCTGCGCCGGCAAAAACCCCGGGCAATCCCAGCCAGTTGCCCAGTAACCAGGCCAGCGGCACATAAAATATAAAGAAACGGGCAGCGCTGAGGTAAAGGGCGGACATTGGGTGATGCATGGCATTGAGTGCCGAGTTACACAGGATGATCACGCCTTGCATGCCATAACTGAGTGGCATTATCCAGATGAACGTCTGAATGATATTGGCCACTGATTCCTCGCGGGTAAACAGCCATGAGATTATCGGGGCAGTTATTGCCAAAACCGCATATATCAGTAGCTGCCAGAGCAGAACGAAGCGGATCGAGAGCCGGCAAGCCTCGGCAATACGTTCCGGTTTCTCAGCCCCCAGGTTTTGACTGATGAAAGGCGGCAGTGTGCTTGAGAGGGCAAGAATGACGATACAGGCAATGGACTCCAGGCGTGAACCCACGCCGAAAGCTGCGACAGCCTCTTCACCGTAACTGGCAACGATTGCGGTCATTACGGCGGCTGCCAGAGGAGTCATCATATTCGCCCCGGATGCCGGGATGCCGATGCGTAGCATTTCCCGTGAGGATGTGAGTAAAACAGCACGGGAAGGCAGAGTTGGCGACACCAGTTGGTGGCGAATCAAAAGAAAGTAAAACAGAAATACAACGCCGGCAACCCAGGACAGAGTGGTTGCCAGTGCGGCCCCCTGTACACCCATTGCCGGTATTGGTCCCAATCCAAAGATCAGTATCGGATCCAGAGCGGCATTAATAAGTCCTGCTGCTGCCATTAGCAGGCTGGGGGTTCTGGTGTCCCCATTGGCACGCAGTACTGAGTTAGCACAAATAATGGCGACCAGCAGGGGACTGGTGGGCAGCCAGATGTCCATGTATTCACGGATGGTGGGCAATAATTCAACGGAGGCACCCATGGCCAGGAAAATCTGGTCCATGGTGAAATAGCCAATGACCGCAATGACTATTGCCAGCAGTATCGCCACATAATTGGTGATCGTTGAGGCTTCTTTGGCACGCTCCTCATCTCCCCGGCCAATATATTTGGCAACCACAGCCGAGGTGCCGATACTCAGTCCGATGGCCAGACTCATTACGGTAAATGTGAGGGGGAAAGTAAAACTGATAGCTGAGAGTGCTTCGGTACCCAGCAGGCTGATGAAAAATGTGTCCACCAGGTTGAAACTGAACATCATGATCATGCCCAGAATCATTGGCAGTGTCATTTGAGTCAGTATCGTACCGATGGGACCGCTGGTCAGGCTCTGCCGGGACTTTACCGCTATACTCATTTCACACTGCCTTATACTGCCATTTTATTATTGTTTTTGAATTTGCTGCCGTAACTGGATCAGCTCTTTGAAGCATTTTGGGCTGCCGTAAAGCAATTCCTTGCTGCCAGTCGTGATCGGATTACCTGCGGGGTCACTGAGTAATGCGCCTGATTCCTGCAGAATCAGTTTTGCTGCTGCCAGCGTTGCTTCATGTTGAGCCACACACCAGCCTGCATCAATACGGCCCGCCGCACTGTAGACCATATCCAGCGCGGGGCAGCCACTGACCCGAATGTCACTGCCTGCCTGTAGCAGGGCAGATTGCAGTGCTATTGCGGTTTCTGCGCCGTTTTGTGAGTCAACGTCGATAGCAGACAACCCTTTATCAATACTGCGTCGCTGGCCGACACGAATGCGGCTGCCATTTAACTGTGCGCCGTTGCCCCGACTGGCAGTAAATTCCTGGCCACTTGAGGGGTTGATGACAATTGCATGGGAAATGACATTGCGAGTTTTCAAAGCCAGAGACACGCAAAATCCCGGGTTGCCGCGGATATAGTTGCGATTGCCGGCTAATGGATCTATCAGCCAGGTGTTATCCGTATCGCTACCGGCAGTAAGGCCAGTGGCGCGGGAAAACACGCTGTAATCGGGGTATGCTTTCTGCAAATGATACAGGATGCTGCGTTCGGCATCGAGATCCATGCTGGTCAACAGTCCGTTAGCATTGTCTTCTACGACATTGACCCGATCCAGGCGGTCGACCTGGTGTGAAATTTGTTCAGCGGCGCTACGCGCGGCTCTTAAAGCAATATTGATGACTGGATGCATGGTGTCTCTGAAAAATCAAACATGAACAGCCCGCAATCATAACAAAATGCTAGTGTCCTGTCCGTTTAATTCATGGTATTTCAGCGCGCCAGGCGCTAACAAGTTGTTATAATCCCGGGCCCAATTTACATTCTGTCAGGGAGGCGGCTTTGAAACAGCCCGATTTTTCAAACATTAACGTGATTCTGGTGAACACTTCTCACCCCGGGAATATTGGGGCTGCAGCCAGAGCGTTGAAAAATATGGGGATTCCAAATCTCAGATTGGTAGACCCGGAAGAGTTTCCCAGTGATGTGGCGCGTTGGCGCTCAGCATCCGCCACTGACATACTGGACCGTGTTAAGGTTTTTCCTGACCTGGAGTCAGCTGTAGCAGACTGTGGCCTGGTTATTGGTGCCAGTGCGCGTTCCCGGCGAATGCCCTGGCCAATGCTGAACCCGCGTCAGTGTGGACAACAGGTCGCGCTGGATGCCGTTGATAATAAAGTGGCGCTGGTTTTCGGTCGGGAGGATAAAGGCCTGACCAATGAAGAATTGCAGCTGTGTCACTATCACGTCCAGATTCCTGCTGATCCAGTCTATAGTTCACTGAATCTGGCAGCTGCTGTCATGGTGGTCTGTTATGAAGCCAGAGTGGCCATGCTGGAAGCACGAGGAGAAGGGGAGTCTGTGTCAGCTGCGGCCGCAAGCGCAGATTATTCTGCGGCGGCGCCGGTTCCCGTTGACACTGTCTATGATCCGGCTTCAGAAGACGAGTACTGGGATGTTCCCAAGGCTGACGGGCGGCAACTGGAACTTTTCTATGAGCACCTGGAGCAGGTGCTGGTTGATATGGATTTTCATGATCCCGACAATCCCCGGTTGTTAATGCCGCGAATGCGTCGCCTGTTTGGCCGTATTCGTCCTGACTCCATGGAAATCAATATTCTGCGCGGAGTACTGACTTACGTGGATGATCACGTCAAGCGAGCCAATGCAAATAAGCCGGATACAGCGACGAGTGACAGCACTGATAAACACGCTGACGAGTAAATTTATTTTTGAAGGATACGAAATTTAGTGAGTAGTGTAATTAACGAAACAATAGCCGGCGAAATTGGCGCCCGGTCAGAACAGGTAGCAGCTACGGTTGCTTTACTGGACGAAGGTGCAACGGTGCCATTCATTGCCCGTTACCGGAAAGAAGTCACGGGTGCGCTTGATGATTCCCAGCTAAGACGCCTGCAGGAACGGTTAATGTATTTGCGGGAACTGGAAGACCGCCGTCAGGTTATTCTCAAAAGCATCGATGAGCAGGGCAAACTGACGGATGCGCTGGCTGGACAGATTCACTCTGCAGACAGCAAGACCACGCTGGAAGATTTATACCTGCCCTACAAACCCAAGCGCCGGACTCGTGCCCAGATTGCTCGTGAAGCCGGGCTTGAACCTTTGGCTGACATGCTGTTCGATGACCCGGGCAGGAAGCCGGAAACTGAAGCAGAAGCATTTATTGATGCTGACAAGGGTGTGGATGACGTCAAGGCTGCGCTGGATGGGGCTCGGCATATCCTGATTGAGCGTTTCAGCGAAAGTGCTGAACTGCTCGGTAAACTGCGCGAGTATTTTGCTGATCAGGCCAGTATCCAGTCTGAAGTGGTGCCTGGCAAGGAAAATGAAGGGGCCAAGTATCGCGATTATTTTGAATTCTCCGAAGCAGTATCAAAAGTGCCTTCGCATCGGGTCATGGCGCTGTTTCGGGCCCGAACAGAAGGAATTCTGTCCGTAAAAGTGGATATTCTTCTCGATGAAGATGGGCCTGCTGTCCGTCATCCATGTGAAGTGATGATTGCCAAACACTGGCAGATCAGTGATCAGGGCCGTGCGGCCGACAAATGGTTGCAGGATGTGGTGCGCTGGGCCTGGAAAGTCAAACTGCATACCCATTTGCAGACCGATGTAATGACCCAGTTGCGAGAGCAGGCTGAGGAAGATGCCATTGATGTCTTTGCCCGCAATGTCAAAGACTTGTTGCTGGCGCCACCCGCGGGTAAACAGGTGACCATTGGTCTTGATCCCGGCCTGCGAACCGGCGTAAAAATGTGCGTGGTCAGCGAGACGGGCAAAGTGCTGGATCATGGTGCTATTTTTCCGACAGCGCCACAGCATAAAACCCAGGAAGCCATGGCAGTGTTAAAAGTCATGTGCGAAAAGTATCAGGTCAAACTGATCAGTATCGGTAACGGTACAGCCTCGCGCGAAACCGATCAGTTTGTGGCTGACTTCAGTAAGGCATTCCCCCAGTTTAAACTGCAACGGGTGATGGTCAATGAAGCGGGTGCTTCCATTTATTCGGCGTCAGAGTTTGCTTCCCAGGAGCTGCCCGATCTGGATGTGACTATCCGGGGAGCCGTCTCTATTGCCCGTCGCTTGCAGGACCCGCTGGCCGAACTGGTTAAAATTGAGCCGAAATCGATCGGTGTGGGCCAGTACCAGCACGATGTCAGTCAGGTGAAACTGTCGCGTTCCCTGGATGCGGTAGTCGAAGATTGTGTGAATGCCGTGGGTGTTGATCTCAATTCGGCGTCGGCGCCATTACTGAAACAGGTATCCGGCCTGAGTACTACTCAGGTCAGCAATATTCTGGATTTCCGTGATGCGCAAGGGCGATTCAGCAGCCGTGCTGAGCTGAAAAAGGTACCACGGTTTGGTGACAAGACCTTTGAGCAGGCCGCAGGCTTCCTGCGTATCCAGGATGGAGATAATCCGCTGGATGCTTCAGCTGTTCACCCTGAATCCTACTCCGTGGTTGAAACCATCGCCAAGCAACATGGCAGGGAATTAAGGTCTCTGATAGGCGATGCTGACTTCCTGCGAGGGCTGCGTGCTGAAGATTACGTTACCGAACAGTTCGGCTTGTTGACGGTTAAGGACATCCTTAAAGAACTCGAAAAACCCGGGCGTGACCCACGTGGTGAATTCCGGACGGCAGCTTTGAAAGAAGGTGTTGAAGAAATCAAACACCTGACCCCTGGTATGGTGCTGGAAGGCACGGTGACCAATGTGACAAATTTCGGTGCCTTTGTTGACGTGGGCGTTCACCAGGATGGTCTGGTGCATATTTCTGCGATGTCAGACAAGTTCGTCAAGGACCCGCACAGTGTGGTCAGCGCTGGCCAGATCGTAAAAGTTAAAGTGCTGGAAGTGGACCTTGAGCGCAAGCGTATCGGCATGAGCATGCGTCTGGATGATCCCATTCCGGATGCCAGCGAGAAGGGGCATAAGCCGACTCGACGACCAGCAGCTTCGACCCGGGGTAAGAAGGACTTTGGCGCAGCGGCTCAAAATAAAAGGCAGACAGGTACAATGGCTGCGTTGTTTGAGCAGGCGCTTAAAAACAAGGGCAAGTGATCACTACTTTCTGTATTGACTGACTGCCTTCAGTACGCTGAGGCAGTCAGTGACAGATGTTTGCTCTGATAGCAATAACAGGAATGACAGTAATAGCCGTAATTATAAAAAGGCAAGCCTGACAGTAGCAGGCTTGCTTTTTTCACTGCTATCATATCAGTGATGTATTGGTCGTTTTCCTTTGCCGGGCTTCTTGCCAGGCTTCTTCTTCCCGGCAAATTTTCCACCCGCCGCTGGGCGACGGCCACGCAAGACAGCGGGGTTTGTCACCGGTTTTCTGCGCGGGTGTGCCTGGCCCGGGCGGCCGCGCGTTTCCGGTGGCACCAGACAATGGCCGTCATGGCCGATCAGATCGCTGCGCCCTATGTCTTTCAGCGCTTTGCGCAGCATCGGCCAGTTCTTCTCATCGTGATAGCGAAGAAATGCTTTTTGAATGCGACGCTGTTCAATCTCCTTGCAGGCAGACACTGACTCACTTTTATACGTCACTTTTTTCAGCGGATTTTTGCCCGAGTAATACATCGCTGTTGCCAGCGCCATCGGCGACGGGTAGAACGTCTGCACCTGATCTGGTTTGAAACCGTGTGTCTTCAGCCAGACCGCCAGATTCATCATGTCTTCATTATCAGAACCGGGGTGCGCCGCAATGAAGTAGGGAATCAGGTACTGTTTCTTGCCCGCTTTGGCCGAGAATTTGTCAAACATGGCCTTGAATTCATCATAGGCACTGATGCTCGGCTTCATCATCTTGGAAAGCGTTTTTGATTCACTGTGCTCCGGAGCGATCTTCAAATAACCACCGACGTGATGGGTAACCAGTTCCTCCACGTACTCGGGGTCTTTCAGCGCCAGGTCATAGCGCAGCCCGGAAGCAATCGCGACACGTTTTACGCCGGGAATGGCGCGCGCCTTGCGATAGAGCTGAGTGGTCGGGCTATGGTCAGTCTCCAGGTGCTTACAGATCGTCGGGTAGACACAGGACAAACGTTTACAGTTTTTCTGAATTTCGTCAGATTTGCAGTTCAGTTTGTACATGTTGGCAGTGGGGCCGCCCAGGTCAGAAATCGTACCGGTAAAGCCGGGTACCTGGTCGCGGATTTTCTCAATCTCACGCAGGATGGACTCTTCGGAGCGACTCTGGATAATGCGCCCTTCGTGCTCAGTAATCGAACAGAAAGTACAGCCGCCAAAACAGCCGCGCATGATATTAACAGAGGTTTTAATCATGTCATACGCAGGAATGCGCGCATCCCCGTAACTGGGGTGAGGGCGACGCTGGTAGGGCAGGTCGAAGACCGCATCCATCTCTTCCGTGGTCAACGGAATCGGCGGTGTATTGACCCAAACTTCCAGGGATCCGTGTTTCTGAACCAGGACCTTGGCATTATGCGGATTGGATTCCTGGTGCAGCACGCGTGATGCGTGTGCGTACAGGGCAGGGTCATTCTTTACCTTGTGGAATGGCGGCAAACGGATATAGGTGGTTTCCGGGTTGCTCTGGTATTTGCGATGCAATGGCAAAGGAATGATGCGCACTGCACTGACATCAGGGTCTTCGCTGGCCACTGCACTTGTCCCACCACTGGTTTCAGCTACGGCAGTCGTGTTTTCACTGCAGGTTGTTGCAGCAGCTACGGTTTGCCTGGCAGCGTTTTCTTCTCTGACATCCATGCTGCCAACCTGGTCGTGCGGGACATCATAAGGATTGGGGATTTGCTCAATACGGCCAGGCCAGTCAATTCGGGTGGAATCAATTTCTGTCCAGCCAGCCGGGATGTCGCGGCGCACCAGGGCGGTGCCCCGTATATCCGTGATATCTCGGACCGTGCTGCCATTGGCAACGCGGTGTGCTACCTCCACCAGTGCTCGCTCGGCATTGCCATAGAGCAGGATGTCAGCATTGGAGTCAATCAGCACTGACTGCCTTACCTGGTCGCTCCAGTAATCATATTGGGCAATCCGGCGTAAACTGGCTTCGATACCGCCAATGACGATGGGGACATCATAATAAGCTTCGCGGCAACGCTGGCTGTAAACGATGACTGAACGGTCAGGGCGTTTACCCGGCTCGGCATTTGGGGTGTAGGCATCATCATTACGGATGCGCAAGTCTGCGGTGTAACGGTTGATCAGCGAGTCCATGTTGCCGCCGGTCACACCGAAAAACAGATTGGGGCGGCCAAGGATTTTGAACGGGTCGGCACTGTTCCAGGCTGGCTGAGCAATGATGCCGACGCGAAAGCCCTGTGCCTCCAGTAAACGCCCTACCACCGCCATACCAAAACTGGGGTGATCCACGTAGGCGTCAGCTGTGACAATGATTATGTCGCAACTGTCCCAGCCCAGGGCATCCATCTCTGAGCGGGACATGGGAAGGTACGGTGCGGTGCCAAAGCACTCTGCCCAATAACGCGGGTAGGCAAACAGATTGTTGGCGGTTGACATATTGGCTTCCGGAAAGGTTGGTCGGGCAGCAGGAAATGCTGCGCTCGCTGAGTGTTGCGCCTATTGTACCTGATAACGGGCAGTGGAAAAACTCACCGCACATTAACGGCTGTGCCGTTCACAGAAAGGACACCTTGCTGGATGTCCAGGCGACTGCGCAAGGTGGTACCTGTTGGTATCAGCCAGCCTCGATATACCCCCATACCGATTGCATCCTGGATAAAGCCAGGTTGGGAGGGGGGGAGCAGTTGCAGGTTGATTCTGCCTGCGGTTTCACCGGGCAGCACCATGCCGATAATTGGCAGTGGGGCCGGGCGGGTGTCAGTGGGTATTAATGGCCACTGTAGCTGCCATTCGGCCAGGAAAGAGTCATGCTGTGATGATAGCCCCATCACCCCGTCTACCTGCCACTGGCTGCCAACTGTGATTAACGCTGAGCCTGAAAGGTAGGGAGGTGTTTCGGGCGCAGTCGTGCTGATCTGAACTTCAGCAATAGCAACAGATGTATCCGGCAGGTGCCACAGTAAAGGACCGTGCCGGAAGGATAAAACCACCGGGGCATCCAGCAGGTTCGGGGTTACTACCTGATAGTCCGTTTGCAACCAGCCCGCTTTGGTGACTTGATAGTCAAAGCCGAGTTCCTGCAATTGGCTGAGCACAGGACGCAATTGCACCCTGATTTGCCAGCCAATAACCGCTGGCGAAAGCAAACAGACAACCAGAACGATAAAAAACAGGGAAAAAAAGGTGCGTCGCAACAGAATATACACCGGAGAGTGATAAAATAGCTTCATTGTGCGCGCAGTTTACCATGAGTCCTGGTAAAGCCAATGGAACTTCCTGTTTAGTTTCCATTACCCGGAAGCGATTGCTGTCTAGCGCTTAGTTATGGAATCAGGAGAAGTATGTATGTCCCGATTACTCACCGGTAATGTATTGGCCCGCTCTATTGCAGGTCTGCTTTGTTCATCCGCTTATTTTCCCGTCATTGCCCAGGCGCAAACTTCGCCTCAGGCGCCGGCACAAGTTGAAGAGGTGCTGGTCACCGGCTCTTATCTTCGTGGCAGTCCGCTCGATGCTCCCTCACCGGTTCAGGTGGTTGATCGGGAAGAGATGGTCTCGCAGGGAGCTGTGCAGATCTGGGATGTCATCAGCAATATGGCAATCAACTCAGGTTCCATCAGCAATGAAGGGGCTGAGGGTGGTAATGCAGAAGTTGGCTCATTGTCCGGGACAGCCAATATCAATCTGCGTAATCTGGGCGAGAACTCAACGCTGACACTGATCAATGGCAAGCGTCAGGTAGCTGCAGCAACCACCACTGCTTCCGGTGGTGAATTTGTGGATATCAATACCATTCCACTGGTGATGCTGGAGCGAGTTGAAGTCCTGGCTGATGGTGGTTCTGCATTGTATGGCTCTGATGCCGTTGCGGGTGTAGTGAATTTGATCATGCGTAACGACTTTGAAGGGTTTGAAGTCTATGGTGATCTGCAAAATGTAGAGAATGCGGGAAGTCGTTTTGATAAAACCGGCAGTGCCATCTGGGGTTGGCAGGACAGTGACGGCGACAGCTCCTTTGTCATAGCAGCGGAAGCATTCCGCCGGGACCCGGTATCTGTTCAGTCGGCACGTTTTTATGATGAGCGCTCCGATTTCAGCGCGGCGGTTGGAGGCATGGGAACACTGGTGGCCCAGCCATCGTTTGGGGCTCAGTTGAATCCTGCCTATATCAATGCAGCCGCCATGGCGCAGGTCATTGCGGAAGGCGGTGGAAGTGAGTTACGCACTCTCGATCCTTTATGCACGCAATTGAATTCTGCCGACGGCACGCCTTATTTCTGGGGAACGCCTTATGCTGAACGTGGTAATCCGGACAGCACCTGTCGAGAAGACGAATCGCAATGGCGCCTGCTGAATGTGGGGATGGAACGTGACAGCATTTCGGCCTCCTTCCGTCAGGCATTGACAGACTCTGCGGAGTTTTACGGTTTTGCGTTGTGGTCCAGCTCTGAAATTGAACGCAGCGATTCAGGCTATGTGACTTCCCGCGGCCCGGGTTTGTATCTGGCAGCGCCGGGAGCTCATCAGGGGAACCCGGCCTGGGGTGGGTATGCCATTGGGCAAACCGCGGAACTGGGCTATTTTGCTCCGGCGATTGGTCTGGCGCGCCCGCAGCCTGGTGATATCACCAATGCTCCGGTCGATATTGCCAATGGGGGTCCCAATGTCCCGATGTCTGCTTACATACAGGCGGGTAACAAACCACGTACCGGTGGCAATACCAATATCAGCCACAGTGAAACGCTGACTTTTCAGGGTGGAGTTAAAGGCGAGTTTTTTGCCTTGAATGACCGGCGTTTTAATTATGATGTCAGTTATGCCTGGAGTGGTACCAGTTTTGAAGTGGATTACCAGACCTTTCAGCGCGATCGTGCCGAGTTGGCAGTGAATGGTCTGGGTGGGCCGGATTGTACACCCAATGGTGTTGCAGATTTTGATTTTCAGTCAGCCAGAGGCGATGCTTCCCCGGCGCTACCAACGTTCTGGGATTTTCTTGGTGATTCATTCACACAAACTTTTCTGCCCGGCTATGTTCATAATACCCGCGAAAGTCTCTCGCTGGCATTGACCAGCAATAATCATGGTCAGGGTGGTTGTCAGTTTTTTAATCCATTCCTGACCGCTCAGGTAGACCCGGACATGGCCAACTCTCAGGAGTTGCTCGACTGGATGATGCCAACCGTCAAACGCTCGGACAAACGTAACAAACTGGCCGTATTTGATGCGGTTTTATCCGGTGAGCTGTTTTCACTACCCGGTGGTGAAGCCCAGTTCGCGCTGGGGCTGCAATACCGTCAGCAAAACAACAGTTCAATTGCGCCAGGCATAAACTACCCCGGCATCCCGCAGGCCATTCTCTCCTACGACGAAAATGGTGAGCCGGATGCCTATCATTATGTGAGCAACAATTATGAATGCTCGCAGTGCATATTTAATTATGATCATGATCGTGATGTTAAGTCGGTATTTACAGAACTGTCTTTGCCGTTACTGGACAGCATCGAAACACAGTTGGCTTTGCGCTGGGAAAGCTATGGTGATCGAATTGGGAGTCAGGTAACACCCAAAGTGGCAATGAGCTGGCGTCCCAGTGATGACTGGTTGCTTCGCTCCTCTTATTCCCGGTCTTTCCGTGCGCCCAATATCGCCATTCAACGGGAAGGGCTAGAGGCCAGCCGGGCGACATTCCGCGACCCATTGCGCAACCAGGCCGTTCGTGCAGGGCTACTGCCAGTGAGCAATGAGAATGCCTTGCCCAACACAACGTATACAGTTGGCTCTCCGGCCCTGGATATCGGGAACGAAACTGCTGATACCTACGGGGCTGGGCTGCAATGGACGCCAGGTGGCAAACTGGAGGGGCTAAGGCTAGCTGCAGATTACTGGCGGTTTGAGGTCCAGGATCGGGTCATGCCACAACCGGCCATTTCGTCTATCGACCATGAGTTAACTGCCTTTGAGCAGGCGGCGCAGCAGCAGGATCAGTATGTGCTCAATTCGTCCCTGGCGAATGATGCCTCACAACTTTATCAATCCTGTGACCCGGAGGCATTGTCTGCGCAGTGGGGTGATGATCCTGCGGATTCGATGACAGAGGCGGGACAGGTGATTCCCGGCTCCCGACTCGACTGTGTGGTGGATCCCCGAAGCTATGTGGTCGAAGGGGTCGTCCGTGCACAAGGCAGCACTATCGCCGAGTTGGTGACGATTGTCAGTTCAGCGATAAATGCCGGTGAAGTGGTGACTGATGGGGTAGACCTCAGTGCGGGGTATCGCTGGTCGTCATCTGTGGGTGAATTTGGTGTCAATGGCCAAATGACCTACGTTAATCAATATACCCTGCGTAATGTACCTGGCCTGGACCTCGGTTTGCTGGAAAGTGGTGAGTTTGATGCTGCCGGTACCACGGGTGATGGTTTGCTGGTGCGATCATTGCCCGATATAAAAGGCAATCTGTCATTGAGCTGGACCAGCAACAATCTGTCTCATCAGGCAACCTGGATAAATCATTTTATTGGCAGCTACGACAACTTGTCTTACCAGAATGACTATCTCAATGGTAACGATTATGTGCGCTCCATCATCAGCCCGGAGGTAGACAGCTATCATCGGGTGGACCTGCAATACAGCTACACTCAGCAGTGGGCTGCGGGTATGTCGGAAGCGACTTTCACGCTAGGCGTTCTGGATGCTTTTAATGCCAGTTTACCATTCCTTTATTCCGGCCCGTTAAATTATGATGCGGCAGTGTTTGATGGCCGTGGGCGACGGTTTTACGGGCGCATCCTGATGCGTTTTTAAATACGACTGTTTAATTACGATGGAGGCTGTTCCCCCGATAGCCTTCATCGGTGAAGCGAAAGGTTAGTGCGACGATAAGTGTTTGAAATCAACACTATAAATGGCCTCTATCATTGAGGGTTATACTGTTTGAGTATTGTATTGATAATATTCATGAATTCATTCAAATTTCGTTGCAAAGCCTGATTTGATTCGCTAAAGTCGAATGAAAACTCCCTGTAGTACCGGATTTGGTCAAGGTTGTCATTTCCGGATGGAAACGGAATTACAAGTGCCGGGTGCACTTTGCAGTTGCCATACCAACCAACAATAATAATCACGGGGGAAACACACCATGTCCACATGGCCTGGTTATCGTCGCAAGTCCTTACTGCTTGGCGTTCTGTCGAGCTTGAGCTGCCTGCCTGCTATGGCGCAGGATGCAGATTCCGATATCGAAGAAGTGGTTGTCACGGGTTCCTATATTGCGGGTAGTCCTCTGGATGCACCGTCGCCTGTTCAAGTGGTCGACAGGGCATCTATCGAGTCACAAGGTGCAGCGCAGATCTGGGATGTGGTGAAAAACCTCGAAGTCAACTCCGGTTCTGTCAGTAACGAAGGAGCCGATGGCGGTAATGCTGACATGGGCAACCTGTCCGGTATGGCCAATATCAACCTGCGCAACCTGGGTGAAAATTCCACGCTGACACTGATTAACGGCAAACGCATGGCGCCTGCCGCGACATCTACGCCGACTGGCGGTGAGTTTGTTGATATCAATACCATTCCCTTAGTGATGGTCGAACGTCTGGAAGTGCTGACTGATGGTGGTTCGGCTTTGTATGGTTCTGATGCAGTGGCCGGTGTGGTCAACGTTATCATGCGGAATAACTTTGAAGGGTTTGAGCTGTATGGTGATGTCCAGGCACTGGAAAAGGATCTGGGTAACCAGGATCGCACTGCCAGTGCGATTTGGGGTTGGGCCAGTGACACTGGTTCTACTCACTTTGTCTTGTCAGGTGAGGTGTTTCGGCGAGATCCAGTATCTGTGACACAGGCGCGTTTTTATGATGAGCGGTCCGAGTTTAACTCTCAGGTTGGTGGCTTGGGCGTTCCAATTGTCAACCCGGCTTTTGGCTCCAACGTCAATACGGCTTATGTGAATCAGGAAGCGATCAATCAGGCTGTTGCTGAAGGCGGTAACAGCAACCTTCTGTATACTGATCCGCTTTGTGAAAGCTTGACGTCAGCAGATGGTACGCCTTATTTTTGGGGTACATTAAGTGCAGATCGCGGAGAACCAAACTCCACATGCCGTGAAGAAGATGCTCAGTGGCGATTGTTAAATGTAGGCATGGAGCGAGACAGCATTGCTGGTGCCTTTGATCACGCATTTAACGCCAGTACAGAGTTTTATTCATTTGCACAATATTCCAGCTCAGAGATTCAGCGTTCGGATTCTGGTGCCTATACCAGTCGTGGGCCTACCATGTTTCTGGCTCAGCCTGGTGCGCACCAGGGTAATCCCGCCTGGGGTGGCTACTCGATTGGTCAGCCACTTGAGCTAGGTTACTTTGCACCGGCTATCGGGTTGAGCAGGCCCACGGCGGGCGATATTCCCAATGCCCCCGTCGCTGCGGTCAATGGTGGTCCTAATGTACCCAGTTATGCCAATATGAACATTGGCAGCTCACCGCGCCTGGGTGAGAGTAACCAAATAAACCGGACAGAATCCATTGGTGTCCAGGCAGGTATCCGTGGTGACTTTACAGCCTTTAATGATCGCCGGTTTAACTACGATGTCAGCTACTCCTGGAGTGGGACCAGCTTCGAGTTGGAATACAAAACATTCCAGCGCGACAGAGCTCATCTGGCGGCCAATGGCTTAGGCGGCCCAAACTGTACCCCAAACGGTGTTTCTGATTTTGATTTCTTGAGCGCCAGGGGTCACATATCGCCTGCTATCCCAACTGCCTGGGATTATGTCGGGCAAAGTATGACCCAGTTGTTCTTCCCGGGTTTTGTATTTAACACCTATGAATCATTGTCTCAGGCGCTGACCAGTAACAATCATGGTCAGGACGGTTGTGAGTTTTATAACCCTTACCTGACTCGACAGGCAGATGGCAGTATGGCCAATTCGCCAGAGCTGATTGACTGGATGATGCCGACAGTGCGTCGTGCCGATAAACGCAACAAGCTGGCCGTGTTTGATGCGGTTTTATCGGGTGAACTGTTTGAGATGCAAGGTGGGACGGCTCAGTTTGCAGCAGGCCTTCAATATAGGGAGCGGAATGCAAAATCAATTGCACCTACATTGAATGACCCTGGCCTGACTGGTATTTCAGGATTTAACAGCAATGGTGAGCCAGAGTATCGGTATATCTCCAACAATTTTGAATGTTCCGAGTGTATCTTTAACTATGATCATGACCGAACCACCAAGTCTGCCTTTATGGAGTTGTCATTGCCGTTCTGGGACCAGATTGAATCCCAGGTGGCGCTGCGTTACGAGGACTATGGTGGCAATATCGGTGGCGAGCTAACACCAAAGGTTGCGATGAGCTGGCGTCCTACTGATTCATTGTTACTTAGAGGTTCATTCTCGCAATCTTTCCGTGCACCAAACATTGGTATTCAGCTGGAAGGCTTGGAGTCCAGTAATATTACATTCCGTGATCCGATCAGCGCACAGGCCGTGCGAGCAGGCATGGTACCTCCAACCAACGAGAATGCTGAGCCGGAGACTACATATACGGTGGGATCACCAGCGCCGGATGTGGCGAATGAGACAGCAAACACATACAGCGCAGGCTTTATCTGGACGCCATCAGGTGCACTGGAAGGCTTGAATGTGACCACTGACTTCTGGCGCTTTGAAGTCAAGGATCGTGTGATGCCACAGCCAGGTATTTCTGCTATTAGCCATGAAATTGAGGCATTTCAAATAGCGGCGCAGGATCCCGATAACTATGTCGTCAATGGTACGATTTCCAGCAGTCCGGCACCCGCCTACGCTGGATCTGATCCATACGAGTCTTGTGATCCTGTCGCTTTGTCTCAGCAGTGGGGTGATGATCCCGAGAATTCTAAAACGGAGGCGGGGCAAACCATCCCATATTCACGTCTTGATTGTGTAGTGGATCCTCGTACATATATCGTTGATGGTGTCGTTCGTAGTGCCGGTACACTGACTGGTGCACTGACTACGGTGAGTTCCAGTGCTATCAATGCCGGTGAAGTGACTGCGGATGGTTTTGACCTGAAAATTGGCTACAACTGGACCACGGATATGGGACGGTTTACTGTCCAGTCTGATTTTACATACGTTAATCAGTATACGTTGAACGATGTCCCTGGTCTTGAGCTGGGGTTGCGTGAAACGGGTATCTATGATGCTGCAGGCACAACGGGTGATGGCTTGCTGGTGCGTTCGCTACCTGACAAAAAAGGCAGTGTCACACTTGGCTGGTCAAGCAATGATGCCACGCATGCCGTGAATGTGGTCAACCGCTTTATCGGTGCTTACGATAATCTCCAGTATCAAGATACTTATGATAATGGTAACGATTATGTTCGATCTGTGGTGAATCGCAAGATTGACACCTACCACAGTGTCGATATTCAGTACTCCTACACTCATCAGTGGGCAAACGAAGCAATGGGCACCACGATGTTCACCGTCGGTGCGCTGGATGCTTTCAATGCGGAGTTGCCTTTCCACTACAATGGCGCACTGAACTATGATGCTTACCAGTTTGATGGTCGCGGTCGTCGCCTGTATGCACGGGTGTTGATGCAGTTCTAGGTTCATCGATACGCTTTTGATTAGAAAACCGTGATGTCGGTTGTGGTAACAGCCCATATCACGGTTTTTTTATGTACTGCGCAAACCACCGTGGGTATCGCTTTGTCATTAATCTGTCATTAGATTGTGGCAAATTGCCGGGTCAATGTTGTGCCTGCAGTATGGATAGCTATGACCCTTTCCCAGCAACTGGATGAGCTCCTTCGTATCATTGAAAATGGAGCCATTTCCACGCTTTTCCAACCGATTGTATCGGGTGTTGAGAAAAATATTATTGGTTATGAGGCACTGACGCGTGGTCCGTCAAACAGTCCTTTGCACTCCCCGTTAACACTTTTCGCCGCAGCCGCTCATTTTGGCAAACTCACAGAGCTGGAATTCTTGTGCCGACGTAGCGCGTTGACGCGGTTTGCTGAGCTCAAACTGGGTGGTTTGCTGTTCATTAATGTGACGCCAGGCAGTTTACTTGAAAAAAATCACTACGCTGGCGAGACGCTTAGCATCATTCATGAAGTCGGGCTTGAGCCACACGATGTGGTGATTGAGTTAACGGAACATCTGCCTATAAATGACGTCGAACTGCTGCAGGCGGCATTGCAACATTATCGGAGCATGGGGTTCTCGATTGCCATTGATGACCTTGGGGCCGGCTATTCCAGCTTGCGTCTCTGGACCGAACTTCAGCCAGATTACGTTAAAATTGATCGGCATTTTATCGACTCAATTGATAAAGATGCCGTTAAACGCGAGTTCGTAGGTTCCATCTTATCGATGGCAAAAGCAGCGCGAGCCTATGTGATTGCTGAAGGTATTGAAAGGGCAGAAGAGTTTAATACGCTGTCCGATATGGGGGTTGACTGGGTTCAGGGCTACTGGCTGGAAAGGCCGTCTGCACAACCTGTGCTCGATAAAGTGTTGTTGTCATCCAAGATTGATGATGTCGCCCGAAAAGGGATTCTGGAGGCGGGGTTGCATAGCCTGGTGATTCCTGTCGATGCGGTTCACCAGTCTCAGACAGTGAATGATGTACTGCAGCGGTTTCAGCAGCAACCCAGCCTGAATAGCCTGGCTGTAGTAGATGACAATGGTACACCGGTAGGCACTGTCCACTGCCATGCCTTAAGTCAAACCATGCTCAAACCTTATGCGAAAGAACTCCATGGACGAAAGTCGATTGCGCAAATGATGGATCGTGAAGCGCTGATTGTTGATGTGCAGCAAAGCTTGCAGCGAGTCAGTCGGCTGTTAACCAGCCGTGCCAGGCAGAGGTTGGAAGAAGATTTTATTATTGCTCGTGATGATACCTACCTGGGTCTGGGCCGGGTGATTGATGTGTTGCGGCAGATTACCGAATTGCAGATACGCCAGGCGCAGTCAGCCAACCCGCTGACACTATTACCTGGCAATGTTTCCATTCAGGAATGTCTGGAGCGTATTTTAACCAGTGGTCTGGGAGCGCGATTGTGTTATATCGACCTGGATTCATTCAAACCTTTCAACGATATATACGGCTATGGCAAAGGTGATGAAGTGTTGCTGGGGCTGGCACAGATACTTCGGGATCTCTGCGACTCTGATTGTGATTTTGTCGGCCATATTGGCGGGGATGACTTTATGCTGGTCTTGCGCAGTGCTGACTGGCTACATCGTCTGGAGTCACTCAACCAGCAGTTTCAGCAACTGTGTCGCAAGCTGTATAAACAGGATGATCTTGCCAGTGGCGGGTTTGAAGCGCCAGACAGGGATGGGAACTGGCGTCGATACCCGCTGTTAAATCTCTCCATCGGGGTTCTGACTGTGCCCGCATCAAGAGAGTCGGGTGTCACGGCTAAAGAGCTTGCTGAACTGGCTTCGCATCATAAACACAAAGCAAAACGCCAGAGTGGATTCAGTATTGTTGAATCCACTCTGGCCGATGCTATTGATGAAAACCCATCTCTCTATGCTGCGTCATGATTTGCAACCCGTTGGCTTCTTTCGTCTGCCTGCCGCCTGGCGGTGCTGACTGCTGATATCAATGGCAGCATGACCAGAATCAGCACCAACAGTGAATATCCCCCCAGTATAGCCATGGCTGCCTGAATGCCGTAAGTCTGAGCGACAAAACCAATCACCGGACCGGCGACCATAAAGCCCAGGCGGAACAGTAAACTGTTCAATGAGTTAATAGTGGCTCTGATTCGGCTGGGTACCCGACGATTCAGAGCATTTACCAGAATGACCTGGTATAAGCCTCGGTTGAAAAACAGAATAAAGCTGACAACGGCCGCCCCCATTCCGTCAATTAAAGCAGCACCCAATGCACCCAGTATGGGTAGTATGCCAATTAACAATAATGCCAGGGTTGGTCCGTGGCGAGATTCAATCTGGTAGCCGAAACGACTGCCCATGGCTACCAACAGGCTTTGACCGCACCAGAGAATCCCAAACCAGCCATACGACAGTGACAATGACTGCCAAAGGGGCTGTATTAACCAGGCAGCCAGAACTGTTCCCAGGGTATACAGCGGAAGTGCCAGGAATACCAGTTTCAGTATGCGGTCGCCTTTTAGTACATGGTCAGAGAGTTCCCGCCAACTGGGTCGAGCTTCACTGGTGCTGTTGAGAACTGCCACTGGTGGTTCTTTCAGACGCAACGCAAACACCAGTGAAAACCATGCTGCCACGGATTGTATGGCGATCAGCCAGTCGAATGAAGACATGGCAACCCATCCACCCAACAAGGCGCCACCACCTTCAGCAATGGATTTGCTGACACCCAGGTTGGCTATGGCGCGCGGGTTGCCGTCGTCATTCTGGTTAAGTGCCTGATCCGTGTCGTACAACATGGCAAGATCGGCACCTGACAACAGGCTGGATGCCATGCCCAGCGTCACTTCAAAAATCAGTAATGACCAGAAACCATCTGCAATATTCAACCACAGGCAGCCCAGTCCGTTCAGTACAGAGCCGGCAATAAGCACGGCACGACGCCCCAGTACATCAGCCAGGTAACCCGAGGGTGCTTCCAGTACCACGATGGTTCCGGCATAGACTGCCTGGATATAGAATATCTCAGTCAGGTTCAAACCGAATGACTGGAACATAGGCATCAGCACAGGCACGATGAGCATGAACATGTGGAAAAATGACATGCCGTAAATAGCAAATATGTTTCTTCTGTATATTGTTTCCATCGTTTTTTCTCCAGGCATTCCTGTCGCCTGTTGTTTCGTCATCTGAAATTTTTCTGTGATGGTTTGGTAGAAAACGCAAGCCAAAAAAAAGGCCTCTGGGTGAACAATCCCGGAGGCCTTTTTGCTGACATGTTATGTGCCCTTAATGCAGGGCTGACATTTAATGTCGCATTTGCGGATCCTCCGGTCGTCTGTTTTCGACCACGTGGCGCTGACGCTGTTTCGACGGCATGATTGCGCCGTTGATCATTTGACAGTTTTGCGCCATAACACGATAGACGCGCGCAGCCAGCAGACTGGAAACTGTCCAGGCTGTCTGTGTCAGCAGTACTGAGGCTGTGAGTTGCGTCTTGGTGAACATGGGAAAATCGCTTCCGTTAGAATCTAAAAGTTCGCACATTTTATGCCGTCTGGTTATAAAGTCAATCCCGGTAAGGCGATAAATATGATATCTGCTTTATCGTGTGACCGGAGTCACTTTGTCGATATGAAACATTTACCAGCAGATTCGTATGGGTAACGCAGATAGTTTTTCAGCACCCTGCTAGAATACACTCGTTTGCTTCCGAATAAGATAAGAGAACAGGATATGTGGTTTAAGGCTGTACGACTTTACCAACTGGGTGGTGATGCTCAGTTTGATTTCGCCAATATTGAAAATGCACTGGAAAGTGCCCGGTTTCAAAAAGCCGGTGTGACACAGAAGCTCACCACTGGCTGGGTCAGTCCCTTGCCTGCTGGAGGGCGTTCTGCAGAAGAGCTGCCTATCGTTTATCAGCAGGGCGACCGCATGATGGTATGTTTGCGCCGGGATGAAAAAATGTTACCCAGCTCTGTCGTCAATGAAGAAGTACAAACACGTATTGAAGAAATTGAGCAGAAGCAGGATCGCAAAGTCTATCGAAAAGAAAAGCTGCAACTAAAAGATGAGGTCACCATTGATTTGCTGCCCCGGGCGTTTGTGAAATCACGTCGTGTATACGCTTATATGTGCCGCCAGCGTAACCTGCTGGTAGTTAATGCAACTTCGGCTGCGCTGGCTGAAGAGTTGATTTCAGCGATCCGTGATGCATTGGGCAGTTTCCCGGTAAAACTGTTACAAACCAAAGAATCTCCGATGGTGGTGATGACTTCCTGGCTCCAGGGTGATAAGCCATATGGGGCATTTACTCTGGACGACGAATGTGAGTTAGTTAACCCCATGGAGGACAGCAATGTGGTGAGGTGCAAGTCTCAGGATTTGCTGGCTGAAGAAATGGCAGTGCACCTTCAGGCAGGCAAGCAGGCTCGCAAGCTGGCTCTGATATGGAATGATGCTGTCAGAATGGTTGTCTCTGCTGACCTGACGCTATCCCGGCTCAGATTCGAAGATGAAGTGCTCGAACGCGCGGCTGATGGCAGTCCTGATGATGAAGTGGCTGTGTTTGATCAGGATTTCTCGGTGATGTCGCTGGAGCTTGATGCACTGATACTGCAGCTGATGGCAGCTTTTGGTGGGCAAGAGGAGTGACCTGAAGCCTGTTTTTTCGAGAAACTGACTTTTGGCACTGTTTGTGATCATGCGCAGTCCCTGAAAATCTGCGCCATTGTTACCCCTATGGTGATCTGAATGAACGATGTTGATAGTGGCCAAGCTGCCAAACCGCCTCTTTGGCGGAAATTTGTACCCGTCCTGATTCTGTTTCTGGCGATAGGTATGGCAGCCATGATGATATCGCTGCGCCCGGAACCCTCCAGTGAACCTCCCAGTGAACGGATCACTTATGTTGATGTTGTGCCTCTGCATCGAGCGGATGTTCAGGTTGTTGTTAACTCGCAAGGGCTGGTTGAGGCAGGCGTCAGTACCAATGTTGTGGCAGAGGTCTCAGGCGTCCTGGTAGAGGTCTCGGATGAACTGGTAGCCGGTGCCTTTGTTCAACAGGGTGATGTGCTGGCAGTAATTGATCGTGCCGATTATGAAGTACAGGTCGAGCAGGCCAGAGCGAATCTGACATCTGCAGAAGCACAGCTAATGCAGGAGCAGGCGCAGGCAGACCAGGCAGGACGGGAATGGGATTTATCAGGAAGGCCTCGCTCGGAAGCCCCTTTACTGGCTTTGCGAGCACCCTGGTTGCGAGAGGCAGAGGCACGTGTTGCTCTGGCCCAGGCTGAGCTGGAGCGCGCCCAGCGTCAACTGGAACGTACCCGTATTCGGGCCCCTTATGATGCCATCATACGGGAAAGGCTGGCAGACCTGGGTCAGTTTGTGTCTACAGGTTCGCAAATAGCCGGATTATTCAGTACGGAGTTTGCAGAAGTTCGCCTCCCGTTAAGCGATCAGGATATTGCCTGGCTGGACTTACCCGCCCCGGGTAGTACAGAAGGTGCACTGACTGTGTCGCTGAAGGGTAATGTCTCTGGGAAAATGCAGCATTGGCAGGGGCAGATGGTACGAACTGAAGGCACTATCGATCAGAACAGCCGCATGCAGTATGGCGTTGTCCGTATAGAGGACCCGTATGCTCGCCAGCGGTCCAATGGCAACCCGTTGTTGGTTGGCAGCTTTCTTCAAGCAGGTATAGAGGGCGCTCGACTGGAACAAGTATTTGAAGTGCCACTGGCTTCAGTGTATCGCGGCAACGAAGTGCTGGTGATGGACGCAGAGCACCGTTTGCGTCGCCGGGAGGTCAATATTTTACGCAGTGACGATCAGTACGCTTACATAGATACTGGCTTGCAAACCTCAGATAGGCTTATCGTTTCCCCCATACAGGTACCGGTAGATGGTATGCGTGTTGAACCCGTGCAGGTGTCATTGTGAGTACTGAAAAGTCCGGCGACATCGCCGAGAGCCGCGAAAGGGGTCTGATTGCCTGGTTCACCCACAACAGTGTCGCTGCCAACCTGCTCATGTTGTTTATTCTGGCGGCAGGCATAGCGTCTGCGCTGGTCATTAAAATCCAGGTCTTTCCCGATTTTGAAACCCGCATGATTCAGGCCTCAATGGCATACCCTGGCGCAGCCCCGGAAGAAGTGGAACTGGCCATTGTCATTCCCATTGAAGAGGCGATCCAGGATCTCAGTGGGATCGAAAGATTGCGCTCTACCGCCCGGGAGGGTGCGGGTAATGTCATGATTGAAGTGTCGAGTGGCTTTGATGTCAGCGAACTGCTCAATGAAATCAAAAGTCGGATCGATCGCATTGTTACCTTCCCTGATGGGGTCGAGCGGCCGGTTGTCAGCGAAGTTGAGATGGTGCAGGGCATTATGCAGGTTGCCGTATATGGCAATCTCGATGATCGGGCCTTAAAACTGTTTACCCAACAGATTCGCGATGAAATCCTGTTATTGCCGGAAGTCAGCCAGGCACAGATATTTGGTGACCGTGCCTTTGAGATCGCTGTCGAAGTCTCGGAAAACACCTTGCGTGAATATGGCCTGACGCTGGGGGAAGTGGCATCTGCCATTCGTTCCGGGTCGATTGATATTCCGGGTGGTTCTATCCGCACAGAGTCTGGCCGCATTCAGTTACGTACCCAGGAGCAGGCCTATACCGGGGAACAGTTTGGCAATATTGTGCTTCGTACCAACCCGGATGGCTCCAAGCTGCTGGTTCGCGATATTGCCGAAGTTAACGATAGTTTTGTTGAAACCGAAGAGTTTTCGCGCTTTGACGGTCGTCGCGCCTTGAATATACAGGTCATGGCCACCCCGGAACAGAACGTACTCGATGTCGATCGCGCCGTGATGGCTTATATCGATGAGAATCAGGGAACCTATGCCGAAGGCGTCAATGTCGACACCTGGGGCAGTAACGCTTTTTACCTCAAAGGTCAGCTAAATATGATGCTGGGCAATCTGGTCATGGGCGCAGTGCTGGTGTTTTTTGTCCTGACTACTTTCCTCAGATTTAATATGGCGCTTTGGGTCATGATCGGGATCCCGGTGGCTTTCTTTGGCGCCATCTTTCTGATGCCCTTTGGACCTTATCCCGTCACCATCAATATGATCAGTCTGTTTGGCCTGATTCTGGTGCTGGGTATTGTGGTGGATGACGCGATTATTACAGCCGAAAGCGTACATACCGAGGTCAGTAAACACGGTCAGTCACTGGATAATGTCATTCGCGGCGTGAAGCGTGTGTCGGTGCCGGCAACATTTGGTGTCCTGACGACGATTGCTGCCTTTGCGCCGATGGTCTTGGTTGGCGGACAGGCGGCGCCTTTCTTTGA
This sequence comes from Pseudohongiella nitratireducens, assembly GCF_001642735.1. GTDB lineage: Bacteria > Pseudomonadota > Gammaproteobacteria > Pseudomonadales > Pseudohongiellaceae > Pseudohongiella > Pseudohongiella nitratireducens. The sequence continues at coordinate 198,954 of NZ_LWHM01000034.1, read as the reverse complement.
GTCGATTTGCGTGATTGTGACCCTGTGTCTGCTCTTTTCACTGATTGAGTCAAAGCTGATTCTGCCTTCACACCTTGCTCACACACGATTACGTTTGCCCAAAAACCAGCGCCGCAGTTTGCTGCGACGCTATCAGGATGTTGTCGCCAGGCATTTACAGTCGCTGATACATAATCGTTACCGTCCGCTGTTGAGGAAAGCGATCCACAGTCGCTATACCACTGTTGCGATATTCGTCTCCGGCCTCATTCTCAGTATTGGTGTCATCGGTGGCGGCTTGGTGCGTTTTGAATTTTTCCCTAACGTGCCAAGTGACTTCATAGAAGCCAATCTGGAAATGAATGACGGTGTCTCCTATGAATCAAGGAACCTGGCTTTAACCCGGATGGAAGAAGCCATTCTCACTTTGAATGAAGACTATCCGGATGAGTCACCAGTAGACCATGTTGTTGTTTTCACCAATGGTGACGCAGGCGGTCAGATGCTGGTTGAACTGACCAAATCGGAAGACAGAACAGTCACTGCAACCGAAATTGAGCAGCGCTGGCGCGAAAGAGTTGGCACTATTGCCGGTGCGCGCGAGATTCGTTTTTTCTCGAGCACAAATATCGGTGGTGGTTCAGCAATTAACCTGCAGCTGGAAGGCTCGAACTATCAACAGCTGGAGGCAGCCGGACTGGAATTGCAGGCCCAGCTGGAATCTTACGAGGGGGTCTTCGATGTCACGAACTCCTACAGCAGTGGCAGCGAAGAAATCAAACTTGAATTGAAGCCACAGGCTGAGCAGTTAGGTCTGACTGCCAGCGCGCTGGGCACGCAAATCCGCCAAGGTTTTTTTGGTGAAGAAGCGCAACGGCTATTGCGTGGACGGGATGAATTGAGGGTAATGGTTCGTTACCCACGCGAAGAACGCAGTGCCATTACGGATCTTGAGAGCATCCGTATCCGCACACCAGATGGCACTGAAGTGCCATTTGGTGAGGTGGCTGATGCCAATGTTACGGAAGGCTTTGCCACCATTCGCCGTATTGACCGGCAGCGAACGGTATCCGTGTCCGGAGATATTGATCCATTGGTTGCACAATCTCAGACCATTATCAGAGACATCGTCGATAACTTTATACCGGAGCTGCTGGAGCGTTATCCCCAGGTGAGTTTCGCCCTCGGTGGTGCCAGTGAGGAGCAGGTAGAGTTGATGCAACGGGTGGCCATTTTCTTCACTGCTGCCATGTTCCTGATCTACACGTTACTGGCGATACCACTGAAATCCTATCTGCAGCCACTGATAGTCATGTCGGTGATACCCTTCGGTATGGTTGGCGCTTTGATTGGCCATATCGTGTTTAATGTCACGGTCAGTATGATGTCACTGTTTGGTCTGGTGGCCCTGGCGGGCGTGATTGTTAATGACAGTCTCATCATGGTGGATTTCGTCAACCGGGGTCGAGAGGAGGGGGAGTCGATGGAGAATGCGGTACTGGATGCCGGCGTCAGCCGTTTTCGGGCCATTCTGCTAACTACCCTGACAACGTTCTTTGGTTTGCTGCCCATTATGTTTGAGACCAGTCTGCAGGCACAGATGGTGATCCCTATGACGCTGTCGCTGGGTTTCGGTATTGTGTTCGGAACGGCGCTGACTCTCTTCCTGATTCCATGTTTCTATCTGATCCTGGAAGACATGAAGGCAGTCTGGAAAGGACGGCAGCGACCGGTGGTTGCTGCCTCTTGATTCGCATGAGTGACGTGACGGGAAATGTCAGGCAGCATTAACTGTCTGACATGTTCCACTTGAGCCATTCCTGGCTAAAATAGTCGGCGCACTGTTCTGCGACCGTAGCAGGCTGGAAGGCAGGCTTCGCCAGAAAGTTCATGCCGTCGCTTTTCCATTGCAGCACATGCACATCCGTTGAGTGCTTTTCCCAGTATTCCAGTGCGAGAGCGTAAGCCACCTGATTATCATCACTGATCGCCTGAATGCTGCAAACCAGATAATCAACACTTGATGGTTGGCGTCGAACGCCAATGGTTTCCAGGGCTGATTCAAACGCGCGCTGTGCGTTGAGTCTGAAATCACCTTGGGCCACTTCCATATCCTGCCAGTCGCGGATCTCGACATATTGATCGAAGCGACTCTTTCCTGATAGAGAAATGCCGTTCCCGGGTGGGAAAACCTGAGCATGAACGGGCGAAGTGATCATGAAAGTAGCCAACGCAAAAAGCATGGCTTTATATTGGGGAAACGTTGAACTGGCAGAATGTGAATGGCTGAGCATGCTGGCTCCTCACGTGAACGATTTTTTTCAGCGGCAGGATGATAGCCTAGTTTCAGACAATTGTGACCTCTCAACGGCTAAACAGTGTTTTCTGTGCGACTGAAAAGGGGTTGCTCTATAAAAATGATATGGTATATCATATCAGGCTATCGCAGACTGGAGAGATAGCATGAAGTCATACCCCCATTGCCCGTTTCGTCGTAACAGACTTGCCCTGAGTGTTGCAGGCCTTACATTACCGTTATCATTGTTTTCACTGAATACCCAGGCACAGTCGGTTGAAGAGGCTGATGAGCGTATACCCGTTGTGCTGGTGACGCTGGGCCTTGACGAAAATGCGCGTCAGGTCAGCTCACCTTATGAACTGGTCGATGCAGATGACCTGTTAAGCCGGAGTGGAACACTGGGGGATATTCTGGAAAATTTACCGGGTGTCCGCTCAGACACCTTTGGTGGCGGTGCCAGCCGTCCGGTTATCAGAGGGCAGGGGGCGCCACGAGTTGAGGTTCTGTCTGATGGTAGTGGTGTCATTGATGCCTCATCGGTATCGCCAGACCACGCAGTATCACTGGATACCATGTTGAGCCGTCGGATTGAGGTACTCAGGGGGCCAGCCAGTTTGCAGTATGGTGGTGGCGCGATCGGTGGTGTGGTCAATATTCTGGATAACAAGATCCCTAATTACCGCCCTGAAGATGGTGCCGATGCTACGTTTATATTGCGTGGTGATACGGTAGCTGGCGAGAGAGCCGGTGCCATGAGTCTGACCGCACCGCTGGGTGAAAACTTTGCCTGGCACGCAGAAGCCACCTACCGAGATGCCGATGCCTATCAAAGTCCTGCGAGCCAGGAAAAGCGTGTGCAGGGCACTGCTGCAAAAAGCGAAAACGCTGCAATGGGTTTCAGCTGGGTAGAAGGCGATAGCTATTTGGGTATTTCCTACAGTGTCAGAAATGATGAATATGGTATTCCTGGGCATAGTGAAGCGCACCTGGACTGCCATCCGCATGGTATTGACTTGCATTGTGGTGGTCATGACGACCATGAAGAGGAGCACGATGAGGATCATGAGGACGAACACGACGAAGACCATGATGAAGGTCATGAGGGCGACCACGACCATGGTACCCCCTGGGTCGATCTTGAGAGTGAACGCATTGATCTCAGGGGTGAGTTCGATGCGCCGATGGATGGTATCCACCGTATCCGCATCCGTGCCAGCCACACTGATTATGGGCATGTAGAAATAGAGGGCGATGAAATCATTACCCGTTATCGTAATGACGGTTATGAAGGGCGTGTAGAGATCGATCATGAAGCCCTGGGTGGCTGGCACGGCATTGTTGGTTTTCAAGTGTCAGATAACACACTTTCTTCACAAGGCAATGAGGCTTTCATTCCTGAAATTGATGCATCATCTTATGCTGTTTTCGCGATTGAACATCGGGAACTGACTGATAACTGGCATCTTGAAGCGGGGATCAGACTGGAAAACCAGTCTTATGATCCGACTGATTCTCAGTATGCGTCATTTGATGAAGACCTGTTCTCATATTCTGCGGCATCTGTCTGGTCTCTTGGAGAGTCTCACTCGTTCACAGTCGGCTATGCTCATGCCGAACGTGCACCTGCCGAACAGGAACTGTATGCATCCGGTATCCACCTGGCAACGGCGACTTATGAATGTGGCCTGCTGACTGATCCGGCACATTGCGGTAACGGTATCGCTGCTTCACCGGAAGCAGAAACGTCGGGTAACATCGAACTGTCAATTGCCAGGTTTGGCGGGCCGCTGACGTACTCTCTGCACCTCTACCAAAACAGCATCGATGACTACATCTATGCTCAGACGTTGGCGCAAGAGGGTGATTTCCGCTTAATCCGATATGTGCAGCGGGATGCAGAGTTTACCGGTTTTGAAGCAGAAGTCGGTTATCAGTTCTCACAAAATTTTGGTGTCGAACTCTTTCATGATGAAGTTCGTGGTCGACTCGATGATGGCGGTAATCTGCCAAGAATCTCCCCGGCCAGAACCGGCGCGACGCTGAGTGCGAATGGATTGATCAGTAATCTGGACGCTGAACTGACGTACTTCCATGTAGCAGAGCAGGATGATATTGCCGGTTATGAATCAGTGACATCCGGCTACGACATGCTGAATCTGCAACTGGACTGGCAGTATGGCATGGAAGACGAGTACCACTATTTCATTAAAGCCAGTAACCTGCTGGACGAAGATGTCTGGAATCACACTTCATTCCTGGCTGACACAGTCCCTTTGCCGGGCCGTAATATCAGTGCGGGCTTGCGGTTTGATTTCTGAGTAAATGGTGTTCTCAGGCAAAGCGTAAGCGTGAATACCTCGACTGGGCCTGAGTGGCTAGTGTCACTCAGGCCCAGTTCAAGCTTAACTGAGTAATCAGAGATCAATGGGCAACAATTGCTCGCGCTGTTTTACGGTCAATGAACCAATTGTGGCGATAGTCAGGCTGCGCTCTGTAGCTGATGCTGTTTCCGGGTTCAAGGAAATATCCACTCGGTTTGGAAGGTTATACATGGCGCCAGTTGCTGGGTCAACGATTAGCATGCCGACCAAGCCACCGAGAAGTATGTTCCCCCAATACCAACCGTCAATTCTGCTCGAAATACTGTAAATCTGATCTGAATAGCCATCGAGTCTTAGGGTAACTGTGTAGGTTTCGCCGCGGAAATAACCGGCAGACGACTTAAGAGTTACCGTGGCAGGCGTGACAGGTTGTGCCGTATCAATTACAGAGGTGACTTCCCTCGCGGGGCGGGCATGATAAATGGGTGGGTAAAGTGATGCAAGGACAGCAGCTATTCAGCAGATGGCAGATGTTAAGGTGCCAGTCTCAAGTTGGACGGATCGGGAAGAATTGTTTATTCTCATCGTACTTTCGCCTGCAAGACTCTGGCGTTTATCTTGACCAAGCTTACTTGGAGGCCCATGTTGCCCATGTCCATGAGTCGTCGTGAACTTCTTCAAAGCTTGTGCCGAGTCGGGCCCGCTTTCCTGCTGGCCAGTCACCCGTTTCATTTGTGTGCTCAGGACACTCCTGTCGGAGATCGAAGGAGGCTTGACGACCTGGAGCCTCTAGCGTCCGATTTGCTTCCCACCGGGGTTCGATCCCGTTTTGTTGACGGGATCAACGGACTTCGAATGCACGTGCTCGAAGCTGGGTTTGAATCCCCCGGCAGGCCAGCGCTCCTTCTTCTTCATGGATTTCCGGATTTGGCGTACGGCTGGCGCCACTTGATGCCGATACTGGCAGAGGCGGGATACCATGTCATTGCACCCGATCAACGCGGTTATGGAAAGACGACGGGATGGGATCCGGATTATGATGGTGATCTGGCCTCATTCAGGCGACTTAACCTGGTGCGGGATGCACTCGGGCTGGTTTACGCCTTTGGGTATGAGTCACTGGCAGGCGTCATCGGACATGATTTCGGTGCACCGATCGCCGCCTGGTGCGCTATCGCCCGACCTGACGTGTTTCGCACTGTCGCATTGATGAGTGCCCCGTACGGGGGCACACCTTCGATTCCCTTTGATACGGTCAACCATCCAGCAAAAGCAGATAGCACCGATAGCCCTGGTCTGGCTGCCCAGCTTGCTGCACTTCCGCGCCCCCGTAAACATTATCAAAGCTACTATAGCAGCCGACAGGCGAACGAAAACCTCTGGCACCCGCCGCAGGGGCTGCACGATTTCCTGCGAGCCTACTATCATGTCAAAAGTGGTGACTGGGACGGAAACCATCCTTTTCCGCTTTCCTCCAGAAAGGCAGAACAGATGGCCCGGATGCCGACTTATTACATCATGGAACTTGATAAAGGAATGGCAGAGACCGTGGCAGAGCACATGCCGACTTCCGAGGAAGTCGCCTCGAACACCTGGCTTCCTGACCATGAATTGTCGGTTTATGTAGCCGAATTTACGCGCACCGGTTTTCAGGGCGGTCTGAACTGGTATCGGGCAGGCAGTTTCGGCAGGGCTGAGCAACAGATCTTTGCCGGGCGGACCATCGATCAGCCCGCTGTCTATATTGCAGGATCGCAGGACTGGGGAAGCTACCAGAGCCCCGGTGCGCTCCAGCGAATGCAAAACGAAGCCTGTGCGGATTTCCGGGGCGTACACATGATCGATGGCGCTGGACATTGGGTACAGCAGGAAAAACCGGATGAAACCGCTCGGCACCTGTTGGATTTTCTCAGCGGTACTGAATGGTTGCTAACTCCAGGGCAGGATTGACTCGGCCCGTCCTGGGCCTCGCCCTTCGGGTGACCTTCGGTCATCCAAAACGGCTATCCTGCCGTTTTGTCGAACCTGGCAGGTTCTCACCAGCTATCCGGAATGCAAACAAAAAAAGGTCTCCCTTATCGGGAAACCTTTTTGTGTATGGCGCCCCGGGCAGGATTCGAACCTGCGACCTGCCCCTTAGGAGGGGGCCGCGCTATCCAGCTGTGCCACCGGGGCGTAATCTGTGTCTGGTCTGGCGGGCGAAGTATAGCATGGCATGCTGAGCTTTGCCCGAGTGGGTCGATCAAGAGATGGGTCGATTAAGAGTGGGCCGGTCATGAAGTAGGGGGCAGGGCACCTTCGGGCTCAGACCATCTCTCATTGACTGCGATCAGTTCAGGTAAAACCTGGTTGAAGCACTCCACCAGTGCCGGGTCGAAATGCGAGCCGGCATCAGCATTAATCTGCGCAACGGCCTTGTCGACTGGCCAGGCGGGTTTGTAGGGGCGTTCGTTGATCAGGGCATCGAAGACATCAGCAATGGCGATAATGCGGGCTTCAATAGGGATCTCTTCGCCTTTTAATCCATGTGGGTAGCCGGTGCCATCCCAGCGTTCGTGGTGGTAAAGGGCGATACGTCGGGCGACGGCGAGCAATCCTGTGCTGTTCTCACCAATGATGCGGCCACCGATCGCGGGGTGTTGTTTCATGTGGTCCCACTCTTCAGCTGTCAGTTTGCCGGGCTTTGATAATATAGCGTCAGGTATGCCGATTTTGCCAATATCATGCATCGGGGCGGCATGCAGGATCTCATCCTGGGCCTGCTCGGAAAAACCGGCGGCGCCGGCAATCAGTCGTGATACATGACTCATTCGGATAACGTGTAATCCGGTTTCATTATCCTTGTATTCTGCTGCCAGGCCGAGTCGCTGTACTACCTGCAAGCGACTGTGTTTCAACTCATCCATGTGGACCAGTTGCAAATGCGTTTTTACACGGGCGCGAACGATGGAAGGGTTGATTGGCTTGCTGATGTAATCGACACAGCCCAGTTCAAAACCCTGGGTTTCGTCTGCTTCATCAGCCAGTGCGGTAACAAAAATAACCGGAATATGCTTTGTTGTCTCGTCCTGTTTCAGCGTTTTGCAGACATCGAACCCGGTCATGTCCGGCATCATCACATCCAGTAAGATGAGATCCGGCATTTCCTGTCGGGCCAGCTCCAGGGCACGGCTGCCATTTTTGGCGAAGAGTAACTGGTAAGAGTCTTGCAGCAGAGTCCGCAAAATATGCAAATTGGTGGCTTCGTCATCCACCAGCAGGACACGTTGTTGGTCTGAAAGTCCCGTGGTAGCCATAGAACTCTGCCTCTCGTTATTTATGACAAGGTATTGATGATAGCGATAATTTTGTCGAACTCAAACTCATCCATCGCATTATGGATGTCTTTTGCAGTTTGTGCATCTACCGAATGAATTAACTCTGAGAGCTTGTCCTCTGGTATTTCTCCGCGCTCCAGGCATTGAACAATATACTGCTGGTCGCTTTTTGGTAGCGTCATGTTTGTTTGTTTGGTGTTACCACGGCCAGATGTTGTGGCATCTGTCACAGTTTCTGTTGATTGGTCGTGGCTATGCGGTATAGCGCTGGTATCCAGGTTGGCTTCTTTTAGCAGGTCACGCACTTTATCGTTAAGCTCGTTAATCTGGTCACTGTAATCTGATACCTGAATGCCGGAATTTCTGCTGAAGTGCTCCAGGGACTCTAGTTGCGTATACAGGCGCTCCAGGCCCAGATTTCCTGTGATGCCTTTTAAGCGATGGACATGCTGGTTCAATGTATCTCTGTCTTGTGTGTGAATGGCCTTAACCACATGGTCAATTTCTTCCGGTAATTGCTGGAGGAAATTTTGCAAAACCTGGTTATAAACCGCTGCGTTCCCCCACCTTTCAATCGCATCGGAATGGTTGATGGTTTGTGGCATCGAGCTGTTTGCTACGGCGTCCGGAAGCGAATCATCCGGTGACTGGTAAAGTACGTTGGTGATTTCGGCATAGACTTTTTTCCAGTCGAGTGGTTTGGCAATAAATCCGTCCATGCCTGACAATTTGGCCGCTTTGTGGTCTCTCTCCAGCACACTGGCTGTGAGCGCGATAATAGGGGTGCGCTGGAGCGTTTCCTGTATTTCATAGGCACGAATCTGACGACTGGCGCTCAGACCATCCAGGTTAGGCATCTGTACATCCATAAGCACCAGGTCATAGTGGCCGGTTTTGTACGCCTGGATGGCTTCCAGTCCGTCGGTGGCAGTGTCGACGGTGTGTCCGGCGCGTGCCAGGTTCACAGACAGCAACTCAAGGTTTTCCGGTACATCATCAACCGCCAGGATGGACAAACCACTATCCTGTTCCGCTTTGGGTGTGAGGCGACGCTCCTGCAGGGCATCACAGGCTTTCAGTGGCAGGGCAATGGAAAAGGTAGATCCGCTGCCTTCTTCACTGTCCACGCCGATAGTACCCGACATCAGCTCAACCAGCTTCTGGGCAATCGTGGTGCCCAGACCTGTGCCGCCGAAGCGCCGGCTCATGCTGACATCTGATTGAGAAAAGGGCTGAAATATGGTTTCCAGCCGATCCTTGGGTATGCCAATACCGGTATCCTTGATCACAATGCTGACGCCTGGCTTGTTCTCAGTGACAGAAACAATAACGCCACCTTCCTCGGTGAATTTGACGGCGTTGCTCAACAGGTTAGTGATCACCTGTTTGATTCGGAAGGCATCGCCAAGGAACCATTGCTGAGGGCATTCATAAGCGACAGTCAGGTAAATCGATTTACGGTCTGCGAGCAGGCGAATCTCTTCACTGGTTTCTTGAACCAGCTGCTTGAGGGAAAAAGGACGCTGCTCCAGTTCAATGGCATTGCGATCCAGTTTTGCCGTGTCGAGAATATCATTTAACAAGCGCAGCAAACTTCGGGCAGAGCGGTGGATAATGCGGGTGTGGCGGTACTGGTTGCTGTCCAGTTCGGTGTCCAGCAATAACTCGGAAAAACCGATAATGGAGTTCATCGGTGTGCGAATTTCATGGCTCATATTGGCCAGAAATGTACTTCTGGCCGTGGCAGCCTGTTCTGCTCTGGCTTTGGCTGCTTTCAGATTTTTTTCCATTTCCACGCGGGTGGTGATGTCAGTCAAAATACCAACGTAAACAGTATTGCCATCGACGTGTGCTTTACTGACCCCCGCCCTGACCGGGAAAATGCTGCCATCGCGTCGCATGGCAGTAACTTCCCGTCTGTTATCCATCAGGTTGCCCTGCAGTGTCTGCTGATAGCGCAGCAGGTAATTATCATGGTTCTGGCTGAATTCTTTTGGCATCAACAGTTTGACGTTTTGGCCCCGAATTTCCTCTTCAGCCCAACCAAAAAGTATTTCTGCAGCCCGATTAAATGTCAGCACCTTGCCTGATTCATCAATCGTAATAATCGCATCAACAGCGGTATCGACGATGGCGCGTAAGCGGTTCTCGCTGCTTTTGGCCTGGTTGACCAGTTCCCGGTAACGCATGATGCCATTGGTGGTGATAACCACAATGCTGATGACGATCACCGCCATTCCGATACTGATAGCCAGCCAGGTTGGGCTGCTGACATGATCCCCTTGTACGGAAGCATCGAGCACAAAGTGCACACCAGCCATGCCAGTGTAATGCATGCCCGAGATAGCCAGCCCCATGCAAATACCGCTCAGGCCAAGTGAAACGGGTGTGCTTAGGTTCAGGTGACGGCGCATCCCGTAATGCACCCCCAGTGCGATCATGGCCAGCAGAACCGCGACCACAATAGAGGCGAGAAACCAGCCCAGGTGAAATCGCATGTCACCATCCAGTTCCATGGCAAACATGCCTGTATAGTGCATGGCACCGATACCCGCGCCAACAAATAACCCCCCAACTGCAATAACCAGCGGAGTGGGTTGTAAGGTGCTGAGAATGTGCAGAGCCAGCGCAGAGGCCATGAATGCGGGTAATAGAGATATGGCCGTCAGAGTCGGGTCATAATTAACCGCCACCGGCAAGACAAATGACAGCATGCCGATAAAATGCATGGCCCAGATACCGGTGCCAAGTGTGAACGCACCGGAAAATAAAGCGAGTTGCCGGGTCGAATTACGTCGGGCCAGACGAACCAGGGTGGCTAATTGCAGGGCAAGTGTTGAAGCGATGATCGCGATCAGAACGGAGAGAAGAACCAGCCAGGTATTATGATGACCATGTACTAAAATTGAACCGGCAGGGGAGGTCAGATCGAAAATGTTGGTCATCTTTGCGTTGCTCTTTTCGCGATCCCGGCATGACAGCCGATTGAAATGGCATCAATGATATATCCACACATAACAAAGCCGTAGCCAAGTTAGAGTTTATACCTCAAAACAGTGCAAATGGATTAGTAAAGGCTGACTAACGAATGGCGTGGCAGGCCATGTGCTGAATAACACCAGGCTTCTGACAGGCCAGTTTGCAAATACGATATTGGTATACCCTTGCGCTGGGATCCAGTTCCGCGGCCTCATCTATGGCCGCTTCCAAATCCGCCTGAGCTGCCTGCTGTGTCAAGTAGGGTCCGGATATATTCACCTGAAGTGTGGGTTCCTCAGGATCCGTCGCCACGATATAGAAGTTTTCCAGATTCATCGTTACTTATGCTACTACGCGTCGTCTTTCGTAAAGAGAACGGCTGTAAGGCCAGTTAATTCCAGCGTAGCTGACTTGTGGTCGCTACCGGATAATGGCGCGGTATTATCCGCCTTTCTTTTTCATTCGCATAGGGGTTAGCGGCAGATTTTCTGTATTTTTACCTGTTTTTTTATCGTATTTTTATATTAACGCCATCGTATTGCTCTATCGTATCGGTTAAGCCTTCCATTTACCATGAAAACCGGCAGTATTGTCAGGTAAGTATTCATCAATCAGGCTGAGAGATTTTCTGTGACACCTATCAGTATCATCATTCCCGTTTTGGATGAGGCAAAAGCGCTTGCGCAACACTTGCCAGCATTACAGCAGTGGCAGTCTGAAGGCCATGAAGTCATTGTTGTCGATGGCGGCAGTCAGGATGACAGTGTTGCTGTGGCTGCCGAATTTGCTGATCGGATTGTTCACGCACCGGCCGGTCGCGCCAGTCAAATGAATGCCGGCGCACGACTGGCGTATGGCGATTTACTGCTGTTTTTACATATTGATACACAGCTGCCTGAAGAGGGCATGAGGCAGCTTCAGCAGGTCAGTGCGACAGAGGGAGTAGGCTGGGGGCGCTTCGATATTCGTCTCAGCGGCCGTGCACCAGCCTTCCGGATAATTGAGCGGGCCATTAACTGGCGTTCCTGGGCCAGTGGCGTCGCCACCGGGGATCAGGCCATCTTCGTTGATCGGCGGTTATTCATGGCGCTTGGAGGCTACCAATCGATACCTTTAATGGAGGATGTTGAACTGAGCAAACGGTTACGCAAAGTGTGCCGTCCGCTTTGTATCCGTCACCAGGCCGTTACCTCCAGTCGCCGCTGGGAGCAGGGTGGCATTCTGAAAACAACAGCTTTGATGTGGTGGTTGCGATGGCGTTACTTTGTGGGCGCTTCCCCGGCAATTTTGCACAGGCGTTATTACCCGGACCGATACCGGCCGGAAAATGAATCCCGCGTATCCACCCGGTTGTTGCTATTTGCCAAAGTACCGGAACGAGGCAACGTGAAGACACGCATACAGCCGATGTTGGGCGTCGATGGCGCAATGGACCTGCATCAGCGTCTGATCCGTTATACCTGGCGGCGCCTGGCTGGCTCTCAGGGGGCGCTGGGTATTCGGTCTGAATTATGGGCCTCCGGTATCGGTGGGGATACATTTTTCGCGGCGCTGAAACCAACACCCTATCTGGCCATTCAGACCGGGCAGGATCTGGGAGAGCGCATGTGGTCGGCTGCCAGTCATGCACTTGAGACTGCACAATATGTTGTCATTGTGGGGGCCGATTGTCCTTCAGTGGATCTCGATTATGTCCAGGAAGCGGTGACAGCGTTAAAACGTGGTGTGCCCGTGGTACTAGGGCCTGCCGATGATGGCGGGTATGTCTTGCTTGGTGTGCGCAGACCACTGATACCAGAGATGTTTTCTGATATTCCCTGGGGTAGTGATCAGGTGCTCAAACGCACAAGGTCGCGCCTTCGTGAACAAGGGGTCGGCTGGCAGGAGTTGTCGCCGCGCTGGGATGTGGACCGCCCTGAAGACCTTAAACGGCTGGCGGAATTACCGCAATGGGCGGATTCGGCTAACTAAAATAGTGTGGTTCAGTTGGTCTTTTTACTGATGCCTTCGCGCTGTAACTGTGTCACGAACCGGGTGATGATCACTTGCTGGTTGCGGGGCAGGTCGCTGAACTTCATACCGCAAATGGTTTTGTCTGTTTCCGGCTGATAGCGGGTATAAACCAGGTGAGTATTTACCTGCAGGTGTTGCTCTACCATAGGCAGGTCTGCATCAAGCGAAAGCAGTTCCATCATGCGGGGCTCTGTTTTGAATTTGCCATCAATTTCCAGTGCCAGGCCGGTTGCAGACATGTCAACGATACGCGCATCAAACTTTTCAACCGTCGTTTGCTCGCTATCTTTATTCTGGTGCTGGCGCTGTATTTTTGCCACCACATTCAAGGTGGCAGGCACAACTGCCCGGTAGGCATCACGTCTTTGCAGGTACATGAGCCGTTCGGGAAATGCGACCCGATAAGCGTCCTGTGCATGAGGGGTAGCCATCGTTTCCAGTACCACAAGGTCTCTGGCATGTACGCGGATACCGTTGATGGATGCTCTCAGGCTAAAGGGGCGGCCACTTGCAGCCCATTTGCGTGCTTGCTCATTAGCGAATTCATCCAGGTAAAATTCCCGGGCATGCAAGTCAATGTTAAGTACCATTGAACTGAATGGTGCACTGGACTGGTCGAACTGGATGTTGATGCTGGAGCGGTCGCTTTGCAGGATTCGCAGGACACTGAAGATATCGCCGGCAGAAGTGTAATAGCGGTCGTTACCAAATGTACTCATAGGTCTTGCGCTATGCCTGCCCCAGGTTGCGACGCTGGTTGGCAGTTAAGCGGCTGCCGTGGCGGTTATAGAGCTTTTCTGCGTTTTTATTGCCGCGCAGGATGTCGAGAGCACGTTGTGTGTTCACCTGGCTGCGATGGACGATTATGCGGTTGGTTTCGCTCAGTTCCCGGCAGGTGCTGAGGCGCTGCTTGATGCTGTCAAGCAGGTCATGCAGGCGGGCATCGCTTTCCCGGCCAATCAGAGCGCTTAACTGGGCGATACTGGTCTGGTCTTCAGGGACGCCAGCTTTCAGCAACAGCTGGCGACGCTTCTGATCGTTACCTTCAATATTGGTCAGTACAGACTGTTTTTGTTGCAGGATGCCGTCAAGATCGGAGAGGTTGCGCCCTTCCAGGCTGACTCGCTCTTGTTCAAGCAGGCCAGTGAGCTGATCCAGCAGCTCACGGTCACGCTCAAGTAGATTTTGCAGTTCCGATTGACTCATGGCTCGCTTATCAGGCTGATATTAATCGCCGAGTTGCTGCTCAAAGTTCAGCATTTTGTCGGCAAGTCGTGCCGAGTCAATCTGATAGTCGCCATTATCAATGCGGTTGCGAATGGCTTCAACTTTGCTCATGTCAACTTCGGGCAACGATTTTACCTGAGACTCCAGTGCTTGCAAGTCGGAGGCGCGATCACTAATGGATACCGCATCCTGGGTATTTGCTGAGGCTGCATCGGCGGACACATTAGCATTGTTGCCTTGCTGCTGTGTGTTGCGCGCCTGGCTGTCTGTCTGACTGACTGGCGAGCGGCTTTCTGGCAATGTACCAGAACCACCAATATTTGAGATGCTCATGTCTGGGCTTCCTGTCTCGTAGCAATCTGTATGCGATACAGATCTAAAATGAACTTACCCTGTGTAACGGCAGGGCTGGCAGAAACTTTAGCCGTTGTGCCTGAATTTTGACGCCAAAAAATAAATTCAGGGTCAGAATACCACATCTGCTTCCCCTGTGCCGGTCACAATGGCCCGAATGGTGCGATCTGTGCTGGTGTTTCTCACCGAAATCTGCTGTCCTTTGCGCCCATCCTGCATGGCAGTGGCGGTTTGTCGGATTGACACACCACCACGGGTTGCTGTCAGGACAACGGTCTCTCCTCGCTTCACCAGTACCGGTTTCTGGATCAGCGCATCTGTCACCGGTGTCCCGGGCGAGAGGCTGCGCTGCAGCTCCATGCCGATCAGGTCTTCAGGACTACTGTATACACGCCCGCGTAACTGACTGACGTTCTGTTCCTCCAGGGAAAGATCAGCTAATGTCAGCCGGGTACCCCGAGATAACGCTGCACTGGCAACAATTACTGGCTGGAAAATATCGACAGTCGCAGCAATGTGCCGGGTCCATGGTGCAGCTCCCTGACACGCTACGCGCACAGTGACGCGCCCGCCATTTGGGTTTTGGCTGCGTACTTGTGCTTCTAGTGGCGCCGGGCAGGCTGGAATCTGTAAGCGGGGGTCCAGGTTGGCAAGCTGGATTTCAACTCTGCCTTCGCTATTTTGCCACTGTTGTTGCAAGGCCGACATGGCAGCAAATTCCAGTGCCTGGCGGGCAGTGTCCGTCTGGGCGAATGTGCTGGTGTGCAACAGGATTGCCAGCAACGCCAACATTCTTCCCAGGCATACTAATAACCTGGAACTGCCAGTGCTGCGATTACTGCCATTGCTGTGGTTAGTGATAGTCGTACAGTGCATGTTGTCGTCAATATTCAGTCGTTGAAACTTCATGCCTGTGTAGTATGCAAGGAGTGCGCCAGTATGGTTCTGTCTGAAAAGTACAGAGCCATCCTGGCAAATCTTCTTAAGCCATTGTTGAGCGTAAAAAAGGCTCATGTAATAAAGGAACAGGCCGATAGTAATAAAGATATGAAAATGCGAGCGGCAAGCTGCAAAACCGGGCATCAGACAGAACTCAGCGAGAAATACAGGAGGCGCACATGGGCGGCGTGTTAGACAGTGTCAACCAAAGAACCCAGCTGGTAGGGCAAAACCGACTGGAGTTGCTGATGTTTCGACTGAATTCAGGCCAGCTTTATGGCATCAATGTCTTTAAAGTCAAAGAAGTATTGCCATGCCCGGCGCTGACCCTGCTTCCGCATAGCAGCAAAGTTGTGCGCGGAATTGCCCATGTTCGTGGTCGTACCATCTCTATCCTGGACCTGAGTGTGGCAACCGGTGGTCGACCGCTGCAGGACATCAGCAAAGGTTTCATTATTATTACCGAGTATAATAACTCAGTTCAGGGTTTTCTGGTTGGTGCAGTAGAGCGGATCGTTAACCTGAACTGGGAAGCGATCAGTTCGCCCCCCAAAGGTTCTGGTCGTGCGCATTATCTGACTGCAGTCACAGAAGTGGACAAGAAGCTGGTCGAAATCCTGGATGTGGAGCGGATTCTGGCTGAAGTTTCACCGCCTTCGGAAAACTTGAGTGAAGACCTTTATAACAAAGGGCAGGGCGCTGATCATCGGTTGAATACGGTTTTGATCGTTGATGACTCCAGTGTGGCCCGCGCACAAATCAGACGATGCTGCGAATCGATGGGCCTGGACACTGTCGTGTTAAACGATGGTCGTCAGGCGTATGAACACCTCAAGACACTGTTGGCTGAGGGGCATAACCCGGCTGACAGATATATTCTGCTGATCTCGGATATTGAGATGCCGGAAATGGATGGCTATACCCTGACGGCTTCAATCAAGAACGACCCGGATCTGGCAGGTTTGTATGTGATGCTGCATACCTCGCTCAGCGGTGTATTTAACCAGGCAATGGTGGATAAAGTCGGTGCGGATGACTTCCTGGCAAAATTCCATCCCGATGAACTGGCCAGACGCGTGCTGGCACAGCAGGAGCGGCAAGAAGTTGCTGCGTGAAGCTTTGCCGATGACGCCCGAACCTTTACAGTTCAGCAACGAAGATTTTCGTTTCTTCCAGCGCTTTCTGGATACCGCCTGTGGAATTGTCCTGGGTGACAACAAACAGTACCTGGTTGCCAATCGCCTGCGTCGGATTATGGAAGAACTCAATCTGTCGACCTTGCACGAACTGATCGTCAGAATCGAAGGGCATCAACCTGCCGGGTTGAAAGAGCGTGTTATTGATGCAATGACCACCAATGAAACCTTCTGGTTTCGGGATGCCTTGCCTTTTGATGCGCTAAAAGACGTGATCCTGCCGCAATTGCTGCTGGAAAGGCAGTCGCGTAGCCTGCGTATCTGGTCAGCTGCCTGTTCGTCCGGGCAGGAACCTTATTCCATCAGCATGATTATCGAAGAATTCCGGGCACGTCACCCGGGTGCCCTGGTGATGAACCCGGAAATCGTTGCCACGGATATCTCGACTGCCGTACTGGATAACGCCCGCATCGCAGAGTATGACGGGCTTAGCGTTAGCCGCGGGCTAAGCGACGGACGTCGGATGATGTTCTTTGACCCTTTGGATGGCGGGCGGTTTCGCTTAAAACGTGAGATCTCACAGCGAGTCAGGTTTCAGCGCTTGAACCTCAAGGACAATTACGGTGCCATGGGACAGTTCGACATCATCTTTTGTCGCAATGTTTTAATCTATTTTGCCGCTGAGCTGAAATGCGACATTCTCAAACGCATGCATGCCACACTTAAAGAAGGCGGGTACCTGATTCTTGGTGCCTCCGAGTCACTTCCGGCAGCCCTTGCCACGCATTACAAACTGGAGCGCATTAACACGCACACCAGTGTCTACCGACGACAGAGTTTGCCGCCCAACGGCAACTAATTCCCCTGCAAAACGTTGCCGCTGAGCGGCAAACATTCCTTAAGTTATTGAAAAATAATTGTTTTCAGTTCTGGCACGCTGATTGCTTTGTCTATGTCGAATTCAACGGCAACCTAGACAGGCAACATCATGAGCATTGGACTGAGTCAGGCAATCGGCATCCACGAGGACGCACTTTTACTGCGCACCCAACGTACCGCCATTCTTGCCAACAACATTGCTAACGCCAGCACACCCGGCTACAAGGCACGGGATATCGACTTTGCTGCAGCCCTGCAGAAAGCCAGCCAGCACAACAACCAGCCCAACGGCCTGCGTAAAACCCACGCCAGACATTTTGGCGGAATGGAAAGTGATGGCCTGGCTGAAGTGATGTACCGCCAGGCGATGCAAGCCTCTCTGGATGGCAATACTGTTGATGAACAGACAGAAAATGCGGCCTTCGCCCGCCACATGGTGGAGTACCAGGCCAGCTTCCAGTTTTTGAATGGCAAATTTACCGGGCTGAGAAAAGCCCTGAAAGGCGAGTAATCCTTATGAACTTGATGCAGGTATTTGATATTGCCGGCTCCGGCATGAGCGCACAATCGCTGCGTCTCAATACCACCGCCAGCAATATGGCCAACGCAAATAGTGCCTCCAGCAGTGTTGAGCAAACTTATCGTGCGCGTCACCCGGTGTTTGCGCAGCAACTCAGTGAGGCCATGGCGTTTGAGCCCTCAGTTGGCAAACAGGCCAGCGCTGGTGTTCGCGTTGCCGCCATCGTTGAGGACAGCCGTCCTCTGGAGGCGAGATACGAGCCAGGTAACCCCATGGCGAACGATGAGGGCTATGTTTACTACCCCAACGTAAACGTGGTTGAAGAGATGAGCAACATGATTGAGGCATCACGTGCCTTCGAAATGAACGTCAATATTATGCAATCTGCCCGAACCATGATGCAGCAGGTCATGACCCTGGGCCAGGGCTAACGTCACCATTAGCAGGAGAATCTGATGGAAACCGGCGCTACAAGCGGTTCTAACGCACTAAACAAAGTACTTGGTGAGTATGCGCAACCTGAGAAGTCAGCAGGCAGCGGACAAAAAGACCTGGGACGTAACGAGTTCCTGAGTCTGCTGATCGCGCAACTGGAAAACCAGGATCCCACCAATCCCCAGGATAACGGCGAGTTCGTCTCGCAACTGGCACAGTTTTCGGCACTGGAACAGTCGCAGAAAATGTCTGACAGTTTTCAACAGTTTTCCTCAGCCTTTCAGTCCACCCAGAATCTGCAGGCAACTTCCCTGGTGGGGCGTCCGGTACACGTGGAATCAGACACAACCTTTCTGGGCGATAGTGGTTCGATCAGTGTGTTGGCTGATTTTGATCAGGCGGTTCAGTCATCCACGTTGCGCGTCTATACCCCAGATGGTTCTCTGCTGGAAAGTTTTGAGCTGGGTGCGCAAGAGGCCGGGCGACAAGAGTTTTACTGGACGGGAACGGATGCCAATGATGAACGCTTTCCTTCCGGCGATTATACCTTTGAGGTAACTGCCAATACGCCTGAGGGTTCAACGCAAATGGCGACTTATCTCAGTGCCAATGTTAACAGTGTGACGATTGAGAACGGTGGTTCGCTGACATTGAATCTGGCCGGTGTGGGTTCTGTTCCAATGTCTGAAGTGATTCAAATTAACTGATCAGTTTGAAATAACCAGGTGAAAACCAGGAGAGTAAACAATGAGTTTTATTATTGGTTTGAGTGCATTGAATGCCGCACAACAGGAAATCAATGTCACAGGTAACAACATCGCTAACGCCGGCACCAATGGCTTTAAAGCGGCCAAGACAGTATTTGGTGACGTCTATGCCGCCTCGGTTCTTGGTGGCGGTGGTACACAGCAAGGTAGTGGTGTGTCGTTGCAGGAAATCAAACAAAGCTTTGTCCAGGGCAACATCAGTTTCACGGATAACACGCTGGACCTGGCGGTTAACGGCGAAGGTTTCTTTATTCTGTCTGGTGAAGATGGCATCAGCTACTCGCGTGCCGGCGCTTTTGGTACTGACCGGGATGGTTATGTGGTCAATAGTGATGGCGAGCGTCTGCAGGGTTTTGCTCCCTCAGAGTCAGGCCAGGCGACCGGTGGTGGTCCGCTGACGGACCTGCGTGTCACCACGGGTGAAATTCAACCTCGTCCGACCACTTCTGTTGAAACCATTGTTAACCTGGATGCGGCTACACAGCCATCATCCATTATTGGTACCACGTACATCACTAATGGCGGCCGTAGTGGAACGCCACAAACGATTGATGTGGGTGCCGGTCAAGAGCGGCTCAATGGTTATGAAGCTACTGCACTGCGCGTTGTCGGTGCTGATCGCCAGGTGCAGTTGCTGGACGTGCCGGCAAATGCCTCTGCCAATGCGGTGTCTCAGGTTTTTGCTGGCGCCAGTGGTGTGGCGGCGACAGGCAAGACTGTGGGCTACATTTCGAATTTAACAGTTGGTGACCCTGCTGCAGCACCTGGAGACCCAGCTAGATTCGCTATCAATGGTCGCGAATTTGAAATTGATCTCGGCCAGGCAGACTGGCGTGATACCTTGGTCTCGGACATTAACTCGACCTTGAGTAACCTCAGTGCCCGTGTCGAAGGCACGTCGATAGAGGTGACTCATACCACAGGTGCAGATCTTAATATAACCGGTGGTAGTAATGGTAATGCTTCAATTACATTGCAGGGTTCTGAGCGAGACCCTTCCACTGGTGAGTTTGTTGCTACAGCAGCTTCAAGTTCGGCTAATGTTTGGGATAATGAAGAGCTGGTACTGGGCGGTATGATTGAGTTCACCCTGGATGAGTTCGTGGAGCTGCGCAGCTCGGATGTCGATAGTGAAGGGGTAGCGGTAGAGCCGACTAATGCCAACACCATCTTTGGTGACATCAGTCAGCCTGATTCATTGGACGGTGTGCCGTTCGAGACCAACCAGTTTGATCCTACCAACCCGGAAACCTATTACCGCTCTACGGCAATTACCATCTATGACACGGTAGGTACGCAGCACTCGCTGGCGATGTACTACGTCAAAGAGCGTCCGGATGAAACCGGTGATACCAACATGTGGAGCGTTTACTTCCAGATTGATGGCCGGGATGTGGGTTATGACCCCAACTCAGAGGATGGTCTGCCTGTGCCGGCTCGTTATGATTTGCGTTTTGATGACACGGGTCGATATGACCCTAATCAACCCAAAATAGAAATTACTAACTGGTATCCCGTCGACGAAGGTGGACGCCGCATTGGTGCCGGTCCTGTGCCGGGCGATCCCAACCAGGCAGAGATCCTGACCAACTCTAACTTCAGCATCGATCTGTCGCAAATGACGGCTTTCGGTGGTGACTTCTCGGTACAGTCCAACAACCAGGATGGTTTCTCCAAAGGTCAATTGACCGGTCTGGAAGTGAATACGCGTGGTCTGGTATCCGCTCGCTTCTCTAACGGACAGTCTCGTGTTCTGGGTGAGGTGGCACTGGCCAACTTTGCCAACCCCAGCGGCCTGGCCAACCTGGGTGGTTCCAAGTTTGCTGAAACCAGTGAATCAGGTGCTGCTTCTGTATCGGGTGCGGGTACTGCAGGTCTGGGCGCCATTCAGTCTGGTGCACTGGAAGACTCTAACGTCGACCTGCCAACCGAACTGGTACAGCTGATTATTTCTCAGCGCAACTATCAGGCGGCGGCACAGATCATCTCGGCAACGGATGATGCGACACAAACCATTATCAACCTTTAATCACTGATATTGATTTGCCATTGACAGGGTATACGGGAGCGACACATGGATAAGGCATTGTACATCGGCATGACCGGAGCGACGCAGGCGATGAAAGCGCAGGCAATCGTTTCCAATAACCTTGCCAATGCCAGTACCACTGGTTTTCAGGCCGACCTGGCCCAGGCCAGAGCCATGTCTGTGTTTGGTCCCGGCATGCCCAGCCGTGCCTACAGCATGACTGAGAATCCGGGTACTGACTTCAGTCGGGGCAACCTGGAACAGACCGGTAACATGCTGGATATCGCGGTTCGCGGTGAAGGCATGATTGCGGTTCAGGCGGCGGATGGCAGTGAAGCCTACACTCGTGCCGGCAACCTGAAATTGTCTGTGTTTGGTGAACTGCAAACCGGCAATGGTTTGCCCGTGCTCGGCAATAATGGGCCCGTTGTGCTGCCGCCGCATGAGACGGTACACATCGGTGAGGATGGCACCTTGTCTGTTCAGGAGCTGGGCCAGGGGGCGGAAGTACTGGCCATGGTCGATCGCATCAAGCTGGTCGATGCTCAACCCGCTGAGCTGGTGAAAGGTACGGATGGTCTGTTGCGCCGCCGTGATGGGGGTGAAACCCCCGCCAATGCTGAAATTCAGGTGGTCAACGGTTACCTGGAAACCAGTAACGTCAATGTGGTCGATGCCATGGTCGACATGATCGCGCTGACTCGTGGCTATGAGATGAATGTACGCATGATGCAAACCGTTGATGAGAATTCAGCAGCATCGGCACGACTATTGCAATCACAGTAATGAATCGAGGCAGTTGACCCATCACGGGTGACTGACAGGAGCAAAGAACATGCACGCAGCACTGTATATTTCCAAGACCGGTCTGAGCGCCCAGGACACTCGCCTGGCAGCGATTTCCAACAACCTGGCCAACGTCGCAACTGCCGGTTTCAAGAAAGACCGTGTGGTCTTTGAAGACCTGCTGTATCAGATTCAGCGTCAGCCCGGTGCCAGCTCATCACAGTCAACCGAGCTGCCTTCAGGCATGCAAATTGGTACCGGTGTTCGAGTTAGCTCCAGCCAGAAGCTGTTCACTCAAGGCGCTCTGCAAACCACAGGTGAGGCACTGGATATCGGTGTTAATGGTCGCGGTTTTTTCGAGATCATGATGCCAGATGGCAGTTCAGCCTATACCCGTGACGGCCAGTTTCAGGTGAATGCCAACGGTGAAATCGTGACCGGTCAGGGCCACATACTGAATCCAGGGCTGACAGTGCCTGCTGATGCACAGACGATTACTGTGGGCCAGGACGGTGTCGTGACCGTGAAACTGCCAGGTCAGCCTGAGCCGGTGAACATTGGCAATATCAATCTGGTCGACTTTGTTAACCCCTCAGGCCTGCAGGCGATGGGTGGCAACCTCTACTCCGAAACGATTGCCAGTGGTAATCCGCAACAGTCCACACCTGGGCAAAATGGTATGGGTAGATTGGCCCAGGGCTCTGTGGAAAGTTCGAATGTCGAAGTGGTGGAAGAACTGGTTGACATGATTACGACTCAGCGTGCCTACGAGATGAACTCAAAGGCAATCTCGACAGCTGATCAGATGCTGCAGTTCGTGACGCAGAACCTCTAATCAACCTTGCAGAGAATAGTGAACACCCGGAGAAGCAAGATGCATAAAAGTTTACGAATACTTAGCCTGCTACTTATCAGCCTGATGGCATCCTGCGCTTATCAAATGCCGATGCCACCTGAGCCGGGTGATCCCCAGTACGCTCCGGTCTGGTCACAGCCCAGGGCACAGCAACAGGCAATCCCGGGTGCCATTTATCAGCCGGCGACTGCCAGTAATTTGTATCAGCGTCGCGCCCATCGTCTGGGTGATGTGCTGACCATTAACTTGAATGAGGCAACCACAGCAAGAAAATCATCCGGTACTTCCTACAGTAAAGAGAGCAATACCACAGTACCGAACATGAGCTTGTTTGAAACCGGACTTGATACGGCCAGCAGCCTGGGCAGTGGCTCTGAGTTCGGTGGCTCTGCCAACAGTGATCAGAGCAATCAGTTAATTGGCAATATCACTGTCACAGTTACCGATGTGCTGCCAAACAGTTTGCTGGAGGTGCGTGGTGAAAAGTGGTTGCAGTTGAACCGGGGTAACGAGTTTATTCGCATCAGTGGACTGGTTCGTCGGCAGGACATTTCACCGGACAATACCATCGCTTCTACGCGTATTGCGGATGTCCGTATTGCATACAGCGGCACAGGATCATTGGCTGATGTCAACGAACCCGGCTTGTTAAGCCGCTTCTTTGTTGGTCCTTGGTGGCCACTGTAAATAACAGGTGAGAATGATGAGAAATGTCAGATTCAAAAAAAGACAAAATCTGCTGTTAAGCCTGTTGATCGTCGTTGGCCAGTTTCTAGCGATGCCGCTCTCCCAGGCGGATCGCATCAAAGATATCGCAACGTTGCAGGGTGTGCAGGCTAACCAGTTGGTAGGTGTGGGTCTGGTTACAGGGCTTGATGGTACAGGTGACCAGACAACCCAGGCACCTTTTACTGCCGAGTCATTCCGCGCTTACCTGGATCAGTTTGGGATTCCCATTCCTCCAGGTTCGAATTTTCAGACGCGTAACATTGCTGTGGTTAGTGTACAGGCGGAATTGCCTGCGTTTGCCAAGCCCGGTCAGTCCATTGATGTCACTGTTTCCTCTTTGGCCAATGCGGCCAGCCTTAGAGGCGGTACATTGGAGCGTACTTTCCTGATGGGTGTGGATGGAGAGGTTTATGCCATTGCCCAGGGAAATCTGATCGTCGGTGGGCTGGGCGTTCAGGGTGCGGATGGTTCCAGTGTATCCATCAACGTGCCCAGTGTCGGACGTATTCCCGGTGGCGCCTCTACGGTCAAAGAAGTGGAAACCGCATTTAACCAGGGTGATTCCATCACGTTTAATCTCAAACGTGCTGACTTCACCACTGCGCGTCGTGTGTCCCGAGCCATCAATGACTTTATGGGGCAGGGTACAGCGACAGCACTGGATGCGGTTTCCGTTAAAGTCCGGGCTCCGCTGGATTCGCAGGCACGGGTTGCTTACGTGGCTGAGCTCGAAAATATCCAGGTGGATCAGGGCGAAGAAGCTGCCAGGGTAATCGTCAATTCGCGCACGGGTACGATTGTCATTGGTCAGCATGTGCGTGTGTCGCCGGCCGCTATTACGCACGGCAGCCTGAGTGTGACCATTTCAGAAGGGTTTGGCGTCAGTCAGCCCGGCCCGTTCTCTGACGGTGAAACCGCCGTCGTGCCACAGACTGATATCGATATAGAACAGGAAAGCAACCGCATGTTCCTGTTTGATACCGGTTCAACCTTGTCAGATATTGTGCAGGCGATAAATGCCGTTGGTGCTGCGCCGGGCGACCTGGCGGCAATCCTGGAGGCCCTGAAACAGTCCGGCGCACTGCGTGCCGATCTGATCGTTATTTAAGCCGCTTAGCGGGTGAGTTGAGATTTCATCATGACCATGTCTGTAAATGATGCCAGCGTTTTTACCGACCTGTCCGGATTGAACAATATCCGGCAGTTAGGTCGTGAAAATGAGGCGGCAGGCCTGAAACAGGTTGCTCAGCAGTTTGAGGCAATGTTTTTGAACATGATGCTTAAAAGCATGCGTGCCAGTGAAGATGTCCTGTTTGGTGATAACTATACAAACAGTAATGAGATGAAATTTCACCGGCAGAACTTCGATCAGCAACTGGGCCTGCACCTATCCGAAACGGGTGGTGTTGGTCTGGCCGACCAGTTATACCGGCAGTTAAGTCAGCGCTATGACATCAACGCATCAAGTGAAGGCGAAGTCGGTCGTCTTGATGCCGGAGACAATAATCAGGGTCAGGAATTTCCTCTGCCATCCTACCGGGTGCCAGTGCAAAGCCAAATGCCCAATCAGTCTCAGGCCCCGAACGCTGTTCAGCAACAGGCTCCTGTCATTAATAACGCAGCAGCCTTTGAGCAACCAGAAGATTTTGTCAGGGCACTTGAGCCTGCTGCCAGAAAAGTGGCTGGCGAACTGGGTGTGGACAGTAAAGTGCTGCTGGCGCAAGCGGCACTGGAGACTGGTTGGGGACAAAAAATGATTCGTAGTCGTGACGGCCATGAGTCTCATAACCTCTTCGGTATCAAGTCCAGCCCGAACTGGTCCGGCTCTCAGGTAGAAGTGTCCACGCTGGAGTATCGGGATGGCATGGTGCAGCGCGAGCGTGCGCAGTTCCGCGCCTATGGTTCCTTTGAAGACAGCTTCCGCGACTATGCCAACGTGCTTCGCAGCAATGGCCGTTACTCCGATGCGCTCAATGCCGGTGTCGACAGTGAGCTGTTTGCTGAGCGCCTGCAGGAAGCTGGCTATGCCACAGATCCTGCGTATGCCGAGAAGATTAAAGCAGTTATGCGTCACCCCGCCATTGAGGCGACGAATTCAGGGAGTGTCATTCGGTGAGTGACTTATTGAATACAGCAATTACCGGCATTCGTCTAAACCAGGCAGCAATGTCGGTAATCGGTAACAACATTGTTAACGCCAATACAGAAGGCTACAGTCGTCAGTCGATTCAGCAAAGTACCAACTCTGCGCTGAAGACATCGGCAGGATACCTCGGTACCGGTGTCAATATTGACCAGATTATCCGGCATACCGAAAAGTATCTGCAGGATCAGGTGATACGCGATATTGGCACACTGAGTGAGGCCGACACCTATTTGTCCCAGGTCTCTCAGATTAATAACCTGCTGGCGTCGGAACAAACCAATATTGCCAGTTATCTCAATAATTTCTTTGACGCCGTCAATGAATCAATCAATGACCCGGGCTCCATGCTGGGGCGCGAATTACTGTTAACGCAGGCCAAGCAGTTGACGTCCGGTTTTAAAGCCGTCGAGTCGCGACTGCAGGATCAGAATACAGCGGTCAATAAACAACTGGTTGGCGTTGCTGAAAACATCACCTCATTGGGCAAACAGATATCCGAACTTAATCAGTTGATTGGCGATGCCATGGGTAATGACGGCCGGGTTCAGCCCAATGACATGATGGACCAGCGCGACATGCTGGTGCGTCAGTTGGGTGAATACGTGCAGGTGAATACAGTTGATCGAGAAGATGGCGGGCTGGATGTATTTATTGGTCAGGGTCAGGCGCTGGTGGTCGGCAGTTCTTTGCAGTCTGTCAAAGCTGTGCCGGGTAGCACTGATGCAAGCCGTTACGACCTTGTGTTTGAATCCCGAGCCGGAACCCAGGTTGTCAACAAGCTGATGACTGGCGGGCAGGCGGGAGCACTGTTACGGTTCCGGGAAGAGGCACTGGAGCCTGCAGCATCATCGCTGGGGTTGCTGGCGACCGGTGTGGCGGCCAGTATTAATGAGCAGAATCGCCTGGGCATGGATCTTGAAGGAAGTTTGGGGGGTAATGTCTTTACTGACGTGAACAATGCCCAGGTGGCCCGTAACCGGGTTAAGGCGTCAATGGATAACCTGCCGCCGGCTGACAGAAACCTGAATGTCACCCTGGATGATCTGAGCCAGTTAAAAGCCAGCGACTATGAGTTGCGTTTTACTGGGCCGGGGCGGGAATATACCGTGACACGTCTCAGTGATAATGAGGTTGTGAGCCAGGGCATATTACCCACGAGCTATCCTCAGACAGCATCAATGGACGGCTTCTCGATAAACTTTGAAGGTGGTTCATTCCGTAGTGGTGATCGCTTTCTGTTACAGCCCACCCGCAATGGTGCCACTGACCTCAATGTGCAGATTAGCCGTGCGGAAGAATTTGCCTTTGCTTCCCCGGTCCGGGTCAGCGCCAGTCCAGCCAACCAGGGCGGGGCGCAGGTACTCAGCTCTTCCGTTCAGGATATCAGTACCGACCTGTTTGACAAGAAGGGCCAGCTCGATCCACCACTGATGGTTCGTTTTACATCAGCAACGACCTATGAAGTGCTGGATTACTCTGATCCGGCGAACCCTAAAGCGCTGACACCACCGATGTCGAACCTGCCTTTTGTCCCGGGTTCCAATAATGCCTTGTTTCCCAGTGATCCGGGTGGACAAACCATCGTAAGTCAGGGAACTGCGGTAGGGCAGATTGTAATGGGCAGCGCCAATAATGGTTATCCCGGCGAGCAGGTGAGTGTTCAGACCACCGACCCGGAAACCGGATTTATTCGTGAGCAGCGTCTGACTCTCGGTGCGGATGAATCTGCTGAAAGTATGGCCCGCCGCCTCAATAGTCTGAGCGGTGTCAATGCCACTGCCTACAACAGCATTATCATGAATGACTTTAGCGGAGCTGGGCTGGAGCTGTCTTTAAATGGTGTCAACCTGACGGACCCTGGTTTTGTCATGCCGGGAGAGGCGACAGCTGACCCTGTGCCTTCGCCGCTGACTGCGGATTTCCTGCGTGACCGGATCAACAACAGCCCTGACCTGAAGGTTCAGGGTATCTATGCGAAAAGCGACGGTACGAACCTGACCATCAATGCGACCAGCGGGGCTGATTTCAAGTTCCAGGTGGATGGTGATGGCAGTTTCCGGGCCGGTGACGCAGCCCAACTGGTAAATGCACCGGCACCGGGAGATCCAGCACTGGATATGACGGTAGGCGGGCGCGTAGATGTACAGCTGGCTGCTAACTCACAGATGCAAACCAACCAGGCCAATGGTGTGTTCGGGTCAACACCTTCGGGTGTCTCGAACTATCTGGGCATCCAGGTAACCATGTCCAGTGGCAGTGGCCCCGAAGGCCAGCCCAAGGCAGGCGACAGCTTTGTGATCGGCTATAACAATGACGCTACGGCGGATAACCGTAATGGCAGTGCCATGCTGGCGCTGGGTGATGCCAAGCTGTTCTCGGACGGTAATCAGAGCTTCCAGGACAGTTATGGTCAGCTAGCCGAAAGCGTTGGCATCCTGACCAGTCAGGCACGAATCAATCAGAATGCCGGTGAATCGATGCTGCGCCAGTCAATGGATGCCATGCAGTCGGTCAGTGGCGTAAACCTGGAAGAAGAGGCCGCCCGCCTGATTCAACTGGAACAACATTACAATGCCTCTGCGCGACTGATCACGCTGGCGCGTGATCTCTTCGATGTACTGATGCGGTTATAGATTAATTCAGGAGTATTCCCATGGCAGTACGCATGTCGACCAGTCAGCTCTTTAACCGCGGTCTGAATCCGATCCTGGATGCACAGACAGCGGTCAGTAAGACACAGCAGCAGATCGCCTCCAATAAACGGGTGCTGACACCGGCAGATGATCCGATAGCCGCTACCCGTATTTTGCAGCTGAATCAGGAGATGGCCAGTATTGAGAAATACAATAACAGTATTTCCGGCCTCTCCAGCCGTCTGCAACGCGAAGAAGTAGCGCTGGGTGGTATTAATGACCTGATTCAGAAAGCCCAGGAACTGGTCACGCAGTCAGGTAACGGGGCGCTTGCCGGTGATCAGCGAGGCTATATCGCCGTCGAACTGGAATCAGTGGTTGATGCCATGGCTCAGTACATGAATTCGAAAGATGCTGGCGGTGAGTATTTGTTCTCCGGGAATAAAGGCAGTACTCAACCTTTCGTTAAAGACAATGAAGGCAAGTATGTATACCAGGGTGACCAGGGACAACGTTTTGTACAAATCGGCCCGGTGACATCTGTGGCCGCCAACGACTCTGGTTATGACCTTTTCGTCAATATCAAAAGTGCAAGGCCCGGGGTGAATACCAGTGCAAATGATGCCAATACAGCACAGCCTCCGGCTAACATCAGCAAGGCCAGTATTCGCAATCAGGAACAGTTTGACAAATTCCACCCCGGGTCGGCGATTGTTGAATTTCGTCCTGCTAATGAAATCAACCCACCTGGATTAAATTACACCATTAAACAGGTAGAAGATGGTCGGGTGTTGGCACAGAACATTCCCTATGTTTCAGGCCGAGAGATCGAGGTCGCGGGTATGGCATTCCGCATAGACGGCCGACCGGCAGAAGGCGACAGCTTCACGCTGGGTTCCACCAACCAGAAGGGGTTGCTGGAAGGGTTGCAGGACTACGTGGAGACGCTAAAAGCCTCGCAGAACGGTTTGTCGGATGATGCGCTCAAAGCCGAAATGAACGTTGCCATGGAAAACCTCAATCGTGGTCAGGATCAGGTGTTGAAAACCACTGCGGCCATTGGTGCGCGATTAAACCAGACAGAAGCGGCGCAGGCCAGTAACGCGGATTTCGAACTATTGGTCAGTCAGTCGCTCTCAGAGCTGGCAGACCTTGATTATGCTGCGGCGATCAGCCAGCTGTCCGAAGAAAGCTTTGTGCTGGAAGCGGCACAAACCACTTTCACAAAGATTACTCGGTTGTCACTCTTTAATATGCTTTAAGGCATTCGTATCAGGCCCTGCTGGTTTGTTAGCACAAACCGGCAGTTTTCCTTTCTTTGCAGCGTAGCAGCGTGTGTTTATCATATATAAGTATGCTGTTGCAGAAACTCGGGTTAGTCACGCTTAAGTTGGCTCATTGCCAGATAGGAGCGGCCGCGCTGCTGTAGTTTTTTCAGATGCACAGATTCTTTCATCAAGGATGATTGATGTACCTGTACTTCATCCCTGATGGCTTGTTCCTGTTCCAACATCACTCTCACATCTTCGGCAATCCCTGCAGCCAACTCGGCTGGAATGTCGTTTTTAAAAAAACTTTCCAATGCGAGCTCTCTTTTTTTCTGCAGGGCGGCAACCTGATCCCAGGCTTTTTGTCGGGTCAGGTTGTGCAGTTGTTGTGACATCTGCTGTATTAATTGCCATTGCTGCTGTATTGAAGCGGCTGGCTCAGGCGCGGGTTTTTCAGGGTTTTTAGCGGATTCGCTCATAAGTTCAGGCTTTGGCCAGACCGGCCGATAACGTTTTTTCCGGAAATGTTGACGAATATCATACGGGATAGGCAAAAAAAACGCTAAAGAAAAAAAATTTCTGTCGAGCCCGGTAAATTATTGACTTTAGTGCCTAAAGCTTTGTTTTCACGTGTCGTTAATAGGGGTAACGCATAGCAGTGAGCGGTTTTAAACACAGCAATGCGGTCCGGTTTTTAAGAGTAAACCTTAGGAGTTAACAGCATGGCACAAGTCATCAATACCAACATTGCTTCACTTAACGCGCAGCGAAACCTCAACAGTTCGCAGGCTGGTACTAACCAGGCTCTGGAAAGGCTGTCCTCTGGTTTGCGCATCAACAGTGCTAAAGACGATGCTGCCGGTCTGGCAATTTCGACTCGTTTTACGTCACAGATCAAAGGTCTGAACGTTGCGGTTCGAAACGCTAACGACGGTATCTCTCTGGCAGAAACAGCCGAATCCAGCATGGGTTCCATGACTGACTCACTGCAACGTGTACGTGAGCTGGCAGTGCAGTCTGCTAACGGTTCATACGGTCCTGAGGACCGTGAACTAATCAACGCAGAAGCACAGGCCCTGATCGCAGAAGTCGGTCGTATTGCGGATTCAGCAAACTTCAACGGCGTAAAACTGCTGGACGGCTCTTACGAGTCTTCTTTCCAGATCGGCGCCAACGCGGGTGAAACCATCGACGTATCTATCGGTAACCTGCAGGCTGACTCATTGGGTGTGTCTACCAAGAACGGTGTCACTTCTACTGCCACTGACAGCGCCCTGCAAAACGGTGAGCTGACCATCAACGGTGTATCTGTTGGTGCAACACGTGCCTCTGATGATGCGTCTTCAACAGACGCAGCCAACACCAGTGCAATTGCAAAAGCAGAAGCCATTAACCGTGTATCTGATCAATCAGGTGTTACAGCCGTGGTTGACACCAATGTCGCTGCTGGCTCGTCAATGACAGCGTCTGCAACTTCAGGCTCAGTTACCATCAATGGTACCCAGATTGCTATCGACACCAGTGACGATGCCGCATCCAGCCGTGCGTCGGTAGTTGCTGCGATTAACGCTGAATCTGATTTGACGGGTGTTACTGCAGTTGATACAGGTGATGATGCTCTCGGTGTCACACTTGAAGCAGCTGACGGTCGTAATATCGAATTGAGTTTCACAACGCTTGATGAGGCGACAACTGGTCTGGCATCAGCAGGTACTTATACAGGTGGCGTGACACTGGTGGCTCAGTCTGGTGTGGACAGCATTGAAATTGGTGGCAGTGATGTTGCCAATGCCGGTTTCACCGCAGGTACTTATAAAGCTGGTGAGTCTGCCACTGCGTCTGAAACAGTGACTGCGACGGATACAGCCGGCGCTACTGCAGCCACACTGGCTTCAGGTGACATGGTTATCAACGGCATCAGCATTGGCGCTGCCAGTGCAGGTGATGACACCGCTTCTTACGCCGGAGCAGATTCCAGTGCCAAAGAAGGCTCTGCAATCGCAATCGCAGAGGCAATTAACAAAGCCTCTGATGCAACTGGCGTAACTGCAACTGCAAACGAAAATGTAGTTGAAGGTACGACAACTGCCGCTCCGGCTGGCTCTATTGGTGATACTGGTACGCTGACAATTAATGGTGTCGATATCGACATGACAGTACAGGGTACTGCTGAAGAGAACCGCGCCTACGCTGTATCTCAGATTAACTCAGTATCTGGACAGACTGGTGTTGTTGCAGAAGACAATGGTCAGGGTCTCACGCTGACAGCTGCTGATGGCCGAAACATTGCCATGGCTCTGGATACAGATGCTGCTGCTAACACAGGTGCTGGTCCAACTGCAGCGATGTTTGGCCTTGATGCAGCCTCTGTTGGTGCAGATGATTACGCTACTTCCGGTGATGATGCAGATGTCAATGCTGTGACAACTTACTCTACCGTGTCATTGGAATCAGGCGGTAAATTCACCGTCTCTGGCGGCGAGAACGGCAACGCTGCACTGGAAAGCCTGGGTTTTGAAGCGGGTACATACGGCGGTGCCGAAACTGGCCAGCGTCTGACTGAAGTTGACCTGGGTACGCAGAAAGGTGCAACAGATGCACTGGAAACTATCGATAACGCGCTGAGTTCAATCACATCAGCACGTTCCGAGCTGGGTGCGGTTCAGAACCGCTTTAACGCGACAATCGAGAACCTGTCTGCAACGGCTGAGAAATTCTCCGCTGCAAACTCTCGAATCCAGGATGCTGACTTCGCAGCTGAAGCTGCCAACCTGGCGCGTAACCAGGCACTGCAGCAAGCAGGTGTTTCCATGTTGGCCCAGGCGAATGCCTCCAGCCAGCAAGTACTGCAGCTGCTGGGTTAATCTGGCCGGTTAATCAGGCTGGTTTGATCTGAGTTAATCGACGTTAACCAGGGTCAGTCAGATTAATCTGACCCAGCCAGCAAATTAACCTAAAGTCCGCCCGGAGATTACCGATATCAAGGTAAGAGCCGGGCGGATTTTTCATTTTCGGATAAGGAATATCCGAAGTTTCTGTCTGACTAGTCTTGGGTATGCCATCGGTAATTCCTGCCAGATGTGCACTTTGGGAGTTCTGCTGTGAGCGAGATCAGTATCACCCGATTTGAACCCGCCCGAACGGCGAGGGAGCGCGTACAGTCCGTTGATTCGGTGGATACGGAGGTGGATGCTGAAAGCGGCAAGCACTCCGGACAGTCGGTCAACTCAGACAAACAAACTGGAAAAGAATCACGCCAGGGAAAGCAAGGTAGTAAAGAAGAGTCTCATGCGGAAGAGCAGCCCAGGTATATCGTCAGCACGCCAGAAGAACTGGAGCGCGATACCGAAGAGGCGGTGTCACGTCTGAATGACTACGTGCAAAATGTTAAGCGTGATCTTGTCTTCGATTTTGATCCTGAAAGCGGTGAGCCTACTGTGACAGTGCTTGATCGTGAGTCGCAGCGAGTGCTGCGTCAGATAAACAGCAAAGAAGTGCTGGAGCTGGCCCGAAAACTGGACGAAGAAGAATCCCTGTCTTTATTTCGCACCCAGGTTTGAGATCACTTAGCATTCATGTCTTTAGCTTTTAACCCTTTCCTCTTTTTAGCAAAGCAGTGACAAAAAAGGCGATGCACACTGAGTATACATCGCCTTTTCATGTCTCAGTCAGTTAATAACTGAGTGGTTTTAACGTCAATTGCTGTCTTGCTGCTCCGCTTCTTCCCGTTCAGCACGTCGTGCACCAGCCAGTGTGCCTGCCAATGCATAATTGCCTTCATGACAGGCATATTCATACAACGGCTCATCATAGGAAGACAGTGGTAATTCACCGGTGAAGCTTGATTCGAATGTGGTCGGATCATTCACCGTGAAGGTATAAATAATCTTGTCATCTTCCGAGCGCCGGAATTTTTCAATGACAGTCAGGTTTTCGGAAGCCCCGCGAAAGCTTTGTTGCGGGTGAAAGTGACGCGTTTCCACGACCAGCGTGTTGCCTTCCCAGCGACCAATGGAATCGCCCATCCATTTGTTCATGACACCAGCATGCGGGTCATGTTCATCCTGGATGCGGATGATGCGAGTGTCATGCACCATCTCGACGTTTATCGCGACGTAACCGGGGGATTGCACAATCTGATAATGACTGTTGTACATCACCGGCAGCATGGGGGGGCCGGAGTTGGAGCCGAATGACAGCAGGCAACGTTCACCCAGGCCACGGCCTTCCGGTCCATCAAAAGGGCCCGGGCCATTGGCTCTTTCTTCGGCACGCCGCGCCAGGAACTCATCAGTGTAGTCGGGCATCTGGCCATTGGGAGGATCTATGATGATAGAGGTACGGTATTCGCCATCAATAGTTGGCATGAACATGCCACGGTCAGTCCAGAACAGGTCATAGTTGCCCACTGGGGGCAAATCTTCGGCAGGCGGTGGCGGGCGGTCAGGATCCAGGGGCTCGTTGTCGTCCTCTACGGCCTGCTGGGCTGCGCGCTCAAGCATCGCGGCTTCTTCGCGAGTGTAGGCTC
Source organism: Pseudohongiella nitratireducens (assembly GCF_001642735.1). Taxonomy (GTDB): domain Bacteria; phylum Pseudomonadota; class Gammaproteobacteria; order Pseudomonadales; family Pseudohongiellaceae; genus Pseudohongiella; species Pseudohongiella nitratireducens. The sequence continues at coordinate 164,814 of NZ_LWHM01000034.1, read as the reverse complement.
GCTGGGTACCCAGTTCTTCCGGGCGGGTTAATGGTGTCACAGTGGCATTTCGCCATACGCCTTGCAGATCAGGTACCCCGTAGTCTGTCATTGGGGGAACGTAATCGTCCTGGGCCGTGATGGTAGCGCTGACTGCCAGAACCCCTAGTGATGCCAGGGTAGCAATCGCGGCTTTCTTCATGGCTTTATTCGTGGCTTTGTTGGCCACTTTGTTTTTGAACATAGCATCTTCTCCTGTGCCTTGCTCTGATTCTAGCGGTTTCAGCAGGTCGACTCAATGCATGAAGGACGGCAAAAACCGACCGTTTGTCGCAAGTGGCGGGCAGTTTTTTGCCGCCTTGTCAGAGTCAAGATTCTGCGACTCGGGTCGATAACCTTGGTGACCTGCCCGGTTAACTCATTGTTCCTACTGAGTCTGCAGGGCGTTGGCAAGTTGTTAACAAAGATGGGCTGGCTCCTGGCGATAGCTGGCCTGGAAATTGCTGAGCATGATTGTCAGTCGATTCATTCGGCTACCTATTTGATGAGAGGCAACGACAAGATATGGCGAGTATTCAGTCACTGGGTATTGGTTCCGGCCTGCTGACCAGCGAGCTGCTTGAACAATTGGTGGAAGCCGAGCGTGCTCCAGCAGTGGCTCGCCTGGATTCCGATCAGGCTATCGCCGAAGCTCGTCTGGAAGCCCTGGGTGAAGTCAAGAGTGCGCTATCCACGCTGAATTCATCCATACGCGGACTCACCAGTCTGTCGGCCTTTAATGCCAGCCAGGTCACGTCCAGCAACAGTGAAGCCTTGTCAGCAACCGCCAGCAGTGTTGCCGAGTCCGGCAGCTATAGCGTCCAGGTAGGGCAATTGGCGCAGCAGCACTCCATCGTTTCCCAATCCTATGAGTCCACGAGCGAAGCGATTGGTGTGGGCACGTTGACCTTTCGTTTTGGTACCACGGATATTGATGGCAGCGATGTCTATCAGGGCTTCACCGTCAATGAGGACGCGCAATCCCGGGCGATCACGATCGACAGCAGTAATAACACGCTGGCCGGGATTCGTGATGCGATCAATGACGCTGATTTTGGCGTACAGGCCACTATTGTCGATGATGGCAGTGGTTATCGTTTGTTGATGACAAGCGAGCAGGGAGGGGCTGAAAACAGTCTGGAAATTACAGCGTCTGGCGCTGCGGCGCTCTCTGTATTCGATTTTAACCAGTCAAGTCAGTCCATGGAGCAGACCCAGGCTGCCCAGGATGCTGAGTTTACCGTTAACGGACTCAACATATCACGCGATAACAATCTCGTTGCTGGTGTGATCCCGGGTGTCACCCTGAACCTGAAGGCAGCCACTGCCGGACCGGTGACGCTAAGTATCAGTAAGGATCCCGGTGAACTGGTAGAGAAAGTACAGGGCGTGGTGGACAACTACAATGCCCTGAAGACCATGGCCGATGTATTGACGGCATTTGACCCGGATGCGGGGGACAATGGCCAGGGCAGTGTGCTGAGCGGAGATCGGGCGCTGCGCACGGCAATGAACTCGGTGAATAACGCCTTGCGATCCTTTTCGCTGGGCAACACGTATGGCTCATTAGCCGAGGTCGGCGTCACCACAAACCAGTTTAATGATTACCTCATGGAGTTTGATGCGGCAGAGTTCCGTGCGGCCTTCGCAGATGACCCGCAAGCGGTAACAGCGCTGTTTGCCACCACTGGCCAGCCTTCTGACGATGATATCAGCTTTATCACTAGTTCAACGGCAACACAGCCGGGCAGTTACGATGTTGAAGTGACCCGGATGGCGACCGCAGGCCGTTATGAAGGCATTTCGGTAGACAGCCTGGCCAGTGGCAATATCACCATCGATGACAGTAATAATCAGTTCAATATTCTGGTCAACGGCGTGGAAGTCGATATCTCCCTGACCGAAGGAGACTATGCAACGGCTGATCTGCTGGCCGAAGAAGTTCAGCGTCAGATCAACAGCCATTCAGATTTACGCAGCTCAGCCAACTCCGTCACGGTGAGTTATAACGCCAGTGAATCACGCATGGAAATGACCTCTAACCGGTATGGTAAAGAGTCTGTCATTCGCATGATCAGCATTGACAGCGCGGCTGCGGCAACGCTGGGGCTGGTGGAAGAGGGGCAGGGGCCGTATCAGGGACTGTTCAATTCAGCGCTGGCTACCACCACTGGCAATAGCAGCGATCCTTTGAATGCCGCCATGACGGTGGATAGCGATACTCAGTTCAGTGTCAGCATTAATGGCGTGGATTCCGGATTGCTGACATTACCAGGTGATGCCGGTACGCCGGTTACCTATAACACAGCAGATGAATTGATAACTGCCGTGGAGTCTTTGCTGGATGGCGCTTTCGCCGGTGAAGGCATTGATCTCACGGTCGGGTATGAATACGACGCCGACAGTGGTACCGCCGGGCTGACCATCAGTACCGGCTCGGCTGGCGATGAGATTGTGTTTGGTGATGTTAACCTGGCTGCCGCTACGCGGCTTGGCTTTGTTGACGGCAATGCAGAGCCTGTGACATCAATTCGAGGCCTGAATGTGGCCGGTACCATCAATGGTTTGCAGGCTGAAGGCAATGGTCAGGTGCTGACAGCTTCTGATGGCATAACGCCAGCGACCTCCGGTTATTATCTGAATGCCCCTTTTGGTGACTTATCGACCAGCACATCCGGTGATGAGTTCAGGCTGCGTGTCGATGGTACGCTCTCCGGTACGATCTCACTGGGTGTCATTGCTGACACGGATCCTGACAACGTGGCAGATTTGCTGACCAATGCGATCAATAATGATCCGGCCTTGCTGGCAGCCGGGGCCGCCGTAGCAGTAACTTATGATGCTGACAGTGGTGGCTTCCGATTTACCTCTCAAAGTCGTGGGGAAGCATCCCAGGTCAGTGTTGCCAGCCTGTCAGGCAATGCTGGTACGGTCTTTGGCCTGGTCACTGGCAGTGGTGCACAAAGCGCCTCAGGCACAAAAGCCAGCGGCGATGCAGACCCGGCAAGTGGCATCCGGCTGCGTATTACAGATGGTGCTGTCGGCAGCAGAGGTACCATTGATTTCTTCCGTGGTCTGGCCAGCCAGACGACTGAACTTATCGACAGCATGTTTGCCAGTGATGGCCTGATGACAGGCCGGACGGACTCTCTGAATCTTGAGCTGGAGCGGATTGCGGAAAAGCGTGTTGAGTTGGCAGAGAGGCTGGCAGCCACGGAAAGTCGCCTGCAGGCATCGTTTTTTGCCAATGAAATTATTATTTCCAATTTTAACAGCACCATGGACTTCCTGGAGGCGCAGCTACCCATGCTGGAGGCGCTGGCGTCAGGTCGTGAGCAGTCGTAACGAGTTATTAAATCACTGTCTATTAACTATCCAGATAATGAGGATGTTTTATGTATTCACCCAGCGGCGCAATCGCGCAATATCAACAGGTTAACAATGTCGGCCAGGTGGAAGATGCTTCACCTCACCGGTTGATACTGATGTTAATGGCGGGCGCGCTGGATCGTCTGGCTCAGGCCCGGTCTGCGATTGAAAGGAAAGACATCAGCCTTAAGGGTCGCATGATCAGCAAGGCGACTAACATTATTGAAGGCTTGCAGGGCAGTCTTGACCGCCAGCAGTCCCCAGAGTACGCGGAAAACCTCGATCGTCTGTACGACTACATGCAGCGGCGTCTGCTGGAGGCTAACCTGAATAATGACATTGGCCTCCTTGATGAGGTGTCAGAGCTTATGCGTACCGTAAAGTCCGGCTGGGAAGAAATTGAGCCAGGTCGCAGTTCCACAATGTAAGTGAAATTCTCCGCATATCCGGTTTGACTCATGGTAAGCTGGCAGTGTCTAATTGTTAAAAAGCAATGAGATCAGCTACAAGAGTGACGAATATAGCGGGGGCTATCGGTACGCGTGCCGAGTTGTGGGATGACTGACATACTACTGATAGAAGATAACGATTCACTGGCGCAAGAGCTCCAGACAATATTAAGGTTCCTGGGAGAGCCGACAATCCGGTTATGCCGGGACAAGTGGCGAAAATCACTGGCAGACAAGGCGCTGGATGGTGATCAGGTCAAAATGGTGCTGGTTGGTGACTACTGTGCCCAGGATTCCACCGAGCTTCTGAATGAACTGGTGCAGTGGCATGATGGTGTGCCACTGGTTTATCTGTACCACCAGCAGCCGCTGGTATTATCAGAACCGGTTGCCGCGCGTGTGGTAGCAGGTCTGTCACTTCCCCTGCAGTATCAACCTGTTCTCGACAGCCTGCACAAGGCTCAGGTTTACGGTGAACACTATGCCCGCCTGCGGGAACTTGCATCGGTCCGCGATTATAATGTTTTCCACAGTCTGGTGGGAGATTCACACCATGTGCATCAGATTCGCCAGATTATGTCCCAGGTGGCAGATACCGAAGTGACGGTATTGATTACCGGTGAATCAGGTACCGGTAAAGAGGTGGTGGCCAGGAACCTGCACGCCAACTCCGCACGGGCTGATAAGCCTTTTGTACCGATAAACTGTGGTGCCATTCCCCCAGATCTGCTGGAAAGCGAGCTGTTCGGCCATGAAAAAGGCGCATTCACCGGTGCAATTTCTACTCGCGTGGGGCGCTTTGAACTGGCGGAAGGTGGCACCCTGTTCCTGGATGAAATCGGTGATATGCCGTTACCGATGCAGGTCAAACTGCTACGAGTGATTCAGGAGCAGAGTTATGAACGTGTGGGTGGTACACGTACGTTAAAAACCAATGTGCGTATTCTGGCAGCGACTCATCGTAACCTGGAAGATATGATCGCCACTGGCGCTTTTCGTCAGGACCTTTTCTATCGTCTGAATGTTTTCCCAATTGAAATGCCGTCATTGCGGGAGCGTGCTTCAGATATTCCGTTTTTGTTAAATGAATTGATTGGCAGGCTTGAGGCCAGCAAGCGTGGCTCCGTTCGCTTTAATTCTGCCGCCATTCATGCCTTGATGCAGTATCAGTGGCCGGGGAATGTCCGTGAGTTGGCCAACCTGGTTGAACGCATGACGATTTTGCACCCTCATGGTGTGGTTGGTGTTAAAGACCTGCCCAGGCAGTATCAACCGGCTGAACTGCCAGGTGAACATGGGGCTATCGGCGCTTCGTTAATGGCTGCTGTTCAGGGGCAGGTGGAAGCCCGGTCAGCCTTGAACGGGGCAAATGCAGCAGAGCCAGGTAATGCATTGGACAGTGAAGAGTGTGAAAGCGCGGCCAGTGACAGTCATATTGCTTCTTTGATGCTGAATGCTGGAATGCAGGGAGGGATTGCAGGGCAGGATATCGGTGCCGATATCAGCGATGCAGAACCTTTGCTGCCACTCAACGGGCTGGATCTGAAAGAGTATTTGTCAAATCTCGAAAAGAGCTTGATCGAGCAGGCATTGCATGACTGTGATGGTGTGGTTGCCAGAGCGGCAGACCGGTTGAGTATCCGGCGCACCACTCTGGTGGAAAAAATGCGCAAATACGACATGCAAAGAGCCTGAACCAGCACTACTCGTCGAGAAATTCTATCTCTACCAACGACAGCGTTGTTGTCGTGCCATTACTTTCTGTCTGTTCGAGTCGGGCCAGGGTGTATTGATATTCTACTGCCAGCCAGAGAATGGTGCTGCGTTCACTGTCCGGCTCCCGCCAGCGCTCCACACGAAGTGCCGGCATCGTCCCTTGCGTTGTTTCAACCTCTTCAAAGGCCATGATGTCGTATTCATGAACTTCGCTTTCGCGACCGTCGACGATAGTAAAACTGAGCCGGATCGGAGACTCAGATAATGAGGCGAGCTTGCCCTGCTGGTCGAGTTGCTGAACCATGGCACTGAGCTGTGCAGAAAAACTTAATCCGTCCAGCATGCCGGGTTCAGCATCAATTTCCTGCTCATGGTCATCCCGTCGTAAATTGACGGTGCCTGACTGCCAGTCGAAATCAACTGACTCCTGGCGCTTGCGAATACCGCCTTGTTCAAACGCATACTCCGTGGGCCGGGCGCCGCTGTTTTGCCACTGAAAGTAGCTGCGTTCTTCGACCTCAATCAACGTGGCACCCAGGATGGATAAGTCGAGTCCATGACGCAGGTAATAACTGCCATCTGCTTCCATTGACAATGTCCGGTAAGCCTCGGTACTCATGCCCATGGCTCGTGCTTCATATTCGGCGCGGTAAGGTTGAGGCGCGGGCAGATCATCGGTCTGTGCAAATACAGGGGGGGCAAAGGTGCTGGCGGTACAAAACAGGATGCCGAATAAGGTGGCAGCCCACCCCCGCAGTTTCTGCTGTCGAGTCAGTGTCAATCGGCAATAGCTAAGGTTGTTATCCACTCAGACCTCCGGTTAGACCCTTGCCTGCTGCTTAGCGTTAAAGGGGTCAGGCTTTGCTTCGTACTCCCTCGGCACTCAAAGGGGTGCCATCCAGTAATACCCCCGAGTCGGAAAGCTTCAGACGTTTCAGTGCAAACCAGCTTACCACTTCCGGGTATATTTTGTGCTCTTCGCCGGCTACGCGTGCTGCCAACGTGTCGGCATCATCACCGGGCAATATGTCCACCACGGCCTGCCTGACTACCGGGCCACCATCGAGCTCTTCGGTGACAAAATGGACACTGACACCATGTTCTTTATCACCGGCTTCCAGTGCACGCTGGTGCGTCTTGGTCCCTTTATACTTGGGTAACAAAGACGGGTGTATGTTGATCAGTCTGCCCTGGTAATGCTGAACAAAGGCTGAACTTAGTATGCGCATGAAGCCGGCCAGGACAATCAGGTCAGGCTGATACTGATCAATCACCTGGATCATTGCCTGATCGAACGTTTCCCGATCCGGGTATTGTGTATGGGGTATCACATGAGTGCTAACACCCGCGTCGGCGGCACGTTGCAGGCCGTATACGCCATCTTTGTTGCTCAGTACGGCGACAATGTCATAGGGTTTGTCAGCCAGGTCCAACATGGCTTGCAGGTTACTGCCATTCCCGGAAATCAGGACCACAACACGGCAAAGCGCCGGATTTGGGTGGTTGTCGTTCAGACCGCCCACGCTGTTTTTACTTCCTGCTGTCATGCGTATTGACCGGTGACCTTTACAGTAGGTTTCTCATCATCCTGTCGGGTGATGCTGCCGATGATAGCGGCACCGCGAGTCATGGCGCTAAGCAATTCTACTGCTTTCCCAGCCTGGTCGGCAGGCACGCAAATGACCATGCCAATACCGCAGTTAAAGGTACGCAGCATTTCCCGGTTAGCGATGTTGCCATTGTCTTGCAACCAGTCGAAGATGGCAGGCCGCTGCCAGGTATCACTGTCGACGTCAGCGCAAGTGTGATCAGGCAGAACCCGGGGAATGTTTTCCAGCAAGCCGCCACCAGTAATGTGGGCAATGGCATTGACCGTCACCTGTTTGCGCAGTTCTGTAACCGCTTTGACGTAAATTTCTGTTGGTGCCAGCAGTACCTCGCCGAGCGTGCTGTCTGCAAAAGGGTCGTCCAGGCGGGCATCGGATACTTCAAGCACCTTGCGGATCAATGAATAGCCGTTGGAGTGAGGGCCGGAGGAAGCCAGTCCGATCAATGCGTCTCCCTCTTTGACCTGCCCCTGCTGGATGATTTCACTTTTTTCCACAACACCGACAGAAAAGCCGGCCAAATCATAGTCGCCTTTCTGGTACATGCCCGGCATTTCGGCAGTCTCACCGCCAATCAGTGAACAGTTAGCCTGGCGACAGCCTTCGCCAATGCCTTCAACAACCTTGCTGGCAACCTCCACATCCAGGCCGCCGGTAGCATAGTAGTCAAGGAAAAACAGCGGCTCAGCGCCACAGACAATCAGGTCATTGACACACATGGCAACCAGATCAATACCGATGGTATTGTGATGGTTGCTCTCGATAGCAAGCTTCAGTTTGGTACCAACACCATCGGTGGCTGACACCAGCACGGGCTCGCGATAGCTGCTGGGCAACTCACACAAAGCACCAAAGCCGCCAAGGCCTGAGAGGACTTCCGGACGGCGGGTTGCCTGGGTGACTCCCTTGATACGCTCAACCAGCGCATCGCCAGCGTCAATATCGACGCCAGCATCTTTGTAACTCAACCCTTTCTGTGGTGAACCGGTTGATTGGTCATCAGCAGACTGTGTGTCTCGGGAAGATTCATCGATAGGCTTTTTGGAGTCGGTCATATTGGCTGCGCTTTGTGAAAAAAATGGAAAGGTTATTTTAACAGTTAGCAACTCGAACGTCAGTCGATTATGTTAATGCGACGGGTGATCGGGTATGATTTCGCTGATAAATTCGTCGAGTCAGAGGCAGAATGTTCCCAAATTCCAACATAGCGATGTTGCGGCTACGTAAAAGCAGGGCTCAATGGCTGTTCGCTGCCATGGTATTTATGGCATTGCTGCCTGGTGCCCCTGTTGTTCAGGCGTTGCCTGTGACCGGGTTGTATGAAGAAACCATTGCCGTCAATAATCAGAGTGAACAGGAACGCCAGCGTGCCTACCGGCAGGCGTTTCAGCAAGTTCTGGTGAAAGTCACTGGGGAAACGCGGTGGCTTGAGCATCCGGCGATAATCGACGCCCTGCGCATGTCCGCGTCCTATGTTTCAGAAGTAAGCTATCGCTCAGGCCCTGAGGGCGGAGCCCTGAGTGTTCAGTTTGACCAGGCATTACTTGATGACTTGCTGAACAGGGAGAATATACCTGTCTGGGATAATAACCGCGCCAGTATTCTGCTTTGGCTGACCCTCCAGAGTGCTGACGGGCGTCGAGTGGCGCTTGGCTCTGGCAGTGAACATGAATTGATCGTACAAAGCCAGGCCTTTGCCGATCGCCGGGCAGTCCCTGTGTTACTGCCTTTGCTGGATCTGACAGACCGTCGCCTGGTGACCCGGGAAGAGGGTTGGTCACTCGATTCCGAATCATTACAATCGGCGGCACAGCGCTACGGTGCTGACAGTATTCTGGCCGGACGGATTCTGGAAACACCGGACGGGCAGTGGGTGGGGTTGTGGCGCATCATGTTCAGGGATCGCAATGAAACATTTGACCACCTGGATTCAGTGGATAGTGATTACATGACAGTGCCGCTGGATCGATTGACCTCGATGCTGGCCAATTATTTTGGCCTGGTGTTGAGCGAGTTTGAACAGCGTGATTCAGTTCGGGTAGAGATCAGCGGCATCAATAACATGCAAAGCCACCGTCAGGTCGTGGATTACCTTTCCTCTCTGTCAGTAGTCGAGCAGGTCTCGCTGACCGCACTGCGGCCGGGCACGATTGAGTTACGGCTTGACCTGGCTGGTACACGACAAATGCTGAGTGAGTTCATCAGCCTGGGACGTGATCTGCAGCCTGGTAACTTTGAGCCGGGTGAACCATTACCACAGGTGTTGAATTTTCGCTGGACCCGATGATTAATGACTGACATGAATCCCGCTTCCCCCAGGCAGTTGCCACTGCGTTTAAGTCTCAATGATGAGGCAACATTTGATAACTTCTATGCGCCTGTGCAAGACGCCGGGCATGAACTGCCGGCTGTTATGCATCTGAAACAGCGCCTGTTTCAGTGGGCAACCGCCGGGGAGGTGGTGCCGCAACAAGGCACGGTGCTTTCGGACTTTACCTGGTTGTGGGGGAGTCAGGGAGCGGGGTGCTCGCATTTGTTGCAGGCCGTTTCCCATCAGGCAGATGCAGCCGGGCTGGCGGTATTCTATCTGGATATGGCCATGCTGGATGAGTTGTCACCCGACATTCTGATCGGGCTTGAGGCCATGGATGTACTTTGCCTGGATCACATAGAAAGTGTATTCGGTCAGGCCGAATGGGAGCAGGCGCTATTCCATTTATATAACCGCCTGGTCAGTGAAAATACTGCGCTGCTCATTGCTGGTCAGCGCAGCCCTGCACAGTGCCAGCTGTCCCTGGCTGACCTGCAGTCCCGTCTTCAGTCGGCCGTGGTGTTCCATGTGCCGCATCTGACTGATGAACAAAAAGTGCTGGCGCTGCAAATGCGGGCAAATCGCCGCGGGTTTGAGCTGGGTAGTGATGTCGCCGAGTATCTGGTCAGGCGCTGTGAGCGAAGTACCACAACACTGTTTGGTATTTTACAGGACCTGGATCAGCACTCGTTGGCGACACGACGAAAAGTGACAATACCATTATTGCGCACCTTGCTGGATGAACAGGAAGCTGCGCAATAGCGATTAAGACATCAGGTTTTGCCCCAGGTATTTGCGGGCTGTCCGAATATAGATGACAGCAGTGGTAAATACCGCCACACATAAGCCGCAGTAGAGCAGGTCATAGACCAGGTTGCCGGGGACGTTGATAACAACCACGGCGTGAATAAAATACAGCAAAATGGCAAAGCTGAGCCAGGCATAAGCCCTGGGATTGTTATTCTTGATGCCTGGATAGAAAATGCTCAGCGGCAAGACCTTGAATAGCCACAACGCTATCGCCACGGCAATTGTCGCTCCCTGAAAGGTGATCAGTACGGCATCTCCAGTGAACAGGCCAATTAGCCCGAAATAGCTGCTGCGCGCCGCCAGCCTGGCCCGTTTTACTTTCAGTTGGCCTGCCTTGTTTGGTTCCCACGTTTCTGTCATATCAGACAGACTCCTGTAATTGTTGCGCCAGTTTACCAAGTCGCTTGCCGGTAGCCAGGCAGATTTCCTGTTCGTCATCACTCAGTGGCAAGTTGCTGTCATTACCGGCCACATGACTGGGACCATATGGCGTGCCGCCACTTTGTGTGCGCATCAGGGCGGGAGTGCTGTACGGGACACCGCCTATTACCATGCCATGATGGAGCAGTGGCAGCATCATGCTAAGCAGTGTGCTCTCCTGTCCGCCATGCATGCTGGAACTGGATGTGAAGGTCACTGCGGGTTTATCGATTAAGGCACCAGTGGCCCACAAGGATCCGGTGGAGTCCCAGAAGTGTTTCATCGCAGCTGCCATGTTGCCAAACCGGGTCGGACTGCCGAGAGCGAGGCCGGCACAATGACGCAGGTCATCTTCCGTGCAGTAGACCGCACCTGCCTCTGGTACCGGGGGTTGACTGGCTGTGGTATCTGGTGAGACCGCGGGAACGGTTCTCAGTCGCGCCTCCATATTGCTGGCCGATTCAATGCCACTGGCTATCAGCTCGGCCATTTTGGCGGTGGCACCATGACGACTGTAATAAAGCACCAGTACGTAAGGAGAGGCAACAGCCATCAGGAAGGCTCCTCAATCAAGGTGAGGACATTTTCCGGGGGACGGCCCAGCACAGCGCGATCGCCGAAAACCACCACAGGTCGCTCTATCAGGATTGGATTGCTGGCCATGGCGTCGATCAGCTCTGCTTCGCTCAGGTTGTCATCGGCCAAGTCCAGTTCTGTGTAAACCGGCTCACCCGTGCGCATTAATTCGCGAGCTGATATTCCCAGGGCTGACAACACCGTTTGCAGTGTTTCTGCATCAGGCGGGTCCTGAAGATAAAGGCGCTGGGTTGGGTCGATGCCATTTTTTTGCAAAAGCGTTAACGTTTGTCGCGACTTTGAGCAGCGCGGATTATGAAAAATGACAAATTCAGTCATGGTGTGTCCTTGTGCAGGTCTATGTCCAGATTTTCTTTGATGGCTTTGCCTTCAGCGGTGCTTGGCGTTTCTTTAAGTAGCTCGGCAAAAGTCATTTGTCCGAATTCGGTATCGGATTCCTTATGAAACTCGTCCAGAAACATATGCATTGCCCGTTGTTCCTGGCAGCGGTGGCGGATATCCCGGCCGTCAGGAGCGTATTCGCGTAAGCGGTGCCGGATGTCATTGATACGGACAGATTCTACGGAATTCACCGGCAGGTAACTGCGAGGCTGATCGTCAGTCGTCCTGATGAAATTAATGCTTATCAATAAAGATAGTGCAGCTTCGATCATGGGTGGGGGTAACCGGGTATAGGCGTGCAGTTCTTCCAGTGTCCACGGTGGCTGGTTTTTGCGGAAGCGCTTTACCACCAACATGGCGATGGTTAGTGTCAGCTCTTCTTTGGTTTGCTGGCTAAGCCCCAGTGGTTTTCGGCCGCTTCGGGCTTTGGAAGGGTATTGATGATAAAAAGCCACTGATGAACCTATCATCAGCATTAGCCAGCCCAGATAAATAAACAGCATGACCAGAATAACCGCGAAGAATGCAGCATAGATCACCGCATTGGCAGAGTTTACCGTAATGAAATTCTGGAATACCCAGCCCATGGTTTTCCAGGCAATGGTTGTGACAACGCCGCCGAGCAAAGCTGAGCTGAATTTGACCCGCGTGTTAGGGATGAAGCTGAAAGCCAGAGCAAATGCCAGGGACATAAAAAGTAATGGCATTATCTCAGCCATGACACGTAGAAAGTGTTCGCCAAAGGTTACAGTTTCCAGGTAGCGAACAAAGAAGTTGGTGTTGACATAAGAGGCAATACCAACCGAAATCAGGATCAGTAGCGGGCTGACAATGACGGCAAAAAGATATTCGCTGACCCGGTTGGCCAGTGAGCGAGGCTGTGAGACTGACCAGATGTAGTTGAACGTGAATTCTATTTTTTGCATCATGGTCAGTACTGTGTACAGCAGTACACCCAGGCTGACGACGCTGAGAACATCGACCCGGACATTGTCGACAAAGCTGACGACATTATTGGTAATCTGTGCGCCGTACTCGCCCAGGAAAGGCTCCAGGGTTCCGAGCAGAAATGGCTCCAGCGAGTTGTGTACACCGAGCCCTTTTAATACCGAGAAAGTCAGTGCCAACATCGGCACAATAGCAATCACGGTGTAATACACCAGGCTCATGGCGCGCAGGGAAAGCTGACCTTCGGTCATGTCACGAATGATGGCGTAGATGATGCGCAATGTTTTCATGCCGGCGCGTTGCCACTGGTTAAAGCCAGCAGCATCATCATCCTGCCAGATGAAACTGTCGATGATGGTTCGAATATCCTGGATTGATCGAACTCGCATAGTTCACCCTGGTTGGCTGAGGCCAGCCATAAATGACCAGCCTCAGCTGTCGTGGTTTGAAGCCGTTACTGTGCCAGTCTGGCTTTCAGTATCTCGACCACTTCATTGCGTGGCAGTAACTCGGGGTCGCTGGCGCCGCGTGCCTTGTATTCAATCTGGTCATTCTCCAGGCCCCGTTCAGAAACAACCAGGCGGTGTGGAATTCCCATCAGCTCCATGTCCGCAAATTTGACTCCGGGACTGGTTTTTCGGTCACGGTCATCGAGAATAACATCGATGCCCGCTGCTTCCAGGGCAGACTTCAGTTCCTCACTGACCGGCATGACGCTTTCTGACTTGTGCGCGTTCAGTGGCACAATGGCGACCTGAAACGGGGCAATGGCATCGGGCCAGATAATGCCATTTTCATCGTGGTTCTGTTCAATGGCTGCTGCCACGATTCGGCTTACACCAATGCCGTAACAACCCATGTTCATCATCACTGATTTGCCGTTTTCATCCAGCACCGAGGCGTTCATGGCCTGGCTGTATTTGGTACCCAGCTGGAAAATATGTCCCACTTCGATACCGCGTTTGATGGACAGGGTGCCCTTGCCGTCGGGGCTACCATCGCCTTCGCGAACCTTGCGAAGGTCAAATACCTGTTCGTAACTGGCGTCACGGTCCCAGTTGGCATTGCGTAAATGGTAGCCGTCACGGTTTGCGCCACAGATGAAATTTCGCAGTGATGCTGCGCTTTTGTCAGCAACAACAGGCACGCCTTGCAAGTCGCATGGGCCCAGGCTGCCAGGTTTGGCGCCCAGCGCTGCGAAAATTTCTTCGTCTGTTGCCATGGTCATTGGTGATAGCACGCCAGGTAATTTTTCGGCCTTGACGGGATTCAGTTCCTGGTCGCCGCGCAGTACCAATACCATCAACCCTTTCGGATTGGCTTCGCTGGTTTCGGCTTTGATGACCAGTGTTTTGACCAGAGACCGCTTGTCAGCTGCCAACAGGTTTGCGACATCTTCAATGCTGCGTGCATCGCCTGTAGCGACTTCTTCCAGTGCTTCTGCTGTGTCGTCACAGCTGAAATCGGCATCGCTCAGAATGCCATCAGCCAGTTCGATGTTGGCGGCATAATCACTGTCAGAGCTGAACACGATTTCATCCTCGCCAGAGTCTGCCAGCACATGGAACTCATGTGAGGTGCTGCCACCGATATTGCCGGTATCGGCCAGCACTGCCCGAAAATCGAGGCCGAGGCGCTGAAAAATATTGCTGTATGTCTGGTACATCAGCTCGTAGGTCTGAGCCAGCGAACTTTCATTGATGTGGAAAGAGTAGGCGTCTTTCATCAGGAATTCGCGCGCTCGCATCACTCCGAACCGGGGTCGGCGTTCATCGCGGAATTTCATTTGAATCTGGTAGAAGTTGACCGGCAGTTGCTTGTAGCTATTGAACTCGTTGCGAACCAGGTCGGTAATCACTTCTTCGTGAGTCGGGCCCAGGCAGAAATCACGCTCATGTCGATCCTTGAAGCGAAGCAGCTCAGGTCCCATCTGATCCCAGCGGCCTGACTCTTGCCAAAGCTCTGCCGACTGAACGACTGGCATCGAGACTTCCATGGCGGCGGCACGGTTCATCTCTTCTCTGACGATCTGGCTGACCTTTTGCAGTACGCGCAGACCGGCGGGGAGCCAGGTGTACATCCCACTGGCGAGTTTGCGGATAAGACCCGCTCTCAACATTAATTGGTGGCTGGCTATCTCTGCATCAGCAGGCGTTTCCCGAAGGGTGGCGATTAAATATTGACTGGTGCGCATGAGTCTACAATAGGTTCCGGTGACAATGAGTGGGGTAAAGACAAAATACCCGCGCCCTGACAGATCAGGGCCCGGGTATCACAGTGGTCCGTGCGGTTTGATTGGTTTACTGAGCGAACTCTTTGAGTTTTTTCAGCGGTAAAATCTTGACACGTGTACTGGCTGGTTTGCGGGCGATATCCATGAACTCGCCGGGTTTGAATGGGTTGGGTACATTCTTGCGTGCAGGCTGAGCCGGTTTTTTGACTGCCTTGATCTTGAGCAGACCTGGCAGGGTGAATTCACCGACACCGCGTTTTTTGATGTGTCGCTCAATCAGTACACCCAATTCTTCCAGTACAGCATCAACCTGTTTTTTGGTCAGGTCCGTGTTCTGGGCGATTTCGGTGAGGATTGCGGCTTTAGTGTACTTGTCTGAAATTGCTGTTTTCTTTTTTACTGGAGTTTTGCTTGCTGGTTTTGAAGCTGCCATGCTAGTTCCCGTTAGTCTGGTTGTTGTCTGTTTGATTCAGGTCGTTTACTTCGATTGCCGGTTACGGGGCTGATCCATACCCATGTTCGCAACCTTAGTTTATGGTCAATAGTCTGTGGTCAATTGCTCAAGACCTGTTGTGAGTCAGGTTCTTTGCTGTTGTTATAATCATTATACCCAGCTATTTATAAAGGATTGAATGCCCTCTAGCAAGTGTCCGGAACGGTGTATGTGTAAGGGTTTGAGCTCAATCTCACAGCAATTATACATAATGCGGGAATGTACCGGTTTTCAGATGATCAATTTTAAGAAAAGAGGTATAATCGGCGGCTTTTCGGCGGATCTGCTTTTCCGTTTCGGCATTTGACGATCGCAACAGCAGGGTATGGGTTGATTTTTCGGAGGATGAATTACAACTATGCCAATTTATGATTATCAATGTAAGGCATGCGGGCACCAACTGGAAGCCATTCAGCGTATGAGCGATGCACCGCTCAGCGACTGCCCGGCTTGTGGCAAACCAGAACTTGCCAAGCAGATATCGGCACCCAGTTTCCGGTTGAAAGGGACTGGCTGGTATGAAACCGATTTCAAGACGGGTAACCGGAAACACGGTACCCAGGATGCCAAAACGGCAGGCTCGAATACGAGCGGCAGTAACAGCAGTGCCAAGCCAGGCGGTAGCAACGCAGCCGCCAGCTAGTTAATGATACAGCTGGGCAGAAAACAGAAAAAACAGAAAAAACAGAAAAAACAGAAATAAGTCACACTTTAAAGCAATCGATTAAGAAACAGACAGGACGGATTATGCGCAGTCATTATTGCGGACAGCTAAATGCAGAAAGGATCGATGAAACCGTAACGTTATGTGGTTGGGTTCATCGACGACGCGATCACGGGGGCGTGATCTTCGTGGATCTGCGGGACCGCGACGGACTGGCTCAGATCGTATTTGATCCGGACCGGGAGTCTACGTTTGCCGATGCTGAAACCCTGCGCAATGAGTTTGTTGTGCGTGTTACCGGTCGGGTTCGTGCGCGCCCTGACGGGACGGTCAATAAAGACCTGCCCAGTGGCGAAATTGAAGTGCTGGCGCATGAGCTGGAAATCCTGAGCCAGGCAAAAACACCTCCATTCCAACTGGATGAGCATTCCTCCGTCAGTGAGGATGTCCGCCTGCGTCACCGTTATATCGATTTGCGTCGCCCGGAGATGATCGACCGTCTGCGGTTTCGCTCCAAAGTGACAACCGCTATTCGTAACTTCCTGGACGAGCACGGTTTTCTGGATATCGAAACGCCGATCCTGACGCGCGCGACGCCGGAAGGTGCTCGTGACTACCTGGTGCCGAGCCGCACCCATCCCGGTGAATTCTTTGCATTGCCACAGTCGCCCCAGCTGTTTAAACAGATCCTGATGGTGGCGGGCATGGATCGGTATTACCAGATTGCCAAGTGTTTCCGCGATGAAGACCTGCGTGCTGACCGTCAGCCTGAATTTACCCAGATCGATATTGAGACTTCCTTTCTTGAGGAAGACGATATCATGTCGATTGCGGAAAGCATGATTCGAGACATCTTCCAGAAATACCTGAGTGTTGATCTTGGCGACTTCCCCCGTATGACCTGGGAAGAAGCCATGCGTCGCTTTGGTTCCGACAAGCCTGATCTGCGTATCGACATGGAATTCACGGATGTCGCTGATCTGATGGCCGGCGTTGATTTCAAAGTGTTTGCCGGTCCGGCGAAAGACCCGGAAAGCCGGGTAGTGGCTTTGCGGGTACCAGGCGGTGCTGCACTGACGCGTAAGGTGATTGACGATTACACCAAATTTGTCGGTATTTACGGTGCCAAAGGTCTGGCCTGGATCAAGGTCAATGATCTGGCAGCCGGTATGGAAGGTCTGCAGTCACCGATCATCAAGTTCATGCCGGAAGATGTAGTGCAGCAGGTGCTTGAGCGTGCCGGTGCCCAGACGGGTGACATCGTATTCTTTGGCGCTGATAAGATCACAGTGGTCAATGAAGCCATCGGTGCATTGCGTCTCAAGGCTGGTGCCGATATGGGTATGGTCAAAGAAGGTTGGGCGCCGCTGTGGGTCGTCGACTTCCCGATGTTCGAGAAGAACAGCGATGGCTCGCTGGCAGCGCTGCATCACCCGTTCACTGCCCCACAATGTTCGCCTGCTGAATTGCGTGAGAATCCGGCAACGGCATTATCCCGCGCCTATGACATGGTGCTGAACGGCACTGAGCTGGGCGGTGGTTCGATCCGTATTAATCAGCCTGATATGCAGCAGGCGGTTTTCGACCTGCTTGGTATTGGCGAAGAAGAGGCGGAAGAGAAGTTTGGCTTCCTGCTCAATGCTTTGTCGTCCGGTTGTCCGCCCCATGGTGGCCTGGCCTTCGGTCTGGATCGACTGATCATGTTGATGACAGGCGCGAGCTCTATTCGGGAGGTGATCGCTTTCCCGAAAACACAATCTGCATCCTGCCCGTTGACCGATGCCCCTGGGCCGGTCTCAAACCGACAATTGCGTGAGTTGAATATTCGTTTGCGCGAAAAACCGGGCGCTGCAGAAAGTTAAGTTGCCCGGCGTAAGGCTGGACAACCCTTTCAGGAGTCAGCAATGACCCTCATACTGGGTATTGACCCCGGTTCCCGGGCAACCGGGTTCGGGGTTATCGAGGTAGATGGCAACCGCTTGCGTTATGTCGCCAGCGGTTGTATTCGTCCTGAGCCTGGTGCCCATCCACAGCGGCTACGCACCATCTTTCGTGGCATCACCGAGGTGATCGAGCGTTATTCCCCTCAGGAAAGCGCCATTGAAGAAGTCTTTTTGGGTAAAAGTGTGTCTTCAGCATTAAAGCTGGGTCAGGCCCGGGGCAGTGCCATGGTGGCCTGCGTTGAGCACGATCTGCCGCTGGCTGAATACCCCGCCCGCACGGTTAAACAATCCGTCACCGGATCTGGTTCTGCTGATAAGTTGCAGGTGCAGCATATGGTCAGAGCTTTGCTGGGTCTGCAGGGAAAGCTTCAGTCTGATGCTGCCGATGCCCTGGCTATTGCGATTTGCCATGCCAATACGCGTAGCAGTATGGTAAAGATTGCCTCGGCGCGAGGGTTCAGCCGGCGTCGCTTTCGTAGCTGATTTTATTGGCAGCCAGGGATTAATTGTTGGGTTCGCACGTAATCGAACAGGAAAGGAATAATAAGGTGTACATGTGATTGGACGACTGACAGGTAAATTGCTGGTGAAGCAGGCCCCGGAGCTGCTGGTTGATATCCAGGGCCTTGGTTATGAGGTGCTGGCGCCGATGAGTACTTTCTACCAGTTACCGGCGGTCGGTGAGGGCGTTATGCTGCATACGCACCTGGTGGTGCGAGAGGATGCCCAGCTCCTGTACGGTTTTGCCAGTACCAGTGAGCGTGAATTATTCCGTGCCCTGATCAAAGTCAATGGTGTCGGCCCCAAGGTCGCTCTGGCTATTCTTTCTGGCGTTAGTGCAGACGAGTTTGTTCTGTTGGTCAATCGAGGTGACGCAGCGGCGTTGACCCGCATACCGGGGATTGGTAAAAAAACGGCAGAGCGTTTATTGCTGGATATGCGGGACCGGCTAAAGGAATGGCAGACAGAGCCAGTGGCCGGGGATGGCACGGCAGGTCCGGCCAGCAATGCCTCAGGAGGCAGCTCACAACCTGATGCCCGGCAACTGGCTGAAGAGGCTGAAACGGCGCTTATTGCGCTGGGATACCGACCCGCAGAGGCAACTAAAATGATTGTGCGGGTTCAGAAAGATAATCCGGGTGTGGTGCGCAGTGAGGAGCTGATCAGGCTGGCACTGCAGCGAGCTATATAGCAATAACTCGTATTGAAATCGTGCATTGAAAATATTGTGCACCAAAATCGTGTCAGGGAATCACATGAGTTATATCGAGGAAGATAATCAGCGTCTGATCTCCCCGGAAACGGAAGGGGGGCAGGAACAGAGTGTCGACCGTGCTATCCGGCCGTTGTCATTGACTGATTATATCGGCCAGGATGATGTGAAGCAGCAGATGGATATTTTCATCAGTGCTGCCAGGAATCGCAACGAACCGCTGGATCATACGCTGATTTTTGGTCCGCCCGGGCTTGGTAAGACGACACTGGCTAATATTATTGCTAATGAGCTGGACGTTTCTATAAAAACGACATCTGGCCCGGTATTGGAAAAAGCAGGCGACCTTGCGGCCATGCTGACCAATCTGGAGCACGGGGATGTGTTGTTCATTGATGAAATTCACCGCCTGAGTCCCGCCATTGAAGAAATTCTCTATCCGGCCATGGAAGACTACCAGCTCGATATCATGATCGGAGAAGGGCCGGCTGCCCGTTCCATAAAACTGGAGTTGCCACCGTTTACGCTGGTCGGGGCAACGACTCGCGCGGGGTTGCTGACATCTCCCCTGAGAGACCGCTTTGGTATCATCCAGCGGCTGGAGTTCTATGACACCAGTCAGTTAAGCGAAATTGTCACCCGCTCAGCCAGGATTCTTTCCTGTGCCATGGATGAAGGCGGTGCTCATGAAATCGCCCGTCGTTCCCGTGGCACGCCAAGAATTGCCAATCGCCTGCTGCGCCGGGTCCGTGACTTCAGCGATGTCCGTCATGATGGCGCCATCAGTCGTGATGTGGCCAGTCAGGCGCTGGATATGCTGAGTATTGATGATAACGGTTTTGACCACATGGATCGCCGTTTACTGATGACACTGATTGAGAAGTTTGGTGGCGGACCGGTGGGGGTTGATAGTCTGGCTGCCGCGATTAGTGAGGAACGTGACACCATTGAAGATGTCCTGGAACCTTACCTGATTCAGCAGGGTTTTCTGATCCGTACGCCAAGAGGCCGTATGGTGACTCCACACGCCTATCTGCAGTTTGGATTGCCGGTGCCGGGCCATGAATGATAGTCAGAATTTGGACATATTTGATCAGCCTTGTGTCATTGACGGCAGTAGGATAAGTTGTATCACTGCTTTATAATCTACCGAATTTGCCCCGTAACCAGACTGGAGATTGCCTGGTGCAGAATGAGTTAAGTGTTTGGACCCTGATTTTCGAAGCGACGATTGTCGTGCAACTGGTCATGCTGATTTTGTTGCTTGCCTCAATCGTGTCCTGGGTCATGATTATTCAACGCCTGCTTGTGCTTAACAGTGCCGATCAGGGGATGTGGAATTTTGAAAAGCGTTTCTGGTCTGGCATGGATCTTAGCCAGCTGTACCGGGAAGGTAGTAATCAGCAAAAAGATAACAAACCGACTGGCGGCATGGAAAATATCTTCCGGGCCGGCTTCAAGGAATTTATGCGACTTCGCCAGCAGGGTGGTGTCAGTGCCGAAGGCATTATGGCGGGAGCTCAACGGGCCATGCGCGTAGCCTACTCTCGCGAGGAAGAGAAGCTGGAGAAGCATTTGCCATTCCTGGCGACGGTTGGATCTGTGTCCCCGTATATCGGCCTGTTTGGTACTGTGATTGGCATCATGAACTCTTTTATTGCACTGGCAGGTCAGGGGCAGGCGTCTTTGCAGGTAGTGGCGCCGGCCATTGCAGAAGCCTTGATCGCAACAGCCATGGGGCTGTTTGCAGCGATTCCTGCTTACGTCGCTTATAACCGTTATTCAACACGGGTGGATGCCATTACGGGTAACTATATTACGTTTACCGAGGAATTTGCCGGCATCCTGCATCGTCAGGTGTTTGGCAATCAAAAATAAACCCGACCAGACACAAAACTGGAATAAGTCGTGGATATCATCCGTAAGAAACGTAAACCGATAGGGGAAATCAATGTTGTCCCCTTTATTGATGTCATGCTGGTATTGCTGGTCGTGTTTATGGTGACAGCACCGCTATTGACGCAGGGTTTGCGGGTTGATTTGCCGGAAGCGTCTTCAGAGCCACTGGAGGTGGATGAAGATGCGGAAACCCTGGTGATTGAATTGACGGCCGCGAATGAGTATTACATCAGTCTGGGTGTGACATCGGCCGAGGAGCAGCAACCGGTTGAGCTGGCCATGATCGGTGATCAGGTGTCGCGTATTGTGGAAGTGAACCCCGGCATACAGATATTTGTGGAAGGGGATGCCCAGGCGAGTTACGGGCCCTTTATTAGTTTGATGGAGGCTTTGCGCACGGCTGGCATTACCAGCCCCAACCTGGTTACCAAACCACTGGAATGATCGTGTGACGGCATTTAACGGTTATCCTTTTTCAGTTTTTTTAGCCGTGTTGCTGCATGGGCTGATTATTGGCACCTTATTGATGATGCAGCGGGTCAGTTCGGAGCCAGCAGAGTTGGTACGGCCGCCGTCGGTTCAGGCCCAGTTGGTGGCGGAGAATCCGCAGGCGCGTAATGAGCAGGTGCAGGCGCAGCAGGCTGAGCAGCGTCGTCAGGAAGAAGCCCGACAACAGGAAGCACAACGGCAAGCGGAACAGCGCCGCCAGGAAGAAGCTGCCAGGCAGGAAGCGCAGCAACAGGCCGAAGCGGAAGCACAGCGCGAAGCAGAAGCAGAGCGGCAGGCGCAGTTGCAGCGTGAGCGTGAGGTGCAACAAGAGCGCGAACGGCAAGAACGATTAGAGCAGGAACGCCTGGCCCAGCAACGCCAGGAAGAACAACGTCGCCAGGAAGAGGCTGCCCGCCAGGAAGCACTTCGTCAGCAGCAGGCTGAAGAAGCCGCCAGGCAGGCAGAAGCTCAGGCTGCAGCACAAGCCGCAGCGCAGGACCAGGTAGCAGGTTATACAGCGATTATCCATGACCTGGTACAACGCAACTGGTCCAGACCGCCCAGTGCCAGAAATGGCATGACGGCAGTGCTACGCATTCGCCTGGTGCCGACTGGCGATGTGATTGATGTGGAAATAGTACGCTCCAGTGGCGACGCGGCGTTTGACAGAGCCGCTGAAGATGCGGTGCGTGCCGTAGGACGATTCAGGGAGCTGAGCAGCATGCCCCCAAGGCTTTTTGAGGCGAATTTTCGCTCATTGCTGCTGACATTCAGACCGGAGGATTTGTTGAACTGATGTTACGCCTAATATGTACAGCCTGGTTAGCGCTTTGGTTAAGCACCAATGTCGCTGCTGCCGAATTGAACATTGAAATCACCCGCGGTGTCGATAACCCGATTCCAGTGGCGGTTGTGCCCTTCAGTTGGGACGGCGCAGGTACGCCAGGTGAAGACGTGGCTCAGGTCATTGCGAACAACCTCAGGCAAGTGGGTGAGTTTCAGCCGCTCTCAAGAGCCAACATGCTGAGCATGCCGAACGAGGAAAGTGAGGTTTATTATCGTGACTGGCGTATCCTGGCGCAGCAATACCTGGTGGTGGGCAAGGTCAGTCAGATAGCAGGCGGACAATCCGTGCAGGTGCAGTGGGAGTTCTTCGATATCAATCGGGAGCGCAAAATCCTCGGCGAAGTGTTGACCGGTGATATGAGTCAACTGCGTGATATTGCTCACGAAATCAGCGACGTGATCTATCAGGAAATAACCGGCCGTCGCGGTGCGTTTTCCACCAAAATTCTATATGTGTCCGCTGAAGGTGCTATTGGCAGCACTGTCTACAGCCTGCATGTCGCCGATTATGATGGCCGTCGTGCCCAGGTTCTGCTGGAATCGTCAGAACCGATCATGTCGCCTACCTGGTCACCAGATGGTTCCCAGATTGCCTATGTTTCATTTGAGACCGACCTGCCAAGAATCTACATACAGAACCTGACTACCGGCCAGCGCCGCCAGGTCACTAATTTCCCGGGTATCAACAGTTCTCCTGTCTGGTCACCCGACGGCAGTAAACTGGCCATGGTACTGTCCAAAGATGGCAGTCCTGATATCTATGTGCTTGATTTACAAACGGATGAGATGATTCAATTGACCGATCATCCGCGTGCCGAGACAGAGCCTTCATGGACGCTGGACGGCCAGAATGTGATTTTCACCTCTGACCGAACCGGTCAGCCTCAGGTGTATCAGGCGAATGTTAACGGGGGAGGTTTCCCGGAGCGTCTGACATTTGATTGTTTTTATTGTGCCAAAGGGCAGTACCTGCCGGATGGCGTGAACCTGGTTCACGTTCGTCGCGAGACACGGCAGGACAACAGCTACAGTATTGCGGTAATGAACCTGGAAACAGGTCGCGTTATTACGCTGACTGACACGGCACTGGACGAATCTCCCAGCGTAGCACCGAACGGAAGCATGATCATGTTTGGCACTACCTACAACGGACAAGGGGTGTTGGACGCGGTCTCCATTGACGGGCGCGTCAAGTTCCGTTTACCATCTTCGCAGGGCGATGTGCGGGAACCAGCCTGGTCCCCGTATCTAAACTAGGGCAATCAACGAATCTTTTTTGCTAGTTTGTCTATTGGAGGACACTACATTGGGTACGCAACTGACTAACGTAATTAAAACAACAACATTTGCTTTGGCGCTGATTGGATTAGCTGCTTGTAGCTCGACAAGTGAGACCGAACCGACTGCCCCGGTCGCCCAGGAGTCTTCAGGTGAGTCGGCGGCCGCTCGTGCAGCACGTATGGAGCAGGAGCGACTGGAGCGCGAGCGCATGGAAGAAGAGCGTCGTGAAGAAGCGGCGTTGAATACAACTGTATTCTACTTTGACTTTGACGTAGCAGAGTTTAAAGCTGCTGATCGTGAAACACTGGTTTATCATGCACGCAATCTGGCTTCAAACCCCAGTAGCAGCATCCGCCTGGAAGGTCATGCAGATGAGCGTGGTACACGAGAGTACAACCTGGCCCTGGGCGAGCGTCGTGCCAACAGCATTCGTGATTTTCTGATTGTGAATGGTGCATCCCGTAACCAGATCGAAACCGTCAGCTATGGTGAAGAGCGTCCTGCCGTTCGTGGACAGACTGAAAATGCTTATCGCCAGAATCGTCGTGTAGAGATTCAGCCAGCAGGCTAATTGAAGTATGAAAAAACACCTGACAGTGTTATCGCTATGTGTGTCGGCTGCAGCATTTATGCCTGCAGCTGGTGCCCAGCCGAATAACGACGCCCTGAATTTGCTGCTTGAGCAGGTCAGATCACTGCGCGA
Source organism: Pseudohongiella nitratireducens (assembly GCF_001642735.1). GTDB lineage: Bacteria > Pseudomonadota > Gammaproteobacteria > Pseudomonadales > Pseudohongiellaceae > Pseudohongiella > Pseudohongiella nitratireducens. The sequence continues at coordinate 140,424 of NZ_LWHM01000034.1, read as the reverse complement.
AGAAGTGCAGACACTGCGTGGCATGGTAGAAGAGCAGGGCTACGAGTTGCGTCGCTTACAGCAGGATTCGCTCGATCGTTATACTGATCTGGATGGTCGGATCAGCACACTGTACCAGGATGTGGAGTCTGGCAATGCAGCTTCGGCTGCGTTGCCACCTTCTTCCGGTAATTTGCCAGCCAGTGCGAATACTGCCGCCATGACGGGTAACCCGTCAGCTTCACCGACAACTAACACTGCCAGCAATACCAGTGCCGCCAGTGGTTTTAATACCAGTGGTCTGAACAATGGTAATGCGGCAGCATCTGCCTCGTCTTCTGCGAGCGCGGGCAGTAGCAGCACCCAGTTGGCCACAAATGGTGTTGTCTCAGGCAATAACACACCGGTGGTGCCAGCCCCGGGTATCATGACCGAACAGCAGCTGTATGAAAGAGCCCTGGACTCCCTCCTGCAGGAGGAAGCCTATCAGCGCTCTATCGCCGAATTTGATCAGTATCTTGCACAATACCCGGATGGCCGGTTTGTGACCAATGCTTATTACTGGCAAGGTCAGGCATATGTCAATTTGTCTCAGTTTGAACAGGCACGCAGTGCTTTTGAGGCAATTGTTAATAACTATCCGGATGGCCGCAAAATAGAGGATGCCATGTACTCACTGGGTACGGTTTATCACCGTTTGGGTGACAGTTCACGAGCCCGGCAGATGCTGCAGGATGTCCGCACCCGCTTCCCCAATACGTCGGCTGCCAATCTTGCCGACATCTACTTGCGCACTCTCTGATACCGTCCGTGAATCTCCGAATCAACGAAATTTTTCACTCGTTGCAGGGTGAAAGCCGCACAGTGGGTTTACCTACCACTTTCGTCCGCCTTACCGGTTGTCCGCTGCGCTGTGGGTATTGTGATACTGAATATGCCTTTCATGAAGGCAGTCAGATGGCGATTACTGATATCCTGGCGACAGTAAAGAACAACGGCGCAAGACATGTCTGTGTAACAGGAGGCGAGCCTTTAGCCCAGCCTAACTGCCTGGTATTGCTGCGGGAGCTTTGCGATGCCGGTTTTGAAGTTTCTATCGAAACCAGTGGGGCAATGGATATTGCCAGTGTTGATCCGCGAGTCAGCGTGGTCATGGATCTGAAGACGCCTGGGTCGAATGAATGTGATCGCAACCTGATGTCCAACATCACGCACCTGAAGCTGAAGGATCAGGTAAAGTTTGTTATCTGTGACCGGCGCGATTATGACTGGGCCAAGGCGAAGATGGACCAGTATGACCTGCGCAGTCGTGTAGACGAAATCCTGTTTTCACCGTCTTTTGCCCAGGTAACAGCAAAAGATCTGGCTGAGTGGATCCTCACTGATCGCCTGGCGGTAAGAATGCAGTTACAATTGCATAAATTTATTTGGGGTGATGAGCCCGGCCACTGATTGACCGGATATCCATTTAATCCACCAATCCATCAATGCACAAGCAAGTCTTCCACGCATGAAAAAAGCAGTCATTCTCGTCTCCGGCGGACTGGATTCCGCAACCTGCCTGGCAATTGCCAGAGAGCAGGGGTATACCTGTTATGCAATCAGTTTTGATTACGGTCAGCGCGCTAACAGTGAACTGGATGCAGCCAGGCGTCTGGTTGCCGCCATGGAAGTGGAACAGCACCTGGTGATTCCGTTGGGCATGGGCCAATTGGGTGGCTCTGCTTTAACGGATACCAGTCTGGATGTCCCTGAAGAGGAAGGCAGTCCAGACGAGATTCCTGTGACCTATGTACCGGCCCGTAATACAGTATTTCTCTCTTATGCGCTGGGCTGGGCGGAAGTACTAGATGCCTCTGCTATCTTCATCGGCGTTAATGCGCTGGATTACTCAGGCTATCCCGATTGCCGTCCTGACTTTATCGGCGCCTTTGAGCGCATGGCCAACCTGGCGACACGAGCCGGTGTTGAAGGACATGCAATCAGTATCGAGGCGCCGTTGATAAACATGAGTAAGGCCGACATCATCCGCTGCGGGGTTGATAGCGGAGTGGACTATGGCTTAACAGTATCCTGTTATCAGGCGGACGGAGAAGGGCGAGCCTGTGGGCGTTGTGACAGTTGTCGTTTGCGCCGCAAAGGGTTTGTCGATGCAGGTGTTGAAGATCCGACACGGTACTTTCAGGCACCGCACTAGAAAAATACCCTTTTTTGGTAGTTTTTTTGCAAAAATACTTGAGTTTTTTTTCTCGCGTAGTATGATGCGCACTCTCTTTTGGGGCGTTAGCTCAGTGGTAGAGCAGTTGGCTTTTAACCAATTGGTCGATGGTTCGAATCCATCACGCCCCACCACTAATCCTTTCTATACCAGTTAGCACCCGCTAACAAAAATAACTACCGGAAAATTAACCGGAAGAATAAATTATTCCTTCCTTTACCCGTTAGTATCCGAACATCTATCACCGGCCTCTCGGGGCATCATGTTTGTACGCAGGACACGCCGTGAAAGCATCCCTGCTGGCTCTCTGCGGACATCCTTGTCCGCATAAGGTCCTGCTTAACAAACATGATGCCCCGAGAGGCCTCTTAAGTGGATGGCATTCCCATTTATCGGAAAAACAGAGCTACTGCTGACAACAAGTTGTCAAGTTGATGAGATAAATCGCCTGCCAGCCCGGTCTACTGTCCTGAGAATTAATCAAACTTTCATTGGCATGGTATCATTTGCTGTCCAATGACGAGGCAGTGACACATGATGAATGACAAATCGGCAAATGAAGAACGATTAATGGCGGACACGCAACTGGTCAGAGACTATCTGGCAACAGTGCCACACCAGACGTCGCTGGATGCCGATCAGCGAGAGGGTCTGCGCAGCAAAATCAAAACCCTGCTTCAGGAGAAGCGGGCCGTTCTGGTAGCACATTACTATACTGATCCGGAGATTCAGGCGCTGGCTGAAGAAACCGGCGGTATCGTAGCAGACTCCCTGGAAATGGCACGTTTTGGTCGTGATTGTGACGCCGATCTGCTGGTGGTTGCCGGCGTGCGTTTTATGGGGGAGACGGCCAGTATCCTCAGTCCGGAAAAGAAAGTCCTGATGCCGACGTTGGAAGCAACCTGTTCACTGGATATAGCATGCCCCATAGAAACGTTTGCACCGTTCTGCGATGAGCATTCAGATCGCACTGTCGTGGTTTATGCTAATACATCAGCCGCCGTGAAAGCGCGAGCTGACTGGGTAGTGACTTCCAGCATAGCGCTGGAAGTCATTGAGCACCTGAAAGCCAGAGGCGAAAAAATTCTTTGGGCGCCTGATCGTCACCTCGGTCGCTATATCGAAGAAAAAACCGGTGCCGATATGTTGCTTTGGGATGCTGCCTGCATTGTGCATGAAGAGTTTAAGGCGAAAGGCCTGTTTGATATGAAGGCGCTATACCCGGACGCAAAAATACTGGCTCACCCCGAGTCACCGTCCAGTGTGCTGAGCATGGCTGACGTCGTTGGTTCGACCAGTCAGTTGATCAAGGCTGCCTGTGATTTACCGGACAAGACCTTTATTGTCGCTACCGATCAAGGCATTTTTTATAAAATGCAGCAACTGGCCCCTGACAAGCAGTTTATTATTGCGCCGACAGCGGGCAATGATGCGACCTGCCGAAGCTGTGCGAGCTGCCCCTGGATGGGCATGAATTCGCTGGAAGCGATGTACGATACGTTGCTCAATGAGAACAATGAAGTGCATGTCAATGAAGAGCTGGCAGAGCAGGCCATGAAGCCGCTGCGTCGCATGCTGGACTTCTCTCAGCAGAAGCAGATTGCAGTTAAAGGCAAGGCTTGAACGAAATGATTAACCGGGGCAGGTGATACAGTCCTGCCAAGCCAGGCAGTTTTAGCTTTGCCTGGCTTCGCGTTCCAGTTCCTCGACTTCTTTGAGTTTCTGGCGCAGCCGGCTGATCAGCGGGAAATTACTGTCTTTATCTTCTTCAATGCGCAGTGCGTAGCGAATCTGTTCGCGTGCGCTACGATAGTCGCCTACCAGCATAAAGTATTCCGCACGAGCCTGGTGTACTTTGCTGATATCGCCTGCCTGCCCTTGTGTCTCTGCAATGAGATACCATAGGTTGTGATCTTCAGGGCGAAGTTGAGCCATTTTATCAAGCACGGTGACAGCCTCAGTATAATTTCGCTGAGCGATAAGAGAGTCTGCTCGTGCCATCAATAACGGATAATTGTCCGGGTTGACCAGCAACGGGCGCTGCAGAAAATGATAGGCCTCATCAGCGCGTCGAGCATCTATCAATATTTCAGCCCGCGAGACCAGATAGGTAATACGGTTAGACTCCCTGGCCAGCAGGGTATCTATTTCCTCCAGTGCTTTCTCATGCTGATCATCGGATGAGTAAGCCAGTGCCAGTGCATACCTGGCGACATCCTTCTCAGCCTGTGCTTCTGCCTGGCTTAGCCGCCGGGAAAACTCGGTGATCGCGTCTGCTTTGTTGGACTGGTAATGCTCTTCAATCCGGGCGCGCATCAAGTTGTATTCTTTGGTGGTGTAATCGGTGGTGGCATCCCGGAAGGGAATACGGTTGGCGCGGCTTCTGGCATCCGAAATACGGGATTCAGTGAGCGGGTGACTTAGCAGGAATTCGGGAGGCCTGCTGCTGAAGCGGCTCAAATCCATTAACCGGTCAAACAGGCTGGCCATGCCTTCCGGGTCGTAACCGGCATTGACCATGGTGCGCAGACCAATGCGATCAGCCTCCGCTTCATTTTGACGTGAAAAACGCAGCTGATTCTCGATGGAGCGGCCCTGGGCCGCCATGATAGCGGCCGGTCCAGCATCCGAGCCTGTGCCCATCAGAATGATGCTGGCCAGCAGGGTCGCAAGTTCGGGAATACGGCGTCGTTGGGCGTCCTCGACACTGCGGGCAAAATGCCGTTGACTGACGTGGGCAATTTCGTGCGCGATCACTGAGGCAAATTCGTCCTCAGTCTGCGCATTGAGAAACAGGCCACCGTTGACACCTATGACACCGCCAGGAGTCGCAAACGCGTTGAGAGCCTGGCTGTCGATGACAATGAAAGCCAGACGGTAGTCCTGCAGGTCACTATGGACCGCCAGATCATGGGTGAAGTTGACCACGAAATCGTTGATCAGCGGGTCGCTGATGGTGCTGGTCGTACGGCGCACGGATTTCAGGAATTCGCGGCCCATCTTGTATTCTTCATCCAGGGAGATAATGCCGGATATGCGATCACCCAGTGTAGGTAGCTCACTTTGTGCAAAAGCTGCCGGGGTCAATGGGGAAAGCGAAGACAATGCCAGTGATGTGCATAACCCTATGGAGAAGGTTATTTTGCCCAGGCGCGAGATTTTACGGGGGGTCCCGCAGCCGTTCATTCGTTGATTGTCTGCCATGACGGGTTTGTTTGTCACTGTCTCAACTGCCAAGATCTACTGCCTGATTTACTTAAGACGCACGCCACGTAATGATGGAGTGTCCATGTTATTCCATACTATTAGACCCATCTTAGCATAAATAATTCCATAGCCTTGTCAGTGTCATATAGTCGCCCAGCGCAATGCTTGCTAGAATGCGGGCATGGAAATAAATACTGATCAAGAACTGGATGTGAGCGGCCTGCAGTGCCCCATGCCTCTGCTCAAGGCCAAACTGGCGCTGAATGCACTGGACGTGGAGCAGGTGCTTAAAGTGATTGCCACTGACCCAGGCTCGGAACGCGATTTTCATGCCTTTGTTGAGCACAGCAGACACCAGATACTCGCTTTTGAGAAAGAAGGCGGCACATACAGTTATTGGATTCGCAAAGGCAGTTAACGCGCATGCGCAATTTCTTTCGTGGTTTTCTCGATCGTTACTTCCATGATGAAGAGTCCGTCATATTCACCCTGATCCTGCTGGGTGCCTTACTGGTGTTGCTGACGCTGGGGTCGACGTTGGCACCACTGATTGTAGCGCTGATTATTGCTTACCTGCTCCAAGGCATGGTCAATTCGCTGGTCAGGTTCAATGTCCCTTATCTGGGGGCGGTGGTCATCGTTTACACCTTTTTTATCAGCACATTTATGGCGCTGTTACTATTGATCCTGCCGCAGGCCTGGAATCAGTCAGTCAGGTTGATCAATGAGTTGCCCAGGCTGATCAGCGAAGGGCAGGCCTTGTTGATGGTGTTGCCGGAAAATTACCCGAACATGGTGTCCGAACAGCAAATTCAGGAATTCATTGCCGGTATCCGGAGCGAACTGGCAATTCTCGGGCAATATGTGGTGTCCACATCCATTTCCAGCATTCCCAATATTTTTTCCTGGATTATTTTTATTGTGCTGGTGCCGGTGCTGGTGTTCTTTATGATGAAAGACAAGCGGGTGCTGGTCGACTGGGTGGCCGGCCTGTTACCAAGACATCGGCCCCTGATGCGCAAGATCTGGGATGAGATGGATTTACAGGTCGCCAACTACGTGCGTGGCAAGTTCCTGGAAATACTGATTGTCGGTGGCAGCAGCTATATCGCCTTCAGTGTGCTGGGCATGAATTATACCTTGCTGCTGGCCATTCTGATGGGGCTGAGTGTGGTGGTCCCGTTCATTGGCGTTGGCGTGGTTGTGGTACCTGTTATGGCGGTCGCTTACGTGCAGTGGGGCATGGGCAGTGAATTTTTTACCGTATTAGCGGTCTATACCGTCATCCAGCTGCTGGATGCCAATGTGCTGGTGCCTATTATTTTCTCGGAAACGGTCAATCTGCATCCGGTGGCAATTATTGCAGCGGTATTGGTATTTGGCGGATTATGGGGGCTGGCCGGGGTGTTTTTCGCCATTCCGCTGGCAACGTTGATCAAGGCGATCATCAGTGCCTGGCCAACACATTACGAAGATACATCCTACAATGAGTGACGCGTTTTTTTGCGCAGTTCAGGTTTTTGTTGTCAGATTTTTGTGTCAATAGGCCCATGTGGTAAAGTCCACAGCCTGGCGACACCAAATATGTTTGAGGTTATTGAATGATTCAGGGCAGTATTGTAGCCATTGTCACGCCGATGCACCCCAATGGGGATCTGGATTTTGAGGCGTTGGATCGGTTACTGGAGTGGCATGTAGACAGCGGCACTGACGCTGTTGTCGTGGTAGGTACCACAGGTGAGTCTCCGACACTCACGATGGAAGAGCATTGTGCTGTGATTGCCCGGAGTATTAAGGCAGTACGTGGCAGGATTCCGGTGATCGCCGGGACAGGCTCGAATTCGACGGAAGAAGCGATTTATTACACCAAAGCCGCTAAAGAAGAGGGTGCTGACGCTGCGCTGCTGGTGACCCCTTACTATAACAAGCCGAGCCAGGAAGGGCTGTATCAGCACTTCATGCGTATCGCCAATGAAGTCGATATCCCGCAGATTCTTTACAATGTCCCATCGCGGACAGGTTGTGACCTTCTGCCGGAGACGGTGGCACGTCTGGCTGATCATGAACGGATTATCGGCCTGAAAGAAGCCACCGGTGACCTCGATCGTGGCAAGCAGGTTATCAGTCTGTGTGCTGACCGGATTGCTATTTACAGTGGTGATGATGCCACTGCTCTGGATCTGATCCTGGCCGGAGGTAAAGGCGATATTTCGGTGACAGCCAATGTGGCGCCTGCACAAATGCATGAGATGTGTCGTCTGGCACTGGCGGGTGAACAGGAAAAAGCCAGTCTGCTCAATGCCAGGTTGGCCGGTCTGCATAATTCCTTATTCCTGGAAGCGAACCCGGTACCTGTGAAATGGGCGCTGGCTGAACTGGGGCATATTCAAAACGGTATTCGTTTGCCACTGGTTCCGCTGAACGAGGCCTATCACATACCGGTGCGTGAAGCGATTCGACACGCCGGACTGGACTAAGCAAGGGGTCAATATGAAAGTAGTTACGCCGAGCCTTTGCCGCTTTGTTTCTGTATCGGCCATGTTGCTGATCATGCCGGGATGTTCCTGGCTGGGATTGACCGGTGAAGATGGCATGTTCCGTGATCGTCAGGGCGAATACCTGCAGGCGGAAATGACAGAGCCAATGAATATACCGTCGGATCTGGACAGTTTCACGATTGATGATCTGTACTACATTCCGCCGGAGGCTCCTGGCGAAAGGGCATTGTACGAAACGCCGCCACCGCCTAAGCCAATTGATACCCGCGTCAGAACCGAGGTGGTTATTCAACGTTTTGGTGATCGTGCCTGGATTGTGCTTGGTGCAACCCCTGGCCAGGTATGGCCCCGATTGCGTGACTACTTTGTGTCGGAAGGCATTCAGTTAGCTATTGATGACCCGGAAAGTGGCATCATGGAAACCACCTGGGTACCGGAAGCAGACAGCGATCTGCGCAACCGCTATCGGGTCTGGGTTGAGCCCGGCCTGCATGCCGGTAACTCCGAAGTTTATGTGCTGCAAACCAGTGATGATGGCAGCAGCATTGAAGGCATGCCGATCACCTGGCCGGAAGATTCCACCAATATTGAACGCGAAGCGACCTTCCTGGTATCCATTTCACAGTATCTGGCCGATCGGACCGACATTTATCGTGGGTCGTCAGTTTCCATGCTGGCCGGCAGCATAGAAGTGCAGGGCAAAGCCAGTATTGATGCCACCCGCAGCGGCGATACCCGACTGGATTTGCGTATTGATCCGGAGCGGGCCTGGAGTCAGGTTACCCAATCGCTGAATAATGCCGGCATTGAAGTGGTCGGGTCTGATCGCGATGCGGCGACCATGCAGGTTGTCTTCACGGGTACAGAAGATGGTGATGAACCTGGTTTCTTCTCCCGCCTCTTTGGTGGTGATGATGAGATTGAGGAACGCACCTTCGAGATTGACCTGGTTGAAACCAGTACGGGTGTCACGGTTCGTGCCCGAGTTGTGGATGGCGAACCAGCACCTTATCAGCAGGATCTGTTGATCCGCACGCTGAACGATAATCTGGTCTGATACCGCTGCCGAACATGAGTAAATGGGATCGCAGTGCCATAGAAGAGCTGCTGGCGTTTTTGCCTTGCGAAACGCCAGCAGCCTGGCTGGACGAAGCCGTCCGGCAATTACCTCTCCTGTTAATGGATCACGCCAATTGCGAGAAAAAAGCGGCCTCCAATGCGATGACGCTTATGTATCGCTATGTCGATCGCAGTGACCTGCTAATCAAAATGTCTCAGTTAGCGCGTGAGGAGCTGCTGCATTTCGAGCAGGTTGTTAACCTGATGCGTGAGCGAGATATTGATTACGAACGAATTGGTCCATCCCGCTATGCGGGGGCCTTGCGAGAAGGAATGCGTACGGATCGCCATGGTGCGCTGATAGACAGCCTGATTATCGGGGCCATTGTTGAGGCACGATCCTGTGAGCGTTTTTATGCCCTGGCACCGCGCCTGGATGAGACGCTGGCAAAATACTACCGTAGCCTGCTGCGTTCAGAGGCCAGACATTTTCAGGATTACCTGTCTTTAGCGCATCAATACGCCATGCCAGGTGAGGATGTTGACGCCAGGGTGGCTTTCTACCTGGCACGTGAGAAAAGTCTGATTGAATCCCCGGATGAGTGTTTCCGCTTCCATAGTGGTGTGCCGGTCGCTATTAGTTCAGGAGCGCCGACAGCTTTCGGGTCTTAGCAGGCTGCTGTTCAACCGCTCCTGTAAATCATCAAGCTGGTCACAGGGAATATTGTTATTCCCTGTCAATACTGCCGATGTCAGGCTGGGGATATCAAGCACGCCACCAATGTCTTTGAGGTTGTTCTCCGGCGCATTGATCGAACTTAGCCGGGATAACCGCATCAATGGGTCGAAATTTTCAACCTGGTTACCTGACAAGTCGAGATACTGCAGGTTTTCCAGAACAAAAATGCCGGACAGGCTGACAATTTCCAGATAGGGGCAGGTCAGGATGCGGATGCTGGCCGGGTCGCCGCCGCCTTGTTGTTCCAGAGCCAGATTGATGCAGCTCTGCAGGCCTGGGTCTTCCACCATGACCACGCTGTTGGGGCGTGGATCATAAAGCACATTGTTGTTAACACTGACCGCAAACTGTCTTGTGCAGCTTACTGAAAGGAAGATGATAGCCAGCGTGAGGCCTAATTTGCTCATAAAACTCCATCCTGAGCGACAGGTTGAAACAGCGAGCATAGCGGAAGCCCGGGTAGCAGGCAATGCGCCACTTGGGTGGCACTGGAAATTACCTGCCAGTTCAGTTTAGACTGCGTGCGAACATTTTATTCGCCTTATTAATGCAATACTTGATGCAAAACAGGAAAATTATATGAGTTACTTACGCGCTGCTGGCCTGTCTCTGGCTGTTTCTTCAATGATGCTGGGTACTGCCGTGCAGGCACAGGACCTGACTGACCAGGATTCTCAAATTTCATATTCTATCGGCGTTAACATCGGTCAGGGTTTAATGCAGCAAGGTTTGGCGCAGGATGTTGATGTAGAAATCTTCATGCAGGGCCTGCAAGACAGCCTGGAAGACAATGTCCAGCTTTCGCAGGAGCAAATCATGGCCGCCTTACAGGCGTTTCAGCAGCAAATGGTTGCCGAGCAACAGGCTCAGGTGGAAGCTGCTCGCGCCGAATCCATGGCTTTTCTGGAGCAAAATGCTCAGCGCGACGGTGTCATGGTGACAGACTCAGGGTTGCAATACGAAGTGCTGGAAGAAGGTGATGGTGGCGTATCACCTGCAGAGACAGACACTGTGTTGGCTCATTACGAAGGCCGTCTCAGCAATGGTGACGTGTTTGACAGCTCAATTGAGCGCGGCGAGCCAACTGAGTTTGCCCTGAACCAGGTCATTCCTGGCTGGACAGAAGGCCTGCAGCTGATGGAGACCGGTGACAAATACCGTTTCTACATTCCTTCTGAGCTGGCCTACGGCCAAAATGGTCAGGGTCCTATCCCGCCATTTGCCGCCCTGGTGTTTGATGTCGAACTGCTGGAAGTGGTTAGCCAGTAATTGTTTCGATAACCGATATCAGTTAAGGAATCCATGTCAGTGAACGCATCTGCCATCAATAAGGAGCTGTTGCCGTTTTTGCAACAGTCTCCTTCGCCGTTTCATGCCACAGCGACTATGCTCACAATGCTGAAAGCTGCAGGTTTTGAATTACTTCAAGAAGAAGATGTCTGGCAGCTGCAACCGGATAAAGCCTATGTCGTGACGCGCAATGAATCATCCATCATTGCCTTCACCACCGGTCGCGCAGATCCGGCTGAAACCGGTATAGCCATGGCAGGTGCGCACACTGACAGTCCTTGCCTGAAGTTAAAGCCGAATGCCATAAAACCGCATAAGGCAGCCACGCAATTTGCGGTGGAGGTCTATGGTGGTGCCTTACTGGCACCATGGTTTGACCGTGATCTGTCGCTTGCCGGTCGTGTTGCCTTTAAACGCAAAAATGGCGAACTGGCTTCAGCCTTACTGGATTGGCAACGTGCCATTGCCATGGTGCCCAGTCTGGCGATACATCTTGATCGCGATGCCAATACGAATCGTACGATTAACCCGCAGACACAGTTGCCGCCGGTTTTTGCCCTGAATCAGGGGGAGGCGACAACGCCGACGCTGGACTCACTGGTAGCGGATGCGTTGAGTGAACAGCTTGGTGTTGACGATTTTTCCGAACTGCTTGCACATGAGTTGTTTTTATACGATACCCAACCCCCGGCGATGGTGGGGATCAATAATGAATTTATTACATCTGCACGGCTGGATAACCTGCTAAGCTGTTTTTTGTGCACGGATGCCATACGGCATGCCGCGCAACAGGAAAAAGGGCAGTTCTCGCTGATGGTTTGCAATGACCATGAAGAGGTGGGCAGTGCTTCAGCCTGTGGTGCGCAGGGGCCGTTTCTGCAGTCAGTGCTATCACGCATTGCCGCACGCTTTTCGCATGCCGAGATCAATCAGCAATCAGAAGCTGTTGAGCGCATGATCCGGCGCTCACTGTTTTTATCCATTGATAACGCACACGGGTTACACCCCAATTTTGCCGATAAGCACGACGCTGGCCATGGTCCGCTGTTGAATCAGGGGCCAGTGATAAAAATTAATGCCAATCAGCGTTATGCCAGTAACAGTCAATCCACTGCGCGATTTGTGAATATCTGTCAGCGCGTCAAAGTTCCTTATCAATCCTTTGTGGTGCGCAGCGATATGGGCTGTGGCAGCACCATTGGTCCGATTACAGCATCCGGCATTGGCGTGGAAACCATCGATATCGGCGTACCCACCTGGGGTATGCATTCCATTCGTGAGACAGCAGGCAGTCAGGATGCGGCCTATCTGGCTGCAGCGCTGTGCGACTTCTTTACCTCGGATACGCCTTAACCGGCTTTATTTTGCTTGCGCAAACGTTTTTGTTCCCGCTGGTCAAATCGCCAGGGATCAACAATGCCAGCCAGTTCCAGACTCAGGGGACTGGGTTCGCCAGCAATGATTGACGCGAGGTATTCTGCCAGCAAAGGACAGGAAACGCTGCCATGAGAACCGTGTCCGGCATTGATATAAAGCCCTGGTAATCTGCTGACAACACTGTTGTCACTGGCGCTGGATTGCAGATGACGGGTGCCGCCATATTGTCGACTTGGTGTCAGCGGATCTGGAATAGCCCCGGCCAGCGGCAGGTAATCACCTGAGCTGCCACGAAAACTGGCGCGACCTTGGGTTGGCGTTTCCTCAGACAGAGCCAATACCTCACCGACAATGCCCAGCTTCTCCCGGTTTTCTTTGTGCTCTTGTGCTGAGATGGCGTCATCGCTGGCGCCTTTGACATAACTGGCACCGACGCAGTGAAAGCCGTTGTTTGCCGGAGTCAGATAACGCTCACCACAGATGACAGCGTGCTGTGTCTGACTGATTTCGGTGGCTGGTATCAGACTGACCTGACCGCGTAGCGGGTTGACAGGGAAGCGTTCGCTGACATCGAGCCCCTGAATACCGAAACTGTTTGCCAGTATGACGATGTCAGCCGTAACCAGGCTCTGGTTTGTCTCATCAAGCAAATGCCACTGATCGTGCTCATAGTGTAGCGAGTCGACTCGGCTGCTCAGTTGTACCGTAATAGCGGGGTGGCTCAGGCAAAATTCAGTGGTCGCCTTAGGGTTGATGGTGCCTCCCTCTGGCAGGTACAGCCCGGCTTCTGTCAGATCAAAGCCCGTTTCCTGCGCAGACTGTTCTGCTGTCAGTTCAGCCAGCGCATGGTTCGGATAATGGTCGAACTCACCGGGTTCAAAGCGGCGACGCGTTTTGGCGTAAGCACTATTGAGAGTCAGTACACCGCAGGGTGACCATTGAATTTGCTGCTCAGAAGCAAGATCCAGCTGATGATAAAAGCGCTGTGCAAACAGGTAGCAGTGCAAGTGAAACTGCCAGAGAGCATCCTGCTGCCGGTTGAGTCGTAACTGCACAACAGCCGTCGGGTTGCCGGAAGCGCCGGATGCCACTTCCTGGGCCGCGTCAATGACAGTGATCGCATAACCACGCTTAGCCAGTGCATAAGCGGTTGTCGCACCCGCCAGGCCTGCGCCAACGACGACAGCGCGGGGTCGCGGCTTGTTTGTGCTTGTCTGCGGTTTGGCATTGGCAGCGACCTGTTCACTTGGCTCTGCGCTCAGGCTGGCTTTGAGCATTTGTCGTTTGTGGCCAAAACCGGGTGGCTTCTCGACACTGAAACCATAACTCTTCAAGGCGCGAACAACACGACCGGTAACGCTATAGCTACTGACTGTTGTGCCAGGCGCAGCCCGGCTGGCAATCAGCTCGAGCAGATCATCCTGCCACAGCTCCGGATTGTGGGGTGGCGTGAACCCGTCCAGAAACCAGCAATCGACTGGCATGCGGGCAGGGTGGCTGCGTAATTGCGTTAAGGCATCACCGAAATAAAGATCCAGGGTGACATTGCCAAACACCAGGCGGTGACAGCCTGCGGTATGGTCATGGTATTGTGCCAGTAACTGGTCACGCCAATGTGCCAGTTCTGGCCATTGAGACAGTGCACGGGTCAGGTCTGTCAGCGTTAACGGGTGTTTTTCACAACTGACATAATGCAGCCTGAGGTGCTTGCATTGTGCCTGTTGCCAACGTTTCCAGCAGGCCAGGAAGTTAAGGCCCGTGCCAAAACCCAGTTCACATAGAAGAAAAGTGCCGTTCTTCCCCTCCTTATCAGCCAGTGCCTGGTCTTTGTCTCGCCACCGTTGCAGCAGATTATTGGCCTGCAGAAAGACATGCTCTGTTTCGGCCAGACCGCCGGCACGGGAAAAATAGACGTCGTCAAACACCGGAGAATAAGGTGATCCGTCAGGCTGCCATTCAATGACTGCCGGTTTAATCTGTCTCTCTGGATGTGCTTTTTGAGGCTGCTTATTGGAAGGGCTGGACATGTCACAAGTGGTGTCGTTGAGTCGGGTTAACAGGATCAGGCCAAGGCCGGATCGTACAGTGGGTCAGGTAATCAGTCATTCTAGCATAATGCCGCTTACCCTGAGGTTTGTGTCAGCCGCAACGAATAAGTCCAGGTCAGTGAAATAAGTCGTCTGCTGGTGTAAAATGCCGCCCTTACTTTGAATGCAACAAATTTAACAGGTGCCGAATGGAAATTAATCCGTTACTTCAAAAGATAAAGGACTTCAGCGAGCGTACTGATACGCTTAGGGGGTATCTTTGACTACGATCTGAAAAAGGATCGTTTGACGGAAGTGGAGCTGGAACTGGGTGAAGCGTCCGTCTGGGAGAAACCGGATTATGCTCAGGAACTGGGGCGTGAACGCTCCAGCCTGGAGCGGGTGGTCGGCACCATCGACCGGATGTACAGCGGACTGGATGACAGCCGTGAACTGCTTGACCTGGCTCAGGAAGAGAGTGACGAAGAACTGCTGGGCGAAGTCATTTCAGAGCTGAACAAGCTGGAAACCGATCTGGAAGCGCTTGAATTCCGTCGTATGTTTTCCGGCAAGATGGATGAAAGCAATGCCTTTCTTGATATACAGGCTGGGTCAGGCGGTACCGAGGCCCAGGACTGGGCAGAGATCCTGATGCGCATGTATATGCGCTGGGGCGAAGACAAAGGCTTTGGCGTGGAGATCATGGAGGTCTCCGCGGGTGAGGTGGCTGGTATTAAAAGTGCCACGATTCATTTCAGTGGCGAATACGCCTTTGGCTGGCTGCGTACTGAAACCGGCGTTCACCGCCTGGTGAGAAAATCACCCTTTGATTCCGGCAACCGTCGTCATACGTCGTTTTCCTCTGTATTCGTTTCTCCGGAAATTGATGATGATATTGAGATCGAGCTGGATATGTCGGATGTTCGAGTCGATACTTACCGTTCCAGCGGCGCCGGTGGCCAGCACGTTAATACCACGGATTCCGCGATCCGTCTGACACACATCCCCAGTGGTATTGTGGTGCAGTGCCAGAACGAGCGTTCCCAGCACAAGAACAAAGACCGTGCGATCAAGCAGCTAAAAGCCAAGCTGTACGAGATGGAGGAAATGAAACGCCGCGAAGAGGCACAGGCGGTGGAAGCAGAAAAGTCAGACATTGGCTGGGGTAGTCAGATTCGTTCCTATGTGCTGGATCAGTCGCGCATCAAGGATCTGCGTACCAATGTCGAAAATACCAACACAGGTGCTGTGCTCAACGGTGATCTGGACAAATTTATCGAAGCCAGTTTGAAAATGGGATTGTAAGCAATGAGCTCGAACCAGGAAAATCAATCAGTCGACAACGCCGCTGCCAGCGCAGCTGAAGATAACAAGCTGATCGCTCAGCGTCGTGAAAAACTGGCAGCCATTCGAGAAAAACGCAACGCTTTCCCGAATGCGTTTAGACGCGATTCGCTGGCTGCTGACCTGCATGCCAAGTTTGCCGAGCATTCTCGTGAAGAGCTTGAGTTACAGGGGCATCCGGTGAAAGTGGCCGGGCGCCTGATTCGTCAACGCGGCCCTTTTTCTGTGATTCAGGACAGCAGTGATCAAATTCAACTGTATGTGAATCACAAAGCGTTGCCTGCGGAAATGATGGCTGAAATTAAGTCGCTGGACCTGGGTGATATCGTTGGCGTAAGTGGGGTTATGTTCCGCACTGGTAAAGGCGAGTTGACGGTCAATGTGGAAGAGCTGCAGTTACTGACCAAAGCACTGCGCCCACTGCCGGACAAATGGAAAGGGCTCTCTGATACCGAGTTGCGCTATCGTCAGCGTTACGTAGACCTGATTGCCAATGAAGAGTCGCGCCGCACATTTAAGCTGCGCTCGCAGATCATCGCCTGTATGCGTCAGTATTTCGAACAGCATCAGTTTATGGAAGTGGAAACACCCATGATGCAGGTCATCCCCGGTGGTGCGACGGCCAAGCCGTTTATCACGCATCATAATGCGCTGGATCAGACCATGTATCTGCGTATTGCACCTGAGCTTTACCTGAAGCGTCTGGTGGTCGGAGGCTTTGAGAAGGTCTTCGAAATCAACCGCAATTTCCGCAACGAAGGTCTGTCGACCCGTCATAATCCGGAATTCACTATGGTTGAGTTCTATCAGGCCTATGCGGATTATCATGACTTGATGAATTTTACCGAAGATATGATGCGGCATATTGCTGAACAGGTTCTGGGTAATAGTGTCGTAACGTACCAGGGACTGGAAATCGATTTTGCCCAACCCTTTAACCGGCTTTCGGTACGCGATGCCGTGCTGAAGCATTGCGATGAAGTCAGTGAGGCGGACCTGGCGGATCGTGACTCACTGAAATCTGCTGCTGAAAAATTTGGTATCAAGGTTGATGATGGCTGGGGCAGTGGCCGCATTCTGATGGAAATTTTTGATGAGAAGGTTGAGCATCATCTGCTGCAACCGACATTCATCACAGAATACCCTACCGAGGTTTCGCCTTTGGCTCGTCGCAGTGACGATAATCCGGAGGTAACGGACCGGTTTGAACTGATTATTGGCGGACGAGAACTGGCTAACGGTTTCTCGGAGCTCAACGATGCGGAAGATCAGGCCGCTCGGTTCAGGGAGCAGGTCGAACAGAAAGATGCCGGCGATGATGAAGCCATGCATTACGATGCCGATTACATCAATGCACTGGAATACGGTATGCCGCCAACGGCCGGTGAGGGCATTGGTATTGATCGTCTGATCATGCTTTTTACCGACTCGGCTTCCATTAAGGATGTGTTGCTGTTTCCGCATATGCGCCCGACAGCAGTTTAAACTTTCCTGTTATTGATGGGGTTCGGCATGAGTGATACGGCGACACGGAGCATTCAACTGGATGAGTCCTGGAAAGCCGTATTGCAATCGGAGTTTGATCAGCAATACATGCTGCGATTGCGTGAGTTTCTGCTGGCTGAGAAACAGGCGGGGCAAACGATCTACCCGCCTGGTTCCGAAATATTCGCTGCGCTTGATACCACACCGTTTGATCGAACGCGTGTGGTCATCATTGGTCAGGATCCTTATCACGGGCCAGATCAGGCGCAAGGGCTGTGTTTTTCGGTTCGCAAGGGTGTGAAGATTCCACCGTCCCTGCAAAACATCTACAAAGAGCTGGCTTCTGATCTGAGCGCCCCTGTGCCCACGCATGGTGATCTTCGCAATTGGGCTGATCAAGGCGTGTTGCTGCTCAACGCGGTGCTTACCGTCAGGGCAGGGCAAGCCAATTCACATCAGGGTAAAGGCTGGGAGACTTTTACAGACAAAGTGATAGCCACCCTCAACGAGCAGCGCGAGAACCTGGTTTTTATCCTCTGGGGCAGCTATGCCCAGAAAAAAGGCAGCGTCATTGATACCGATAAACATTTTGTTATTCGCTCACCACATCCTTCGCCTCTGTCTGCACACCGTGGCTTTTTTGGCAGTCAGCCGTTTTCACGCTGTAATGCTTATCTGCGTCAAACCGGCCAGACAGAAATAAACTGGGCAATTGACTGAACGCGATGCTGACGTCAGTCATGTCGTGATACTGGAGTACATCATGAGTCAAAGCGGACGCGCTATCGTCATCGGAGCCAGTCATGCGGGGTCGCAATTGGCGCTGCATTTGCGTAAGTGTGGCTGGGAAGGAGAGATCGTTCTCATTGGCGCAGAGAATAACCTGCCATATCACCGCCCCCCGCTGTCAAAAGCTGTGATGTCCGGCGATAAAACGGCTGAGCAGATCCTGTTGCGCCCGGAAGCCATGTACGAGAAGCAGTCAGTGACCCTGAAATTGGGCACACAAGTTAAGGCGATTGATCCCGACAATCACCTCGTCACGTTGAGTGATGGCAGTGAGTTAAGTTACGACAAGCTGGCACTTTGTACCGGTGCCCGGCCTGTCAAGTTGCCCCTGGGTGATGGTCTGGGTGGCGTACATTATTTACGCACCCTGGATGATGTGCTGGCCATCAAGGCAGAGCTGGATGGTATTTCACGAGTCGTCGTTGTCGGTGGCGGGTATATCGGCCTGGAGGCCGCTGCAGTGCTCGCCAAAGCTGGCAAGCAGGTGACAGTCCTGGAGCGAGAATCCCGGCTGTTACAGCGTGTCACCGGTGAGCAGATGTCTGCTTATTTTAAAGCACTGCATGAGCATCATGGTGTTGAGGTGGTCACCCATTGTGAAGTTACCGCTATCAATGGCGAGGGTTCGGTCAGCGAAGTCGTAACGGCGGATGATAAGGTCTTTGCTGCTGATATGGTTATCGTGGGTATCGGCGTGGTGCCGGAAACCGGACTGGCAGAGCAGGCCGGCCTGCGTCTCGATAATGGTATTGCCGTTGATGCTTATGCGCAGACCAGCATGACCGATATCTACGCGGCAGGGGACTGCAGTTCACACCCCAGTGCATTGTATCAACGCAGTATTCGCCTTGAGTCTGTGCAGAATGCCAATGACCAGTCACGTGTGGCGGCAATCAATATGTGTGGCGAACAGCAGCAATACACTGCTACTCCCTGGTTCTGGTCGGATCAGTTTGACATCAAGCTTCAGTCAGCGGGTCTTTGCGAAGGCTATGACCAGGTGGAAACGGATGGCGAGGTCAGTCCTGAGAACAAAGACGGATTCGTTGTCAGGTACTACCATCAAGGCCGATTAATTGCAGCCGATTGCATCAACCGCCCCAAAGATTTTATGGCAATAAAAAACAGCCTGGCCTAGTGTCACAGATTTAGTGACAGGTTAGTGGCATCTTGAGTGTCAGCCTCGATAGACACAACCGCTGGTGCAGGTTTCGCGAATCTGGATTTCGCTAAGTTCGGGCAGTGTCGGCTTGAGTTTGTCCCAGATCCAGCGTGCGATGTTTTCACTGGTCGGGTTTTCCAGCCCTTCAATATCATTCAGATAATAATGATCCAGCTGGTTCAGGATGGGCTTGAAGGCCTGTTTGATGTCACCGAAGTCCATCACCCAGCCGGATACCTCGCCAACGGGTCCGGATACACTCAGGCGTATCTGAAAAGAGTGTCCGTGCAGGCGGGCACA
This sequence comes from Pseudohongiella nitratireducens, assembly GCF_001642735.1. Lineage (GTDB taxonomy): Bacteria > Pseudomonadota > Gammaproteobacteria > Pseudomonadales > Pseudohongiellaceae > Pseudohongiella > Pseudohongiella nitratireducens. The sequence goes on along the minus strand of NZ_LWHM01000034.1, from coordinate 120,950 downwards.
TTTGTGATCTTCTGGCACATTGGGTAAACGATGTGCCGCTTCAAAACTAAATTCTTTAAAAATTTCCATGGTAACCCGTGGTTAATCGGTTGAGACAGTCGACTGTGTCATGAAAGTGCGATGATGAAAATTCTGCCTCCACTTTCGTTGACAGTGCCAGGTATTGCGTAGACAGATTACCCTGCCTTTACTGCAAAATCTGGCTGAATTCAAGGGCGCACATAGTACTCTCAGTAAATTAAAAAACAAAGCGACATTTTTGTAAATTTCATTTGACAAGTCTGCTCAAGTCGGTAAAATGCGCGTCACTCAATACAGCGGGTGGTTAGCTCAGTTGGTAGAGCGTCGCCCTTACAAGGCGAATGTCGGGGGTTCAAATCCCTCACCACCCACCAGACTTCCTTGCGTTGTTAACGCAAGTTTAGTGACAAAGTCTGGGTTCATTCGCAGTATTGCGGTATGCGGACCGGTAGTTCAGCTGGTTAGAATGCCGGCCTGTCACGCCGGAGGTCGCGGGTTCGAGTCCCGTCCGGTCCGCCATTATTTTGAAAAGCCGTTGTTTATCAACGGCTTTTTTTATGTCTGATATTTCTGTACGCCTGCCTCATTCGTCTTTGCCAATTGTGCCGGCCACACTATGATAGTTTCACGACATTCACACAGTGATTCCCGATGGCACTGACAGATATCAGCCAGGACATTCTCACGCTGGCCGGCAACCCTGGGTCTGTCAGGATTACTGCCATCCATGACGATCTGCTGCGCAAGCGGGGTGTCAGGCTGCACCTGCTTCGTCTGGATTTGATCGATGTTGCACTGGGTGGTAACAAGATCTTCAAGCTCTACGGCAATTTGCTCACTGCTCAGAAACTGGGGTTTGATACGCTAATCAGTTTTGGTGGTGTCTGGTCTAACCACCTCTATGCCTTGGCTGCAGCCGGGCAGCGCCTGGGTCTGAAAACCAAAGCCATTATTCGTGGCGAATTACCTGCCCATGGCAATCATTGTCTGTCTTTCCTCAAATCCTGTGGCATGGAACTGTATCCGGCCAGTCGTCAGCAATACCGCCAGCGTCATGATCCGGTGTGGCAGCAGGAACTGTTGTCGTTACATGGTCCCGCCTGGCTGATTCCAGAGGGGGGAGCAAACCTGGCAGGAGTGGAAGGCTGTCAGCAACTGGCATTTCTGATTTCACAGTTGCCTGGCGGATATGATGAAGTCGTGCTGCCATGCGGAACGGCAACAACGCTGGCAGGCCTGGTGGCAGGCATCAGTCTGCTTTCGAGGCAACAAGGTACACCTTCACTGTCATTCAGACACCCTGCATTCGAGACGAGAGAGAAAGTCCCTGCTGTCAGAGGCATGGTGGTGTTGAAAGGCATGACGTCATTGCAGGCTGAGATTGAGCACTGGCTGCGCTGCCAGGGCGTCAAACATTGTGTCGACTGGTGCCTGGATGCCTCTGCGCATTTTGGTGGCTACGCGAAACGTTCGGCAGAAATCAGCCACTTTAATTATTCCTTCTGGCAAACGCACGGCATACCACTTGAACCGGTCTACAGTGGCCGCATGATGCGAGCCCTTTTTCAGCGTATTGAGGATGGTTACTATCCGCACGGAACTCGATTGCTGGCGTTGCATACGGGTGGTTTGCAGGGGCGCAGTGTAGACGAAGCCGATATTGCATGAGGGCGGTGTTGATGGTCTTCTTTGTTAGTAAGTGGTAAAAATTCCCACAAACAGGTAAGCTGTCGATCCGACACTGATTCTTGAACCTGGCTTGAACCTATGACAGCCGATCAGCCGTGTTTTGAACCACGACAGCAAGGCTCTGAGCCGCGCATTCAGGCGCGCGCTTTGCCTTGTTCAGCACTGCATTCATCATCATTAACGATGGTACTGCTGGCGTTCTGTGCCTGGTTGTCCGTATTCGCTGTGAGCAAGGTGTCAGCGGCCCAGGAAACGGCACCTGTCAGCGCTACCTCTGCTACGACAAGGGGTGTACAGGAATCAACTGCAGGCAGTCGGTTCAATTTCCCTGTCAGTGATATCGAAAGTTTACGCCAGGGGCAGCTATTTACCTTTACCCTGCCGGGTAACCAGCCAGTGGCTGTCAGAATTCGTCATGACAGCTTTTACCCCAATGGTGACCGGGTTATCCGCGGCTACAGCGACGACGGGCTTTTCTCACTGGTACTGACAATCAATAGCCAGGCTGCTTTTGCTGATATTGTCACACCAGACAGGCACTGGCTGTTTGAAGGCCAGCGCGTCGGTGAAATGATGCAGGGGCGTTTCTTTGAGCCGCAAACCCAGTCTGGACACGGCTCTTTGCAGGATTATGTGTTGCCGCGTCAGACATTGCAGCAATCGCCAAAACCCTCGCGCTCTGACAGAACCGGTGATGTCGTGGCAGCGACTTCTGGTCTGTCGATCAGCCAGCACTTTAGTGAGACAGCATTATTTCTGGATCGTAGTCAGGACCTGGAAGTGACGATTGAGGTTGAGAACAGCAGCCAACTGACTCTAAGACGCCCCATTATTGATATTTACTTCATCCTGGAAGACAGTGCGCTACTGTCTGCACCGGCCTGCCAGCAACGTTTTTCACAAGGCCAGCCGGTCCTGTCCTGCCAATTGAATGAAACAGTCGCTCCTGGAGAACGGGCGGAGCTGCGTTACCAGGTACGGGTACCGCCCAAAACATCACCCATGCGGCTGTGGAGTACCGTGTTCGTTGACGAGCTACGCCATGATGCCTGGATAAACGTGGTGCATGATGTGGCGGCAACACAGGAAAATGGTGACCGTGACGCACAACTGAGTCCGTTTAACCAGGTTCTTGATGAGAAGCTGGACAGGGACCGGCTGGACAATGTCATCATTGATCTGATGGCGGTCTATTCCAGCGATACCGCTGGTCTGTATGGGCGACAGGTAACCACGCGAATTAACCAGCTGATCAGCGTCAGTAACCAGGTCTTTCAGGACAGTGGTATCGGTATCACCCTTCGGCCAGTGTATTACCATGAAGCTGATTACCCCTCCGCCGGCGTGGACATGCATCAGCAGCTCGATGAGCTGACAGCAGGTTCACATCCTGAATTCCGCGACCTGGCGTCTCTTAGACAGCGTTACGGTGCAGACCTGGTCGCCATGTTTCGTCCGGTCGGCAATGGTAATCCGCTGTGCGGATTGGCTAACCTGGGTGGCCATCGCAGCCTGGGCGATTTCACTGCCTTTAATGACAAGGCCTATGCTTATTCGCTGATCGGTATAGATTGCGGCGTTAGCTCGGTACTGGCCCACGAACTCGGGCATTTGATGGGGTTAACGCATTCGCGCCGCGAGAACGGCGAGGGCGGCACCTTCCCTTATGCCACAGGGCATGGTGTTGACGGACGGTTTGCTACGGTGATGGCCAACCCGGCCGATTTCAACGCCTCGCTGCGTATACCGTTGTTCTCCAGTCCGGCGTTATCCTGCCAGGGACAGCCTTGCGGTGTTGATCACCGTGACTTGCAAGCAGGCGCTGATGCTGTGCGAACCTTGAATCTGGTACGTTTCCAGATTGCCGATTACATGCCGACCCGGATGCCATTATTGCCGTCCCGAACCGTGGGTAGTATGACGGGTAACAGCAGCAATGCTCACATTTCACTTGCTGCCATGGTTGACGGCAGCCTGGATTACTCCTACACCGTGACGCCGACCCAGCAGCTTGATATCAATGCTGGTTTTTATATTGATCCGGTGCATGTGGGTAAACAGGGACAGTTCCATGTTCTGGCTGACCTGAGTGCGGCAGGGCTGGGTTATTTGCAACTGGAACATAACGGGCAGATACACAGCTGGGATGGTACTGCCGGGGATCTTGTTCCCTACCGGCCGGAAGAGCAGCTATCGCCTGTGGAATATCTCAATATACTGGACAACTTCCAACCGTTGCCAGAGTTGGTCGGACACCCTCTGGTGCTATATATCGCTTACCAATTGCCTGCTACTGGTGAACTGGTTTATACCGTCGAGCCACTAGTGGTGCAGATTGAGGGACAGCCCTGATATACTCGCGCACTGGCACTCCACTCTTGCGGGCGAAATCACAACATGTCCAGTTTCCAAAAAATCGGCTTGGTGGGACGACCGGATCATGCCGGTGTTGTTACCACGTTACGCCGCCTCATTGATTTTCTTCTGTCCCGTGAACTCGATGTGAAGCTTGAGTCCCGCACCGCCGACATGGTGCCGGAAATTCATCAACCACATTGCCATCGTGATGAACTCGGTGCTCAGGTTGACCTGGTGATTGTCGTTGGTGGTGATGGCAGTATGCTCAACGCGGCCCGGGCACTGGCCAATGATACTGTTCCGGTACTTGGCATTAATCGGGGGCGATTGGGTTTTCTCACCGACATACGCCCGGATGAAATCGAAACAGCCCTGTCAAAAGTGCTCGATGGGCAATTTCGCGACGAATACCGTTTTATGCTGGAATTCTCAGTCCGGCGTAACAATGAATTGCTCAGCGGCGGGACAGCCCTGAATGATGTTGTTCTGCATCCGGGCACAGCCGCGCAAATGATTGAGTTTGAGCTGTTTGTGGATCAGCAGTTTGTGAATTCCCAGCAGTCTGACGGGCTGATTGTAGCAACGCCTACGGGCTCAACCGCCTATTCACTGTCTGCGGGCGGACCGATTATGCATCCGAATATGAATGCACTGGTGCTGGTGCCAATGAACCCGCATACCCTAAGCAGCCGGCCACTGGTGATAGATGCTGATCTGGAAATTTGCGTAAATGTGGTTAAACAACGCTCAGTGTTACCGCTGGTCAGTTGTGATGGTGCGGTGCAATTCTATACAGAGCCGGGAGATCAGATCATTATTCGTAAAAAGCCAGGCGCACTGCGGCTGATCCACCCACTGGATTACAATTACTATGAGGCTTGTCGCAGTAAACTGGGCTGGGGCAATCGGCTGGTCAAAGACAATGATTAAAGCATTACAGGTTGCCGAAGGTACAGATCTGCGGCCCCTGGTGGCCATTCTGCGTCGCCAGGCGATTCCGCATCAGGTGACCGAAGCCGCTGGCGAACTGGTGGTCTGGACGCGCAGTGAAGCGGATGCCCAGCTTATTCAGGCCAGTTATCAAGCCTGGCTGGAAGGACGAATAGAAGTGCCTGACAGCCAGATTGCAAATGGTACTGCCGGTATTCCGGTCAAAGACCTGGCCAACAACTTCCTGGCCGCATACTGGCGAGCCCCGATCACCGTTTGTACCATTCTGGCAGCGGTGTTACTGGCACTGGCCAGTGGCTTTGGTACCGACCGGGTTGTGATCTCTGCCTGGCTGTTTCCGGATGTGATTCGCGGTGGCATGAGCTGGCTGTCGCCAATGCTATGGCTGCAGATGCTGGCGCCGGCATTACTGCATTTTGGTGCTATTCATTTGATTTTTAATACCTTGTGGCTATGGTTTTTCGGCCGCATGATGGAACCCCACCTAGGATGGCAGCGGTACCTGCCACTGCTGCTCTTGCTGGCTCTGGCGGGTAACGCCGCCCAGTATCTGTGGAGTGGTGGGCAAAATAATTTTGGCGGACTGTCCGGTGTCGTCTATGGCCAGATCGGCTTTATCTGGATCTGGCAAACGCTCAACCCGGCCAGTCCATTACGATTACCCAGGGCAATGATTGGCCTGTTTATCTTCGCATTAATTGCCATGGAAGTGCTGGCGTCCTCGTTTATTGCTACCGCAGCGCATGCCGGTGGCCTGGTAGCCGGGATGGCGGCAGCAGGCCTGTTCTCATTGGGTCGCCGTTAAGCGGATTAGACAGAGGGAGTGTTTATGTCAGATAACTCAGATAAGCCAGATCACCTGGCTAAAGCGTCAGAAAAAGAAATCAATTCCATTCAGGATATTCTGGAGATGATGAATCCGGAAGTGCATATGAACCTGAAAACGGCAGTGGAATTGGGCAAATGGCCTGATGGCCGCAAGCTGACCGATGAGCAGCGGGCGAACTGCCTGCAGGCGATTATTGCTTATGAACGCGCAAATTTGCCGGAAGAGCAGCGTGTCGGCTACATTGACCGCAGTGGTCAGCAGAAGACGCATTGTGATGATCCGGTCGCGACAGATGAACCGGTGCCATTGAATATCATCAAGCACTGATTGTGAAAATGTTAAGGGGATAATGTTGGAAACACTGGCTACAGGCGTCGCAAGAAAAATGCGTAGCCGTCTAACTGCACCTGTCAGTTATGAGATGCCGTTAGGCGAGTCATCGGTCGGGATGAATGAGCTGATCGGTGGCACTGTCCGCTTGCGTTACCTGGGGCGGATATTCTGTGTGCACTGCGGTCGTGCCAGCAACAAGAGCTTTAACCAGGGATACTGCTATCCCTGCTTTCAGTCGCTGGCGCAGTGTGACAGCTGCATTATTCACCCGGAGCGTTGTCACTTTGATCAGGGCACCTGCCGGGAACCGGCCTGGGGTGAAGCGTTCTGCATGCAGGATCATATTGTTTACCTGGCCAATTCTTCCGGGTTGAAAGTCGGCATTACCCGCTCAACCCAGATACCGACCCGCTGGATTGACCAGGGCGCCATTCAGGCGCTGGCCATTGCCCGGGTTCGCAGCCGCTTGCAAAGCGGTGTGCTGGAGGTGATGTTCAAGAAATTCGTCAACGACAAAACCAACTGGCGCGATATGCTGCGCGAAGGAGACCAGCCGGTTGATTTGATTTATGAGCGGAATACCCTGTTGGAAAACAGTGCCGAAGACCTCAAAGAGATGACAGAACAATACGGCTTTCATGCCTTGAGTCTGATCAAGGGAATCGAACCGACTGATATTACGTACCCGGTGCACGGGTACCCGGAGAAGATTTCTTCGTTTAACTTTGACAAAGATCCGGTGGTGGAAGGCACATTGTTAGGTATCAAAGGACAGTACCTGATGTTTGATACCGGAGTGATTAACATTCGCCGTTTCGGCGGTTATGAACTGGAACTGGCAAGAGACTGATTATGAAAGAAGCACAGGCAAGCACGATTTACTTAAAAGATTACCGCGTGCCGGAATTTCTGATAGACCGCACAGAGTTACGTTTTGAACTGGGTGAATCAGAGACACGCGTGATCTCTCAGTTAACCATGCGCCGTAACCCGGAATTGCTGGGCAATGCCGCAAACACGTTGCGCCTTGATGGCCAGGAGATGGAGCTGGTCACGCTCAGTCTGAATGGCCGGCAACTGACCCCCGATCAATATAGCGTGGATGACGATTCGCTGACGATTCATGGACTGGATGCACTGCAGGGTGATAATGACGACGGGGCATTCCTGCTCAGTTGCGAGACGCTGATCAAGCCCCAGGAGAATACCAGCCTGGAAGGGTTGTATAAATCCAGTGGCATGTTCTGTACTCAGTGCGAAGCAGAAGGTTTCCGCAAGATTACCTACTACCTGGACCGCCCGGATGTGATGTCTGAGTTCATAACAACGGTCGTAGCCGATAAAGCAAAGTACCCGGTACTTTTGTCCAATGGTAATGATATCGAACGAGGTGAATTTGAAGGTGGCAAGCACTGGGTCACCTGGGAGGATCCGTTTCGCAAGCCCTGCTACCTGTTTGCCCTGGTGGCCGGCGATCTGAAATCCATTGATGATCAATACACTACCATGAGCGGTCGTACGATTGACCTGAGAATCTTTGTCGAAGCCAAAGACCTGGACAAATGTGATCACGCCATGGTGTCCCTGAAAAATGCCATGGCCTGGGATGAGAAAGTTTACGGGCGCGAATATGATCTCGATATTTTCATGATCGTGGCGGTGGATGATTTCAATATGGGCGCCATGGAGAACAAGGGCCTGAATATTTTCAATACTTCCTGCGTCCTGGCGAACCCACAAACCACAACCGATACCGCTTTTCAGCGCGTCGAAGCCGTTGTTGCGCACGAGTACTTCCATAACTGGTCCGGTAACCGGGTCACATGCCGTGACTGGTTCCAGCTCAGCCTCAAAGAAGGTTTTACCGTATTCCGTGATTCCGAGTTTTCTGCGGATATGGGCTCTCGCACCGTTAAACGCGTGGAAGATGTCAGTTTCCTGCGCACGCACCAGTTTGCAGAAGATGCCGGTCCAATGGCACATCCTGTGCGACCTGATTCTTATATGGAGATTTCCAATTTCTATACGCTGACCATTTATGAAAAAGGTGCAGAAGTCGTGCGCATGATTCATGAGCTGTTAGGCGCGGAAAATTTCCGTAAAGGGTCTGATCTGTACTTCCAGCGCCATGATGGCCAGGCGGTAACCACTGAAGATTTTGTCGTGGCGATGGAAGAAGCCAGTGGTCGAGATCTGACCCTGTTCCGCCGCTGGTACAGCCAGGCGGGTACGCCGGTGCTGACTGTCAGTGGGCGGTATAACAGTGAGGAGCAGGAGTATCACCTGCGCGTCAAACAGACCTGTCCGGCCACACCCGGACAGCCCGAAAAACTGCCCCTGCACATTCCGCTGAAAATGGCGTTGCTGGATTCACAAGGGCAGGAAATAGCGTGCCAGTTGCAGGGTGAATCGAAAGACACGGGAGAATCCGATCCACAGCAGGAGCGGGTCCTGGATGTCACCGAAGTTGAGCAGGTGTTTGTCTTTGCAAATGTGCCAGAAGCACCAGTACCTTCGTTATTACGTGGCTTCTCGGCTCCCGTCAAACTGCAGTGTGATTATAGTCGTGACGAATTGGTCTTTTTAATGACTCAGGACAGTGATGGTTTCAATCGCTGGAATGCGGCACAGTCGCTGGCAGTGGATGTTATCCAGGAGTTGTTGCAGGCTCACCAGTCCGGCAGCAGTGTCAGTGCCGACCCTCTTCTGAGCCAGGCTTTTGCCGATGTACTGAACACAGCGATTGTGGACGCCGAAGCCAGAGCAAACAATGCACAAGACTCTGATGCATTTGCAGATCAGGCAATGCTGGCCAAGTTACTGGCACTGCCCAGTGAAGCCTATCTTAGTGAACTCTATGATGTCGTGGATGTGGACGGCATTCATGCGGTTCGCGAGAGACTTGCCAGCGACTTGGCTGCAACGCATAAAGCGGCTTTCTCACGCCTCTTTGAGCTGTGCCGCAGCGACGCGCCTTATGTGGCTGATGCGGCCGGTATCGGTCAGCGTGCCTTGAAAAATACGGCGCTGGCCTGGATGGTAAGAGCCGAGACACCAGAAGCACTGTCAGTCTGTTATGCCCAGTTTGAACAGGCAGAAAACATGACAGATCGCGATGCGGCGTTACGATTACTGACCAATGCTCAGTCCGACTATGCCGAACCGTTACGTGAGAAAGCCCTGAGTGCATTCTATGAGCAGTGGCAACACGAAGCCCTGGTGGTTAATCAGTGGTTCTCGATTCAGGCTTTGAGTGACCGTCCTGGTGCGCTGAGTCGTGTTAAAGCACTGATGGCACATTCGGCATTTGATATCCGTAATCCGAACAAGGTGCGATCAGTCATTGGTGCTTTCTGTCAGCACAATGCCTTGCATTTTCATGACCGCAGTGGTGAAGGCTATGCCTTCCTGGCTGATCAGATTATCGTGCTCGATGGTTTAAATCCGCAGATTGCCGCTCGTTTGCTGACGCCTCTGACACGGTGGCGTAAGTATGATGCCGACCGCCAGGAGAAGATGAAAGCTGAGTTGCAGCGAATTGCCCAACAGAGCGATCTTTCTCCCGATGTCTATGAGGTCGTCAGCAAGAGCCTTAAATAACAGCAGGGTAGTGCGTCAGCGGCATTACTGCGCTGGCGCACTGTCCGCCATGACATTGTCCGATTCCAGGGTAAAGGTGCCGCTGAACTCTTCGTTTAATGTATAGGTGTATTCACCGGCTGGCTGCCCGTAAACAGACAGAGGCAGGTACTTGGTAAAGGGTCGTGTCGCCTGTGTGCACAGGACCACTTCAGGGCTCTCCAGCCAGGTATCATTCAGGTAATACGCCCGGACTTCATAATGGTTCTCGGCCAGCTTTTCCCGAACATAGCCAAAACCTCCGCATCCAGTGGGGAAGGTTCCCTCAACCCGCAGTAATACCTGGGCGGGTGTGTTTGACGTCTGGACGACTTCGACACTTTCAATCACATCCAGTAGTACACCCTCCTTGATGTTGGTCAGTTTCCACTGGTTATCCCCGGCAGGCTCCAGGCCAATATCCTGGAAATGCCCCGGCATACCTGCGGCATCAACCATGGGTATAAACAGCTCTCCGCTGTTTTCGTCGTAGCTCGGAACAGGCTCGGCCATGACTGCTGAGCTTATCGCGGCGCTGGCGATCAGGACGGATAATGATGTAACTGCTTTCATTGCTAACCTCCGTTAAGGTAAATTCGTGTGGGAATTTTTATCAGTTTTTCCGGGGAGGCGTCAATGTATTAACGACTTGATGTAAGCAATGTGTGACTGCAGACACATCTGGGCTGTAGTGAGTGATATCAGGGGCAGGGAGGTGAGGGCAGGTAAAGCAGAGCAAAGGCTGCTCTACCTGCCAGTGAAGGGGAGGTTTAATCGGCGGGTGTAATGCGCAGAATCTGGTCTGGCTGCTCCCGCTTGGCTGGTGTCATTTGCCGGCCATCGTGATTACTGGTACCGACATAGAGTGCACCATCAGGGCCTACTGCCAGTGCTCGCAGGCGTCCGTAAACGCTGTTGCCTTCGGCATCATTGAACCATCGCTCAATGGCAGTTGGCTTGGTGGGCTGACTTTCATCTTCAAAACGGATCCGCATCAGGTTTTGCCGATCCTGAGGCTGGAAGCCCAGCACAGAGACGAAAAGGTCGCCCTGAAACTGAGGCATCAGGTCCGCGTCATAGAACAATACGTCACCGGGAGGTGAGGAGTTGGGCGCAAACGCAAGAATGGGATCCACATACTCAGGTGAATCAATGGCACCGACCATGACTGGCCAGCCGTGGTGCTCGCCGCCTTGCAGCACAATAATGCGATCATGTGCCATCAGACGGTCTTCGCCTGTTGGACCGTGATCACCAGCAAACAGCAGGCCAGTATCAGGCTGCCAGCTCAGGCCGTGCGGGTTACGCATGCCGTGAGCCCAGATCGGGTTGCCGGGCCAGGGGTTGTCGGCTGGCACGCTACCATCAGGGTTCAGGCGTAATACAGCGCCGTTAGGGTCTTCCAGGTTGTTTGAACGCTGCCTTTCGAAGGCATCACCGGTTGCCGCATAGAGTTTGCCATCCGGCCCGAATTCCAGTGTGCCGCCACTATGACTGCCTCCGCGGGCTTGTGCTGCCAGGCCATCCAGCAGTATTTCTTCCTCACCGGCACGATCACCCAGATCCTGGAATCGGCTGATACGGTTTAGTGGCCCCTCTTCGGTCTGGTAGGTATACATCAGATACACCCAGGGTGTTTCCGGATAATCCGGGTGAAAGGCCTGACCGGTCAGGCCACTTTCGCCCTGGAAAAACGTGATGTCTTCGATCGATAGCCATGGTGTATCTGAGGTGCTGCCATCCTGTTCAAAGATTCTCACGCGCCCGGGTCGCTCGGTTACCCACATGCGCTCATCAGGCGCAAAGCGGATATTCCAGACCACTTCCAGGTCACTGGCAAACTGCTCAACCTGAATGCCTTCAGGCTCCGGTACCCACTGCATTTCGGGCATGTCAGGAATGTCGCCGCGAATGATCTCATCCTGGGCACTGGCCTGGCTCATGCCAATACACAGCGCCAATGCACTGGCCGTGCCGATAAACTGATTGTTTCGATGTTGGAGGGTGTTCATTCGCTTCATACTGTATTCCTTTATCAGCGTGTTTAAGCGGGGGCTGTCTTATCGACTGCCCAATTTTGCGAGAGTATAGGTCAGCGAGACCTTCTAGTCAGTGTCACTGGGCGTGTATCCACGACGGTGTGTCTATTTTGCTCACTATTTGTCAGCATTTTTAACAGGGGTGCTTGCATTGAACAGGTGACGAAAGTCATGCCAATTTCACCAATGTTTGGTGATTTCGCCAATATGAGGAATCAGCGACTTATTCTGTTAAGCCCCGTTAACGTATCTATTGGTATATAAATCATAGGGTTGGGTTTATATGTGGTAATTGGCACAAAATGTGCTCAACACTACCCTGTCACGATTTAAAAAATTAAAAACTGAACGATCACGGAGGGATTATGTTGCGAATGTTATTGATGGGTGCCTTGTGTCTGTCGCTGATGAGTTGCCTGTTTACGGTGGACTCCAAGCAATCAACGCGAGAAAGCAGCTGGAGCGATCATGAGCGTGACCAGCTGGTTGTCGGCCAGACGGATGCGCAGTGGCTGCGAACGCATATTGGCGAACCCGATCAAGTCAGTCGCCTGGAAGGAGGGGCTGAGATCTGGCGCTATGAAAATGATAAACGCTCAAAGTCACGGGTGGGGCTGATTTTACTGTTCAATATTAACATTGAAAGCGATTCCACGGAGACACTGGCGTTAACGCTGGAGAACGGTGTGGTGACCGATCAGTGGGTGGAATACCGTTAACCGGGGAAAGTGCTCAAAAGATTTTGCAAGGCAACAGTCAGTGGGCTTTGTGAACTCATGGCTGACAAAAAAAGCCTGCCGGTCATGCTGAACGGCAGGCTTTTTTAACGGTGCGGTCTGTCTCTATTAAGAGGTGACAGCCACGTTAGTCACGGGAATTTCTTTGGCACGATCAGCCGCTTCCATATACGACTTGATCTCGTTGAAATTCAGGTAACGGTAGATGCTGTCAGACATGGTTTTCACTTCACCCATGTAGGACATGTACTCTTCCATGTTGGGGATTTTGCCCAGTGCAGATGCCACCGCAGCCAGCTCGGAAGAGGCCAGGTAAACATTGGCACCGTCACCCAGACGGTTCGGGAAGTTACGCGTTGACGTTGAAATCACCGTTGAATTTGGTGCCACACGTGCCTGGTTACCCATGCACAGTGAGCAGCCAGGCATTTCCGTGCGTGCACCGGCGACACCGAATACGCTGTAAACGCCTTCTTCTGTCAGTTGGTGCTGGTCCATCTTCGTTGGCGGAGACACCCACAGGCGTGTTGGCAGAGTGCCCTTAACCTGCTTCAGTACTTCACTGGCGGCACGGAAGTGGCCAATGTTGGTCATACAGGAGCCGATGAAGACCTCATCGATTTTCGTACCCTGAACGTCAGACAGTGTTTTCACATCGTCCGGATCGTTCGGGCAGGCCAGCAGCGGCTCTTTGATTTCATTCAGGTCAATTTCAATGACCTTGTGGTAATCGGCATCGCTGTCAGCTTCCATCAACTGAGGATCTTCCAGCCAGGCTTCCATCGCCTGGGCACGACGCTCCAGTGTACGGGCATCGCCGTAGCCTTCGCTGATCATCCAGCGCAGCAGGGTGATGTTGGACTTGAAGTACTCGATGATTGGCTCTTTGCCCAGGTTGATCGTACAGCCAGCCGCTGAACGTTCGGCAGAGGCGTCAGACAGCTCAAATGCCTGCTCCACTTTCAGGTCAGGCAGACCTTCGATTTCCAGGATACGGCCAGAGAAGATGTTCTTCTTGCCTTTCTTGGCGACGGTTAAGTCACCAGACTGGATCGCAGCATAAGGAATGGCATTAACCAGATCACGGAGAGTGATACCTGGCTGCATTTCACCTTTGAAACGAACCAGTACCGACTCAGGCATGTCCAGTGGCATAACACCTGTGGCAGCAGCAAACGCTACCAGGCCGGAGCCAGCCGGGAAGGAAATGCCCAGCGGGAAACGGGTGTGTGAGTCACCACCGGTACCGACGGTGTCAGGTAACAGCATGCGGTTCAGCCAGCTGTGGATGATGCCGTCACCCGGACGCAGGGCAACACCGCCACGGGTCTGAATGAAATCAGGCAGTGTGTGCTGGGTATCGATATCAACAGGCTTGGGATAAGCGGCCGTGTGACAGAAAGACTGCATGACCAGGTCAGCAGAGAAGCCGAGACAGGCCAGATCTTTGAGCTCGTCACGGGTCATTGGACCGGTCGTATCCTGAGAGCCAACCGTCGTCATTTTCGGTTCGCAGTAGCTGCCAGGGCGAACGCCCTTAACGCCACAGGCTTTACCCACCATTTTCTGGGCCAGGGTAAAGCCTTTGCCACTTTCTTCGACAGTAAATGGCTTGCGGAAATCTTTGGCAGGGCCAAGACCCAGTGAAGTTCGGGCCTTGTCCGTCAGACCGCGACCAATGATCAGCGGGATACGGCCACCGGCACGCACTTCGTCCAGCAACACGTCAGTTTTCAGTTGGAATTCGCAGACCAGTTCGTCTGTACCATGACGCATGACCTTACCCTCGTAAGGGTAGATATCTAACACGTCACCGGTTTCCATGTTTTCTACGTCACACTCAAATGGCAGAGCACCGGCATCTTCCATGGTGTTGAAGAAAATAGGTGCGATTTTGCCACCGATACAAACACCACCATTGCGCTTGTTAGGGATGTAAGGAATGTCATCACCGATTTTCCACAGCACGGAGTTGGTGGCGGACTTACGAGAAGAGCCTGTACCTACCACGTCGCCGACCAGGGCAACCGGGTGGCCCTTTTCTTTCAGTTCTTCAATCTGCTCGCTGGCATTGGTTACACCTTCACGTGGCATTTTGTACATGGCCAGTGCATGCAACGGGATATCAGGACGAGACCAGGCATCAGGTGCTGGCGACAGGTCGTCAGTGTTTGTCTCACCAGGAACCTTGAATACCGTGACCGTCATTTTCTCAGGAACCGGTTTGCGCGCTTTGAACCACTCGGCATCGGCCCAGCTCTCGATCAGGGCTTTGGCGTGTGCGTTGCCAGCCTGCATTTTTTCTTCCACATCATGGAATGCGTCAAACATCAGCAGGGTGTGTTTCAGTTCTTCCGCAGCAGCTTCTGCCAGATCCGCGTCGTCCAGCAATTCCACCAGCGTGTTGATGTTGTAACCACCGAGCATGGTGCCCAGCAGTTTGACCGCGTGCTTGCGATCGATCAGTGGAGAAGTCGCTTCGCCTTTGGCGAGGGCTGACAGAAAGCCGGCTTTGACATAGGCCGCTTCGTCCACACCAGCCGGTACGCGATTGCTGATCAGGTCCAGGATGAATTCTTCTTCGCCTGCTGGCGGTGCTTTTAGCAATTCAACCAGGTCGGCAACCTGCGCTGCATCCAGAGGTTTGGGCACGATGCCCTGTTCAGCCCGTTCGGCTACGTGTTTACGATAGGCTTCTAACACAGTATTCCCCTTCAGGTTAATAATGGTAAATCGGGTAAGCGGTGAAAAATGGGTCGCTATTTTAGTGTAAAATGGCTGAAATTTCCAGTTTCACGGCAGTTTCATCATGCAACAAAAAGTACGTACACCCTGTATTGGCGTTTGCTCGGCCACTTCCTTCGGCGACCGGATATGCCGGGGCTGCAAGCGTTTCGGGTTCGAAGTGATCAACTGGAATCTGTATAGCGAGGTTGAAAAACAGGCAGTACTGAACCGGGTAGAAGCGCTGGTCATACCACTGGTAGATGCGCGCTTTATCATTCGCTCGGAAGACGATCTGGCAGCTGGCCTGCGACGTCACAGTGTGCCCTGTAACCCGGACCTGTCACCGGCGATCTGGTTGCATAACCTGCTGAAGAAGCGCCATGGCAAGCTGGATAACCTGGCTGATGTAGGGGTCGAGGTGCGGCCAGAGTGGCAGTCGATGTCATTGGCAGACCTGGCGGAGGATCTGGATTTGCGGTTG
The DNA here is from genome assembly GCF_001642735.1 of Pseudohongiella nitratireducens. GTDB lineage: Bacteria > Pseudomonadota > Gammaproteobacteria > Pseudomonadales > Pseudohongiellaceae > Pseudohongiella > Pseudohongiella nitratireducens. Next base: position 105,167 of record NZ_LWHM01000034.1, on the reverse strand, counting down.
CTGGCGTTGGCGGAGGCGCATTTGCAGCGGTATTTTCCGGAGTATCGGGGGGAGGGGGCGCAGTCTTTGTGAGCGTGTTCTTGATCCGGCCTCTTAAGCCAGGGGCTATGCTGCTGGCATGGCAATGATATAGCTCACCACATGTGAAAGCGCGTGAGCGAAAATGGCTGCTTCCAAGCCATATCGCCAGAAGAGGTAGCCGAAGAGCACACCGAAGGCAGTATTTGCGCCCACCACGAACATTATCAATCCAGCCGTCAGTTCCTCGACCTGCATAGCTGCAGCTGGCAGGTGACCTGCGCCGAATAAGAGTGCACTGACCACAATGGCAAGCCATACAAAGACAGGCTGTGGTGTACCTTTTTGACGTTGCAAAAGTCGCCAGGCTATCCAGGTTAGCAGCGTCATGACACCCCAACGCAAAAGCAGCTCTTCTGTGATACCACCGTATAGCAAGCGGGCAAGAAGCGGGATGGTGAACTGCTGTTCCGCACCGGCAATCACCGCCGGTGAGGCGTAACCACCAATCGCAAAGAGTCCGATCCCTCCCAGTACGCCGGCAATGAGTCCTGGAAAGATCTGGGGCCGTAGTGCTGTCATTACTGATCTGGCGGTCACCATGGCTTCAAAAGCCGGAGCGCTAAGACCTATTCTGGGTGTCAGTAACACGCCCAGCCACACGGCGAGTGCGACAAGCAGCGCACTCTGCGTGATGCTTGCCACCATTACCAGCCATAAGGGGGCAGGGAGAGACACATCGTCACAAATCTGGGGAAGTAACGTTACGACAAGTGCAGCCACGCCAAGCAAGCCTGCAAGGAACAGGAGCAAACCAAGCTTCAGTCGCGGGAATTTAATACTATCAGGTATCATATGTCTTTCTTCAGGATTGTGGCCTGAATCTCCAGAAGGTTTCATATACAAACAGTGGAACATCAGGCCGGCACGTAACTATCTTGGACATTCCAATGAGTTTTCTAGCATCAAAGTAGTTTGGAGAAAGTTTGAGACTTCATCAAAATGGTCTAATACTGAAGCATGACCACCTTCGACCGCTAAATGCTCAACCACAATAAGTGAGCCTCAATAGGTGTTTGCTGTAAGTCACTCACAGCCAACGATGACAGATGAAGTAGGGTCACACGCTCAGGGAATTGATATTGACCGCTGTCGCGGCCAATCAAAAAACTATTGCCTATTGACTCGGAGAAGGCTCATAGGTGATAGCAATATGATTTCCACGGATGATTTCTCCATTGCTTAGTACATCTGCTCGCAGGCCGCCACGGTGAAGCCAGCGTTTTATGACTGCTGAAGCAGGAAGTGACTCAGAACTTAGGTTTTTTCCAAGAAGACTGCATGGTTCACAAAGCTCAACTCCACGTAATCTTACTGTACCAATACTGAACTCTTTATTCACAAGATTATTTAATTTTACGCCTCTGGTCACAATATTTCGGCGCGTGATTGATAGATTTTTTGCTAGTTGGTTTTCTGAGCAGAAGCGCTCGATCTCTTCTGCTTCTACCAATGTGATATTTTGACCGGGATAGATATTTTTTCCGAAGTTTCGATCACCTAATACCCCCATTCCAATTTTGACTGTGATTCTTTCACATTCAATTTGCTTCACACCACGTTCTGGGCAAATAAAAATACGCTCAACGTTCACTGAACTCTCCAAGTTGCATCCGGCGCCGAAGGCGCGAACTGCATGAGATTGTTAGCCGGCATCTCGTATCTCTTTCTGAAGTGCCTCTTGAGCGAGTTTATTGACGCTTGTACCTTTTGCCTGTGCAGTGATCGCCAGTTGTTCATGCAGCTCCGGCGGGATTCGGAGGTTAAATTTGCCTGAATAATGGCGACGAGGCTCAATACCTTTCTCTTTGCATACCTCAAGAAAGGCGTGTAACGACCTCTTAAATTCTGCCCGTAGTTCCTTCGGGTTGCGGCCATAAAAATCTGCGCCTCCATTCAACCCTAGAATCTCGCCTCTAAATGTATCTAACTCTGCGTCATACTCAATTTTGGCGTGATAACCATCATATGTCATTACAAAACGATGTCCGGAGTCATTGATCAAATGCATTTATTCAATGGGCTTTCTATTTTTTAATGAGTGTCTTTTCAGGTCTAACGCTGCATTCAGCGCAGCTTCGCTGCGTCCGAGTGCTTTGATTTGTTAAAGCATTACTGATTAATTGGAGGAATAAAATTTTCTTTCTCCAAAACTTGAATTAAGCTTCTCATGAGAAAATTATTCATAAAACTAACGCAGTATGTTCGCCCCTTTTCTTTCAATGGCCGGATAAACCCAGAATCTTTCATTTTAGCAATAAGGTGCGTTCTTTGCCTTGAGGTAAGCGCCTCAAGGACCGCATCCAACTCATTGGCTTTGAACTTTTGTTTTTTAATACCAATATTCAGAACTTTGGCTTCCTCTTTATTTAGGTAGCCTCTATCGATGCCTAGATTAATCGTAGGAACCAAAATAATTTGGTACAAATAGTCAAAGTCCAACAACTTGTTAACTTTTGTTACTTCCTCAAGTATCCCTGTTAGTACATAGTCACACCAATTTAGCAAAGATGTATCATCTCCTAAATCGGCCTCCGAAAGCTTTTCATAATATAAGTCTCGATCATTACAAAATACGGCAGTAGGATTTAGGATCTTCCCGTCTTTGACATTAAATCCATATTTAATTAGCAATGCATAGGTTAACAACCTAACTACACGACCATTGCCATTACCAAATGGGTGTATCCAAGTAAATCTATGATGTGCAATCGCTGTTTTCAATAGGTCATATTTATCCGGGGCTTTTTCGTTGATGAACTCAAGAAATTCATCCATATGAGATTGTACTTGGATAGGATCAGGTGGTATGTGTGTGGACTTAGATATCTCAACGTTCCATGTTCGGTACGCCCCAGGTGTTCTGTCACCCTCATCACTTAGTTCGCCTACAACCAGGTGATGAAGCTCTCTGATGAAGTGGTGCGTTATCTCTGTACCTTCATCAATACTCTCTTCGATAAAATCCATGGCGGCTTCAACATTAGCGATTTCTGAGAACCGCTCACTTGAGCGCTCTTGGTGCTCAATTTTCCTTTCAATGTACTCAGAAATGGTAGTCCGATTACCCTCGATTCTGGCGGAACCAACGCTTTCTAAGATATGGAAGATATTTTTTAGCTGAAAGAATATCCAAGGCGCTGTTGAGCCTTGCAACTTGAGCTTTCGCAGATGATTGAGCTCTATAAGGGTGTCTGTTAGCTGAGAATCAAAGCTTGGACTGACAAGCCTTAGATTAAAATCCTTCACTTTGTTCATAATATTTACATAAAATGAATATAAATTATTGATATATGGGGTTTTATATACTTAATGTCGCGGAAACTAATTACATTTTAGGAGATTAATTATCTACATGCAACGAAGATTTTAGATACAAGCCTGGAGGAGTTAGAGATAAGGAAAGGAATCAAATTGCTACAAGCTTTAACGCCGCGCACAGCGGTGGCAGCGCAGCTGCCATCCGAGCGCTGAAGGCGCGAACTGCTGCGCCTGGTTAGACGGCTTTACTCTTGAATAGATAGTGAACTTAGGCTGCGGGTTTGACATGAAACTGCAGACCAAGCGCCTTGGCTACTTTCAGCACAGTGCCAAGTTGAGGATTACCTTCCGCTGACAGTGCTTTGTACAAGCTCTCGCGCCCAAGTCCAGTCTCCCTCGATAGTTCCGCCATGCCTTTTGCACGGGCAATATCTCCGAGCGCCATTGCGATAAACACGGCATCCCCGTCGCTTTCTTCAATAGCAGCCTCAAGATAGGCAGCCATCTCTTCCGGGGTACGAAGATGTTTTGCCACATCGTAATCATGAAGTTTAGTTGTCATTGCCTGACTCCAAGCCTTTTACCAATTCGTAGGCCAGTTGAATATCGCCGTTCTGGCTTGATTTATCCCCACCGCAGAGCAGGATGATCAGCACATCGTCGCGTTCGGTGTAATAAACTCGATATCCAGGTCCCACATCGACCTTTATCCGTTCTTAAGGTTCCGGTGTTTGCCAGGATTACCAAGCGCTAAACGCTGAATACGGGTCTGTACCCGAGCCCGGCCGCTTAAATCCTTTAGGCGATCCAGCCATTTGGCGAACTGACTGGTAGTTTGAATCCTTTTTATGCAGTTATTGTATCCCACGGGATACGAATTGCAAGGTCAATTTTACGCCCCAGGGCTGGAGCAGGGATCGCCGTCTAACGCTGTTCATAACCGGCGCGGCACGTAGTGCTGCGTCCGGCGCCGAAGGCGCGACGTTGATGACTTTGTTAGGCAATTTATCAAAGAAATGATCCCTCTGGTTTCAATGGGTTGGATAGGTGAGGGGGAATTATATTTAGTTCTTCCTTGTAGAAGCGATCAGCTAACCATGCTGATAGAGGCTCAACTGGTTCATTCATCATAGCGATTTCCGCTATGGTAAAGTATCTCGCGGCATCCATCTCCCAATCTTGAGGTTCCGGGTCTCCACTGATGTGTTTACATAGATATATCAACCCAAGCCAGCCAGACCAAGGCGACGGCAGTTCCTGGACCCCGAGAAGACCCTCGACTTCGGCAACTATGCCAGCTTCTTCAAACGTCTCTCGCAGGGCTGCCATCATTGGGGATTCCCCTCTATCAAGTCTTCCCCACGGAATGGTCCACTGCCCTTCCAAAGAGTGACCTTTTGCCTGGCGAGCCAGCAAAATTTTATCATCCCGGTAGACCACGGTACCCACACATACTATTGTTTCAGACATCCCTTAGATCCTGGGCGGTTGCATAACATTATATTAGTGCGCAGGCGCACATTCTCTATCCCGCTGCACACTATCCAGGCACGTATATTTATCCGGTACCCACTCTAACTAACTGTTATCGCAATATTCAAAGCGTCACAACCGCATTTCGACAGATATAGGCGTGCCCACGACTATCTGAATAGTACTGCATGCATATCTATCCAGGTAATTCGCCGATTGTCGCAGGGAAAACTGATAGTACATTCAAAAGCCAGACCGTCGGCGGACATGGATGTCCGACGCCGAGCCCCCCAGTGATGGGTTCACGGGCGTGTCTGGCGTCTGGTTTTCCCCACAGAAGGTGTCGGGAAGAGAAGGAAAAACAAAATCAGGCGGACTGATGTGCCACCGGCTTCAAATCATACCCATCCGGCCGAAACTCCAGAATCCACGCCTTTTGATCCCAGGCCCCCAGCACAATACGGTGCGCCTCAGTACTGCCATTAACGTCTTCAGGCAATCGGATTGTGTGAATGCCGGGCCGGTGCGTATGACCATGAATCATCAGATTCACGTCATGCTTGACCAGAGATTTGATAACTTCCTCATGGGTCACATCCATGATATCCGAGGCTTTGTTGGAGTTGGCGGCCTGGCTTTGCTGGCGCAGTTGCTGGGCCACCATCATGCGCTCGAGCAGGGGGCGGGCCAGGAAAGCTTGCTGCCAGGCTGGGTCGCGTACTTGCTGGCGGAACTCCATGTAGGCTGAGTCGCGTGTGCACAGCGAGTCACCGTGCATAAGGACCACGCGCTGGCCGTAGAGGTCGACGACTGTCGGGTCATCGATCAGCTTGCCGCCGCAGCGGCTGGCAAATTCGTCGCCCAGCAGGAAGTCACGATTGCCGTGCATAAAGTAAATGCCGGTGCCATTCTGGCTGAGTGAACTGAGGACTTCAGCCATTTTGTCGGCAGCCGGGCAATCATCATCGTCGCCAATCCAGGCTTCAAACACGTCACCAAGAAAATAAATGGCATCGGCACCTTTGGCATCGTTGTGCAGGATTCTGAGCAAACTATCCATAATCGGGCCCTGATCGGACTCGATGTGCAAGTCCGACAGGAACAGCGTTTTGGTGCCGGTTTTCCGGTTTTGCGTTTCCGTCATTACAGTCCTGTTATGTGCTTATTGGTCTTCCGGGTAGGTGACTACCGTTTCGTTGATGACCACTTCATCCAGTGGCACATCCTGGTGACCAGCAACATAGCCAGTGCGGCATTGCTTGATCTTGTTAACCACGTCCATGCCGTCAGTCACGCGGCCAAACACGGCATAACCCCAACCTTGCAGGGTCTTGTTCTTGTGGTCAAGGAATGTATTATCGGCGACATTGATAAAAAATTGAGCACTGGCAGAATGAGGGTCCTGCGTACGAGCCATGGCCAGAGTGCCAACCTCGTTGCTCAAGCCGTTATCAGCCTCGTTTTCAATCGATGCATTGGTCTCTTTCTGTTCCATGCCGCTGGCAAAACCACCGCCCTGGATCATGAAATTGTCGATAACCCGGTGGAACAATGTACCGTCGTAGTAACCGTCCCGGGCATAGGCAAGGAAGTTGGCAGCCGTCGCTGGCGCTTTGTCGAAATCCAGTTCAATCTGGATATCACCGTAATTTGTCTTGAAAACTATCATGTTTAAACGGACTCGTTGTTTCAGCTTAAGGTTGGTAGCAGCTATAATAATGACTTTAGCTCTGATGAGAAAGCAGATTTGCCAATATGACCGATTCACTTAGCAAGGAAACCACAGTGGCGACTGATGATAAAACAGTAGACAGCAACGATGGTGCGCCGTCGAACTTCATCCGACACCTGATTGACCAGGACCTGGCCAGCGGCAAGCATGATGGTCGTGTGCAGACCCGGTTCCCGCCGGAGCCCAATGGTTTTCTGCACATTGGCCACGCCAAGTCGATTTGCCTGAATTTTGGCCTGGCGGAGCGCTATGGCGCGCAGGCAGCAGCGGCGTGCAACCTGCGTTTTGACGACACCAACCCGGCCAAGGAAGAGCAGACCTTCATTGATGCCATTCAGGCTGATATTGAGTGGCTGGGCTTTGAATGGGCCGGGGACATCCGCTATACCTCTGATTACTTTGTGTATTTGTATGAGTTTGCACTGCAACTGATCAAAAATGGCAAAGCATACGTTGACAGCCTGACGCCGGAAGAGGCTCGCGAGTATCGCGGCACGCTGACTGAACCTGGCAAGGAAAGCCCTTACCGCAACCGCAGTGTTGAGGAGAGCCTGGATCTGTTCAAGCGCATGCAGGCAGGAGAGTTTGCAGATGGCGAGCACAGTCTGCGAGCGCGAATTGATATGGCATCGCCAAACATCAATATGCGTGACCCGGTGATTTACCGCATCCGCAAACTGGTTCACCACCAGACCGGCGATACCTGGAACGTTTATCCGATGTATGACTATGCGCATTGCATCTCGGATGCACTGGAGCATGTGACGCATTCTCTGTGTACGCTGGAGTTCGAAGACCACCGTCCTCTGTATAACTGGATTCTGGATAACCTGGAAATTGAATCAGTAGAGAACGCTTGCCGGGAACTGGGTAATTTTGATGATGCGCCGCGTTATGTTCTGCCAGGACAGACCGAGTTTGCCCGTCTGAATATCAACTACACGGTGCTCAGCAAGCGTAAACTGAAAGAGCTGGTTGATTTGCAGCACGTATCCGGCTGGGACGATCCGCGTATGCCAACTATTTCTGGCCTGCGTCGTCGCGGCTATACCCCGACAGCCATCCGTCACTTCTGTGACATTATTGGCATGGGTCGCAGCGACAGTATTGTCGATGTGGGGATGCTGGAGCACAGTATCCGTGAGGATCTGGATGCGACTGCATCACGCGCGATGTGTGTGCTGCGGCCATTGAAAGTGACATTGTTGAATGTGGATGCCGACCATGAACAGATGCTGCACCTGCCCAAACACCCCAAGCAAGACATGGGAACACGGGATGTGCCTTTCGGTAAAACGATATACATCGATCAGACTGACTTTGAGGAAGAGCCGCCGAAAGGCTTCAAACGCCTGATGCCAGGCACTGAGGTGCGTCTGCGCGGCTCCTATGTCATCCGTTGTGATGAGATCATCAAAGACAGCGACGGGAATGTCGTGGAACTGAAGTGTACTGTCGACCTCGATACCCTGGGTAAAAACCCGGAGGGTCGCAAAGTCAAAGGTGTGATTCACTGGGTTCCGGCTGAGGCAGCGATAGAGGCCGAGGTGCGTGTCTATGACCGCCTGTTTAATGAAGCCAACCCCAATGACAAGACACATGGTGATTTCAAAAACTGTTTGAACCCGGATTCTCTGCAGGTGCTGACGGGCTGTCTGGTTGAACCTTCACTGGCCAGTGCCAAAGCCGGGGACAGCTTCCAGTTTGAGCGTGAGGGTTATTACTGTGTGGATAGCAAGGACAGCACCCCTGAGAAACCGGTGTTCAACCGGACCGTGAGTCTTCGTGATTCCTGGGGCAAGCAGCAGGGTGGCCGATAATCGTCACCGACTCTGCAACATTTTATCAAGCAAGTGAGTGCTAAGTGCTAACAATTTACAACACGCTAACGCGTAAGAAAGAAAAATTTCAGCCAATCGATGCCGGTAAGGTACGCATGTATGTGTGCGGCCTGACGACTTATGATTATGCCCATATTGGTCACGCCCGCATGCTGGTGGCATTTGATGTGATCCAGCGCTATCTGCGTTACAGCGGCCTGGATGTTGAATATGTGCGCAATATTACCGATATCGATGACAAGATACTCAAGCGTGCGTCGGAGAACGGAGAGTATTTCGCCGATCTGACCGAGCGTTTTATTGCCGCAACGCATGAGGATGAGGCCAGCCTGTTCATTCAGCGGCCTGACCAGGAGCCCAGGGCTACGGCCCATATTGCTGATATCGTAGCGATGATCGAGCGGCTGGTGGAACAGGATTATGCCTACCGGGCCGAAAATGGAGACGTATATTTTTCGGTAAAGCAGTTTAAAAACTATGGTCATCTGTCCAACAAAAACGTGGAAGAGCTGCTAGCTGGCGCGCGGATTGATATCGGTGAACTGAAACGTGATCCGCGTGATTTTGCCCTGTGGAAGTCGGCCAGCGATGAAGATGTGGGCTGGGATTCTCCCTGGGGTTATGGTCGCCCTGGCTGGCACATAGAGTGTTCAGCCATGTCGACCTGCTGCCTGGGGGATACCTTTGATATTCATGGCGGTGGTTCCGACTTGATGTTCCCGCATCACGAGAATGAAATCGCGCAGTCAGAAGCGGCGACAGGGCAGTCGTTTGCCCGCTACTGGATGCACAACGGTCCGGTTCGTGTTGATAATGAGAAAATGTCCAAATCGCTGGGCAATTTTTTCACGATTCGTGATGTGCTGAAAAAGTACCCGGCCGAAGTTATTCGCTATCTGCTGGTCAGTTCGCACTATCGCAGCCCGATCAACTACTCGGATCAGGGGCTGGACCAGGCGGCAGCAGCGCTGGGACGACTTTATACAGCGCTGCGTGATCATGATGTGACATCTGCCAAGGATCTGGCCAACAGTCGCTTTGAAAAAGCCTTTCAGGCGGCCATGGACGATGATTTCAATACTCCGGAAGCCATGAGTGCGCTGTTTGATCTGGCGCGTGAATGTAACCGGGTGGCCAAGTCCGGTGAAGCTGATGCAGAGCAGCGGGCAGCACAACTGGCACGTCTGCTGGTGCGCCTGGGAGGCGTGCTTGGTTTGCTGCAGGGCGATGCTGAAACATTCCTGCAAAGCGGCAGTGCAGATGCCGGAATCGATGCGGATGCGATTGATGCACTGGTGGCACAGCGCCGCCAGGCCAGGGCTGATAAAAACTGGGCACTGGCTGATGAAATCCGCGATAAACTGACGGCAATGGATGTCGTGGTGGAAGACGGTGCCGATGGCAGTCGCTGGCGCATTGAACGTCATGGAAGTGATAAATAATCGCAATCTTTGATTGACGACTCAGGGCTGCATAGGTATTATGCCGTCCTCGCGATGAGGGCAGAGTCCTCAGCAGTGATATTCGGGGTATAGCGCAGTCTGGTAGCGCGCCTGCTTTGGGTGCAGGATGTCGGGAGTTCAAATCTCTCTACCCCGACCAATTTCTCGCTTATTTCGCGAACAGTGGTGGTTGTAGCTCAGTTGGTAGAGCCCCGGACTGTGACTCCGGTTGTCGTGGGTTCGAGCCCCATCAGCCACCCCATATTTTTCACCCTGACCAGATTGGCAGCGTGAAGCAAGAAAGGCCGCATCGTCTAACGATACGGCCTTTTTTGTTGGCCTTGTCCCGTCCTGAAATAGGTTTACACCTAGAGGACCTATTATGGACAGGCCAGAAAATACGCAGCGCAAGCGCACTCAACGCGATTACACATTGGGCTTTAAATTGCAGGTTGTTTCTGCTGTTGAAAAAGGCGATATGACCTATAAGCAAGCCCAGAAGATCTACGGCATTCAGGGTCGATCGACAGTGCTGACCTGGCTAAGAAAGCACGGTAAGATGGACTGGTCGCAGCCAACTCTTCGTATTATGACTACATCACCGAAAGCCAAAGAGTCACCAGCCCAAAAGATTAAGCGCCTGGAGAAGGAGCTTGATGATGAGCGAGCCAGAAACCTGCTGCTCAATGAAGTGGTGGATATTCTGGATGCTGAGCACGGGGCAGGATTGAGAAAAAAGCTTATTGCCAAGGAGATAGAAGCCTCCAACAGCAAGGTAAAGTAAGCCTGAGTCAATCGAGCAGGCTTCTTGGCATTAGTCGTCAAGCTATTTATCAAAGTGAGCAACGCCACAAGAGGCGGGAATCCGAACGGGTTCCAGTGACCAATATGGTCATGGAGCTACGAAGGCTGATGCCCCGCTTGGGCACACGCAAACTGTACCAGTTGATTAAACCTCAATTGGTCGAGTTAGGGATAAAGCTAGGCAGAGATGGATTATTTACCCATCTGCGAGATCAGCAAATGCTGGTGAAACCTCGTAAAAGCTATATCAAAACGACAGATAGCAAACACTGGATGAAGAAATACCCAAATTTGTTGAAGGGACTTGAGGTTAATAAACCCGAACAGGCTCTGGTAAGCGATATTACTTACGTTGAAAGTGATGAAGGTGTTCACTACCTCTCGTTGGTCACTGATGCGAACAGCCGCAAAATAATGGGGCATGAGCTGAGTCGTGATATGAAGGCAGAGAATGTTGTAAAAGCCCTTCATCAGGCAACCCGGGCGTGTCATCAAACGGAATCGGTTATTCACCACTCTGATAGAGGGGTACAGTATTGCTCTTCGCTGTACCAAGGGGTGCTGAAGCTAAACAGGATGGTGCCGTCGATGACAGATGGCTATGATTGTTATCAGAATGCGCTGGCGGAGAGAGTCAATGGGATATTGAAGCAGGAGTTCCTTCTGTATCGCTGTAAAACCTTCGCTGAGCTGAAAGTTTTAATTAATGAGTCGATAACGATCTACAACCGAATGAGGCCGCATCTAAGCCTTGGCATGAAAACGCCAGAAGAGGTGCATAGCAAAGCGGCTGCCTAGGGCAGCCGCTTAAAACTAAAACCGTCAACTTATTCTAGGACGGGACACCTGAGAACAGGCGCTGATCCCTGGAAACAGGGGGTTTTAGCCTTTTGAGTTGGAGCGATCGTGGTGCGTCACTTGCCCGAGGTTGCCTCCTGAACCCCAGTTCCCGGCCTTACGGATCCGTATACCCACGCTGCGGGTTTCTGAAATCAGGACCCCTGCTGGTGTGTAACGCCAGTAACCACCCATCACATGAGCCTTGTCGTGTGTCGCATGAATAACCAGAGGTTCTACCGGGATGATGCGTGTATAGCCGTAGTCCCCCACGGTACCACCGGCCAGCTCCACAAACTGATCCAGGTTGGTGTCGTACTCGCCAGACGGTTCGCTCACTTCACTGACGCGCAGCCGTGACGTTACACCCTCGGTAACCCAGCCCTTCATGGGCTCATTGTTACGGGCATTGTTGGTTCGGTCTCTGGGGCTATAATTGAAGCTGACACTGGCTGTCCTGGTGCCCAGGGGCAGGGAAGGTTCATACGAACCCCGACCATTACTGCGATCATTGAGAAGTTCTTCATCACGGTAACCAAATGCGGAGAGATAACCCTGGCTGCCCAGTCGATAGGCGACCTCTGCATCGGGGTAGGTATTATTCTCATAGCCTGCTTCATGGAAAATGGTAGAAATCAGCTGGATTGCCCAGCGGCCGTCGTTGTTGGTGACCGAAAGCAGGTTGTCACACTCCATCAGCTTGTGACCGTCCGGTGTGAAGCGTTTGAACTTCAGTGAGAAGACTCCCCCTACCGGGCAATACAGATGCACGTTGATGCCTTCCAGCATGTCGTAAGAGCCGGGCAGCATGGCACGCTGCCCCAGAGCCCGATTACCCGTTTCACTGAAGCAGGGCGGCGGGTTGTTTATAAACTCGCTGGCGCTCTGATAAACCAGTGGTTCAATGTCTTCATATATCGCAAAAGGGAAGTGAAGCAGACTGGCAATGCCCTCCAGGTCGCGCTGGTTCAGGGCGGTGAAAAACGCCATGGTCAGTCGCAGGCCATTTCCGACAGAGTCCTCAAATGATACCGGGAAACGGGAGTCTGATTGCCCGCCGGGCAACAGTCCGTCCGGTTTGGCAAAACTACTGGGTGATTGCGGCTGTGCTTGAACAGATGGTGTGAACCCGGCACCCACGCCGATTGCACCCATGGCTCCAACCAGGGATGCCGTTCGGAAAAATTCTCGTCGGCTTTGGGTGGCTTCCTGATCCTGGTTGAGGTTTCCAGTTACTTCCTTATCTTGCAGGTTATTGTTATTTTCCATAATCGCTCCATTTGGTTTGCTTGGTATTGGAAGTCGGCGAAATCCACGGCCCTGAGTGGCCTGAGCGCTTATTTTCAATAATATCAACCTGCCCCTGATTTATTGAACGGTTGGGATAAAGCGAAATCTTGCCTCGACAGTCTGGTTGATTGCCTGGTTAAGTGATTAAGCGGCTGAAAGAATATCGGTAACAACTAAAAACAGATCCTAAATCGTGGGCGCAGATTAATGGACAACATCAATGGTTCCTGTAAAATACCCCGCCTGATCACATGCGCTCGTAGCTCAACCGGATAGAGCATCGGCCTTCTAAGCCGAGGGTTGCAGGTTCGAGTCCTGCCGGGCGCGCCATATCAAAAGGGTCACCTGTTAAGGTGGCCCTTTTTATTAGGCGGGCCCAAAGGACGAGGCAGTTTTTGCGCCAGCAAAAAATGCGTATCCGCCATTTATGGCGGAACAACCTGCCAGGTTCGACAAAACGGCACAAGGGAAGGACATCATAGATCCGATGGCAGACAGTAAGACCACGTTTAGCACATCGCTTGCCGCTCGATAAAGCAGACGGACTGTCTGAAGCCGCCAGGCTGAGTTTCCGTCCGCCGAGCGACAAGCGAGGTGCTGTGGTCGTCTGCCATCGGATCTATGATGTCCTGACCGCTGCCTGATCTATTTCTTTCCCCGGGTGAACGTAGGATAATTGCCCTGTCAGCCTGCACAGGCTCCAGACAACCGGGCAAAGCAATTTTGCGGAGTACTTTGAGAATGATCGCAATCATTGGTGGCAGCGGATTGAACAATCTCTCCGCGCTTGAGCAAGTCTCAGAAAAATGGGTAGATACGCCATATTCAGAAGGAGGGGTACTGGTGACCCAGGGACATCTGCCAGGTGTAGAACTCCCCGTCTGCTTTCTGCCCCGTCATGGTAAAGGGCACGTGTTGCCTCCGCACCGCATCAACTACCGGGCCAATCTTTATGCCTTGCATGAACTGGGTGTGAGGGCTGTGCTGGCCGTGAATGCCGTCGGTGGCATCACCTCAGCGACAGGGCCGGGGGCGATTGTGATACCCGATCAGGTTATTGATTATACCTGGGGGCGGGAGCATACCTTCTTTGATGGCAGTGACAGCGGTTTGTCCTCACCGGACAAGTTTTCCCAGACAGTGGCGCATGTGGACATGACTAACCCGTATGACGAATTGCTGCGCACGTTGTTGCAGGATGCATCCGTGAATTTGCGCCACCCGGTTGTGACCCAGGCTGTATACGGAGCAACGCAGGGCCCGCGACTTGAAACACCGGCAGAAATCAAACGTCTGGCTCAGGATGGTTGTGACATAGTGGGGATGACAGGTATGCCCGAAGCCGCTCTGGCCAGGGAGCTGGGCATGGCGTATGCCAGCCTGGCATTGTCGGTCAACTGGGCAGCCGGGATCAGTCAGGAAGAGATCACCATGGAGGCGATTCATCGCGTACTGGAAGAGGGTATGGCAGTGATCGAGCAGCTGTTACTGGTTGCCGTACAGCGTTATTCTGATACTTCCAACTCATAGGGGAAGACTTCTACCAACGCACCGACCACGGGGTGGTCGAGGTAATGGAATTCATCACTGCGCAGTTCCCTCGTTGTCATGACCGGAATGCTTTGTGCGATTGATGCAGTTGACGACACTGCTGAGCCGGCTTCCCCCGTTGCGCTTGCTTGCGCACGCCCTGTTGTGATTCTGTTGCTAGCGGTGCCAGGCGTCTCTGTTTCACCCCATATATTCAGCAGTAATTGATTGTCGAGGATGATACGGTCGCGGCGATTGTTGAAATAGAAGCGTAACGTACCTTCAAGCTCGTATCGGTCGCCGACCTGTTGTCCTGCCTGAATCACCATATTCTGAGTCGCATTTGCCAGCCGCATCGGCTGACGCCATGCATTATGGTACAGCACGCGATAACCAGCCGAGCGTTGCAGCGCTGCATTGGTTTCGGAGAAGTTCCAGTCTTCAGGTGTCAATGCGATAAAACCGTCCGTGACCGGATCTGGTATACGGAAATCACTTTGATGGGCAGGCTCCGGTCCGTTAATCAGAGGTTCCGGGGCTGCTTCCTGCTCAACGGCAACAGCGTCCCGTTGTGTACGGCTGGTTCGTGACACAGAACGTCCGGACTGATCTGCATTTTGCATGTCGGTGCTTTGCTCAGTTTCGGACCACTCGGGCAGTGCCAGCAACTCTGTCAGAGACAGTAACCGGGTGGTACCAGCCGGTGACGCTGTCAAAGAGTCTGCCTGCTGCCAGGCTTCTTCTTGCGGGTCATAAAAACTATGCAGAAACAGCGTCACTTCCACCTGGTACCAGCGCTCGCTGCTGTTGTTGATATTGGGTAACCCGATCACCAGTGTCTCGGCCGATGTTGCTGTCACACTTGCTGGTATCGCATTCTGCGCGATGAGAGGCGCCGCCAGACCCGTCAGTGCGATACCGCACAACAAGGCGATTGTCTGGTGTGAGTTTTTCATTACTGCAATTACATCAGGCATGGATATTAACAATCTTCTCTCATTGGTCATGTGCTTGTAACGGTCAGCGCCCAGCCGGTATTCCGGTGAGACTGCCGGTACTGCCGTGTCATCGGCAAGCATGAATGAGGGGTATCGTCTTACAAGCAGCCCTGCAAGGCAAGTGGGACATTGAGAAATCAGCATGTTAGGCTTTTGTCATTGATGTGATTTCAAACAATAACGGCTGACCAATATCATAAGGCCAATAACAAAAGGCCAATAACAAAAGACAAGGAGCGGACACATGGATCAACTGGCACAGGCACTTCAGGCGCTATCCGGTTTTTTATGGGGGACGCCGCTTATTGTGCTGCTGGTTGGCGGTGGTATCTTTTTTACCTGTTACAGCAGGTTTCAGTTATTCCGCTATTTTCCTCACGCTATTGCCATCCTGAAAGGCCAGTTTGATGATAAGGATGATCCCGGCGATCTGAGCCATGCGCAGGCGCTGTCAGCTGCATTGTCCGGTACGCTTGGTATGGGTAACATTGCGGGGGTGGCGCTGGCAATCGGGCTGGGTGGCCCCGGGGCTGTGTTCTGGATGTGGATGACAGCGATTGTGGGTATTTCCACCAAGTTTTTCACCTGTACCCTGGCAGTGATGTACCGTGGCAAGGACAGTCTGGGCAACGTTCAGGGTGGCCCGATGTATGTCATTCGTGAAGGGCTGGGTGCGCGCTGGCACTGGCTGGCTGCCATGTTTGCGGCAGCCGGTCTGATTGGCACCTTGCCTGTGGTTCAGATCAATCAACTGACCCAGGTTGTCAGGGATGTGGTGTTTATTCCTTCCGGCCTGGTAGATCCGGCCAGTCCTGGTGCTTTTAATCTGATGTTTGGTATCTTTGCGGCGGCCGTTGTGGGCAGTGTTATCTTTGGTGGCATCAAGCGGGTTGGCTATGTGGCTGTCAGGCTGGTGCCCATGATGGTGATTGTCTACATGGCGATGACACTGATGGTTCTGGCGTTGCATTTGCCTGAATTACCAGGCTATCTGGTAATGATCGTCAGGGAAGCCTTTACGGCCGAATCAGTGGCGGGTGGTTTTGTGGGGGTACTGACGATCGGTGTGATGCGTGGCGCCTTTTCCAATGAGGCCGGTATCGGTACGGAAGCGATGTCTCATGGTGCCGCCAAAACCACAGAGCCAGTGCGCGAAGGTCTGGTCGCCATGATGGGGCCAGTTATCGACACGTTGATTGTCTGTACCTGTACTGCACTGGTCATTCTGGTGACCGGTGTCTGGCAGAGTGGCGGGGCGGATGGTGTCAGCCTGACTGCCAGTGCCTTTGCTGAAGTGCTGCCCGGTCAAATCGGTGCCTGGGCCATTGCCTTCATTGTGATGATTTTTGCCTCCAGCACCATGTTCACTTTCTGGTATTACGGTGCCAAATGCCTGGGCTTCCTGATCGGTGCCGAGCGTCAGCATTATTACCGCTACTTCTATGTATTACTGGTGGTGCTGGGGGCCGTGGCGCCGCTGGAGGCAGTGTTTGGCCTCATAGACAGTGCCTATGCCTTGATGGCGATTCCATCGATGACGGTTGCTTTCATGCTATCGCCGAAAGTAATGGCGGCGGCAAAAACCTATTTTGCCAATTTGTCAGCGCGGCGCTGATCGTCAAACCTGTGACCGTGGCGCGGAAAGGGTGGTGTGCAGTCCTGGTGGCGCATCTGGCTGACTTTGAAGCTGGTGCCTGAAACTGGGGCCAGAACTGCGCTTGAAGCTGACGCATAAAACCACCCGGTTGCAGACTGACAGAGAAATCGATAAGATCGCGCACAATTTTGGTGCGAGCGACCTTCCTTTTCATGCAACAAACTCTCAAATCCCTGCTTGGTATTGAACGAAATACCAGCAGCCATAAAGAAAAGCTCTTATCTGCGCTTGGGGTGGTTTCGGCCATGCTGGCGCTGATTGCTGTTTGTCTTTGGTGGCTTGATGACAGTACCAGCAAGATGCTGGTCATCTCCTCGATGGGGGCTACGGCAGTACTGCTGTTTGCCGCACCGCATGGGGCGTTGTCGCAACCCTGGCAGGTGATAGGCGGACATTTCTTTTCGGCCTTGATAGGCGTTACCTGCTCTCAGTGGATACCTGATGTGGTGCTGGCCAGTGCCATGGCGGTGGGATTGTCGGTGCTAGTGATGACCTATCTGGGTTGCATCCACCCACCTGGCGGCGCTACAGCCTTAACAGCCGTACTTGGCGGGGCTGATGTGCAAGCGCTGGGGTATGGCTTTGTGCTGGCCCCAGTGATGATTAATGTCATGGTCATGTTGGTGCTGGCTGTGCTTTACAACAGTGTGTTTCCCTGGCGACGCTATCCGGCACATTTAAGCCACCAGCACCTGGAGTACCGCAAAACCCGTCAGAAGCGCCAGGTGGCCGACAAGGTCAGCCAGCAGGACATTGAAGCAGCGATGAAAGAGATGGATGGCTACTTTGATGTGACTGCCGAGGAGTTACAGGACCTGTTAAACCTGGCAGTGCAACATGCCGAGCGACGTCACCAGCAACAGCAGCGACTGGGTTTCTGGGAGCGAGCCTTGGGAGCGCGACGGGAAAGTCGTCGACGCAGATTGCTCTCAAGTGTGCAGTCAGGGGAGAGTGATGCGCCTGCAACGAATGCCAGTGATTCCGGCGAGTCCAGGGTCGCCTGATTTTTCGCTCCTCACTCCTCACCTTATTTCTTGCCCCTGGCACTGGTGTTGGAGCCACATCTTATTCTGAGCTTGATTCGTGAATCAGGCCTGTAGCCTGAACTGATCCAGCGTTTGCTCTATAAACTCGATGCGAGCTGCCGGCTTTTCCTTGCCGTGGGTGAAGCTCAGCTGCGTTGGGCCGCTCAGTTTGTAAATCCGTGAATGTTTCTGCACTAACTGAACAATCGATAGCGGGTCGATGCTGGTTTGCTGCGCAAACAGTATGCGGCCACTGGCTGCGCTGGCATCGATCTTGTTTATGCCAAACTGCTGGGCACGCAGTTTCAGGCGTGTGACGGCAAACAGCGTTTTGGTTGCTTCGGGCAACAGACCAAACCGGTCGATCATTTCCACATGCAGCTCTTCGAGTTCGTCTTTGTCCTTGGCGCCGGCAATTCGCTTGTACATGATCAGTCGGGTATGAATATCCGGCAGGTAATCATCCGGAATGAGTGCCGGGACGCGCAGATTAATTTCGCAACCGCTTTGCAGCACCAGGTCGATATTGGGTGTGCGGCCTTCCTTCATCGCTTTTACGGCTTCTTCGAGCATTTCGGTATAAAGCGTGAAACCGATTTTCTGCATGTGACCGGTCTGTTCCTCACCCAGAATTTCACCGGCACCCCGTATCTCCAGGTCATGACTGGCCAGGGTAAAGCCAGCGCCCAGTGTGTCAGCTGAGCTGATGGCTTCCAGGCGTTTCTGGGCATCGTTGGAAAGACTTTTCCAGGGCGGTGTCAGCAAATAGGCATAGGCCTGATGGTGTGATCGACCGACACGTCCGCGAAGTTGATGCAACTGGGCCAGGCCCAGTTTGTCCGCACGATCCATGATAATGGTGTTGGCGCTGGGTACATCGATACCGGTTTCAATAATGGTGGAGCAGACCAGGATGTTATAGCGTTTGTGGTAAAAGTCCGCCATGATGGCTTCCAGCTCACGCTCCGGCATCTGGCCGTGTGCCACACATACGCGCGCCTCAGGGATCAGTTCGCGTAACTGTTCAGCACTGCGCTCAATGGTTTTGACTTCATTGTGGAGGTAAAAGACCTGGCCGCCGCGCAGCAATTCACGCAATACCGCTTCTTTGACCAGACTGTCCTGGTGTTCCCGCACGAAGGTTTTAACCGACAGCCGCTTTGCTGGCGCGGTGACAATCAGCGACAGATCGCGCGCTCCCGTCATTGCCAGGTTCAGCGTGCGGGGAATAGGTGTTGCTGTTAAGGTCAGAATATCCACTTCAGCCCGCAGTGCCTTGATGCGTTCTTTTTGCTGCACACCAAAGCGGTGTTCTTCATCAATAATCAGCAGGCCAAGGTCTTTGTATTTGATCTGTTTGTTGAGCAGTTTATGCGTGCCAACCACAATGTCGACTTTGCCTTCGGCCAGCTTTTGCAAGGTATTGTCCTGCTCTTTGGCACTGCGGAAACGTGACATCAGGTCGATCTGGATGGGCCAGTCGGCAAAGCGATCGCGGAAACTCTCAAAGTGTTGCTGGGCGAGCAGGGTGGTCGGCACCAGCATGGTCACCTGTTTGCCGTTTTGTACGGCCAGCCAGGCAGCGCGCATGGCAACCTCGGTTTTACCAAAACCCACATCACCGCAGACCAGACGGTCCATGCTGCGTGGTGAGCGCATGTCTTCCAGTACACTGTTAATGGCATCCTGCTGATCGGGCGTTTCTTCAAACGGGAAGCTGGCAGCAAACTGACGGTATTCGTTGTCTTCGAGTTTGCAGGCATAGCCCGGTCGCGCTTCACGTTTGGCGTAAATGTCGAGCAGCTCCGCGGCGGCATCACGGATTTTCTCGGCAGCTTTGCGCTTGTTCTTCTGCCAGGTGTCATTACCCAGGGTGTCAATCGGTGCCAGTTCAGGGTCTGAACCACCATATCGGCTGATCAGGTGCAGGCTGGCTACCGGGACATAAAGTTTGGCACCCTTGGCATATTCCAGGGTCAGAAACTCTGTCGTTTCGTCTTCTATGGTCAGCGTTTCCAGTCCGCAGTACCGACCCACACCGTGATCGATATGGACCACGGCAGAACCCGGGTGCAGTTCTGTCAGACTCTTGATAATAAAATCGCTGTTGCTTTCCTGGGTGCGACGACGTCGTCTGCGCTGGGCAATGCGGCGGCCCAGCAACTGGCTTTCCGGGATCAAGGCCAGTTTGTGGTCGCTAAGCAGCAGGCCCTGGTCCAGCGCCGCCACAGTCATGGCGCTTTTGGCGTCGCTATTCAGGAATGCCTGCCAGCTATCGACCGGGGCGGGTCGAACACCGGCTTGCTTTAACAGTTCCAGCAGGACTTCCCGCCGGCCAGCAGACTCGGCACAGTAAAGAATCCGGTAGTCCGGATGCTCAGCCAGGAAAGCCTGCAGGGCTGGCATGGCGTTATCAGCCGTGCTGGCAGACGCCAGGGACTTTAATGGTGGTTCACTGTCAGGTGTTTCCAGCGTAATGACACTAAACGGTTTGATCTGTCGGAAGATGTCCTCTGGTGTGAGGAAGACGTCTTTGGGTGGCAGTATGGGACGGTGCCGGTCATAGCGACGATCCTCATAACGGTTTTCGATATCCTGCCAGAACCGTAATGCTGCCGTGTCCAGTTGCCGACTGCGAACAATGACAGTATTGCCTGGCAGATACTCAAACAGGTGGCTGGTGACTTCAAAAAATAACGGCAGATAGTACTCAATGCCGGGGGAGGCCAGGCCTTCACTGACATCCTGATAAAGCGCGCAGTCCCGCGTATCGACGTCAAACCGTTCCCGGAAACTGATACGGAAATGTTTGCGCCCGTCTTCGGTGAGGGGAAATTCCTTGCCTGGCAGCAAACGGATTTCCTCTACCTTGTCTCCAGACAGCTGGGTTTCCGGATCGAACTTGCGCAGCGTTTCGATCTCTTCATCAAACAGATCGATTCGGAAAGGGTGGCGGCTGCCCATCGGAAAAATATCCAGAATCGCGCCGCGAACCGCAAACTCACCATGTTCAAATACCGACTCCACATGCTGATATCCAGCGGCAACCAGGTTGTTGCGGAAAGCGTCCACATCCAGTTCCTGGCCACAATGCAGCATCAGGCTGTGCTGTTGTATATAAGAAGCCGGTGGCAGTCGTTGCATCAGACTGTTGGCTGGTACGATCAGAATGCCACTGCGCATCATGGGCAGGTGGTATAGTGCATTCAGTCGCTCGGAAATGATGTCCTGGTGTGGTGAAAAGACATCGTATGGCAGCGTTTCCCAGTCCGGAAACAGGTAGACCGGAAGTTCTTTCTGGTTGCCGCTGTAAAAAAGCAGCTCGCGCCTGAGTTGTTCGCCCTGTTCGCTGCTGTCAGTGATAACCAGTAACGGAGCCTGCCGGGTCGCGGCAATCTCACGGGCCGCCTGGACCATGGCCTGGGGACGTTCACCCGGGTGGAGGTTGCGCCACTGAGTGGTGTGGGCTTCAGCGGGTAAAGGTGGTGAAAATATGTCGAAAGCAGCCATGAGTCCAATTATTAATCGTTTGCCTGTTGTTCATTGAGCAAAGACTGTACCCGAAAGTGAGGGCAGGAAGTATCCATCGCAGGGAATACTGTCTTTGTGCAACCGTTAAACAGGTGAAAAATCGGGGTGCGTATTCTGGCACAGTCGCGATAAAGTTGCACCGACTGCGTAATAACAAGATAATATGCGCCCCTTTACTACCAAATCCACTTGATTACACAGGTACTATACGTGACTCGACCCAGCCCGGAAGATTATTTCAGTGATTGGAAGCAACGCGAATCCCTGGCCCAGGAAATGATTCCTGTGGTCGGCAAGCTATATAGTGAGCGCAACGTTGGTGTGTTCATCTATGGCCGTCCGCTGCATAACCGTTCGGTTACCAATATCATGAAGTCACACCGGTTTGTCCGACAGGTCGGCCGCAATGAAATGTCCGAGTTTGAGAGCCATCCGGTATTGATGGCGCTGGCCAAGCTGGATTTGTGGCACTGCCAGATTGACCTCGGCAAATTAACCGTCAAATACATGGAGCTTCAGCAGGATAAAGGTGCTGATGCCCCGTCAGTTGATGACTACGTCAAAGAAGAAATGACGTCACTGGCTGGCGACAAAACGCCGCCCAGTGCCAAGTCCCAGGACATCGTTCTGTACGGCTTTGGTCGTATTGGTCGACTGATTGCCCGGCTGCTCATTGAGCGCACCAGCACCGGCGGCGTGATGCGCCTGCGAGCGGTTGTGGTTCGTCCCGGCAAGGAAGGCGATTTGATCAAGCGCGCCAGTTTGTTTACATCAGACTCCGTGCACGGTGCTTTCCAGGGTACGGTACGTATTGATGAAGAGAACAATTGCCTGATCTGTAACGGTAATGTGGTTCACATCATTTATGCCAACAACCCGGACTCAATCGATTACACAGATTACGGTATCGACGATGCCCTGATCATCGATAATACGGGCAAATGGCGTGATGAAGCTGGCCTGTCTCTGCACCTGCAGTCCAAGGGAGCCAGCAAGGTGATGCTGACAGCGCCGGGCAAAGGTGATCTGAAAAATATCGTATATGGCATCAACCACGACCAGATCAGCCCGGACGATAAAATCATCACGGCGGCGTCCTGTACCACCAATGCGATTGCACCTGTGTTGAAAGTACTGAATGACAAGTTCGGTATCGTCGGTGGTCACGTTGAAACTGTTCACGCCTACACCAACGACCAGAACCTGATTGATAACTACCACTCGGGTAACCGTCGTGGCCGTAGCGCGGCACTCAACATGGTACTGACTGAGACCGGTGCAGCGAAGGCCGTGGTCAAGGCGGTGCCGGAACTGGCTGGCAAACTGACCGGTAACGCTGTGCGTGTACCCGTGCCGAATGTGTCCATGGCCATACTGGCGCTGAACCTGGAAACGTCAACGACCAAGGAAGAAATTAACGAGTTCCTGCGTCTGCTGGCGCTGCACTCGCCGCTTCAGAATCAGATCAGTTACACCCAGGACCCTGATGCGGTGTCCAGTGATTTTGTCGGCACCCGGGAAGCGGCAACAGTCGACTCGACTGCCACGATTGTTGATGACAAGCGCTGCGTTCTGTATCTGTGGTACGACAATGAGTTTGGTTACTGCAACCAGGTAGTGCGTATGGTCTATAAAATGGCTGGCGTTAACTATCGAACCTATCCTGTTGCCGGTTAATCCTGTACGGTAACTGTTGATTTGCAATCGGCCAGTCCCCTGAAAACGGGGGGTGGCCGATTGTGACACTCTGTAAGATTTTAGTGATACTTTACTGGTTTGCTCGATTTATCGCTGATATCATTCTACTCATCGACACCTTGTCTGACGGGCGCTTGGCTTCTGATCAGGCAGAGTTTCATATTGTCACAAAACTGAATTTGTTCGTTTAAGCCGAAAAATGGTGGCAAATCAGTGCATCAAAACCTATAATATTGCGCGTTTTCACAACGCCTGCCGATACCTGGCAGCCACATTTTGCTACCCGTACGCGGGTGATGTCTCTCAGGCGGCGCGAGGCCGCAGTGGTGCTTTGATGCGTATGCTGTATCACAATGGCGTGAACGACGTGGTTGTACGACATAGTTAGACAACGATTATCCTGAAATTATTACACTAGGCCTGATGAATGATCAGAATTAAGCGCGGATTGGACTTACCCATCAAGGGCGCTCCGGAGCAGGCAATCGAGAACGCGAAACCGGTCCGTTCAGTCGCCATACTGGGGCAGGATTACGTGGGCATGAAGCCGACGATGGAAGTGAAAGAGGGAGATCGGGTCAAACTCGGTCAGCTTTTGTTTACTGACAAAAAAACCGACGGTGTTAAGTATACTGCGCCGGGTACGGGTACTGTCAGGGCGATTAACCGGGGTGAGAAACGCATGTTTCTGTCTTTGGTTATCGATCTTGATGAAGATGAATCCGATCAGGTGACTTTCAGTAAACTGGACGATGATGCGATTGCCTCTGCACCGCGTGAGTCGCTGGTTGAAAATCTGGTTGAGTCAGGGCTGTGGACGACATTACGCACCCGGCCATTCAGCCGTGTGCCGGATCCGCAAAGCCAGGCTTCGTCCATCTTTGTCAATCTGATGGACAGCAACCCACTGGCCATGAACCCGGAGCTGGTTGCCCAGGCGCATTCACAGGATCTGGTGCGAGGCGTAAATATCCTGTCCCGCCTGACTGATGGCAAAGTTTTTCTGTGCCGTCGTGAGGGCAGTTTTGACGGCCTGGAAAAAGAAACCTTTGCCGGCGATGTTTCGGTAGAGAGCTTCAGCGGTCCTCACCCTGCCGGTTTGACGGGTACACACATCCATTTCCTTGATCCGGTCAGTTTGAACAAGTGGGTCTGGAGCATTGGTGTGCAGGATGTGATTGCCATCGGCAAGCTGTTTGCAACCGGGCAGATCTGGAATGAGCGCGTTGTTGCGCTGGCCGGTCCCCAGGTGAAATCACCACGTCTGCTGCGCACACGGGTTGGCGCTGATCTCAATGAGTTGCTGGCCGGTGAGTTGGAAGACGGTGAAAACCGCGTCATCAGCGGTTCTGTGTTGTCAGGACGTAAAGTCGCTGAGCAGACTAACTTCCTGGGCCGGTACCATCAGCAAATTACTGTCGTGCGTGAAGGTCGTGAACGACCATTCATGGGCTACCTGTCAGCCGGTACCAAACGACACTCCAACCTTGGTATCTATCTGACCAGCCTGTTCAAGGGCAAAAAACTGGATATGAGCACCGCTACGAATGGTAGTGAACGTGCCATGGTGCCGGTTGGCAGTTACGAAACCATCATGCCCCTGGATGTGCTGCCGACACAGTTACTGCGATCGCTGATCGTTGGTGACATTGAGTCGGCAATGGATCTGGGGGCGCTGGAAATGGACGAGGAAGATTTGGCGCTGTGCACCTACGTGTGCCCGGGCAAATATGAATACGGCCCGATTCTGCGTGCCAACCTGACGCGAATCGAAAAAGAGACTTGATGGAATTATAAGCATGGGTCTGCGTAAGATATTAGACGACATCGAACCGCACTTTGAGAAGGGCGGTAAATTTGAAAAAATGTATCCACTGTTCGAAGCTGTGGATACCATTTTCTATACTCCCAGCAAGGTAACCGTTTCCGGTTCGCATGTGCGTGATGGCGTGGATCTCAAGCGCATCATGATCACGGTGTGGCTGGCTGCCTTTCCGGCCATGTTCTACGGCATGTATAACCTGGGCTACCAGGCCAACATGGCGCTGATGGATACCGGTATTCAGGCTGCAGAAGGTTGGCGTGCTGCGCTGATTGGTGCTTTTGCAGGAAATGATCCAGGCAGTATCTGGGACAATTTCTGGTACGGCGCGGTCTACTTTATCCCGATCTACGCCACGGTATTTATCGTGGGTGGTTTCTGGGAAGTGCTGTTTGCCATCAAGCGCGGCCATGAAATTAATGAAGGCTTTTTCGTTACCTCGATTCTGTTTGCCCTGATTGTGCCACCGGCGCTGCCATTGTGGCTGGCTGCACTGGGTATTACCTTCGGCATCATTGTGGGTAAAGAGGTCTTTGGTGGTACGGGTAAGAACTTCCTTAACCCCGCGCTGACCGGTCGGGCATTCCTGTTCTTTGCCTATGCGCCGCAGATGTCCGGTGACTCGGTCTGGACTGCTGTAGATGGTTTCAGCGGCGCGACTGCGCTGGGCCAGATTGCTGCAGACGGTATGGGAGCGATCACTGTTGCCGGTGGTCAGACCCTGACCTGGCTGGATGCATTCTTTGGGCGCCTGCCTGGCTCCATTGGTGAAGTATCCACACTGGCTATCTTCATTGGTGGTGCCATCCTGCTGATCACACGCATTGCATCATGGCGCATCATGGCAGGTGTCTTCCTGGGTATGGTGTTGTTCTCGCTGCTGCTGAATACGATCGGTTCAGATACCAACCCGGCCTTTGCTACACCGTGGTACTGGCACCTGGTGCTGGGCGGTTTTGCCTTCGGCATGGTGTTCATGGCAACAGACCCGGTATCAGCATCCATGACCAATACCGGTAAATGGGTGTTTGGCTTGCTGATCGGTGTGATGGTGGTAATGATTCGCGTGCTTAACCCGGCGTACCCGGAAGGCATGATGCTGGCTATCCTGTTCGGTAACCTGTGTGCACCGCTGATCGACTATTTCGTCGTTAAAGCCAATATCAAACGGAGGATTGCTCGCAATGTCGTCTAATGTGAACTCCGTCCAGAACGTTATCAAGGTGGCGCTGGGCCTGTGCGTGATTTGTTCGATCATGATCTCGAGTGCAGCGGTGTTGCTGAAACCTCGCCAGACTGCCAACCAGTTGCTGGATCGCAACAAGAACGTATTGATCGCTGCAGGTATGTTCAACCCTGATGTGGATACCAATGCGGATGTAGAAGCACGTTTCAGTGAGTTCAATGCCCGCATGGTTGACCTGCAGGAAGGTCGCTTCCTGACTGAAGAAGAGATGCAATCACTGGGAGTTGACCCGCAATCCTATGATCAGCAAAGCGCCAAAAATGATCCGGAGATGTCAATTAACCTGACCGGTGACCAGGACGTTGCCTCGATTCGTCGCCGGGCGAACTACGCAACTGTCTACACGCTGACAAATGATAGCGGTGAAATTGAAAGCATTGTATTGCCGGTTAATGGCTATGGGCTTTGGGGCATCATGTATGGTTTCCTGGCACTGGAAAGTGATGGCTCTACCGTGCGCGGCATTGGTTTCTATGATCATCAGGAAACGCCTGGACTGGGTGGCGAAATCAGCAACCCGGACTGGCAGGCCCAATGGGTCGGCAAGGAAGTGTACGGTGACAACGGTAATGTGAATTTCCGGGTTGTCAAAGGCGGTGGCTCCGGTGATAACGAAATTGATGCGTTATCTGGCGCTACTCTGACCAGCCGTGGTGTGGAAAACATGGTGCAATTCTGGCTGGGTGAAAATGGTTTTGGACCCTTTCTTGAAAACGAAATACAGGGCTGAAGAGATTTAATATGTCTGCTACCAAAACAATCCTGATCAAACCGATCTTTATGAACAACCCGATTGCCTTGCAAATCCTCGGGGTTTGTTCGGCACTGGCGGTGACCACCAGCCTGCAGGTTTCGCTGGTCATGTGTATGGCGCTCACGGCGGTAACAGCGTTTTCCAACCTGTTTATCTCCATGATCCGAAACCATATACCCAGCAGTATTCGTATCATCATTCAGATGACGATTATTGCCTCGCTGGTGATCCTGGTTGACCAGATACTCAAAGCTTACGCCTTTGAGATCAGTAAACAATTGAGCGTATTTGTGGGCCTGATCATCACTAACTGTATTGTGATGGGCCGTGCCGAAGCGTTTGCCATGAAAAATCCGCCCATCCCCAGTTTCATGGATGGTATCGGTAACGGTCTGGGCTACAGCGTGGTACTGATCGTAGTGGGTACCATTCGCGAGCTGTTTGGCTCCGGTACACTGCTGGGCTACACCATTTTGCCAACGGTCTCCGATGGCGGCTGGTATCAGCCTAATGGTCTGATGCTGCTGGCGCCAAGCGCTTTCTTTATTATCGGGTTCTTTATCTGGGTGCTGCGTAACAAGCATGAAGAGCAGGTGGAAGATAACGAGTTTGAAATGATGCCACACACGACTGAGACGGGGGCACACTGATGGAGCATTATCTGAGTCTGTTTGTCAGCGCTATCTTTGTCGAAAACATGGCGCTGATGATGTTCCTGGGCATGTGTACCTTCCTGGCTGTTTCCAAGAAGGTTGATACCGCGCTGGGTCTGGGTGTTGCCGTTATCGTGGTACAAGTCATCACAGTACCGGTCAATAACCTGATCTTTCACTACCTGCTGAAAGACGGTGCACTGGCCTGGGCAGGGCTGCCTGACCTGGACCTGAGCTTCCTTGGGTACCTGTGTTACATCGGTGTGATCGCCGCCATGGTACAGATCCTGGAGATGTTCCTGGATAAGTTTGTGCCCGCCCTGTACAACGCGCTGGGTGTCTTTCTGCCCCTGATCACAGTGAACTGTGCCATCCTCGGTGCCTCACTGTTCATGGTGCAGCGTAGCTACACCTTTGCGGAGAGTACGGTATATGGCATGGGTGCTGGTGTCGGCTGGGCACTGGCAATCGCATTGCTTGCCGGCATTCGCGAAAAGATGAAGTACAGCGATGTGCCAGCCGGATTGCGCGGCCTGGGCATTACATTCATTACAACGGGATTGATGTCACTGGGATTCATGTCGTTCAGCGGCCTGAGCCTCTAAGACTTGTCAGCGACTTTGAAGTGAGAAGGTTACAGAAATAATGGATACCACAACAATTGTAGCTGGTGCCTTGATGTTCACCGTCGTGGTGATGGTGCTGGTGACACTGATTCTCCTGGCCCGTGCCCGTCTGGTCAGCTCAGGCGATGTCAATATTGAGATTAACGGTGACCCCGAGAAATCGATCACAGTCCCCGCTGGCGGCAAACTGCTGAACACTCTGGCAGACGCAGGCATATACCTGTCATCTGCCTGCGGCGGTGGCGGTACCTGTGCGCAATGTAAATGCCAGGTCATTGATGGTGGTGGCTCCATGCTGCCAACCGAAAAAGGCCATTTCACCATGGGTGAGGCCAAGGACCACTGGCGTTTGTCCTGTCAGGTTGCTGTCAAACAGGACATGAAGATCGAAGTTGAACCTGAGTTCTTTGGTGTGAAGCAATGGGAATGTGAAGTTGTTTCCAATCACAACGTCGCTACATTCATCAAAGAGCTGGTACTGAAAATCCCGGACGGTGAAAGCGTTGATTTCCGCGCTGGCGGTTATGTGCAGCTGGAGGTCGGGCCTCATGAAGTCCATTTCAAGGATTTTGACATTGAAGAGCGTTTCCGTGATGACTGGGAGAAATTTGGTCTCTTCGATTTAAGTTCCAAGAGCAACGATACCACGATTCGTGCCTACTCAATGGCCAACTATCCGGAAGAGAAGGGTATCATCAAGTTCAATATCCGTGTGGCCACGCCGCCGCCGCGCAGTAATCATCCGCCCGGCATCATGTCTTCGTATGTTTTCAACCTGAAGCCAGGCGACAAAGTGAAAGTATTTGGCCCCTTCGGTGAATTCTTCGCCAAGGAGACTGATAATGAGATGGTGTTCGTTGGTGGTGGTGCCGGTATGGCGCCTATGCGTTCACATATCTTTGACCAGTTATGTCGCCTGCACTCTAACCGCAAAATTACCTTCTGGTACGGTGCGCGAAGCAAGAAAGAAATGTTCTATGTGGAAGATTTCGATGAACTGGCTGCGAAGCATGACAATTTTGAATGGCATGTGGCGCTATCTGAGCCTCAGCCCGAAGATAACTGGGAAGGTTACACTGGCTTTATTCACAACGTCGTGCATGATCAGTACCTGAAAGATCATCCGGCACCAGAAGACTGTGAATACTATATGTGTGGGCCGCCCATCATGAATGCCTCGGTCATCAAGATGCTCAAGGATCTTGGGGTCGAAGACGAGAATATCGCCCTGGACGAGTTCTCGTGATCCGACAGACCCGTTGAATCGCACACCATGCAGGGGAGCCGAAGTGATACTTCTGCTCCCCTGTTTGCTTTGTCAGGAATAGAAATTCGTGAAGTCCTATCTGCAACGTTTTGTCAGCCGCTTTCAGTTTACTTTGCTGTTGCTTGCCATTCTGGTCGTATGGATCTGGTTGCGTCCAGCGCCTGAAGGCCCGGATATATACCAGCTCGACGGCAACACGATGGGAACCAGCTACCGTGTCTTGGTGACAGGGTTTCCGGCAGCGGTCTCTGGTGAAGAACTGGCCGCAGGTATTAGCGACCGTCTACACCGGATTGACAAAGAACTGATGTCTACCTATGAACCCACTTCCGAGTTGTCGCGATTCAATCAGTCGCCTGCAGGAGAATGGTTTGATGTTTCGCCTGAGCTGGCTGAGGTGATGCAGGAGGCGCTGCAGATCAGTGAGTTGACCGGCGGAGCCTTCGATGTCACGGTGGGGCCGTTAGTGGATCGCTGGGGATTTGGTCCCCAAATGCGGCCAATCGATATGCCGGATGAGCAGACCATACAGCGAATGCTTTCCGAAGTGGGCTATCAGCATCTGGATGTAAAGCTGACGCCGCCACAGCTGCGCAAGCAACAGGATGTGCAGGTGGATTTGAGCGGTATCGCCAAAGGCTATGGCGCTGACTATATCGCCGAGTATTTTGACAGCCTGCAAATGGATAGCTACTTCATAGAAATTGGTGGAGAGTTGCGCATCAAAGGCCGTAAACGTGACGGTAGTGCCTGGGTGCCAGGTATTGAGCGCCCGGTGAACGGATCACCAGAAGTTCATCAAATCATTTATACCCGCGACGAATCGCTGGGTGTGGCAGGCTCCGGAGATTATCGAAATTATTTCGAACAGGACGGGCAGCGCTACTCACACGAGATTGATCCGGCGACGGGCCGCCCCATAACGCACAACCTGGCTGCCTGCTATGTTATTGCAGACAATGCCATGCGTGCGGATGCCCTGGCGACTGCTTTTATGGTCATGGGCGCCGAGTCTTCCATGGCCCTGGCAGAGGAAATCGGTCTTGCCGCCTACTTTATAGTAAAATCAGATAACGAGTCGGGTTTTGACTCGCGATACAGCCGTCAATTTGCACGGTACCTGGAGGAAGAATCATGACAACGATCGTGGCAAGCTTCGTACTTATCCTGTTTGTGATGGCCGGCATGGCAATTGGTGTTCTGTTTGGCCGCCAGCCCATCAAAGGTTCATGTGGTGGATTGAATAAAGCCGGTGTGGATGAATCCTGCGAGCTTTGTGGTGGCAATCCCAACAAGTGTGAGGAGAGCAGGGCCTGAGGGTTTATGTCAGGGAATCAACCTGTCAGCAGAAATCCGCATTAATATCAGCAGTGACGGTAGAGGGAGCAAAACGACATGGCGCGCAGTAAATACGATTTGATCGTAATTGGTAGTGGCCCGGCAGGGGAATCAGCGGCAATCAATGCAGCCAAACACGGCAAGCGCGTTGCACTGATTTCGGATCGGGAACGCGTCGGGGGCAATTGCACTCACCTGGGCACGATTCCGTCCAAGGCGTTGCGCCATTATGTACGCCAGGTTATGCAGTTTCGCTCCAACCCGTTATTGCGTGAATTTGCCAATCTGAATAAGCCCAGTTTCCCGGAAATCATGCGACATGCGGATCGTGTGATTGATGAACAAGTCTATCTGCGTGGCAATTATTACGAAAAGAATGATGTCGAAGTCATTCAGGGTCATGCCGAATTCCAGGATGCTCATACCATCAAACTGGGTAAGAAAGGCCCGATTCTGCATGCTGACTACTTCATCATTGCCACCGGCTCCAGACCGTACCGTCCGGAAAATGTTGACTTTACTCATCCGCGGCTGTTTGACAGCGACAAAATTCTCACCCTGGATCATTCCCCCAAAAAAGTGACAGTGATTGGTGCGGGTGTGATTGGCTGTGAATACGCGTCCATTTTTGGTGGGCTGGGCTGTAAAGTCGAGCTGATCAACCCGGCAGAGTCACTGCTGTCATTCCTGGACTGGGAAATTTCTGATGCGTTGAGCTACCACCTCAAAGATATCGGGGTGCGCAGCCGTCACAATGAAGAATATGAGAAAATTGAGTATCGCGATGACAGTGTCATCACACACCTCAAATCGGGCAAAAAAATCAAAAGTGAAATTATCCTCTGGGCCAATGGCCGTGCCGGTAACTCAGATGGGATGGGGCTCGACAAGTTGGGGATTGAGCCCAATAAACGGGGACAACTGCACGTCAATGAACGCTACCAGACATCTGTAGAAAATATCTTTGCCGCCGGCGACATCATTGGCTGGCCATCGCTGGCCAGTGCCTCCTACGACCAGGGGCGTGCGGCGTCCAATGCCATTTTCAGCCCGGAAGAGTTCGTTGCCATTGACCGGGTAGCCTCCGGTATCTATACCATCCCGGAAATCAGTACCCTGGGTAAAACCGAGCAGGAACTGACTGCCGAGAAAATTCCTTATGAGGTGGGTAAAGCATTCTTTAGCAATACCGCGCGCGGTCAGATTACCGGTGAACTGGTCGGTATGCTGAAGATTATTTTCCACTTCGAGACACTGGAGATTCTGGGTATCCACTGTTTTGGCGACCAGGCATCTGAGATCGTACACATTGGTCAGGCGATCATGGAGCAGGACGGTCAGGCCAATACCATGAAATATTTCCTCAATACGACGTTCAACTACCCGACAATGGCAGAAGCGTATCGAATCGCTGCGCTGGATGGGTTGAACCGCGTATTCTGAGTTATTGTCAGTTTAGGGAGTAAAAGAGTCCATGGAAACGGTAAGTGTAATAGGTGGCGGCAGCTTTGGTACCGTAATCGCCAATATTGTGGCAGGTAATGGCTATCGGGTGAATTTCTGGCTGCGCAATGAAGAATCGGCTACCGAGGTCAACGAGAAACGTGAGAATTCGCGTTACCTGCCAGGCTATCAGATACACGAAAATGTCTATGCCACCACCGACATCCAGGCAGCGGTTGAATCCAGCTCTGTGGTGTTTGTTGCTGTTCCCAGCGCTTTTTTCCGTACTGTGGTGCAGCGCCTTGCCCCGATTATCCGTCCGGATGCTCTGCTGGTCAGTACCACCAAGGGGATTGAGGCAGGTACCTTTTTACTGATGAGCCAGGTGATGCAACAAGAATTGCCTGAGGCAACGATTGGTGTACTCAGTGGGCCAAACCTTGCGCGTGAGATCGCCCAGCAGAGCCTGACCGGAACGGTCATTGCCAGCCCCGATGAGTCGATGCGAGAGCGTGTGCGGGAGATGATGCGTTCAGAGTATTTCCGCGTCTATACCAATAACGATATGTACGGTGTTGAACTGGGGGGTTCACTTAAGAATATTTATGCCATTATCGCTGGGCTGGCCTCTGCCATGGGCATGGGGCACAACACCAACGCTATGTTGGTGACACGCAGCCTGACAGAAATGGCTCGCTTCGGGCGTGAGCTTGGCGCCGATCCTATGACCTTCCTTGGCCTCTCTGGTGTGGGTGATCTCATCGTGACCTGTTCATCTTCGCTGAGTCGAAATTTTCGTGTAGGCTTGGCCTTAGGTGAGGGTAAAACGCTTGATGATGCGGTCGGCGAACTGGGTCAGGTAGCAGAAGGCGTTAATACGCTGAAACAGGTTCAGCAAAAGGCCAAAGAAATGGATGTTTATATGCCACTGGCCGATGGTTTGTATCAGATCGTCTACGAAGGCAAAACGGTTGATCAGGTGCTGTCAGCCCTGATGCATGGAGAAGGTGCTTTAGACGTTGAGTTTGAAGCGCATCGCAGCAAACAGCTCTGACAGAGCGGTTTCAACATCCTGCCGATGACTTTTGGGAGAAACATAAATCCATGTCGAATGTATCGAGTATAGAGAGTGTCTTAAGGAATTTGACGCGCCCAGATACCTGGAAGCGAGTTGCTTTCATGCTGCTGTTCATTGCAGCGATATATATCGTTGCCTTGTTGATGCTGGTGTTGATCCTGGCGCAGGTCATGTTTCATCTGTTTTCAGGCAGTGACAACTCACAGCTACGCCGCGTTTCGTCAGAGCTGACCATGTATATGTCAGAGATTCTGCGTTTCCTGAGTTATAACTCAGAGAATCGACCGTTCCCATTTGCTCCTTTCCCCCAGGCCACAACCGGCGATGCCAAGGCTACCGCGCGGCAGCAACCAGCCGCCGCAAAGCCTGCCACTGCGCCCCCGAGCCAGGCTGAAACTGTACCGGTTTATGCTTCACAACCGGATGAATCTGAAACACACTTAAAGCCAGAGCCAGAGCCAGAGCCAGAGCCAGAGCCAGAGCCAGAGCCGAAAACGCTTGCAACGGCTGGCGTGATGTCCCAACCTGAGACCGAGACCGAGACCGAGACCGAGACCGAGACCGAGACCGAGACCGAGACCGAGACCGAGAC
>NZ_LWHM01000034.1:0-71126 GCF_001642735.1 Pseudohongiella nitratireducens | reverse complement strand
GAGACAGAGACAGAGACAGAGACAGAGACAGAGACAGAGACAGAGACAGAGACAGAGACAGAGACAGAGACAGAGACAGAGACAGAGACAGAGCACGCCGCCTCCGCAAATGACTCTGTTGCTGACGATGAGGCTCGGTATGTGGACTCTGCCAGGGCAGGCTTTCTGGGAGGCTTTGAACAGAACAATGAAGCCGGGCAGGCTGTCAAATTCCCCAGCGTGCCGCCACTTTCATTTGCTGAGTTATCAGCAAGGGCCAAGGCGAGGAAAGCTCAAGAGCATCATGAAAAAGATGAGAATGACAGCTAGACCCTGCCTGACAGCCTGGCGATCACTGGTAACAGCAATGTCTGTATTGCTGCTGGCATGGTCTTCCTGGTCACAAGCAGCAGAGGCTACTGATTTTCCAGGTATTGATCGTTTCCCCGGCGCAGAGATTGCTGATTACCGTGAAGCTGACAGTATCAATTATTCGCTGGTACTGGGGCGTATGCAGCGCATTGCCGGACAAGTCACAGCCAGCGCTTCCGAACGCTTCCAGGGCAACTTGACGCGCATAACCTATCAGATTCCCAATGGCTTCTCTGAAGCCGAAGTTTATGCGTTTTATCGTGATCAGCTTATTAGCGAAGGTCAGCGTGAGCTCTTTACCTGTCAGGGCAGGGGGTGTGGCAGCAGTAATTACTGGGCCAATGAAATATTTGATAACCGGATCCTGTATGGGCCCGTGCAGAACCAGCGCTATCTGGCAGCCACCTTTGAAACCGGCGTGCCGGGTGATTCACAGATCGGTTATGCCGCGTTATATGTGGTCCGTCGGGCCAATCAGCGCCTGTATGCTCACCTTGATTTGCTGGCCCTGACTGGCCGGATTGCAGAAGAGCAGCGCGCAGCACAACTGGTGACTCCGGCGGCAATGCAGCAGCGGTTAACGCGTGAAGGCAGTGTTGTCGTGCCGTCATTGCGGTTCAATGACAGTGATGAGCTGGAAGAAGATGCCGGGATCGCGCTATTAGCTGATGTGTTGCAGCGAGACCGCTTGCTGGAAGTCTTTGTCGTCGGCCATCTGCAGCAGAGTAATGTTGATCTGCAAACCTTGCAGCAGCAGTCTCTGGCGCGTGCCGAAACGGTACGCCAGCAACTGATTGAGGCCGGGGTTGATGGTGGTCGCATCATCGCGGCTGGTGTTGGCCCGCTGGCACCTTATTGTCGGCCAGGCCCCTGCGGGCAACGTATTGAAGTCGTTGTCAGACAGTAAAGCGGGGTTACTGAATCAGTGACAGGAACTCGTTGCGTGTGTTCTGACTGTTACGGAACGCACCCAGCATGCAGGACGTTGTCATAATCGAATTCTGCTTTTCGACACCGCGCATCATCATGCACATGTGCTGGGCTTCGATAATGACTGCCGCACCGGCTGCATTGGTTTTCTGCACAATCGTTTCCGCAATTTCCTTGGTCAGGTTCTCCTGGATTTGTAATCGTCTGGCGAAAACGTCTACGATGCGTGCAACTTTTGAGAGTCCGATGACCTTGCCTTTGGGCAGGTAGGCAACATGGCATTTGCCGATAAAAGGCAGTAAATGATGTTCACACATCGAATATAATTCGATGTTTTTGACAATCACCATCTCCTCGGAATCGGATGGGAACAGCGCATCGTTAATAACAGCGTCAATGTCCTGCTCATACCCGCGGGTGAGAAACTTCATGGCTTTGGCGGCACGCAGAGGCGTGTCACGCAGCCCGGGGCGATCAAGATCTTCACCGATAGCGGTCATGATGTCACGGTAGGCCTGATCCATCGTGGCGATGGTTTGTTCGCTGCTCTGGTCGCTCTCTGATGAAACGCCTGGCGCTGATTTGCCGGATGCTGAGTTTGTCATAGTTGCTGTTCTGTCCACCACTGTCGCAAAGGATCGATACCCTACGACAACCGGAGCAGAGGGTAAAGTATTTTTTAACCAACAGGATGCATAGATGAAGGTAGGGGAGTATATTCAAGAGGCGGCGGATCAGTTTGAAAACGCCGACCTTTTCTACGGTCACGGCACTGATAATGCCGCCGACGAAGCACTGTATCTGGTGTTTTCCTATCTGAGGCTGGATTACACAGGGGACGACAGCCAGTTTGCGCGTCCTCTGAGCGAGAACGAACTCGTTGCGCTGCGTGATCTGGCACAACGCCGGATCACTGAACGTGTACCCGTGGCTTATCTGGTGAATGAAGCCTGGTTTGCAGGCCTGCCTTTTCACAGTGACTCGCGTGCCCTGGTGCCACGCTCTCCGCTGGCGGAACTGATTCTGAATCATTACGAGCCATTACTGGACGAGCTGCCTCAGCGAGTATTGGACCTTTGTACCGGCAGTGGCTGCATTGGTATTGCCACGGCTGCTGTTTTTCCGCAGGCCGAGGTAGATCTGGCAGATATTTCAGTCGATGCACTGGCGCTGGCTGAGCAGAATATTGCGCGCCATCAGTTGCAATCACGTGTCAGGACGGTTGCCTCCGACCTGTTTGACGGTTTGCATGAGGCGAAAGCCACTTACGACCTGATTGTCAGTAACCCGCCCTATGTGTCGGCAGAAGAGGTGATGGGTTTGCCGGCAGAGTATGGCCACGAGCCCTCGTTGGGATTGCTCTCTGATGAGGACGGGCTCCTGATACCGTTGAGGATCCTGCGTCAGGCGCCGGATTATCTGACAGAAAGCGGCGTACTGGTCATGGAAGTCGGCTACTCATGGCAGGCCTTGATGGCACGCTATCCTGATCTGCCGGTGGTCTGGCTTGAGTTTGAACAAGGTGGTGAAGGCGTCATGGCAATTGGCAGGGATGCGCTCATTCGTGTGCAATCCATGATTCGTGTATAATAGCCGCCTTTTTATTTGGCCCGATTCGCCTGGCGCGAATCTTGAGGAAAAGGTGGTATGTCAGGAAACAGTATAGGAAAACTGTTCAGTGTCAGCAGCTTTGGGGAAAGCCATGGCAAGGCACTTGGCTGTATTGTCGATGGCTGCCCGCCTGGATTGTCCATCAGTGAAGAAGACCTGCAGCGCGACCTGGATCGCCGCAAGCCGGGGCAGTCACGATTCACAACCCAGCGTCGCGAAGCGGATCAGGTCCGCATTCTCTCCGGTGTGTTTGAAGGCAAGACGACGGGTACACCGATTGGCTTGCTGATTGAAAATACCGATCAGAGATCAAAAGATTACAGTAAGATCAAAGATTTATTTAGGCCTGCTCATGCGGATTATACGTATCAGCACAAGTATGGCATCCGTGATTACCGTGGCGGTGGGCGCTCTTCTGCGCGCGAAACCGCCATGCGAGTTGCGGCGGGTGCCATTGCCAAGAAGTATTTGCTGGAAACGGCCGGCATTGAAATCCGGGCCTGTTTGAGCCAGCTGGGGCCGATTGTCATCGACAAGCTTGACTGGTCCCAGGTTGAGCAGAATGCGTTTTTCTGCCCGGATGCCGGTAAGGTGCCAGAGCTGGAAAGCTACATGGCTGCACTGAGCAAAGAGGGCAACTCGATTGGTGCCCGTGTCTCTGTATACGCCACAGGCATGCCGGTTGGGCTGGGAGAGCCGATCTTTGATCGCCTGGATGCAGAAATTGCGCATGCGCTGATGAGTATCAATGCTGTCAAAGGTGTTGAGATTGGCGCCGGCTTCGACAGTGTCAGCCAGAAAGGGACAGAGCACCGGGACGAGATGACTCCCGATGGCTTTCTGTCCAATCATGCTGGCGGGGTGCTGGGTGGTATTTCCAGTGGTCAGGACATCATTGCGCACATCGCGTTGAAGCCAACTTCCAGTATTCGTTTGCCGGGCCAGAGTATTGACGTGCATGGCAACCCGGCAGAAGTGATTACCACAGGACGTCACGATCCCTGTGTGGGTATTCGTGCTGTTCCGATTGCCGAGGCCATGCTGGCCCTGGTGCTGATGGACCACCTGTTACGTCATCGCGCACAGAACGCAGATGTACAGTGTGAGACGCCGAAAATATAATTAAATCAATAAAATAATTGTTTAATCTAATGCCAAACATAAGGTTTGGTTGATCATAGTGAGACTGATTCATGGCTGGAAAAACCTTATACGACAAGCTCTGGGATTCTCATCTGGTGAAGCAGCGTGACGACGGTACAGCGCTGATTTATATCGATCGCCAGTTGATCCACGAAGTGACATCGCCACAGGCCTTCGAGGGCCTGCGACTGGCCAAGCGGAAGCCGTGGCGTGCGGATGCCAACCTGGCAACGCCGGACCACAACATTCCGACGACCAAGGCGGAGCGTAGCCGTGGTCTGGAAGGTATCATGGATCCGGTTTCCCGTATTCAGGT
Source organism: Pseudohongiella nitratireducens (assembly GCF_001642735.1). Classification (GTDB taxonomy): domain Bacteria; phylum Pseudomonadota; class Gammaproteobacteria; order Pseudomonadales; family Pseudohongiellaceae; genus Pseudohongiella; species Pseudohongiella nitratireducens. The sequence goes on along the minus strand of NZ_LWHM01000034.1, from coordinate 66,775 downwards.
AAAGACCCTGGACGATAACTGCAAGAGCTTTGGCATCACTGAGCTGGACATGAACGATATCCGTCAGGGTATCGTGCACGTCGTTGGCCCGGAGCAGGGGGCAACGCTGCCAGGTATGACCATTGTTTGCGGTGACTCTCATACGTCAACACACGGGGCACTGGGTGCGCTGGCACACGGTATCGGCACGTCTGAAGTTGAGCACGTGATGGCAACGCAATGCCTGATCCAGCGTAAAATGAAGAACATGCTGGTGCGTGTTGATGGCAACCTGAATCCTGGCGTCACCGCCAAGGATATCGTGCTGGCCATTATCGGTGAAATCGGCACAGCCGGTGGCACAGGCTACACCATCGAGTTTGGTGGTGATGCGATTCAGTCACTGAGCATTGAAGGCCGCATGACTGTCTGCAACATGGCAATTGAGGCGGGTGCACGTGCCGGCCTGATTGGTGTGGATGAGACAACTATCGACTATATGCGCGGCCGTCCGTTTGCTCCGCAAGGCGAGATGTTCGATAAGGCAGCAGAGGCCTGGCGCGATCTGGTCAGTGACGCTGACGCTGAGTTTGATCGCGTTGTGGTCATTGATGCGGCTGACATCATCCCTCAGGTTACCTGGGGTACATCGCCGGAAATGGTAGCGCCGGTGACTGGTGAAGTACCTGATCCGGATGCCGAGACCAATGCCGGCAAAGCAGAAAACATCCGTCAGGCGTTGAAATACATGGGCCTGACTCCGAAGACGGCGATTCGTGACATTGAACTGCAGTACGTCTTTATCGGCTCCTGCACCAATTCGCGCATTGAAGACCTGCGCGCGGCGGCGGCTGTGGTTAAAGGTCACAAGGTGGCTGCCAATATTGAACTGGCCATGGTTGTACCCGGGTCGGGTCTGGTGAAAAAACAGGCTGAAGAAGAGGGGCTGGACAAGATTTTCCTGGAAGCTGGCCTGGAGTGGCGTGAGCCTGGCTGTTCCATGTGCCTGGCCATGAATGCCGACCAGTTGCCGATGGGCAAGCATTGTGCGTCCACATCCAACCGTAACTTCGAAGGTCGACAGGGCTTCGGTGGCCGAACGCACCTGGTCAGCCCGGCGATGGCTGCGGCGGCAGCGATTCATGGTCGCTTCGTGGATGTGCGTGACATGCTGCTGGAAAAAGCAGCCACGCACTGATTCATTGACCCGATAACAGTTACCAGGACAACACTATGAAAGAATTTAATGTACATACCGGTATCGCCATGCCTCTGGATCGGGCCAATGTGGATACGGATTTTATTATTCCCAAGCAGTTTCTGAAGTCGATCAAGCGCAGTGGCTTTGGCGTTAACCTGTTTGACGAACATCGCTACCTGGACAAGGGTGAGCCGGATGCAGATAACAGCAAGCGCCCGATTAACCAGGACTTTGTCCTCAACCAGCCACGTTACGAAGGTGCCAGCGTGCTGCTGGCCCGTGATAACTTCGGCTGTGGTTCGAGTCGTGAGCACGCGCCGTGGGCGCTGGATGACTACGGTTTCCGCGTTATTATTGCGCCGAGCTTTGCTGACATTTTCTTCAATAACTGCTTCAAGAACGGTATTTTGCCGATTGTGCTCGACGCCGAGACGGTCGATAGCCTGTTCAAGGATGTGGCAGCTAATGAGGGTTATAAACTGACGGTCGATTTACCGTCACAGAAGATCACCCGACCAGATGGATCAACCATCGACTTCGAGGTTGATGCTTTCCGTAAGCACTGCCTGCTGAACGGTCTGGATGATATCGGTCTGACGCTGGAAGACGCCGATGCCATCAAGACATTTGAGAATCAGTGGCGGGAGAAGTCACCCTGGTATTTCCAGCTGAATGGATGAAGTGAGGGAGTCATTATGAAAAAGTACAATGTTGCCGTTGTCGGTGCCACAGGCGCTGTCGGCGAGACACTGATCAGTATCCTGGAAGAACGTAACTTCCCGGTCAACGAGCTGTTTCCGTTGGCCAGTGAGCGTTCTGCTGGCAAAAAAATCCAGTTCCAGGGCAAGACCGTCACCATCCAGAACCTGGCTGAGTTTGATTTCTCCCAGGCAGACATTGGTCTGTTTTCTGCCGGTGGCAGTATTTCTGAAGCGTTTGCCGAGAAAGCGGGCAAAGCGGGTTGTATCGTTATCGACAACACGTCGCATTTCCGTCGTGAAGCCGACATACCCCTGGTTGTCCCAGAGGTGAACCCGGAAGCGATTGCCAATTACGGAAACCGTAATATCATCGCCAACCCGAACTGCTCCACGATTCAGATGCTGGTTGCCCTGAAGCCGATTCACGACAAAGTGAAAATCAAGCGCATCAACGTGGCGACTTACCAGGCTGTATCTGGCACTGGCAAGGAAGCGATTGAAGAGCTGGCTTCACAAACCGCTGCGCTGCTCAATGGCCGCGATGCGGAGTGCGAAGTGTATCCAAAACAGATCGCCTTCAACGCACTGCCGCATATTGATGTCTTCATGGAAAACGGCTACACCAAAGAAGAGATGAAAATGGTCTGGGAAACCAAAAAAATCATGGACGAGTCCATTGAGGTTAACCCGACTTGCGTGCGTATCCCGGTCTTCTTTGGTCATTCCGAAGCGGTGCACCTGGAAACTGAGCAGCCGATCACGGCGGAAGAAGCGCGTGAATTACTGTCAAATGCGCCCGGTGTAACGGTTATTGACGAGCGAAAAGATGGCGGTTATCCAACTGCTGTGACAGACTCTGCAGGAAAAGATGATGTTGCAGTTGGACGTATCCGTCAGGATATTACACATCCAAATGGTCTCGATCTGTGGATTGTGGGTGATAACGTTCGCAAAGGTGCTGCGTTGAACTCAATTCAGATCGCTGAAGTATTGATCAGAGACTATTTATCATAAATACTTGGTGTTATTAACGATCCGTGCCAATTGCACCCTGCGCACCATAAATTAAGGAACTGATAATGGTAAACCGGCTGCTGCGAACAATTTCCGTGCTGACATTCATGGCAGCCGGCAGCGCAGCAGCGGTTGAACTAGGTGACCTGACGTTGGTGAGCGGCGGTGCAGTTGGCTCTGCCAATGAAGTGAATGGGCAAGCAGCGCCATTTGAAGTGCGGATCGATATCCTCGATGTTGACAATCTGACTGCCTCACAGCTGCAGATATCGGTTGCCGACCTTGATGCCTACCAAACCCTCGCACTGGAGCGCAATGCCGCGCTCGACTCTCTGGCCGCCAATATCGAAACAACAGGTAATGCTGATGCGCCCTTACAGGTCGTATTGCGCAGCAGTTTGCCGGTTGATGCCGCTTTTGTCCCTCTGGTGCTGGATACGCAATGGCCCGGTGGCCGGTTACTGACCGAGTATACCGTTCGCCTGCAGGCGGCTGAGTTCAGTTCTGCGCAGGCGTCCAGCGTCGTTGAGCCATCTCGTCAGGTAGAACTGGATGTCGCCGATCCGGCTGAAGAGGCAGAACTGCCTGCTGTGGCAGAAAATACTGATGCGTCGTCCGTAGAGAGCGAGCCGGCAAATGAGGGTGTGCAGGCTGCTGCAACGGCTCAGACATCGGTTGATGAACAGAGCCAGTCTGGATCAGGATCTGTGGCGGCCATGCCAGAGTCCGTCACCGTAGAAAGCGGCGACACGCTCTGGGAGCTGGCCCTGGAAGTTCGGCCGAATAACTCGGTTTCTGTTCAGCAAACCATGCTGGCGTTACAGCAACTCAATCCTGACGCTTTCATTAACAACAATATTAACCGTGTGCAGCGTGGAGCTGTGCTGCGTGTTCCTGCTCTTGATGATATCCGTCAGATCGGGCAGCAAAATGCCATCGATGAAGTGCGTCGCCAGAATTCCACAATCAGTAATACCACAGTGCAAACCCGGAGCCCTGTATCAGCCAGTGATAATGGCAATGCGCAAGGCGAACTGCGGGTTGTCAGCGTTGAAGAGCAGAATGAACAGGATGTCGACCCTCAGGCGGCAGGCAGCCAGGATGCCGAACGTAACCGTCGTCTGAATGAGCTGGAAGATCGTCTGGCTGTCCGTCAGGAAGAGGTTGACCGCCTGGAATCCGAAAACACAGAGCTGAATGCCCGGCTGTCGATGCTGCAGCAACAGATTGCTTCAGCGCAGGAAATTATTCGTCTGCGGGATCTGGAGCTGGCCCAGCTGCAGGAAAATCTCGCTGAGCAGCGTGAGCAGCGTGAGCAGCGTGAGCAGGAGGCAGCTGAGCAACCGACTGATCAGGCCGGAACAGCAGAACCTGATGCGGAGCCTACAGTGGTGACGCTGGCGCCTGAACCAGGTCCGGTGCAGCGACTGCTGAATATGATGCTGCAAAACCCATTGCTGTTTATTGGTGGCATTGTGCTGGCCATTGCAGCACTGGTGTTGCTGTTGGCGGCACGTAATCGTGCGGCGAGACAACGGGACCAGGAAGCCAGTGCCGAAAGCGACCAGACCTTGCTGGCAGATCAGGAAGATGAACTGGTCTTTTCCGAAGCGGCTGAAGCTGATGCAACGGATGATACAGATGAAGAATCAGCCGATGATGAGTCAACAGTCGATGACGATGGTGAAGATAAGGTCGGCGCTGCAGAGGCGGTAGAGGCGGGTGACTCGGACCCGTTTGATGCCGAGCAGAATTCATTTGGTGCAGACCGCGAAGAAACCGACTTTGAGGCGTTGCTCAATGAAGAGGCCGGGATAGCTGATAAGTCTGATGATAAAGCCCCTGGCGATACCGCTGAAGACGGGGAGAGTGCCGAAGAGCAGGACGACTTTGCGGGTTCGGACAATGACTGGGCTGATCCACTGGCTGATATCGACCTGGACGAAGATGGCGGCAGTGAGCCGGAGGGTGATCTCAGCGATATGCCTGAAGAAGCGCCGCAAGACGATGTTGCCACACCGGATGATGACTCCGCTGCAGGAGAAAACGCTGCAGCTCCCAAGTCTCTGTATGACGAATCGGTGGTTCTCGACGATAGCACGGATATCAGTCAGCTACTCGATGATGAAGAACAAACATCAGCTTCAGCGTCTGAAGATGAAGATGTGCTGGACCCGGAAACTGATTTGTCATGGCCTGACGATGACGAAGATGCGGACATGCCCGATGAGTTTGATATCAGTATCGCCGATGAAGAAGCTGATCGCACAGAGGGCGAGGAACTGGATACTGAGCTCGATGTTGAACCCGCGCCTGTAGATCAGGATGAGGCCTCATTTGATGACGAGTCAATTGATGATGAGTTCACAGCAGCTCAAGAGCCTTTAGCCGAAGAGGGGTCAGTGGCTGATGAAGAGCAGCCATTAGCTGTAGAAGAGCCTTTGGCAGAACAGGAGCCCTTAGCGGAACAAGAGCCATCTGCTGGAGAAGAACCTTCAGCGGAAAAAGAGCCCTCAGCGGAACAAGAGCCCTCAGCGGAAGAAGCACCTTCAGCGGAAGAAGCACCTTCAGCGGAAGAAGCACCCGCAACTGATACCGCAGATAAAGAAGATCACTACCCCGACGAATTGGAAGACCTGGCCTTTATCTCCACCGCTGAATCCCTTGAGGATGAAGATGAGGAAGACCCCGACTTTCCATTCCTGAGTGATAGCGATGAGTCGGCCAGTAAACTCGACCTGGCGCGCGCCTATATCGATATGGGTGACACCGAAGGTGCCAAAGAGATTTTGGCAGAGGTCATTGAAGAAGGCCGCGAAGAGCAACGTGCCGACGCCCGTAAATTGCTGGAACGCCTCTAGTGTCCTGTCTTGGCGCGTCTTGCAGCGACGTTTCCTGCAGGCTGTGTAGTATCATGAATTAACCGGACAGGACAGTGATTTGACTAGTCGTATCGCCCTGGGTGTCGAGTATAACGGCGCCGCATTCTATGGCTGGCAACGCCAGCTGTCACCCGAACTTCCTACCGTCCAGGGTTTTCTGGAACAGGCCCTGGCGCGTGTGGCCAATCACCCTGTTGATATCAAATGCGCTGGCAGAACGGATGCCGGCGTCCATGCCAGCGGGCAGGTGGTTCACTTTGACGCGCAAATTGATCGTGGGCAAAAAGCCTGGGTGATGGGTACCAACACTCACCTGCCTGCGGAAATCCGGGTGCAGTGGGCAAGAACCGTTGATGACAATTTTCATGCCCGGCATTCTGCCCTGAGCCGTCGCTACCGTTATGTGATTTATGATAATCCCGTCAAGCCAACAGTATTGGTGGGACAGTTAACACACGTGCGCCGACCGCTTAATATTGATGCCATGCACAAGGCCGCTCAATGTCTGGTGGGGGAGCATGATTTCTCTGCTTTTCGTGCGGCCGGCTGTCAGGCAAACTCACCTAACCGGGAAATTCGCTTTATCCGGTTATACCGCCAGCATCGTTTTATCGTGCTGGAGGTCGAGGCGAATGCTTTTCTGCAGCACATGGTGCGCAATATCACTGGCACTCTACTGGAGGTAGGCAGCGGCAAGCAGCCTGGGGAGTGGGTGCAGCAAGTGCTGGAAACACGAGATCGCAAACAGGGCGGAGATACGGCGCGCCCGGACGGGCTTTTTCTGGTCAACGTGGAATACCCGGAATCCTGTGGTTTGCCTGTCAATGAAATCGGCCCCTGTTTTCTGTAGGCAGTGTTAATAAGAATCAAAGCGCCTGCTGCGCCCTGTATTGTCGTTCTATCGTCGCCGGGTGGTCTGACATGACATGCCAATGTCAGTAGAGTTCTGCTAAAATAGTCCGTTTTCCGATCAGGCGGTACTTTGCATGATTCCACGTCGAACCCGGGTCAAAATCTGTGGCATTACCCGACCCAGTGATGCGCTGGCAGCGGCACAAGCCGGTGCCGATGCGTTGGGTCTGGTGTTTTATCCGGCCAGCAAACGTGCTGTCAGCACAACCCAGGCGGCAGTGATCCAGTCGGTCACTCCGGTTTTCGTGAGCTGGGTGGGGTTGTTTGTCGATCCAGAGCCGGAACAGGTGAAAAGTGTGCTTAACCAGATTAAGCTGGACTGCCTGCAATTTCATGGTGATGAGGATGCCGGGTTCTGTGAATCGTTCGGGTTGCCGTATATGAAAGCAATTCGGGTCAAGCCGGGTCGCGATGGCATGGCAACTGACCCAATGCCTGAAATCACTGCGCATCCGAATGCCAGTGCCATTTTACTGGATGCTTACGACCCCAGCATGCCGGGAGGTACCGGAAAACGCTTTGACTGGCGTGTGGCGCGACAGTGCGTTGAAGCCAGTGAAGTGCCGATTGTGCTTGCAGGTGGCCTTAAGGCCAGCAATGTGGGCAAAGCCATTCGCGATGTTCAGCCCTGGGCGCTGGATCTTAGCAGTGGTGTGGAAAGTGAGCCGGGTCTGAAAGATCCGGCCTTAATTGATGCATTTTTCGATGAGGTAAATCGTGTCAGCAACTGAAACTGAAAGTGTTGTGAAGACAGCACAGGATCTGTTTGACGGCCCCGACGCCAGTGGTCATTTTGGCCGCTTTGGTGGTGTGTTTGTGGGGGAAACGTTAATGGCTGCGGTAGAGGAACTAGATCGTGTCTATCGCCAGTTATCCAAAGATCCTCAGTTCTGGCGGGACTTTGATGAAGACCTCAAACACTATGTTGGCAGACCTTCGCCACTGTATCTGGCGGAACGCCTGACAGAAGTTGGCGGCGGGGCAAAAATCTGGCTCAAGCGTGAGGATCTGAATCATACCGGTGCGCACAAGATCAATAACACCATTGGGCAGGCATTGCTTGCCAAGTACATGGGCAAGCCGCGCGTGATCGCTGAAACAGGTGCCGGGCAACACGGTGTTGCTACAGCCACTGTGGCGGCGCGTCTGGGTCTGGAGTGCCATGTTTATATGGGCGCTGATGATGTTCAGCGTCAGGCAGCCAATGTGTATCGCATGAAGCTGCTGGGTGCCAATGTCGTGCCGGTTGAGTCCGGTTCACGGACATTGAAAGACGCCATGAATGAAGCGCTGCGTGACTGGGCCACCAATGTCGACAGCACTTATTACATCATTGGTACTGTTGCCGGTCCGCACCCTTATCCGATGCTGGTCAGGGACTTCCAGGCCATTATTGGCCGGGAGGCACGTGAGCAGTCACAGGAAGAGTTCGGCAGCCTGCCCGATGCGCTGGTGGCTTGTGTTGGCGGAGGCTCTAATGCTATCGGTCTGTTCCACCCCTTCCTCAGAGATGAAAGCGTTGCTATCTATGGTGTTGAAGCCGGTGGTGACGGGGTGGAAACCGGGCGTCATGCGGCGCCACTGAGCGACGGTAAACCAGGTGTACTGCACGGCAACCGCACCTACCTGATGAGTGATGAAAACGGTCAGATTCTTGAGACCCACTCAGTCTCTGCCGGGCTCGACTATCCGGGAGTGGGGCCAGAGCACGCCTGGCTGAAAGATATTGGTCGCGCCAAGTATGTCTCTGTTACAGACACTGAAGCGCTGGATGCCTTCCGCCTGCTGACGCGCAAGGAAGGGATTATTCCTGCCCTGGAGTCATCCCACGCCCTGGCTTACGCGCTGAAACTGGCAGCGACCATGCGTCCGGAACAGAACATTGTCGTGAACCTGTCGGGACGTGGCGATAAAGATATCCATACTGTGTCTGCCATTGATGGCATCACCCTGTAAGTTGAACAAGGCAGTGAAAAGGTAGAGACATGAGCCGAATTAAACAAACCCTGGCGACCTTGCGTGAGCAAGGTCGCAAAGCCTTGATTCCCTATCTGGTGGCAGGTGATCCGGGGGCAGAAGAAACCGTGGCCCTGATGCATCAGCTGGTGGCCGATGGTGCCGATATCATTGAGCTGGGTATTCCCTTCAGCGACCCTTCATCCGATGGCCCGGTGATTCAGCTTGGTGCGGAGCGTGCATTGCGCAAAGGTACCGGGCTGCGTCATGTGCTGGAGATGGTGGCGGAATTTCGCCAACAGGATAACAATACACCCATCGTACTGATGGGGTATCTCAATCCCCTGGAAGCCATGGGTTATGAGACCTTTGTCAGCCGGGCAAAGACCGCCGGTGTTGATGGTGTGCTGATTGTTGATATGCCGGTCTCGGAAGCCAACGAGTTATTGCCGCTGTGTCGCGAAAGTGAGCTTGATGTCATTTTCCTGGTGGCGCCAACCACCACCGACAAGAGGCTCAGTGGCATTTGCGAGCATAGCTCAGGCTACATTTACTATGTTTCCCTGAAAGGGGTAACCGGTGCCGCGTTAAGTGATCATGGTGATATCGAACAGCGCGTTACCAGTCTTCGTGGCAACACAGAGCTGCCAGTTGTGGTCGGCTTTGGCATTAAAGATCCTGACAGTGCCTGTGCCATGGCAGCGATTTCCGATGGTGTGATCGTTGGCAGTGCCCTGGTTGAGCGGATCGCCGGGTTGAGCAAGAGCGGGCAGACACTCCCCACATACGCAGAATGTACGGCGTTGATCGCTGATATCAGGGCTGGTCTGGATCAGACAGCCCGTTGACGAACATGTTATAGTGACGCAGCAATAGCGTCGATCAGACAGGAATAGATTATGAGCTGGATTAACAAGATCCTTCCTTCCATCCGTAGTAACAGCGCTGCCGACGAGGGCAACAAGCAGAAGTCCAGTGTCCCGGAAGGGCTGTGGAAGAAGTGTCCGCGCTGTGAGGCCGTGCTGTATCGCCCGGACCTGGAGCGTAACCTGGAAGTATGTCCCAAGTGTGACCACCACATGCGAATCACGGCACGTCGTCGCCTTGAGCTGTTTTTGGATACCGATGAGCAGCAGGAACTGTTCAGCGATATTGAGCCAGTGGACATCCTCAAATTCAAGGACCTGAAGAAATACAAGGACCGGCTTGCAGCCGCTCAACGCTCTACCGGCGAGAAAGATGCGTTGATTGTGATGCAGGGCAAGGTAAACACAGTGGACCTGGTGGTTGCCGCATTTGAGTTTGGCTTCATTGGTGGCTCAATGGGTGCTGTGGTGGGTGAAAAGTTTGTTCAGGCGATCAATACCTGTATTGAACACCGTCAGCCTTTTGTCTGCTTCTCCACCAGTGGTGGTGCGCGTATGCAGGAAGCGCTGGTGTCCCTGATGCAAATGGCAAAAACCTCAGCCGCACTGGAGCGTCTGCGCAGTGAAGGCCTGCCGTTTATCTCGGTCATGGTTGATCCGGTTTACGGTGGTGTGTCTGCCAGTCTGGCCATGCTGGGTGATATCAACATTGCCGAGCCGCGCGCTCTGGTCGGATTTACCGGTCCGGATGTGATTCGTCAGACCGTACGGGTCAAATTGCCGGAAGGTTTCCAGCGCAGCGAGTTCCTGCTGGAGCATGGTGCTATCGATATGATTGTTCATCGTAAGGAAATGCGCGACACGGTTACCAGACTGGTTTCCAAGCTGTTGCAAAATAAACCGGCAGCATAACCTGATGGCACAACCTGCCAACCTGGCGCAGTGGCTTGATTACATTCAGCAACTGCATCCCAGGGAAATTGACATGGGACTGGATCGGCTGCGTCAGGTAGCTGATCGCCTGTCATTGGACAGGCCTGCCCCGATTGTCATTACCGTCAGCGGTACGAACGGCAAAGGCAGTCACGTTGCGATTCTGGACAAGCTGTTTCGTGAACTTGGCTACCGATGTGCCAGCTACACCTCACCTCACTTGCTGCAATTCAATGAACGGATTTCCCTGGATGGTCAGCCAGCCAGCGATGAAGCCATTTGTGAAGCCCTGTCTGTGGTCGAGGCTGCCCGTCAGGGCACTTCCCTCAGTTTTTTTGAGTTCACCACACTGGCTGCTTTCTGGCTCATGGCCCGTCAGCCGCTGGATGTGGCTGTGCTCGAAGTAGGGCTGGGTGGCAGGCTGGATGCTGTCAATCTGATTGATGCCGATGTCGCGGTAATCTCAAGCATTGAGCTGGATCATCAGGAATGGCTGGGAGATACGCGCGATGCAGTGGCCAGGGAAAAAGCCGGTATCTTCAGGGCAGGCAAACCTGCGGTTTGTGCTGACCGCGATCCTCCGGTTGCGTTAATAGTGACTGCTGATGAACTATCCGTGCCCCTGTACCGGATTGGCCAGGATTTTCATTGCCAGGCACATCCCGGGGCGCCTGGTCAGAGCCGAATCTGGCAGGGCAGAGCCATTGCCCGCCAGGTCATGGCTGCGGGGCAGGACAACAATAGCTCGCATGGCCAGGCCCTGCCGGGAGCATTGAGCCCGCAGGCGCTGGAATCCTGGCAGGTTGAAGTGCCGCCTTGTTCGCTACACCCGGATAATGTCGCTTCGGCTATCCAGGCTGCCTGCCTGAGTGGACTTGTGCCCAGCCAGGCTACGCTGGCGGAAGCGTTGCTACGCTGTCTGCCCGCGATAACATTGCCTGGTCGTTTGCAAAAGGCGGTGGCGAGTAAATCTGACATGAACATTGCAGTACTGCTGGATGTATCGCACAATCCGCATGCAGCAGCTGTATTGGCTGACGAAATCCGGACTTGGCGAGAAAGAGGTCGGCGAGAAAAACTAAGCCACCCGGGCTCTCAGCATACCGGCCAGCCGTTCACAGGGCAGGTTAGAGTCGTCCTGGCCATGATGGCAGATAAAGATCACCTGGGTTATGTTTCCTGCTTAGAAAACCAGGTGGATTTCTGGTATATTGGCGATCTCGAAATGCAGCGTTGCATGAAGGCTAGCGAGTTGTCCGACAAGCTCAAATCCAGGCTGGAAAATATTGTTCCAGCTGTTCCATCAGACAGGCCTGATACAGGTTGTGATGTTTCTGACAGGTTCGGACAGGCACTCAGTGATGCTGGTGCTGAAGATTTGATTGTCGTTTGTGGCTCATTTTTTACCGTTGCACGCATACTGCCAGAGGCCTGCTTGCATTGAACCAGAATACCCGCCAACGCATTATCGGCACTGTCGTCCTTGCGATTGTCGCCATCATTTTGCTGCCCGCCATCTTTGATGGTGAGAGCAGTTATCAATCCTCTCTGCAAACCAATATACCGGATCGCCCTGAGCGCCCGTTAGCGAATCGCGAATTACCGCAACGCCCGACGATCCAGGCCGATAGTGAAGCTATCCAGGTCAGAGACCCGCTGTCGGATGATTCCCCGGACAGTGATAACTTAGCACCTGGGGCTCAGAATCCAACGTCTGTGGCCTCTGATGCATCCTCCGATTCGGTGGATGCTGATAACAATGCAGAAACGACATCCGAGCCAGTCGTCGAAACGGTCAGTTCTGCTGAGCAACCCGCAGCCCCCTCTGAGTCAGCTTCGGGCAGCTCGGCGGCAAATGATTCCGCTGAACCTGACACTGAAGTGGCTGATGCCGCTAGCAATGACGAACCAGGTCTGGATGTCAGTGGCTTACCCGAAGCGTGGAGTGTTCGGGTCGGCGCTTTCGGTAATGCCAGCAATGCAGCCAACCTGTTGCAGCGTCTGACAGACGGCGGACACCGCGCTTATACCCGGCCGGTCAGTTCTTCCGGCCGACAGCTGACAGCAGTTTTCGTAGGTCCCCTGATTTCCCGTCAGGAAGCACAGGGTGTACTGGCACAGGTTAAAACAGATTACGACCTCAGTGGCATGATTGTTCGTTACGAGATCGAGGGACCCTAAGTGTTGAACTTCGTCGATATCGCGATATTGGCAGTTATTGCCCTGTCCTCGCTTTTTGGTATCGCCCGTGGTTTGGTCAAGGAAGTATTGTCACTGCTGGTATGGATAGCAGCCATCGTTATCGCTTACCAGTACAGTGATTCGCTTAGCCCAATGTTGGGTTCAGTCACCAGTAATGCAACGGCGCAATATGCACTGGCATTCGCAATCATAGTGATTGCAGTACTGATAGGTGGCTCAATCGTTAATGCGTTTATGAGCAGACTGGTGAACTTTGCCGGTTTGCAGGCCTCTGACAGAATTCTTGGGGCCGCTTTTGGTATGGTCCGAGGTGTGGTTATTTGTGCCATCGTCGTTTATTTCGCCGCCAGCGTTTATTCACAGGAACCCTGGTGGCAGGAATCCCTAACCCTCCCTTATATAGAAGGGGTGATTGATTGGGTACAGGTCAAATCTGGTACGCAACCCGTATCCGCTGCGACCTGATCGTTCGCTAGTCTTTTGGAGTTATTTGCATGTGTGGTTTAGTTGGCGTTGTTGCCAAATCTGATGTTGCTGTCACGCTTTACGATACGTTGACCGTGTTACAGCACCGGGGACAGGATGCTGCCGGTATCGCGACTTCCGATCAAGGAAAGTTGAATCTTCGCAAGGATAACGGTCTGGTCAAGGATGTATTCCGTACCCGGCACATGCGCCGCCTGACGGGTAATATGGGAATAGGTCATGTTCGTTATCCAACTGCAGGCAGTTCCAGTCCCGCACTGGCCCAGCCTTTCTATGTTAACTCCCCCTACGGTCTGTCCCTGGCTCATAATGGCAACCTGACCAACTCGGCGCAACTTGCCAAAGAACTCTACTCCGAAGATCTTCGTCACATTAATACCGACTCCGACTCTGAAGTGTTGCTTAACATTTTTGCTCATGAGCTGGTGCAGGTAGGCCGGGAAGTTCCGACGCCGGATGATGTCTTCAAAGCTATGGAGGGGCTGCATCGACGCTGTCGCGGTGGTTATGTCGCGCTGGTGATGATCAGCGGGTATGGTATTGTCGGTTTTCGTGACCCCCATGGTATTCGTCCGCTGGTTTATGGCAAGCGCATAAACAAACAGGGCGACGCCGAGTATATGCTGGCTTCGGAAAGCGTTGCACTTGATTCGCAGGGCTTCACTGTTGTACGCGACGTGGCGCCTGGTGAAGCTGTCTTTATTGATGTCAATGGTGGTTTGCATACCCGTGTCTGCGCGGAACCGAAAACGATCACGCCGTGTATTTTTGAACATGTTTATTTTGCGCGACCTGACTCCATGATGGACAGTATCTCTGTTTACAAAGCGCGTTTGCGTATGGGGGAGCGTCTGGCTGATAAGGTAAAACGTCTTCGGCCTGACCATGATATTGATGTGGTTATCCCGATTCCTGATACCAGTCGGACCTCAGCGCTGGAACTGGCCAATTGCCTGGGCGTGAAGTACCGCGAAGGCTTCGTAAAAAACCGTTATATTGGCCGGACATTTATCATGCCTGGGCAAAGTGAACGACGAAAATCCGTGCGCCAGAAACTTAACGCCATTGAGCTGGAGTTCCGGGGCAAGAACGTACTGCTGGTTGATGACTCTATTGTGCGCGGCACTACCTGTAAGCAGATTATTCAGATGGCCCGTGATGTGGGTGCCAAGAATGTCTATTTTGCATCAGCATCACCGCCTGTGCGCTACCCTAATGTTTACGGTATTGATATGCCGTCGGCCAATGAACTGATTGCCCACGGACGCACGGAAGAGGAAGTTCAGACGCTGATTGGCGCTGACTGGCTGATTTTTCAGGACCTGGAGGATCTGGTGGCAGCGGCGCGTGAAGGTAACCCGGAAATCTCTCAGTTCGACTGTGCGGTTTTTGATGGTCACTACATCACGGGTGATGTTGATGAGGCTTACCTGAAAGCGTTGGAAGAAGCGCGTAATGATGCGGCCAAAAAACAGCGCGAGAAGAGCCGTAAACAGAAACATGATGACGATGAGCGTGATAGCGACGCGGCCTGATTCTGTTGCTGGCGAAAGGGCAGGTGGTTGATCTAGCCACCTGCCAGCTTGGCCTTGATACCGCGCTGGGCCAGAAAGGCTTGTGCAGCTTCGCGCTTATCACCCTGAATTTCAATAACGCCTGCTTTTACCGCACCGCCACAGCCGCAGTGTGTTTTCAGGGCCTTGGCCAGCGTTTTCAATTCATCTGCATTCATGGCCAGCCCTTCTACCAGGGTCACACCTTTGCCTTTACGGCCTTTGCTTTCGCGGCGTATTTTTACGTTGCCATCACCCAGGACTGTCTCCGCTTTGCGCTGCTGACAGACACACTCAGACTCACCACATTCCGGGCAAAGTCGTCCCTTTTCGGTGCTGTATACCAGACTGGAAAGTTGATCTTTTAAGGATTGGCTCATGGTATTGGTTGGGTTGCTGCCACTGAATCGCTATCAGTGGCGATACAGTGGCGGTAACGAATATTTGGCATTGTACTGTTGCTGTTTACTGCGCTGGCTGTCACGCAGGGCGATTAATGCTTCCTGCAAAGCCAGCCATTGATTGGCGCTGCTGGCAGCATTGTCTTCTCCACCTTTCGCGCTGAGGTCATCTGTTGCCTTCGGACTGGCGTAGAGGCTGGCCTGCAACTTTCTGAACTCGCGTTGTAAGGTCTCGGAATTCAACCGCTGTGAAAGCGCATCAAGGTTGTACAGACCAGGATCCTGGTAATACTGGCGCCCCCAGGCAATCAGACGAATACGGATTTGCTGTGCATCCCCTTGTTTGATCGCCGTGAGTAGCTCATTAAAGGCTTCGCTTTCGGCTTCAATGTCAATCTGGCGCTGGTATGCAGGCTGGCGTGGCGGCTCCGGATTGGCTGCCAGCATCGCCAGCTGTTGCAGGCGTCGACGCCATAGCCACCACATGCCGAGCAAAATAGCAGCGATAACAGCGGTCAAGCTGTACAGAATCCAGCCCTCAGTCTGTCGTGGCGTGATGAGCGGGTCGATCGCGTTGGCGTTACCTTGTCGTCCCATTTGCGACAGCAATTCTTCCGGGTCAGTGGCTTCAGGGCTGCCTGTCGCATGCACACGGAACGTCGTTGATGGCAGGGTGGCATATTGCATGGAATCTGTGTCCGTATCCCACCAGGGGATTTCCAGGGCAGGAACAGTCACCTGGCCGGCTTCTGTTACGACCATTTCGTAGCTTTCCACACGGGTACCGACCACATTGCCATCCTGTATACGTCGGTCGACATCGCCGGGGTTGGGGTAGACATTAACGGTGTCAATTTCACCGATATTAAAGGGAGGCAAAGCGGGGCCATCCAGGCCATTGGCGGTTACCGTGACTTCGCGCTGGATGGAATCGCCCGGCTCCAGTGAATCAATATCGCCGTCCCAGGTTTCTTCGACAATCAGGTTGCTGGCTGGCAACCAGGTCGTATCCGCAGGGAATGCTGCCGGACGTTCCTTGACATCAATATTATAGCCAGTGGCAAAGGCAGTGACCGGGCGCACATTTCGCTGCCGGAAGACAAAGCTGCTGGAACCGTCGGTTATTTCGCCACGGAAGACAATATCAGGGATGCTCAGGCTGCCGCTGCGCTGGGGAAAGATCACGTAATTCTTTTCATAAACACCGTAACGCACACCGTCTATCAGGCGCTCATACTGGTGGGGCTGGCCGAGTTGCTGAATAACCGCATTTTCAGGGTCAATTTCTGTAAAGTGCGGGTTTCTGATACCGGCAATGGTGTAGTAGAGCCGAATGGTAAACAGTACCTGTTCCTGCACATATACCGATTCTTTATTGACCACGGCTTCCAGGTAGACTTCCTGGCCAGGCTCTAGGCCATTGTTGGGCATCTCGCCAACATTAATGGCAAACGAAGGGGTTTGCTGGTTGCCGACTGAAACGGAAGGCACTTCCAGTTCACCAAGTTCGCGCGGAAACAGTATCAGGATATAGTCCGTCCAGGACTCGATCTGACCATTAACCGAACGCAGGTGGCTGGATGAGCGACTGGAAATGATATCAAACTGTTCACGCAAAGGATCCAGGTCAATGGTGACACCGCTTTGCTGACCAAATGAACGGATGGTCAGCGTGGTGGTTTCGCCACGGACCAATTCTTTGGGGGTCAGGGTGGCTTCAATATCACCCGTCTGGGCCAGGGCGACTGGGCTGACAACACTGACGATCAAAGCAGTGGCGCTAAGCAGCAGGGCAAGCACACTTTGTCTGGTTTTTTGCCCGGGCCGTTTGCTGACCAATGCCTGTCCCATACGCGTGAAGATCCTGTTGAAGCTGACAGTATTCAGGCAATCCATTAGCGTGCCCCCTGTTCTGCAGCACGACGTTCCATCATGCGACGACGCGATTCAAATTGGAATTTGCGTTGCAAGAGCTCACCGGGCTCATCTTCGATGCGGCGCAGGAATTGCTCAAGTGTTTCCTGGTCTTCTTCAAATTCAGAGTTCTGGCTGCGCTGGTTTTTCTGGGAGTTGTCAGTCTCCGCATCTTGCTGTTCTTCCTGTTCAGGCGCTTCCTGATCCTGTGGATCCTGGTCCTGATCCTGTTCCTGCTGCTCTTGATCCTGTTCCAGCTGCGGCTCGTTTTCGTCCTGGTTCTCTTCGCTTTCAGCTTCGGCGGATTCCTGCTGTTCCTGTTCTTCCTGCTGCTCTTGTTCTTCCTGCTCCTGTTGCTCCTGCTGTTCCAGCAGGTCCTCAACAATGGCTTTGTTGTGAGCCGCGTCCTGGTGTTGCGGGTTCAGTTCCAGCACACGGGTATAAGCGGCGATGGATTCCTGCAGGCGTTCAGCAAAGGCGAGCGCGTTGCCCAGGTTATAGAGTGAGTCAATGTCGTTCGACTCACTGAAATCAGCAATGGCCGCGGCATAGTTGCCTGCCCGGTAGTGAGCCGTACCGCGCCATTCAGGGTCTTCAAACAATTGGGAGGCCTGAACCGGGCGCTCTTCCTGCAATGCTTCCATGGCACGTTGCTCACGGTTCAGAAACAGGTCGCGCAAACGGAAGCCAGGATCAGTTTCCTCAGCGCCGCCTTGTGCTTCAGGCGTGTTACCGATGGTCTGTATCTGCATGCCTTCGCCAGCTTCCAGGTTGTTCGGTGAATACTGTTCGCGCAGTTCCGGGTTAGCCAGGGGGTCAGTCAGGTCAATCTCTTCTGGACTGCCATCCTGTGACTGCTGGGCACTGTTTTCATTGCTGGCTTCCTGGGCATGGAGTGGTTGGCCAGGTAACACGGCCATGGCCAGCCAGGTAGCGCCGCAGGTCAGGGCCAACTGCATCACCCAGCCACGGCGGAAGCACAGCGCTGCCAGCGGCAGTACGAGCAGAATCAGCCAGGGGCCGGCATCTTCCCAGAGTGCGACCTCATCATCAGCGGCCTGGTAGTCGTCCGCGGAATCAGTCATGCGGTTTTCCGCCAGCACATGGTTGAGGTCTTCGTCATCCAGGGTAATATCGTGATACAGGCCGCGAGCTGACTCAGCAATGCGTTGCAGGTTGTCGCGGTTCATCTGAACAATCACGGGCTGACCGCTGTTATTGCGCAGTACCTGCCCGTTTGATGTTGGAATGGTGGCGCCTTCCTCGGTGCCAACACCGATGACGTGCAGCGGGTAGGGGACGCCATTCATGACATCGTTGATAGCCTGGTTGCCATCTGCCGGAATACCTGAAGAGAGCAGCAGGATACGACCATAATTGACACTGGACTCATTCAGCAGGTTAACGGCCATTTGTAATGCCTGGGCCGGATTATTGCCGCGTACTGGCATGATGTTGGGGGTCAGGGCCGGCACCATGGCGCGAATGCTGACACTGTCATCGGTCAACGGCGTTACCATGTGAGCTTCACCGGCATAGACCACCAGTCCGGTTTGACCTTCAACCCGCTGGTTAAGCAGATCAAGCACCTTGCGCCTGGCGACCGTGATACGGTTGGGTTCTTCATCGGTGGCAAACATTGGTACTGACAGGTCCAGCACGATAACCAGCGCATCCTGGCGCTGCTGCACAGGTGCTGGCTGCTGTTTCCAGGTCGGACCGGCCAGTGCAATGATGCTGGCCACCCATACGCCTAATAACAGATAAAGAGGAAGTCGTTTGCTCGCCTGTCGACTGGCTTTCAGCAGGTAAGGCAGCAGGGACTGGTCAATGACTTTTTGCCAGGCTGTGCTGCTGGATTCCAGAATCCACAGGCGGCGGAAAAAGAAAAAGGCAGGGATCAGGGCCAGCAGCCATAGCGGTCGCAGAAAGTGAAAGTTGGACAGGGCCTGCATCAGGGTCATGGATTCATTCATGCAGTTTCACCCCCGCGACCAAAGGACAGGGCAGACGGGATGGCCAGGAAGGCCACGGCAAAACTCAACAGCAATGCCAGCGACAGTGGCCAGTGGAACAGCACTGTAATTGGGCGATAGGTTTGTTCGTCCTGCTCAATGGGCTCCATCTGATCCAGTTCGTCGTAGATATCGACCATATCCTCCAGCGTCCGGGCACGGAAATAGAGGCCGCCGGTCATGGCGGCCGCGTCACGCATGGCTTCATCATCAATCTCTGAAACCGCACCGCCAGTGCGGGCAACAAAAGGCGAGCGTTGTCCAAACTGATCCGAGGCAACGCCGACAATATGCATTTTGATGCCTTCTGTCTGGGCCAGTTGCGCCGCCTGGATTGGCGTCAATGAGCCGGCATTGTTAATACCGTCGGTTAACAGAATCAGGATCCGGTTGTTTTCAGGTTGCTGTCGCAAGTGTTTGATACTCAAACCGATTGCGTCACCAATGGCAGTTGCAGACTCATCAATCATGCCGATTTCCAGCTCTTCCACCATGGTTTGAACGCTGTTCAGGTCAAACGTCATCGGGGTGAGCATATAGGCGTGCGCGGCAAACAGCGTCAGACCCAGTCGGTCACCATTGCGTTTTTCCACAAAATCACTGATCACGGCCTGCATCACCTGGAAACGCGATAGTTGTGTGTTATTCAGGTACATGTCACGGGCCTCCATACTGCCTGACATGTCCAGGGTCAGCATCATGTCGCGACCGGTAGTGGGGATCTGTATGGGCTCACCGACCCACTGCGGGCGGGCGCTGGCAATAACGACCAGTACCCAGATAATACTGCACAGAATCAGGTTAAGCTTGGCGCGATCAATTTTATGGGCAGCATCTGTATGCAACTGCTGCAATTGCTGGAAAAAAGGCACGCGCAGGGCGGCATCCTGGCGTGGTGCCCGTGGCAGCATCCAGTAAACCAGAAATGGCAGTGGCAGAACCACAAATATCCAGGGCCAGGAAAATTCAAGCATGTTGTTGGGCTACCGCACTTGGTGGATTCGCTTTGTCTTTGATTCTAGCGACATACAGATCGTTTATCCAATGTCGGGCTGTGTTGTAAAGCGCCTCGCAATCGATATCGATCTGGCGCGCAAAACGGCCATGAGCCAGGGCTTTGGACTGTTCTTCGCTGAGGTTATTGCGTCTGTCCTGAGCGGCAATGAAGTTGGCCCAGGCCTTGCCATTTAAACTGGCCACAGTGCTGGCCGGAAAGTGCAGCAGGGCGACACGGCGCAGCACAGCATTCACACCATTAACATAGTCCAGGCGTGCGGCATTCTGGTCTGTTGCAGGACTGCCTTTGGCTGCCAGTGCTGCTTGCTGCAACCATGTTTCACGGCAGCGGTCCAGCTCCTTCAGGGCAGCATTAATATGTCGTTGCAGCTGCTGTTTTTTAATGTAACGCCACAATAGCCAGCCCATTAATGCCAGTAGCAGCACGATCAATGCCCACCAGCCCGGGGCCAGTGGCCAGAAGCCTGTGGTATCCGCAGGCATATGTATGTCTCTAAGTTGGCTCAGAGCGTCTGCGAGGTCCATTGATGTATCCGTTCGACGACAGGTTCGTCTGTGCGTAGTGAAATGAGTGGTATTTTCATTTTATTCAGTTCGCCTTGCAGAAAGGCCAGACGCTGATGGAAAACGTCCCGGTAACTCTCTCTTGCCTTGCGATTGAAGGTGTTCAATGTGCCTTTGTCGCGGCCGTCAGTAATACTATAGTAACCGGGAATGGGCAGATTCTCTTCCAGCGGGTCATTGACGAAGCAGCAGACCACATTGTTATGCCGTGAAATCTGTTGCAGATACTGGAAACCGGCATCATCGATGCTGCTGAAATCGCTGATGATATAGATAGTGCTGCCGGGCTTGGTAATGCGCCGGATACGTCCCAGGGTGGAAGCCAGGCTGCCTGCCTCAGGATCGTGATTGGCTGGATTGGCAGCCTGCTCAGCCAGTGCCGTATTAAAATTCTCCAGCTGATTCAGCAGGTGCAGAGCGGAGCGGCGGCTTCGCTTGGGGCGGACCAGAGCGAAGTCTTCATCGCCATAGACCAGACCGCCAACACGGTCACCGTTATCAATGGCCAGCCAGCAGAATATTGCTGCTGCCTGAGCGGCGATAACGGATTTGAAGGCAGTGTGGCTGCCAAAAAACATGGAGCTGGACTGGTCAACGGCTACCAGGACCGGTCTCTCGCGCTCTTCCCGAAATACCTTGGTAAACGGTTTGCCGATTCGGGCAGTGACACGCCAGTCAATGGTGCGGATATCATCGCCCGCCTGATAAGGGCGGAATTCTTCAAAATCGATGCCGCGGCCGCGCATTTTCGATAAATGCAGCCCGGATATGCCCGCCACGGATCGCTTGTGGTTGGCATAGGCTATCGTCCGTGCGGCATAGCGCTGCAGCAGCAAGTCCTGCAGCGTGACAACAGCACCGCGGGTTCGGTATAGCGCCTGATGAGGTAGCGGTTTCAGCGTGGCGTCCATGATTACTCCTGCGCCAGCCTTAAGCCGATGGGACCCGCTCCAGAATGGTTGCCAGGACTTTGTCGGCAGTTACCCCGCTGGCTTCGGCTTCAAAGCTGAGGAGCACCCGATGGCGCAGTACGTCAAACAGTACAGCCTGGACATCATCCGGGCTGACAAAGTCATTGCCGGCTATCCAGGCATGGGCGCGAGCACAGCGATCCAGGGCGATTGTGCCTCGTGGGCTGGCACCGAAATCAATCCAGTTTTCCAGATCGTCACCATAAGTTTCCGGGTTTCGGGTAGCCATGATCAATTGAATAATGTATTCCTCGACTTCAGGTGCCATGTGCATGCTGAGGATTTCCTGGCGTGCGGCAAAGAGGTCTTCCTGGCTGACGACCGAAGGTGCTTCAGGGGCGACATGGCGCGCTTCATCGCGAACCAGGTGCAAAATATTGCGTTCCGCTTCGGCTTTCGGATAATCAATGGCGACATGCATCAGGAAACGGTCAAGCTGTGCTTCCGGCAGCGGGTAGGTACCTTCTTGCTCAATCGGGTTTTGAGTTGCCATGACCAGGAACAGTGGTGGCAACTGAAATGATTCGCGACCGACAGACACCTGATGTTCCGCCATGGCTTCCAAAAGGGCAGATTGCACTTTGGCCGGTGCCCGGTTGATCTCATCAGCCAGCACCAGGTTGTGGAATATCGGGCCAGGCTGAAAACGGAAAGAGCCGTCTTCGGGGCGGAAGATTTCGGTACCGGTGATATCGCTGGGCAGCAGGTCAGGGGTGAACTGGATACGGTGAAAATCACCTTCAACAGCTCTGGACAAATCCTTGATGGCCTTGGTCTTGGCCAGGCCGGGAGCACCTTCCACCAGCAGGTGGCCATCAGCAAGCAGCGCGATAAGAAGTCGGTCGACCAACCTTTCCTGCCCGATAATCTGAGTCGTTAACCAATTCTTTAGTGCGCTTATTGTGTTGTGATGGCTCATAAAATTCCCTGTGTTTTCGGGCTGGTATTTTCAATGTAGTCAGCGATTGTAACCAATTTGCAACTTATGTCTAGCAAGGTGAGAGGGCAGTTTGTCTCAGATTGTGCCAGCGCCATCGATAGCCATGGTTTATAATGGGATATTAACCCCGCAATATATGGAGAACCGCCTGACATGATGTATGGTCTGTTACGCTCGGCATTGTTTAGTCTGCCTGAAGAAACATCCCACAAAATTGCTTTGGACGGTATGGATCTCGCCAGACAACTGGGAGTTTCAGGCATGCTTGGCGGGGCGCGCCAGGATCGTCAGTCGCCAGTCAAGGTCATGGGGCTGGACTTTCCCAATGCACTGGGCCTGGCAGCCGGCCTGGATAAGAATGCGGATCACATCGATGGTCTGGCTGCGCTGGGTTTTGGTTTTATTGAAGTGGGTACGCTGACACCGCGGCCGCAATCGGGCAATCCTAAGCCCCGGCTGTTCCGTTTACCTGAGCACGAAGCCATCATCAATCGCATGGGGTTTAATAACAAAGGCATTGATCACGCCCTGGAACAGATTAAAAAAAGTCGTTTTCGCGGTGTGCTGGGCATCAATATTGGTAAAAACGCTGATACCCCCGTGGAGAAAGCCGCTGATGACTATCTCATTGGCTTGCAAAAGGCCTGGTCCCTGGCCAGCTATATTGTGGTCAATCTCTCATCGCCGAACACGCCCGGGTTGCGAACGCTGCAATACGGGGATGATTTGCGCGCCTTGCTGGCAACCCTGAAAACAGAGCATAAACGCCTGGCTGAAGCAGATGGGCGCTATGTCCCGCTGGTGGTGAAAATTGCTCCGGATATGACCCAGGCCGAATTGGAAACAGTCGCTGCCGCCTTAAAAGAGTATGAAATTGATGCGGTTGCGGCGACCAACACAACCCTGTCCCGTGATGCAGTGGCCGGTCACCGCCATGGCGAACAGGCTGGTGGTTTGAGTGGCAAGCCGCTAAGCGAAGCGTCTACCGATGTGATTCGCCATCTGCACGAGTTGCTCGGTGATGCTATTCCCATCATTGGTATTGGTGGTATCAGTTCCCTGGCCGATGCTGAAGCTAAACTGGCGGCCGGTGCCAGCCTGATACAGATTTACAGTGGTTTTATCTACCGTGGCCCGGCACTGGTCCGTGAAATCGTGGAGGGGTTGTACAGCCTTGAGCGAGAAAACAGCCTTGAGCGCAGGAACAGTCCTGAGCGCGGAAACAGTCCTGAGCGCGGAAACAGCCCTGAGCCAGGTGATAGCCATGAGCGATAACGCGCCACCAATCCTGCTTTACACCACAGCCGGCTGTCACCTCTGCGAACAGGCTGAAGCTATTCTCGAGCCCGTGGCCAGGCTGAACCAGTTAACCTGGCAGCCTGTCGATATTTCTACATCAGAAGCGCTGGTGGAAGCCTACGGCATCCGTATCCCGGTTATCAAAGTTGAAGGGGCGGCAGAAGATATCGGCTGGCCGTTCGACGAACCGGCCCTGCTGGATTATCTGTCCCGTCACCTGCCTGCCTGACTTTTGGCTGATTCCTGTTTATCTGAGGCGCAGCATGGATTCATCCGGAATGTCAAAAAAGCGGATGGCATTGGCCGTGGTTTGTTCAGCCAAAACAGTTGCCGGTTTGCCACAGTGCTCAGCAACTACGCTTAACACCTCAGTCAGGTAGGCAGGTTCGTTGCGTCGGGATTTCGGTTTAGGGCGCAGTGAACGTGGCATCAGGTAGGGGGCGTCCGTTTCTATCATCAGCCGGTTTGCCGGAATGTCCCCCACGATGGCGTGCAGATGGCTGCCCCGTCGTTCATCACAGATCCAGCCCGTGATGCCGATATACAGATCAAGATCAAGGTAATCGTAAAGCGCTTCTTTGCTATCAGTGAAACAGTGCACCACCGCAGCCGAGAGATGATCGCGGTAGTGTTTCAGGATGGGTAAGAAGCGTGAGTGAGCATCTCGCTGGTGCAGAAAGGCGGGCAGGCCGGTTTCAACCGCCATCTGTAAATGGGCTTCAAAAGACTCTTCCTGAGCCGGTCTCGGGGAATAGTCCCGGTTGAAGTCCAGGCCGGTTTCGCCTACCGCCCTGACCAACGGGTCGTCCAGTAGTTCACGGATACCGCCCAGCACGGCCGGTGTGGCCTGGCTGGCTTCATGAGGGTGGATGCCGGCCGTGGCAGAAAGTGCCGGATACTTTTGGCAGATCTGTAGCGCTTTTTGCGAAGCCGCCAGCGTCGTGCCGGTCACCATTTGATGAACCAGCCCGGCCGCCCGGGCACGGTCCAGCACTGCTTCCAGATCATGGTCAAAAGAGTCGTGGCCCAGGTTGGCGCCGATGTCGATAAGAGGATGTGTTGAATTCATGGCGCGCGATTATAGCAGCCTCTGGCAGATTGCGCTGTTATCAACGATAATAGTTTGTTTTGACCCGATCCTCAGGGCCGGTTAACTGTCACTTGATTGGCAGTTGTCTGGATAACAGAAGGTCGGAGAACGTCAAAAGTACGCGCATACACAAGAAATAACTGGATTGCAGCCGATGACACAAGCACCGAATCAGGGGACATCCCCCAAAGAGAAGAAATCCCTAAACTGGGCCGAGCTCGGGTTTTCATACCACGCCACGGATTACCGATTTCGAGCAGTACATCGGAACGGTCAGTGGTCGGAAGGTGAGCTGATTACCGAGAATACGATTGTGGCCCATGAAGGCGCACCAGCGTTGCACTATGCCCAGCAGTGTTTTGAAGGACTGAAAGCACAGACAGCACCTGATGGTCGTGTGCTTTTGTTTCGTCCGGAACTGAACGCCGAGCGTATGCGCCAGGCGGCAGGACGGTTGTTGATGCCAGAAGTGCCTGAATCGCTGTTTATCCGTGGTGTTGAAGAGGCGGTGCGGGCCAACTATGCCTGGATTCCTCCACATGGCTCCGGGGCGGCACTGTACATTCGACCAATGCTGATTGGCCTGGGTGAGAACCTGGGTTTGAAAACCGCTAACGAGTTTGAATTCCGTGTTTTTGTTTCTCCTGTGGGGCCGTATTACAAAAGTGCCGGGCTGGCAGTGATCTCACTGGCAGTCTCTGAACTGGATCGGGCTGCACCATCGGGTACCGGCAACTACAAGATCGGTGCCAACTATGCTGGTGGGCTGCTGGCCACCCGCATGGCACAGCAGCTAGGTGCCAACGAGGCCTTGTACCTGGATGCACGTGAGCGCAAATACATTGACGAGGCTGGCTCTGCCAACATTGTCGTGAGTATGAAGAATGGCAGTTTCGTCACCCCTGGGTCCAATGCTGTGTTGCCCAGTGTGACTCGACGTTCAATCATGACCCTGGCAGAACAGGAACTGGATCTCAGTATTGAACAGCGTGCGATCAATCTGCGCGAAGAACTGCCAGATTTTGAAGAAGTGGCTGCCTGTGGTACAGCTGCTGTTATTTCACCTGTTGGCAAAATCTGGGTGGATGATCAGTGGCATCGTTTTTACGGCAATGGCGAAGAAGCCGGACCGGTCATGAAACGTCTCTATGAACTGCTGGTAGGTATCCAGCGGGGTGAAACTGACGATAAATTTGGCTGGACGCACGAAGTTAACTGTTCAGTCTGATTCATCCCTACCTCTTATAAATCAATCATATACATGATAGTTTCCGGCCTGCAGTGTCAGGCCGGTGTGATTGGCTACTTGAATGCAGTAGTCCGGTTGCGGTAGCTTGTTGCCCGTCACGCAAGGCTTGACCCGCTTTGGCGGAATCTATATATATGTCGGCCTTTTACGGTAAAACCGGTTTGTCATCCGGCGCCAACCATCAGGAATCAGTTAATTTAATGAGCAAATCCCTAGTTATCGTCGAGTCTCCCGCAAAAGCGAAGACGATCAACAAATACCTTGGCCAGGATTTCGTCGTCAAATCCAGTGTCGGTCATATTCGTGATCTGCCGACATCTGGCAGTGGCAGTACCACGGATCCGGCAACTCGCGCCAAAGAGGCCGCCAAGACCCGAAAAATGGATCCGGAGGAGAAAGCGGCTCACAAGGCTCGTAAAGCCAAACAGCAGCTGGTTGCCCGCATGGGCGTCGATCCTGAGCACGACTGGAAAGCCCGTTATGAAATTCTGCCGGGCAAGGAAAAAGTCGTTGCGGAACTCAAAAAACTCGCCAAAAGTGCTGACACCATTTATCTGGCGACGGACTTGGACCGCGAAGGGGAGGCCATTGCCTGGCATTTGAAAGAGGCAATTGGTGGCGATGACCAGCGGTTCCGCCGCGTTGTCTTTAACGAAATTACTAAAAAAGCCATCCAGGAAGCATTCTCCGAACCGGGAGAGCTGGATATGCGCTATGTAGAAGCCCAGCAGGCGCGTCGATTCCTCGACCGGGTCGTGGGCTTTATGGTTTCTCCGCTGTTGTGGAATAAAGTGGCACGTGGCCTGTCAGCTGGCCGTGTTCAGTCAGTGGCACTGCGACTGATTGTTGAGCGTGAAAGAGAGATTCGCAGTTTTATCCCGGAAGAGTTCTGGGAACTGTATGCTGACACCGTGACCGAAGCGCGCGAAGCGCTGCGCTTGCAAGTC
Organism: Pseudohongiella nitratireducens; assembly: GCF_001642735.1. Classification (GTDB taxonomy): domain Bacteria; phylum Pseudomonadota; class Gammaproteobacteria; order Pseudomonadales; family Pseudohongiellaceae; genus Pseudohongiella; species Pseudohongiella nitratireducens. The sequence goes on along the minus strand of NZ_LWHM01000034.1, from coordinate 39,683 downwards.
ACCAAGCAGGACGGAAAAGCATTCCGGCCCGGTAGCGGGGACGTCTGTCAGGCAGCTCAGGACGCCCTGGCTGCACAGGCATTACTGGTTAAAGGACGTGAGGACAAACCCACCAGTTCCAAGCCAAAGCCGCCGCTGATCACTTCAACCTTGCAGCAGGCTGCCAGTACGCGCCTGGGCTTCGGTGTTAAGAAAACGATGATGATGGCCCAGCGTCTCTATGAAGCGGGTTACATTACTTACATGCGTACCGATTCCACGCACCTGAGTAATGATGCGCTGGAAATGTGTCGCAATTACATTGACGAAAATTTCGGCGCCAAATACCTGACCGAGAAACCGGTTCAGTACTCTGCACGCGAAGGTGCGCAGGAAGCTCACGAAGCGATACGGCCAACTGATGTCAGCAAGTCGCCGACTCAGCTGGTTGGTATGGAGCGTGATGCGGAGCGGCTGTATGCATTGATCTGGGCGTATTTTGTGGCCTGTCAAATGCCACCAGCGCGTTATCTGAGTTCTTCCATCACAGTGACCGCTGGCGATTTTGAACTGCGCACCAAGGGTCGGATTATGCAGTTTGACGGTTACCTGAAAGTGTTGCCGTCCAAAGAGGAAGACACGGTACTGCCGGATGTAAAAACCGGTGAGACGCTTGATCTGAAAAAACTCGACCCGAAACAGCATTTCACCAAACCGGTCTCGCGATACACCGAAGCGAGTCTGGTCAAGGAACTGGAAAAGCGGGGCATTGGTCGTCCTTCTACCTATGCAGCCATTATTTCCACCATTCAGGATCGTGGTTACGTCAAAGTTGAGAACCGTCGTTTCTACGCTCAGAAAATGGGCGACATCGTTGCCGAGCGCCTGGTGGAAAGCTTCACAGACCTGATGGACTATGACTTCACCGCCAAAATGGAAGATCTGCTGGACCAGGTAGCGGCGGGTGAAAAGAAATGGAAGCAGTTGCTCAATGAATTCTATGAAGGGTTCACCGATCAACTGGAAAAAGCTTCTTCATCAACCGATGAAGGTATGCGTGCAAATTCGCCAACAGAGACAGATATTCCCTGTCCGGATTGTGGTCGTCCCATGCAGATTCGTACGGCATCTACCGGTGTATTCCTGGGATGTTCGGGCTATGCGCTGCCGCCAAAAGAGCGCTGTAAATGCACGATTAACCTGACACCGGGTGAAGAGGCAATCCGCACTGACAGTGAGGAAGAGGCTGAAGAAGTTGAAAACAAACGACTTCGCGAAAGCCGTCGTTGCAAGATATGTAACGCGACCATGGACAGTTACCTGATCGATGAAAAGCGCAAGTTGCATGTTTGTGGTAACAACCCGGACTGCAGCGGCTTTGAAGTGGAAGCTGGCACCTTTAAGATAAAAGGTTATGATGGTCCCATTATCCAGTGTGATAAATGTGGCGCCGACATGCAGCTGAAAAACGGTCGCTTTGGCAAGTATTTTGGCTGTACAGCTGAAGAGTGCAAGAACACACGCAAGCTGCTCAGAAGCGGCGAGCCGGCGCCACCCAAAATGGATCCGGTGCCCATGCCTGAGCTGGTATGTGAAAAAGTGGACGATACTTATGTGTTGCGTGATGGCGCGGCCGGGCTGTTCCTGGCTGCCAGCAAATTCCCGAAAAACCGGGAAACACGGGCGCCGCTGCTGGCCGAGTTAGTGCCCCACAAAAACGAGATCGACAGCAAGTATCACTACCTGTTCTCAGCACCGCTGGAAGATGATGAGGGTAACCCCACGATCGTCCGTTTCAGTCGCAAGGCCAAGCAGCATTACCTGCTGACCGAGATTGACAAGAAAGCGACGGGCTGGAAAGCCTTGTATGAACACGGTAAATGGCAGGTCGAGCAGAAGAAGACGAAAGCCAAGGCTAAAACCAAGGCGAAGACAACAAAGCGTAAGACAAAAAGTTAGGGGCTGTTAACAGGCCCTAACAACAGGCCCTCACAAAAGGTCCTTACAACAGACCATAGCGGTTAAGCAGCTGTGCCCGGCAGAGAAGCGGGGCGCAGCTGGCGATGACGCTGGCAGCGTTAGCAGCGCCGAATCACGCCAACGCTGATACCTTCAATCGTGAAAGCGTCGCGCCCCAGATCAACTTCAATGGGGTCGTAATCTGCATTTTCCGGCAACAAGCGGATATGGCGTTTGCCCGGTGCCTGCTCCAGCCGTTTAACTGTCACTTCCTCTTCCAGTCTGGCCACGATGATATCGCCATTACGTGCCTGGGAAGTACGATGCACAGCCAGCAAATCCCCCTCGAATATGCCCGCATCAATCATACTGGTACCTTTGACGGTCAGCAGATAATCAGCGCTGGGGTTGAACATGCCTGCTGGAATACTGACGTACTCATCAATGCATTCTTCGGCCAGAATCGGGCTGCCTGCTGCCACCTGGCCAATAACCGGCAGGCCAGCCGGCACTTCCTCTTCCTGGCCCAGCAGGCGGATACCGCGGGAGGCACCAGGGACAATTTCGATGGCCTGCTTTCTGGCCAGCGCTTTCAGGTGTTCTTCCGCAGCGTTGGGGGAGCGGAACCCCATTTCACGGGCAATTTCGGAGCGTGTCGGCGGGTAACCGGTCTCCTGCTGGTACTGGCGGATAAATTCAAGAATCTGGGCTTGTCTGGCGGTCAGATTTTGCATCAACAGTCTCACTGTTTATGTATTCAGGCTGTGATTATATACAGTAACGATGCGATTGCAAAGTGCTCACACTTTTGTCCGAAATCATATTTTCTGCGATTTAATTCGGCGATAATGAGCCGCATCGTATGGACAGGCCTCATGCCGGTCGTAAATCAAATGGAGTAAAAAGGATGAGTGAACTACCCCCGGGCGTATTGATGCTGGATTTGCAGGGAACCTCGCTAACTGAAGAAGAAACTTCATTATTGCTTCACCCGCAGGTGGGGGGTGTCATCCTTTTTTCCCGAAATATTGATAGTGCCGATCAGGTCGCGGCGTTGACCACCCGGATGCGTACCATCCGTCCGGGGCTGCTGATTGCCGTGGATCAGGAGGGTGGTCGTGTGCAGCGGCTGCGGGAAGGGTTTACCAGAATTCCTCCTATGTATCAGTTGGGTAAATTGCGTCGCCGTGACCCGGCGCTGGCCACACAACTGGCGGGAGAGCTGGGCTGGTTGCTGGCTTCGGAGGTGTTGGCGGTCGGTATCGATTTCAGTTTCGCCCCGGTGCTGGATCTGCGTTCAGATATCAGTGAAGTGATTGGCGACCGTGGTTTTGATGATGAGCCTGACGATGTCATTACTCTGGCATCTGCATTTTTGCGCGGCATGCGAGAGGCCGGTATGGCAACGACTGGCAAGCATTTTCCCGGCCACGGATCCGTTGTGGCTGACTCTCACCTGGAGCTACCGGTCGATAATCGCGACTTAACTGAAATCTGTGGGCGTGATTTGCAGCCTTTCCGCCAATGCATGCCATTACTGGATGGCATTATGCCGGCACACGTCCAATACGTTCAGGCCGACGCCCATTGCGCCGGTTTCTCCCGCTTCTGGCTGCAGAATGTGTTGCGCAAGGAGTTGGAATTTGATGGTGTCATATTCAGTGATGACCTTGATATGGCAGCGGCTGTGCAAGCTGGCAGCGTCGCTGATCGTCTGGCCATGGCACTGGATGCAGGTTGTGATATGGTGCTGGTCTGTAATAATCGCGCAGCAGCCAAAGAAGCCCTTGTTGCGCTGGAACGAAGACAGCAGCCTCTCAATCATCGTTTGCCAGCCATGCGCAGAGCCAGAGAAAACAATGCCACACTGGCAGAATTGGCGAACAATGATCGTGCTGCCAGCATTCGTAACGACATCATGAATCACCTGCAGTAATGCAGGGTATCCGGATATCCGGGTAAATAAATAGCTGCGAAGTATATATTTACCAGGCATATAAGTATCAGGTATAACAGATAATTGCAGTATTGAACCGGCAGGACATTATGACTGACAAGCAGGGACTTAAACAGCATCCCACAGCGCAACTCGCGCAGCATCCCGAACAGCAAGACTCAGATCCATCGGGGGAAGCCTCCGTGCAGCCATCGCCGGGGCAGGGGCTCACCCAGGCGTTCAGGCAGGAACTGCAGCGGGTGATGGCAACAGCAGACTGCCTGTTTTCCCCTGAAGAAATCGATCAGGCCCTGATTGTTGTGGCTGAACAAATCACTACCCGGTTGTCAGACAGCAATCCGGTTTTGCTCTGCGTCATGAACGGCGGACTGGTGCTGACCGGACAATTGGCACCCAAGCTGAGCTTTCCCCTGCAACTGGATTACCTGCATGCTACCCGCTATCGGGAAAAACTCAGTGGCAGTGACCTGCACTGGCGTGCTCTGCCGGCGACTGCGCTGTCAGGGCGAACCGTGCTGATACTGGATGACATACTGGACGAAGGTGAAACGCTGGCCGCAGTGGTCGAGTGGTGTCAGGCCGAAGGTGCCAAAGAGGTGATGACGGCAGTGCTGGTCGACAAGCAGCACGACCGCAAGAGCGCCTGGCTCAAGCAGGCTGACTTCACGGCGTTAGTGGCTGAAGACCGTTACCTGTTCGGGTATGGTATGGACTACAAAGGTTACTGGCGCAATGCGCCGGGTATTTTTGCTGTGGCAGACTGAACATTCGCCGACACGAGAGGTGTGAGTTATGACAAAGCAGGCTTCAGGAACAGAGCACATTCTCAGTCAAATTGGACAGTTTAAAGGTCCGGCTCCGGTCCACGAATGGGATCCGCCCTATTGTGGTGAGATGGACATGCGTATTGCCGCTGACGGGCGCTGGTACCATGAAGGCTCTCCCATTGGTCGTCCGCAACTGGTGCGACTTTTCTCCTCGATACTGCGTAAAGACCCTGACGGTTATCACTACCTGGTGACACCGGCAGAGAAAGTCCGCATTCAGGTGGACGACTGCCCCTTCGTAGCCCAGCTTATGGATGTGGAAGAGGTCGGCGGAGAATCTCAAATCACGTTTACGTTAAATACCGGGGAAACGGTCACGGCAGATGCCAATCATGCGATCGAGGTAACCGTGGATGATGATAATCAGCCCCATCCAACCGTGCATGTGCGCGATGGATTATGGGCACTGATCAGCCGTTCGGTTTTTTATTCTCTGGTGGAGGTGGCCGATCAGGTGAGCCGTGATGATGGGAAAAAAGCTAATAATAACAATCAAATAAAAACAGAGCTGGTGGTCAGTAGCAGCGGTAGCGAATTCGTTCTGGGGACCGTGTAATACGGTGAGTGTGCCGGGTCAATATTGACGCGAGGCGCGAAAAACGGCATTATTGGCGACCTTTCCCGATAGTGAAATCACATCATTCTTGAAATGAAGACAATGGAGAATCCATGAAGATTCTGGTAGCGATCAAACGTGTGCTGGATGCGAACGTAAAAGTTCGGGTCAAGGCAGACAACAGCGGTGTGGATTTGACCAATGCCAAGATGGCAGTCAATCCGTTTTGTGAAATCGCGGTTGAAGAAGCCGTTCGCCTTAAGGAAAAGGGACAGGCAGACGAGATCGTCGTTGTCTCCATTGGCGAGAAAAGCTGTCAGGAACAGATTCGTACCTGTCTGGCTTTAGGTGCCGATCGTGGTATCCACGTAGAAACCGATACAGAGCTGCAGCCATTGGCCGTTGCCAAGCTGCTCAACAAGCTGGTTGAGAAAGAAGAAGCGGGTCTGGTGCTGCTGGGCAAGCAATCTATTGATTCGGACAACAACCAGGCTGGTCAGATGCTGGCGGCACTGAGCGGTATGCCTCAGGGCACGTTTGCCTGCAAACTGGAAATCGCCGATGGCAAAGCCAAGGTAACACGTGAAATTGACGGCGGTGAGCAGACAGTTGAGCTGAACCTGCCAGCTGTTGTGACAACAGACCTGCGTTTGAATGAGCCGCGCTATGCGTCACTGCCAAACATCATGAAGGCCAAGAAGAAGACCATCGACACACTGACACCTGATGAGCTGGGTGTTGATGTCAGTTCGGGTCTGAAAGTGCTGTCAGTCGAGCCACCTCCCGGACGTTCCGCCGGTATCAAGGTTGAGAGCGTGGACGAGTTGATCAGCAAACTGAAATCTGAAGCCAAAGTCATTTAAGGGGTAGTGCAATGAGTATTTTTGTAATCGCAGAACACGATAACGCTGCCCTGAAACCAGCCACACTGAGTGCGGTCACTGCCGCGGTTGCCGCTGGTGATGACGTTCAGGTGCTGGTTGCCGGTTCCGGCTGTGCAGCGGTAGCAGATCAGGCAGCCAAGGTAGCAGGTGTCTCTAAAGTGTTGCTGGCTGACAATGAAGCCTATGCAAACCAGTTGCCGGAAAACCTGGCAGAACTGATTGTGGAAGTTGCCGGTAGTGCATCTCACATCTTTGCTGCAGCCACAACGACGGGCAAAAACCTGATGCCACGCGTCGCTGCGCTGCTGGATGTATCGCAAATCTCTGACATCGTTGATGTGAAATCAGCCGATACCTTTGTTCGTCCGATTTACGCCGGTAACGCATTGGCGACTGTGCAATCCAGTGACAGTGTCAAAGTGGTCACCGTTCGTGCAACGGCATTCGACGAGGCCGCAGCTGAAGGTGGTTCTGCCTCGGTTGAAGCCATTGACGTGGTCAAGACACAGGATATCGCCAGCTTTGTCAGCGAAGAGCTGACCCAGTCTGAGCGTCCTGAGCTGACCGGTGCCAAAGTGGTGATTTCCGGTGGTCGTGGTATGCAGAACGGCGAGAACTTCGCGCTGCTGGAAAAAGTCGCTGACAAACTGGGTGCAGCCATCGGTGCATCGCGTGCAGCAGTTGACGCCGGCTTTGTGCCGAACGACATGCAGGTCGGTCAGACAGGCAAGATTGTCGCGCCTGAGTTGTATATTGCCGTCGGTATTTCTGGTGCGATTCAGCATCTGGCCGGTATGAAAGACAGTAAAGTGATCGTTGCCATCAACAAGGACGAAGAAGCGCCGATTTTCCAGGTGGCTGATTACGGACTGGTTGCTGACCTGTTTGAGGCTGTGCCGGAGCTGGCTGAAAAGCTGTGAAGTCCCTGACATCGGCACAGCATAGTGCCTGATATGAAAAACCCGCTGCCGGGGAACGGTTAGCGGGTTTTTTTTCGGCTACGAAACGACACAAGCGCTGGGCTTTATAGACCCATTTACAGACGACCACAGCCCACAAGGCGTCGTACGGCGGGCGGAAACTCAGCCTGACGGCTTCGGACAGTCCGCCCGCTTTTCGTACGACACCTTGCGGGCTAGGCGTGGTCTGATTGTCTGAAAATTGGGTCTATAAAGCCCAGCGCTTGTGTCTGTGGAGTAGTAAGCTTTGGGCGGGAGTAGTCCCGCCTCAGGTTTGTGAGGCGGGATCCGTTTGGTGGCTGAAGGAAGCGTTAGTCGCCGCTTTTTTCAGCTTCGGCTTTCTGGCGGGCTTCTTCAGCAAGTCGACGTCGTTTGATCTCGCGCGGATCATTCGGTGCACGGCCGCTGGGGCGTGGTTCAGACTTTTCTGCCGCTTCAGTTTTAGCGGGCGCAGGTGCTGATGCCGGCGCAGGGGCGGCGTCGGCTTTAGGTGTGTCGGCTTTCGGTGCGGCAGCTTCCGGTTTCGGGTCAGGCTTGCTGGCTGCCGCTGGCGCCTCTGGTTTTGCTGGTGCCGCCTGAGCCGCCTGGTCAGTCACTGCTGCCGCTTTTGGCTTAGCTTCGGATGCAGGTGCGGCGCTCTCAGTTGTAGCTGGTTTGTCCGCCTTGGCAGGTTTCCCGGCTTTGTCAGCTTTCTGAGGCTTATCCGTGGAATCAGCCTTGTCTGTGCTGTCTGCTTTCTTGGGTTTGTCAGCCTTTTTTCGGGCAGGCTTTTTCGCCTTCGCGGGCTTGGGTTTGTCTTCACCTTCGCTCGATCCAGTCTCTGCAGCGCTTGGCCGGGCCTCTGATTTTACTTCGGCTGTTGCGTCAGCAGAAGAGCCCTCAGATGGAGAAGAACTTTCAGCTGAAGAAGAGGCCTCAGTTGAAGAAGAGCCGTCAGTTGTGGCAGAAGAGCCTTCAGTCGGTGCAGCAGAGCCGTCAGCCGGTTTAGCTTTCGGTTTGCGCGTGCGCTTGGGCTTCCTTGGCTTGTTCTCGTCCTGGGCAGGCTCCTGGGCAGATTGCTGTTTGCTGCCGGCGTCTGTGGTGCCAGTCTCATTGTTAGCTGTCTCTGCTTTATTGGCCGTGTCAGGTTTGTCAGTTTGAGCGTCAGCGTTTTGCTGTTCACTGCCTTCTGTTGCCTGATCAGTTTCGGTTGCTTTGCCGCGTCCGCGGCGCGAACGGCCACCCCGACTGCGACGACGGCGAGGTTTCTCTTCACCGCTGTTGTCAGCACTGTTTTCAGTGGCGTTGTCGATAGCAGTCGTTTCCGATGTGTTCTCGGTATCCGTTGCTGCTTTGGTCACGGACTCATCGGAGGCTTTTGTTTCGCCCTGGCTCTTAACTGCAGCCGGAGCATCTTGCTGTACTGTTTGACTCGAGTCCTGAGTAGCGGCGGCGGTTTGTGCTTCCGGTTTGGCCGCTTCTGTGGCTACCTCGGCAGTCGCGGCTGTTGTTGTTGAGTCAGCATCGGTGCCATCCGGGTGAGGGCCGCGTGTGCGTTTAGTGGTGTTGCGAGGCTTGCGCTCATCTTTCGGACGGCGGTTATCCTGCGTGGCTTCATAACGATCATCGCCTTGCTTGCCACCACGACGGTTACGGCGACGGTTGCTGCGACCTTCGCTGTCTTTATTGTCGTTACTGTCTTTATCGTTCTGCTGATTGCGATCGTTGCTGCGATTATCGTTCTTGTCTGTATCGCGAGACTGATCATCTTTATTGTTGCGTTGACCAGCCTTGCCGCCGCGATTGCGGTTTTCACCGTCGTTGTCGCTGCGGTTATCTTTGTCCTTGCGATTACGGTTCTGGTTCTGGCGGTTGCGATTATTGCCTTCCCCGTTATTGCTGCGGTTACGGTTGCGGTTGCCCTGGCCCTGGCCCTGGCCGCTACGGCTTCTGTTGCCGCGATTGTTGTCCTGGCTGGATTCGTTTGACGCCTTTTCTTCTTCGCCGTCATTAGCAGCACCGGATGACAGGCCGAACAGTGACAGCAAAGAGCCCAGGAATCCTTTGCGAGGGGCAGCCTGGCGTGGCGCAGTTACACTTTCTGTTGCTCGTGCTGTTGGTGTAGGTGCTTGTGGCAGCCTGGGGGCCTGGACGGCAGCCTTGGGAATCTCCGTCGGCTTCTGCATGTCAGCAACCGTTTCCGGTGTCTGATCTTCAGTCTTGATTTCGTAGCTGGGCAGTGCCTGGCCGCCTTCCTGCTCAGTCAGGCTCTGGATCTCGTAGTGAGGTGTTTCCAGCGAGGGGTTCGGGATAATCAGCAGGCGTGTGCGGCTCTGCTGCTCGATTTCAGCCAGTGCATTACGTTTTTCGTTAAGCAGGTAAGCCGCCACTGACAGTGGCACCACGGCACGGATTTCCGTGCTGCGCTTCTTATTGGCTTCTTCCTGAAGTACGCGCAGGATGGACAGGCAAAGTGATTTTACATCCCGGATCGTACCCTGGCCGACACAGCGCGGGCAGACCACGGCGTTCGTTTCTTCCAGTGACGGACGCAGGCGCTGACGCGACATTTCCAGCAGGCCGAAACGTGAGATGCGACCGACCTGAACCCGGGCGCGATCCGCTTCCAGTGCCTGGCGCATGCGATTCTCAACTTCTTTCTGATTGCGCGTCGCTGACATGTCAATAAAGTCGATGACCACCAGGCCGCCCATGTCGCGAAGACGTAACTGGCGGGCAATTTCGTCGGCCGCTTCCAGGTTGGTGTTCAGCGCTGTTTCCTCGATGTCGGCACCACGGGTGGCGCGCGAGGAGTTGATGTCAATGGAAATCAGTGCTTCTGTTGGGTCGATGACGATGGAGCCACCGGAAGGCAGTTTCACTTCACGCTGGAAGGCTGACTCAATCTGGTTTTCAATCTGATAACGGTTGAACAGCGGCAGGGCGTCCTGGTACAGCTTGATGCGGTTTTCATAGTGCGGCATGACCTGTCGTACAAAGTTCAATGCCTCTTCATGGGCGTCGACAGTGTCAAACAGCACTTCACCAATATCCTGGCGCAGGTAGTCACGAATGCAGCGAATGATAACGTTGCTTTCCTGGTAAATCAGGAAAGGGGCTTTTTTCTTCTCGGAAGCCTCTGTGATGGAAGACCACAGTGACAACAAATAATCGAGGTCCCACTGCAGTTCTTCCTGGCTTTTGCCAACGCCTGCGGTGCGAACAATGATACCCATGCCCTCAGGGATGGTCAGCGAGTTGATGGCTTCACGGATTTCCGAGCGCTCATCGCCCTCAATACGGCGGGAAATACCGCCGGCACGAGGGTTGTTGGGCATCAGTACCAGGTAACGGCCAGCCAGGCTGATAAAGGTCGTCAGAGCGGCGCCTTTGTTGCCGCGCTCTTCCTTTTCGACCTGAATGATGACCTCAGTGCCTTCAGCCACGAGCTCTTTGATACTGCGGCCACCGTCAGATGATTTCTTGAGGTACTCCGGGGCGATTTCTTTCAGGGGCAGGAAGCCATGGCGCTCGGCGCCGAAATCAACAAAAGCCGCTTCCAGGCTGGGTTCAACGCGGGTTACGCGACCCTTGAAGATACTGGCTTTTTTCTGGACCCGGGTACGATTTTCGATATCGAGGTCATACAATTTCTGGCCATCGACCAGCGCTACGCGCAACTCTTCTTCCTGAGTTGCATTGATTAGCATTCGCTTCATAGTTTATTCGCTTCTCTGTCACTGGGATCAGAAATAAAGCAGGTGCAGAAAGGCGGAGCAACAAAGTGCTATGGTGGTACCGGGGCAGGACGAACAGGTGGATATGGGACTTGTGGAGGGAGTGGCCAAAGGTGATTGCTGACCTTGATTTCCCGTTTCTACTTTTCGCTTATGATATTAATATCAATACGTTACAGTAAATATAAAGGCTGGGTACTCTTCCCGCCATCAGTCCGTATTCCTACTACCTAGCAGACGGTCCCCGCAGGTCAGTTATCTTGCCGTCTGTGTTCGCGGCAGGCAGGGCTGACATTGGCTACGGAGTGATTTGCGGTTTCGGCGCCTTATGGCAAGGAGTATGTTTCCTGCTGTCAGGGGCGGATCGGGCAAATCTTGTCGTCTTGCTGCATGGCTGCCGGTAAGGCAGTCATGTCTTAAATTCGTTTTCCTGCCGGGGCCAAACCCACGGCGGCTGGTATGTGTGACTATCGGCTGGCATTGCGCAACTAATTTCGTAAATAATCTCGCAAATGTCAGGTTACTTTCATACCAGCAGGCAGAGTCAATGTCACTGTCTGAGACTTTGTTGTCGCTTTCCGGACCTGCATGCCGACGGCGTCGGCGGGCTGATCCTGCATTGTTATTTGGGGCATCCTGGCTGTATCAGCCTGGGAGTCCCCTCTCTTTGATCAATCTTTAATCAATCTTCTGTACTAATCTTGTTGTCGGGGCGCCGGCGTCAGGTGGCCGAACTGACAGCAGTGTTTGATGCTGTCGTGACCCTGGAATTTAAATATCTTTATACCATTGTCTTGCTGCTAAATTTAGACCTGACAAGCAGCTACGCGACTATATCAGCATGAATGACAGTAATCAATGAATTCATTGTGACAGCTTGCGACTGTCCGCATAGTTAATGCTGGTCTGTCGCGAGCAGGTAATTGCTGTGTCACTGTGTTTGTCTTCGGGCAACGGCTCGACTAGAATCCTGCCATGCTTCCCTTCGCCTACAGTCGTCATTCTCACAGTGAGTTCAGTGCATCTGGCCAGGCCGGTATTAATGGCTCGGATAACAGCCAGGGAAATCTGCTGACAGCCACAGTGCTTGATAGCGTGCTTGATAGAGAGTCGGCAGCTGTCGTTCGTTATTGCACCGATCAGGGGTGGGGCAGTCCCCAATGGCAGGTGGAGAAGTCGGCAGACTGGCGCAGCGGATTTTCTGATCGCCTGGACGAACCGGAAGGCGATGAAGAAAGCCGTGCTAACCAGAACCCAGTCGACCACAATTCAGTCGACCACAATTCAGTCGACCACAATCCAGACGACCAGAACCCAGGCAAACAGCGCCCTGGTGAAAATATCCTGGCAGGAAAACCCGTGTGGGTGCCACCGGTGAGCAGCGATATTGTCATTTATTCCTTGCAGCGCATGTTCAATTCAGCCCGGGACCTGGACCTGACCCTGGCCTGGATGCGAGACAGGGACATGACATTGCATGTGGTTGCCCTGAACGCCGAGATCAGTCAGACCCGCACCTTTACCCGGACCAAAGTGGATTTCGATTATATACTCAGGGAAATGCTGGCGCTGGAAGTGCGCCGTGGTGCCGAGCGGATGAAGCGGGTCAAGCAGAAACAGCGGCAAAAAGGCCGTTTTCTGGGTGGCAGCAAACCTTTTGGCTACATGGTGCATAGCAACGGAAAACTGATTGAAAACCCGTTAGAGCAGAAGGTCTTGCGGCAGATTCACCAATTGCGCCAACGCGGCTACTCCCTGCGCGATATCGCACGTCAGGTCAGTACCCCGGTGGCACCTGTCAGTTTCAAAACCGTCCAGCGCATCCTGAAGCGTTCCGGGGAGTCGAATGTATAGGCCGTTAACGCTGTTCGTGGGACTGCGCTTTGTCAGAGCGCGCAAGAAAAGCCATCTGCTGTCCTTTGTGTCGGTCATTTCCATGTTGGGTATTGCCCTGGGGGTACTGGCCTTGATCGCCGTACTGTCGGTGATTAATGCCTCCACCAGTACGATGCGGGACGAGACGCTGAAAGCGGTACCTCATGCCAGTATTCATTGGCCAGATAACGGATTGAGCTGGCAGGAAGGCAGTGCCGGTCTGGAAAATGCTGACGGTATTACTGCAGTGGCGCCCTTCATTGAAGGAGAGTCCTGGCTGCGCTTTGACGGGCAAGGCCAGTTCGCCGCCGTGCGAGGGGTGTCAGCGCTGGATGAGCCCGATGTTCAGCCTGAACCCAACCCGCACCTCAACAGCTTGCTGGAGCGTCTGGCGATTCAGACCGATGGCATCATCCTGGGTAGCCGGCTCGCTTCGCGCCTCGGTATCTTCAATGATGAACAGCTGTCAGTCACCCCGTTGTCTGACCTGCTGGCAGGGCAGCTAAATGGAGCCCGCAGCTTCCAGGTGCTGGGTATTGCTGATTTTGGTTTCTATGACAGCGGTTCCACTGCACTGGTCAATCTGGATGCCGCACGGGAACTTTATGGTGAGCAGCAATCGCCGTTACAGCTTCGGTTCAGAGTCGATGATGTCTTCAGTGCTGAAGCCATTTCCCGGCGAGCACTGTCATCGTTGCCGCCAGCCAACTACCAGCTAGACAGCTGGGAACAAAGTCGCCGTAACCTGTTCGATGCCTTGCGCCTGGAAAAAATCATGACCGGGTTTATGTTGCTGATGATTGTCATCATCGGCGCTGTGAATATCGTTGCCACACTGGTTATGACGGTTGCCGACAAACAGGCCGATATTGCCATTCTCAGAACCATGGGAGCCAGCCGCCGGGCCATCATGTCGGTGTTTATGGTGCAAGGGCTGGCGGCCGGAATCATGGGGACGGTGCTGGGGGTGGTTGGTGGCGTTGTTCTTAGCCAGTACCTGGGTGATCTGACGCGCTGGTTCGAAGGCTGGTTGAACAATTTGCTCGCCCCCGGAGAGGTTTATATGATTGCCCACCTCAATGCCGAATTAAACTGGTCCGATGTCGGCGTCATCGCACTTTGCTCGGTGCTGATCAGCTTACTGGCGACGATTTATCCGGCATGGCGTGCTTCGCGCGTGCAACCAGCTGATGTGCTGCGTTATGAATAGGCGGCAACACGGGCAATACACTTGCAACAACAGGAAAACCAGATATGAGTCATAACGTTGATGCCGGGCAGGCACCGGTTATTGCCTGCTGCCACTTGCGCAAATCCTATACGCAAGGGCCGCAGGAAGTTGATGTGCTGACCGATATTAACCTGTCCGTCTCGGCCGGGGAGTGTGTTGCCATTGTTGGTGCCTCGGGTTCAGGCAAGACCACCTTGCTGAATATGCTGGGCGGCCTGGATCAGCCCAGTGGCGGTGAAGTGCATGTTGCCGGCAAAGTGCTCGGTCAACTCAAGGAAGCTGAACTGGGCCAGTTACGTAACCGGGAACTTGGGTTTGTCTATCAGTTTCACCATCTGCTGGGTGAGTTTACTGCGTTGGAAAATGTGGCGATGCCCTTACTGATCCGTGGTTGCAGCACAGAAGATGCCCGTGCCCAGGCTAAAAAGTTGCTTGAGCAAACCGGGCTGGGTCACCGTCTTGAACATAAACCATCAGAGCTGTCCGGGGGTGAGCGTCAGCGTGTTGCTATTGCCCGTGCACTGGTCGGGGAACCTCGTTGTGTGTTGATGGACGAGCCGACCGGCAACCTGGATCGGCGCACGGCAGAGAGTATTCATGGCCTGATGCGTGAATTGAATGAGCGCCTGCAAACCAGCTTTGTGGTGGTGACCCATGATGATCACCTGGCCTCAATACAGGATCGGCAGTACATGCTGGTCGGCGGTCGATTGACGGAAAAATCACCGGATGATGCGTTGGCGGAGCGGGGCTGATCAGATGACGCAATCGACCGCAACACGAGGGTTGTCCTGGCGTATTGCCCGGCGCTACGTCAGTGTCGGGCGCCGTAGCCAACTCGTTGGCTTTATGTCGATGCTGACCATGATCGGGCTGTCACTCAGCGTTGCGATTCTGATCACAGTGCTTTCGGTCATGAATGGCTTTGACAAGGAAGTTCGGGAGAACGTGCTCGGCGTTCTGCCACACGCGGCGGTCAGTACTCCCGAGGCGACTTCTGCTGAGCAGTGGCAGGCAGTTGATCAGGCGTTACTGGCCTTGCCCAGCGTTATCGCCACCTCACCGGTGTTGCAGACCAACGGAGTGGCAGCGGCCGGTGAGGTCAGCCGAGGCATCCAGGTCAATGGCATCGACCCGGAGCGCGAGCAGCAAATGTCACGGCTGGCTGATTTTATGGTGACCGGTTCCATGTCCGCCCTCTCCGATAGCCGCTTTAATATCGTGCTTGGCCAATCTCTGGCTAATCAGCTCAATGTCGGCATGGGGGATCTGGTTACCCTGTATTCGCTGGATGTGTCTATCAATCCCGTGGCTCCGTTACCCGTGCAACGCCGTTTCAAAGTCGGTGGTATTTACCGGGTGGGTACGCAGGAACTGGATGAGCGCATGGTGCTGATTGCTTTGCCGGATGCGCAGGCGCTGTATCGCGAGCCGGGCCGTTACAATGGTTTGCGGCTGCGCACAGATGATCTGCTGGCAGTATCACGATGGCGTCCACAGGTCGCTGAACAATTGCCGGGCGGCTATTTTCTCGATACCTGGACGCAATGGTTTGGCGCTATTTATGACAATATCCGTCTTTCGCGCAGCGTGGTGGGTTTTTTGCTTTGGCTGCTGGTAGCCGTGGCTGCGTTTAACCTGGTGGTCAGCCTGGTCATGATTGTCAGGGATAAGCATGCCGATATCGCTATCCTGCGCACCATGGGTGCCGGTCCCGGGTTGATTGCGCGTATTTTTGTCTGGCAGGGCTGCCTGATTGGTCTGTTTGGCACCTTGCTGGGAATGCTGGCGGGGGTGCTGCTGTCACTGACTGTCAGTGACCTGTTTCAGTGGATTGAAGGGCTGACCGGCAGTCAATTACTCAGTGCAGATGTTTATCCCATCGACTTTCTCCCCTCTGAGCTGCGCTGGCAAGACATGCTGATGGTCAGTGGCGGTGTCATAGTACTTTGCCTGCTTGCCAGCCTTTATCCTGCCCGTCGCGCTGCCGGGGTGCATGCCGCCGAGGCCTTGCGGCACGACTAATTCCGTCACCGCTAATTTCGTCACGACTAGTGGAGCATGCGGGCGTGTGTAATGTCACAGAACTTTGGGCACAGCCCATCAGCTCTCTGCTATACCTTTAGTGATGAGTCAGTTTGCCCTGGCGTTTCGGCGGGAACGCTTAAGGAGTCGGGCAAGGGAACGGGTGAAAAGCAACGAGTAAAAGGGTGGCAGGGCCATGCGTCTGGTTATGCTGTTACTCAGTGTCTGTCTGGGTATGGCACTGGTCGCATTGTGGCGGGACATTCCTGATACAGTGGCTGCACTGGCTCTGCCTGGTGTCATCTTTGCCATTTGCCTCACCATCGCCAGTGGCGCTTTGCTGAGCGTGAAATGGCGCTGGCTGGCGCTGCTTTTCGCCATGCTGGCCGGTCATTGCTGGGCGCTGGACTGGGCCGCAGGTGTGTTGGCGCAACGTTTACCCGATGCCTGGGTTCGCCAGGATATCTGGGTGCGCGGGCAAGTGAGTTCGCTGATTGAACCAGCCTTGCGTGGCCAGCGATTTACGCTGAAAGTGGATCGGGCCTGTTTACGACTGCTGCCGGAAAACTGTGACTGGCAGTCAGCACAGTTTTCCGGCACAACCATCGAGCTGCGTGACTACAGCATGCTGGCGATATTGCCCGGAGAACGCTGGCGATTACGTGTCCGGCTCCGGCCTGTGCACGGGCAGGCCAACCCTGGTGGTTTTGATCTGGAACAACGACGGTTTGCCCGGGGTATTACCACCCAGGGCTATGTCCGGGATACCGGTTTCAATCAGCCGGTTGAGTATGCATCAGGTCTGCTGGATGACAGCGCTTCCCGGCTTCTGCGCTGGCGAGTGGGTATCGCAGACCGTTTGCGGCAGGGCGAAAAACGACAACACACAGACATTTTAACCGCCTTGATCATTGGTTCGGATCATGGCTTAAGCGATGCAACCTGGGATTTACTGGCCCACACCGGCACCACACATTTGCTGGTGGTATCGGGCTTGCATATTGGTCTGATTGCAACTTTCAGTTACCTGCTGTGCCGACTGATACTTCGCTTTATCCCTTATTGCTGGCCCCGTCTGCTTTTCTGGCAACCCGCTCAGCGACTGGCTGCTATTGGGGCAATATTTTCGGCGTTGTTCTACAGCATGCTGGCCGGCTTTTCATTGCCTACGCAACGGGCTGTGGTGATGATACTGGTTTTATTACTCGGGCGCAGTAGCCGGTATCGCTTGCGTAGTTCGCAATCGCTGGTACTGGCAGCAACGCTGGTGCTGATGCTGAATCCGCTGGCGATATGGCAGGCAGGGTTCTGGATGTCATTTGTGGCCGTCGCTGGCCTGTTGCTGGCAATGACCGGTTATCACCGCCGCAACCCGCGCTGGCAGGGGCTGCGTATTGCCTGTGTGCAGTGGCGCTGTTGGGTATCCTACTGCAGCTGGTACCTGTTGCGGCCGCAGATGGTGGTCAGCATTGCTTTGCTGGTGCCGCTGTTGGCGGGGCCGGGCGCTTTTTCAGTGATATCGCCACTGAGCAACCTGGTCGCCGTTCCGTTAATGGGGTTTTTGATTGTCCCCATGGCATTAACGGGGGCTGCACTGGGTACCATTTCGTCTGTGCTGGGAGCAGCATGCTGGTTTGTTGCCGACCTGGGTATAGAGCTGTTGCTGGGATGGCTGACATGGATGGCATCCACGGCTTCTTCCCTGGGAGAAGTGGGGCAGGGTGGATATCGTGCATCCCTTGGAGTCGTAGCCTGGATGCTGGCTGCGATAGGCAGTCTGGCGCTTCTGCTACCCCGGGGCATGTTGCCACGACTGCCGGCGACATTATTGTTTTTCCCCTTAATCTGGCCCGCTCCACCCCGTTCTGGACTGAATGCCGGCGAGGTTGCCGTGACGGTGATTGATGTCGGACAAGGATTGTCCGTACTGTTGCGAACAGCTCAGCATCAGGTGCTGTTCGATACCGGACCGCCGCGGGGAGAGGGACAGCGTGCTGCGCTGGGTATTTTGCCGGTACTGGCAAGGCATGGTGTCGATCGCCTGGATGCCGTCATTGTCAGCCATTGGCACGACGATCATGCTGGCGCCATACCGGGGCTGCTGGCGCAATTGCCGATAGATACGGTGCATTTCGGTGGGCAGTTGCCAGCGCAATACGGAGAACCCCGGCACTGGTTACCCTGCCAGGGCGGGTCCGGCTGGCGCTTTGATAGTGTCACCTTTGAATTTCTGCACCCATCACCTTCCCAATCTGGTCAGGAGCGGATCAGTGGCAAGGTGAATAATACTTCTTGTGTGCTGCGGGTCAGTAACGGGCGAGAGTCACTGTTGCTGACGGGTGACATAGAAGCCGCAGTGGAACATCATCTGTTGTCCCAGTCACCCCAAAGGCTTAACGCCACCTGGCTGGTCGCGCCCCATCATGGCAGCAATACTTCTTCAACAGGACAGTTTCTGGATGCGGTGGATCCGCAATGCATGCTGATATCGGCTGGCGCTTACAATCGCTTTAACCATCCTCATCCAGATGTCATACAAAGAACGCAGGGGCGCGGTATCTGTTTGATGAATACGGCTGAATCCGGTGCGTTACAGTACCTTATGTCAGCCACTGGCGCTGAGGGCGGTAATAAAGCCCAAAAACAGCACCTGTGGCGGGAGTATCGGCAACAGCAGGCGCGTTTCTGGCGAGCGCCACCATTGCCTTGAATGCAGCTCTGAATGCATGCCGGACAGGCTGTTGCAGCTTATACCTTGGGGGGTGGTTATGTTAAAGTAAGCCCCGAATCCGCGGGAGGCTCACGTTGTGGTAGAAATAGTTCTGGCTGGTGGCTGGTTGATGCTGCCAATTATCATTTGTTCGATTGTCGCAATCGCCATTGTCATTGAGCGATTCTGGTCTCTTAACCAGCGCAGGATTGCACCTAAAGCCACCGTGGGGCAGGTTTGGACCTGGATAAAAAACAGTGAGCTGGATGCCGCCAAACTACGTGAGTTGCGTTTGGCCTCACCATTAGGTCAGGTGCTGGCCGCTGGCTTGCTCAATGCCCGCCAGGGACGTCAGGCCATGTCAGATGCCATCGAGCAGAATGCCGCGGTTGTTATTCATGATCTTGAACGTTATCTCAGTACATTAGGCACTATTGCAGCCATCACGCCGTTACTGGGCCTGCTCGGTACGGTTATTGGCATGATCCGGGTATTTACCGAGATCATGATTCAAGGTACGGGCAATGCCAATGCGCTGGCCGGAGGCATCTCCGAGGCACTGATCACCACCGCTGCCGGCCTGACCGTAGCGATTCCGTCTTATGCATTCCACCGGTATTTTGTCCGCACGGTTGATTCACTGGTTCTGACTCTGGAACAGGAATCCGCCAAACTGGTAGAAGCGCTGTTCAGTGACCGGCGCGTTGAATGGCAGGATATTGCTGTCAGCACTTCACGCACTGATGCTGCTGAAGATAACCAGCCCGCCGGAAAAGAAGCCGCGCCCGGCAAAAAAGCAGATCACAGGACTGGCAAAGATGATAGTGCTGCCAAAGATAGCAGTGTCGCCAACGAGAAAAGGGTCGCCAACGATAAAAGTGTCGCCAGCGATGACACTGTTGCCAACGATAAAAGTGATGATCTGACTGACACACGGGCGGAAGCGACATCGTGAAATTTCCCCGGCGTACCCTTGAGGATCCGGCTATCAATCTGACGCCATTGATTGATGTCGTTTTCCTACTGCTGATCTTTTTTATGGTGACAACGACTTTTACCCGGGAAACCCGGCTGGCGGTAGATTTGCCCGAAGCAGAAGCGGGTCAGGCTGAACAGGTAAACCAGCCTTTGGAAGTGCTGGTCAGCGAAAATGGCAGTTTCAGTATCAATAATGAGCGGCTGATGGATAACGATAGTGCTTCGTTGCGACTGGCACTCCTCAATGCGGCTGAACAGGATACGTCACGGGCAGTGTTGTTGATTGCTGATGCCGAGGCCACACATCAGAGTGTTGTGACCGCAATGGATGCGATCGGCCAGGCCGGTTTTTCCCAGTTGAGTATTGCCACGCGTCAGCCAGTGGATAGCGATACCGAAGCAGCATCAGGTGATGCGTTATGAGCCAACCTAAAGAAGATCCCGTTGTGGACCCTGCTGACGCAAATGCAGCACCGGCTTCTGCCAGTGAGATGACCGCGACCCAGATCTACAAACGATTGCTGGGTTATGTGCGTCCCTTTGTGCCGGCGTTTGTGGTCAGTATGCTGGGCTACCTGATTTTCGCCGTGACGACACCGGCAACGGCAGCCTGGCTGGGTTGGACCATCGATCAGATTGAAGCGCAAAACGACGCCGCGCGCATCCTGGCACCATTGCTGTGTGTATTGATTGTGCTGGCCAGGGGTGTGGGCGGTTTTATGGGCCATTATGCTCTGGAATATGTGGCCAACCACGTGGTACACAGACTGCGTTGTCAGGTGCTTGACCAGTTAATGAGTGTGCCGCTGGGTTATTACGATCAAAGCAGCATGGGGCGGCTGGTATCCAAGGTCACTTATGACGTGCTGCAAATCAAAGGAGCGGCTACCAATGCGGTGACAGTGGTGTTGCGCGAAGGCATGACTGTGATTGGACTGCTGGGCTGGTTGTTCTGGGTTAACTGGCGCCTTAGCATGGTGTTTTTACTGGTTGCGCCCTGCATGGCATTTATCGTGCATCTGGCGACCAAACGTTACCGCCGCTACAGCAAGCAGATGCAGGATTCGATGGGCGATGTTACCCAACTGGCCAATGAAACCATCAAAGGCCAGCGTGTGATCCGTACCTTCAATGCCACGGATTTTGTTTCCGGTCGCTTCAGTGATTCCAGTGAGCGCAACCGCCGACAGAACATGAAAATGGTAGCTACGCAGGCAACAGCCACACCACTGATTCAGATCATCGTCAGCGTTGCCATGGCGATCCTTATCTGGCTGGCGCTGGGGCCAGAGTTCCTGGGTAATGCCTCGGCAGGTGACGTGGTGACGTTCCTGACACTGGCCGGGATGCTAAGCAAACCGTTGCGCCAGTTATCCGGCGTCAATGCGATTATTCAACGTGGTATTTCAGCGTCATACAGTATCTTCGAATTACTTGATGCGGAGCAGGAAAAGAATCTGGGGCAGCATCGCGCGGATCGTGTCCAAGGTAACCTGGTACTGAGCGATGTGTCGTTTGCCTATGACCCTGAGTCACCGGTATTGCAGACGATTAATCTCGATGTCAAAGCGGGGACCACGCTGGCGCTGGTGGGGCGCTCGGGAAGTGGCAAGTCCACATTAGTCAACCTGCTGCCACGATTCTACGATATTACCGCTGGCAATATTACACTGGATGCAGTGGAACTGTCGGAGTACGAACTGGGCAATTTGCGTGAGCAGATTGCAATCGTCAGTCAGGACGTGGTGCTCTTCGAAGGTTCCGTGGCAGATAATATTGCCTATGGTATTGCTGATAAGGTCAGCCATGAGCAGATTCTGGAGGCGGCCAAAAACGCGCATGCAGATGAGTTTATTCAATCGCTGCCCCAGGGCTATGATTCGCCGGTCGGTGACGGTGGCAGCCTGCTGTCCGGTGGTCAGCGGCAGCGCCTGGCCATTGCCCGTGCCTTTCTCAAGGATGCGCCGGTACTGATTCTGGATGAGGCGACATCAGCGCTGGACACGGAATCCGAGCAGCATATCCAGCAGGCGCTGAATCAGTTGATGCGAGGGCGTACTACTTTCGTGATTGCTCACCGGTTGTCGACGATTGAAAATGCCGATGAAATTGTCGTCATGGATCAGGGCAGGGTTGTCGAGCAGGGCAGTCACAAGGCGTTGCTGGAAAAGGATGCTCATTACGCCCGCCTGCACCGGATGCAGTTTAATGATGGCGATGGGGTTTTGTTTGCTGAGGACGCTCGACCGGCTGAGGGCTCTCAACCAGCTGAAGGCTCTCAATCCGCTGAGGGCTCTCAATCCGCTGAGGGCTCTGAACCAGAAGGCTCTCGACCTGCTAAAGGCTCTGATGATGCCGTCACTTCCTGAGGACTGGTATCGCGGGGCTGCCTGGTTGCAGCTGCTGCGGCCCTTGTCTGCGCTTTATCAATGGCTGGCTGCCAGGCGTCGCCTCAGGCATTCGGCGCAGCAACATGCTGGCAGCAAACCGGTCATTGTGGTGGGAAATATTACGGTGGGTGGTACCGGGAAAACCCCCGTGGTGATTGCGCTGGCAAAGTGGCTGGAAGCCAGAGGGTTCCGCGTGGCCGTGCTCAGCAGAGGATATGGTGCCAGCCCGCCGACACTGCCGTATTTAGTAGAAGCCGACTGTGGGCCAGAGCAATGCGGTGATGAAATTGCCATGATGCGCCGGCATTTATCGGGGGTGATCATGATTGACCCGGATCGGCGTCGCGCCCTGGATGCACTGGAGCTGCGGGATGATTGTGATATCGTCGTCAGTGATGATGGTTTACAACATTACCGGTTGCGCAGAGACATCGAATGGGTGGTGATTGATGGCGCCAGAGGACTGGGTAACGGCTATTGCCTGCCTGCCGGTCCATTGCGGGAACCGGTCGAGCGTTTACTGGATGCCGATCAGATTCTGGTCAACGGCAACTGGCAGGCTGACCGCACGCAACAGGAGTCGGGACTGGGCCAGGTCACAGAAAAAATAACGCACTTTGAATTACAGCCAGGCGATTGGGTCAATGTTAAAAATGGCGAGCGCCTTGACCTGGAAACGGGGGTGAAACGTTTTACCGAACAAAGCGCCTCTGGCGATGGTATTCAGGCTATTGCCGGAATAGGCAACCCGCAACGTTTTTTCAATACGCTGAACAGCCTGGAGTTGTCGGTTGAGACACGGGCGTTTTCGGACCACTATCCATACCAGGCAGAAGACCTGTCGACCTGGCAACAGCAGACGTTGCTGATGACAGAGAAAGACGCGGTGAAATGTCAGGCCTTTGCCGGGGATGAGTGGTGGTATTTACATGTGGTCGCCAGTGTTCCTGAAACGGTACAGGAAACATTACTGGCACAGCTGAACATCTTGCTGGCGGATTCGAAAAACGGCCAGGCATAATACGAGGAATAGGACGTGGATAAAAAACTGTTAAGCATTCTGGTATGCCCAGTCTGTAAAGGTCCGCTGGACTACAAGCGCGAAGCATCTGAGTTGCGCTGCTATGCTGATGCGCTTGCCTATCCGATTCGTGATGATATTCCAGTGATGCTGGAGAACGAAGCCAGAACATTGACCCAGGAAGAGCGGGAGCAACGTTAATGGATTTTGTGGTGGTGATTCCGGCACGTTATGCATCGACCCGGTTGCCAGGCAAACCCTTGCTCGATATTGCTGGCAAGCCAATGATTCAGCACGTGTATGAGCGTGCCTGCGACAGTCAGGCGAGCGCGGTTTACATAGCCACTGATGATGAGCGTATTGCCGCAGCGGTTGAGGCGTTCGGAGGAGAGTGCCTGTTGACCCGCGCCGATCATCAGTCTGGTACCGACCGTATTCAGGAAGTGGCGCAGAAGCTGGCACTACCGAACGACAGAATCGTCGTCAATGTGCAGGGGGATGAACCACTGATTCCACCGGCAACCATTCGCCAGGTTGCGACAGCACTGGCAGAAAATAAAGAGGCCGGTATCAGCAGTCTCTATCATCGTATTCATGATGAAACCGAGTGGCGCAACCCCAACGCCGTCAAGGTTGTCACTGACGAAGCCGGTTTTGCACTGTATTTCAGCCGCTCACCAGTTCCCTGGCAGGAAAACCCGGCGTCCAGCGGTCAACAATTACAGGCCAAACGGCACGTTGGCATTTATGGCTACCGGGTATCGACGCTGAATGCATTTGTCAGCTGGAGTCCTGCGCCGCTAGAGCGTTTCGAGCGACTGGAGCAATTGCGTGCCATGTACCATGGCGTGAAAATTATTATGAGTGAAGCAGAGGAAGCACTCCCGGCGGGTATTGATACTCCCGAAGACCTGGAGAGCATCCGTCGCTTCCTGACAGACAGTGAGATGTAAGACGATGACCACAAAAGTGTTGATGGTTTGCCTGGGCAATATTTGCCGTTCGCCAACCGCCCACGGCATTATGGAAACATTGATTGAGAAAGAAGGGCTCAGTGCAGACATCATTGTGGATTCTGCAGGGACAGGCGACTGGCATATTGGTAAAGCGCCTGACCCCAGGACACAGCAGGCTGCGAAACGCCGTGGCTATGATCTCTCCCACCTCAGGGCAAGACAGGTCACCGTGGCAGACCTCGATGACTACGACTGGGTGATTGCCATGGACAGGCAGAACCGGCAAAACCTGCTGAATATGGCAAGTGACGCCAATCGTGATCGTATCACTCTGTTACTGGAGCATGCCGGCCAGATTGATGCCGAAGTACCGGATCCATACTATGGCGGTGAGCAGGGCTTTGAGCAGGTGCTGGATATGGTGGAAACGGCCTGCGCGGCACTGCTGGAACGCATCAAGTTACAGCGTGTCGGCTAATTTGAGCCGAGTTAAATTGAGCCGATTTAAGTTGAGTTAAGTTGAATTGAATAACGGCAGCACGGGGCTATTCGCATGACCTGGCAACCACCCGCTTCCTGGGTTGAGAATTTCGATCTTCGCCAGTGGCATACCTTCCAGCTACCGGTCAAAGCCCGTTATGCCCTGGAAGTACACCGTCCCCGGCAATTGTTATCCGCTGTGGCTGCCGCCCGTGAGGCTGCCTTGCCGGTGCTGGTGCTGGGTGGTGGCAGCAATGTGCTGTTTACCGGAGACTATCCGGGACTGGTAGCGCGCATCGCCATGATAGGCATACACCCGGAAGTTAAACGTAATGGTGATGTACTGGTTACCGCCATGGCAGGTGAGAACTGGCACGAGCTAGTGACTTTCTGCCTGGAACAAGGCTGGTTTGGTCTGGAGAACCTGGCACTGATACCGGGCTCAGTCGGCGCAGCGCCAGTGCAGAATATCGGTGCCTATGGCGTTGAAGTCGGTGAACTGATTGAGTCGGTGACTTACCTGAATTTAGCGCAGGGCGAACTCAACAGTCTGTCTGCTGAACAGTGCAAATTTGCTTATCGTGACAGTATATTCAAGCACGAACTTCGCAACAGCGCCGTCATCATTTCCTGCACGCTGCGTTTGCGCACGACACCAGAAATCAATGTCAGCTACCCAGCCTTGCAGCAAGCGATCAATGCCAGTGCCGAAGCTGGCGACGGGGCAAATGAGGGCACAGGCGGTGATTCCTGTCATACCGCTATCACTGGCCACGCCTCCCGTGTCTCGGATATCACGCCGCAACAAGTTTATGATGCCGTTTGTGCCATTCGTCGCAGCAAATTACCTGACCCCCTAGAACTGGGCAATGCCGGCAGTTTTTTCCGGAATCCGGTCATCAGCCAGGCTCAGTGGCAGTCGTTACAGTCCGAATGGCCAGACATGCCCGCTTTCCCCGTACCGGCTGAGCCAGGCAAGGCGGCAGACTGGGTCTCAGAAAAAGCACCACAGGAAATGAAAGTCCCGGCAGCCTGGTTAATTGAAAGAGCCGGCTGGAAAGGTGTTCGACGTGGCAATATCGGTGTGCATGACCGGCAGGCGCTGGTGCTGGTTCACGATTTTAAATCCGCAGCAATGACGGAAACGTCCGGTCAGGCATTATTAACACTGGCCCGTGATATTGCCGACAGTGTGGCGGAAAAATTCGGTATAGAGCTGGAGCCCGAGGTGGGAATTCAACCGCCAGGATCATGGTCGCGATGACAAAGCAGCGTAATCAGTCTGAAAGTACCGAGCGGATCATGGACGCCGGTAACGCTGACTTTGATCCCAAGGCCATACTGGCTGTCATGAGTCAGGGGCCGGGCGTGTACCGCATGCTGGATAAAGATGGCGAGGTGCTTTATGTCGGCAAGGCCCGAAACCTGCGCAAACGGGTCAGTAATTATTTTCGCGCCAGTGGCCTTGATACCAAAACAATGGCGCTGGTCTCCCACATTACCAATATTGATGTCACCATCACCAATAGTGAAACCGAGGCGCTGCTGCTAGAGCAGAACCTGATTAAAAAGTTTCGCCCGCCTTATAATATTCAGTTGCGGGATGACAAGACTTATCCCTACATCATGCTGACCCACAAAGATGTCTTCCCCAGAATGGCTTTTTATCGGGGCGGACGCCGCCGTGACGCCAAACTGTTTGGTCCTTACCCCAGTGCCAGTGCCGTGCGCGAGAGCCTGGCGTTGTTACAGAAAGTCTTTCGCGTTCGTCAGTGTGAAGACAGCTATTTTCGCAACCGCACACGGCCCTGCCTGCAGCACCAGATAGGGCGCTGTACCGCGCCATGTGTCGGTTATATTTCCCCCAGTGACTATGCTGACGATGTCCGCGATGCCAGCCGCTTTCTCCAGGGGCAAAGCAATGACCTGATTCGCGACATGGGCGAGCGCATGGAACGAAAATCACAGGCACTGGAGTTCGAGCAGGCGGCACGCCTGCGTGACCGGATTTCTGATTTGCGCAAGATTCAGAGCCAGCAGGTGGTTTCCGGCGACGGAGAAGACGCCGATGTGCTGGCCGCTGTGGCGGAGGGCAGTTATCACTGCGTGCATGTGATGATAGTCAGAGGGGGGCGGGTGATCGGCAGTCGCAACCATTTTCCCAAAGACAAACTGGCAGAAAATGCGGAAGCGTTATTGGCCGCGTTTATTGCCCAGTATTATTTGCGCGATGAAACCACATCATCACAGCTGATTCCCAAAGAGGTGATTATCTCGCCCTCGTTACCGGCCAAGAAAACACTGGCAGAAGCCCTGGGCGCTGCCTGCGGCCGCAAGGTCAGGCTCACTGGCAATGTTCGTGGACACCGGGCCAAATGGCGAGACCTGGCGGCAGCAAACGCCGTGCAGGCGCTAAGCAGTCATATCAATAATCGTCAGACGCTGTATCAGCGCTTTGAACGTCTGCAATCAGATCTGGATCTGGAAGCCTTGCCCAAACGCATAGAGTGTTTTGATATCAGCCATACCATGGGGGAGAGCACCGTCGGTGCCTGCGTTGTGTTCGGCCATGAAGGGGCGATGAAAACAGATTACCGTCGTTATAATATCAAAGACATACAAGGCGGTGACGACTACGCTGCCATGGAACAGTCCCTCAAGCGCCGCTACCGGTTTCTCGCGGATAAGGCAGCGGATAGCGGCTCACCGGCCGTAATGCCAGACATTTTGCTGATCGACGGCGGTAAAGGGCAGCTATCCCAGGCAGTTGACGTATTAACTGCCTTACGGGCTGAAGCAGACGCCGAGTCTGAGCGTCAGAACACGGAATTACCCATCCTGATTGGTATCGCCAAAGGCATCAGCCGTCGTGCCGGGCAGGAGACCCTGTTTCTGGCGACTGAACAGGGATTTGAGGAAATCGTGATCCCGGTGCACTCACCCGGTTTGCATTTATTACAGCAGGTTCGTGATGAAGCCCACCGTTTTGCCATTACCGGTCATCGTCAGCAACGGGCTAAAACCCGCAAGAAGTCAGCGCTGGAAGAAATCCCGGGGCTGGGGCCTGTGCGGCGGCGGGAACTGCTGCGTTACTTTGGTGGTCAACAGGAAATTCAGCGTGCCAGCGAATCCGATCTGTCCCGGGCGCCCGGAATCAGCAAAAAGCTGGCAGCGGTTATTTATGACGCGCTGCATAATGAGTAGAATTCGCCTGGAAATTCGCCTACCGTGATAAACAGCGTACTGATTTGCTGTATTGACTTGCTTGACTAAGGAGAACGCTCTGAACATGAATGCTGCCAACCTGGCCACTATTGCACGCGTCTTGATGGTGCCGGTAATCGTAATGGTCTATTACAGTGGTCAACCCTGGAGCCAACTGGCAGCAGCGGTCATTTTCACCATCGCCAGTATTACTGACTGGCTGGATGGTTACCTGGCGCGGCGCCTTAACCAGGCATCAGCGTTTGGTGCCTTTCTCGACCCCGTGGCAGACAAGTTACTGGTAGTGATGGCACTGGTGCTGCTAACCGCCAATTTCCCCAGCCCCTGGTTTGTGGTGCCCACCGCCATCATTATTGGCAGGGAAGTGTTCATTTCCGCACTGCGAGAGTGGATGGCCAGTCAGAATCAGCGCGACAAGGTCGCTGTTGGCTATATTGGCAAGGTGAAAACCACCGTTCAGATGATCGCAATCATTGCGTTATTGGCACATTCACCCGCATTACCAAATTTCCTCTTGCCACTGGGCTATGTCTTGCTATATATTTCCGCCGCTCTCAGCGTCTGGTCCATGGTGACCTACCTGAAAAGCGCGCTACCCTCCATGCGATAGTCATTAATGGGGGAGTGGGTTAGAGGAATATTTCACGGCAGATAAAGTGTGAAAAATGCGTAAAAAAACTGCCATGAATGCTTGACAAAAATCTCTATCTCATTAGAATAAGCGCCTCTTTTGCAGTGATCCAAACGGCACGCTGCAAAGGGTTGAAAAACCAGTGTTACGCGGGAATAGCTCAGTTGGTAGAGCACGACCTTGCCAAGGTCGGGGTCGCGAGTTCGAGTCTCGTTTCCCGCTCCAAATTTTACGGCCACTGGCCAGTCCGGATTGCTTGTCTGCCAGGCAGAATTTGGATACGTTAAGGCTGGATGGCAGAGTGGTCATGCAGCGGACTGCAACTCCGTTAACGCCGGTTCGATTCCGACTCCAGCCTCCATTTTCCCTCATAAAAAGCAGTAACTTGCGATTCATAGTACGCCTGTTTATCCGTATGAAGTCTATAAGTCCGCAAGAGACTATTGTGTTCTCGATGCACTCAAACTTGCGTCTACAATGTAGGCTGACCTTGTTTTTCCGGCGCGACCTGCTGCCCGATCTATTGCTCGCAATGCAATTCGGGGAAGTGAGATATTAACGCGTTCCTTGTCATTAGATAATCCATCAATATCAACATCTATGACTGCGAGCCGGGCGGAACGATCGTCTTGTTCCAAAGCCTCAGGCAACCGACTAATTTTGGGAAGTTCTTCACCATCCAACAACAATCCCTCCAAATGACACTCAATGGCCTCTTTCGTGTTTTGTAAGGCTTCTTCGACTGTTGATCCGGCAGAAAAACAGCCAGCCAGGTCTGGTACGGTGACGCCATAATCACTGTCAGCATCATGATGCACAATCACAGTAAATAACATGTTCATTCCCTCTCACTACTTAGTCCATCCATCAGCCTTGAGTAAGCTGATTATTATTGCGCTTTTCATGTTAAATTATACACACGATACACACTTGATCAATATTGTTGGCCGGCTGACCAGATAGGGCAGGAGTTTTCAAATCCGTCTTGTAGGTTGGCTTCGTAACACGAATTATGAGATTACTAAGCTTCACCTTATTATTAGTATGAAAATGAACATTTTGCTCCCACAGCGGGGACATAAATAAAGGAGACATCGTGGAAGACATGCTCAAAGGCGCACTAAGTCACCTGGACGGCGCCGCCAAGTACACCAAGGTTCACCCGGAAGTGCTGGAGAAACTGCAGTATCCCAAGGAAGTCATGAGCGCCCGTCTTTTCGTGCGCATGGATGACGGGTCCCGGCGTTCATTCCGGGCCTGGCGTTGCCGGTATGACGATACGCGCGGACCCACCAAAGGGGGGATACGTTTTCACCCCGAGGCGACTCAGGATGAGGTGGTCACCCTGGCATTCTGGATGACGTTCAAATGTGCGGTCGCTGGTGTGCCGTTTGGCGGTGGTAAAGGTGCGATTCGCGTTGACCCTCGCAAGTTGTCCAAAACAGAGCTTGAAAGGCTCTCACGTGCCTATGTGCAGGCTTTTGCCCAGATGATCGGCCCTGAGCGAGACATTCCCGCGCCCGATGTTTACACCAATGCCATGATCATGGGCTGGATGGCGGATGAGTATAGTTCACTGGTGGACTACCCCTGTCCCGGGGTGATTACCGGCAAACCGATTGCATTGGGTGGCTCAAAAGGGCGCGACGATGCCACTTCACGAGGCGGTTTCTATGTACTGAAACACCTGCAAAAAGAGCTTGGACTGGATAACGGCAGTGAGCGCCGAGCAGTGGTCCAGGGTTATGGTAACGCAGGTTATCATTTTGCCTGTCTGCTCCATGAAGATGGCTGGAAAGTCGTGGGTATTTCCGACTCCCGGGGCGGAGTTTACGACCCGGAAGGGCTGGACCCCAAAGCCGTGAAAGCCTGCAAGGAAGAGAAGGGCGAGGTCAGCAAGTACGCTGAAGGTCGGGATAACGTTGAAGTGGTGGACAACGACGCGCTGCTTTGCAAATCCTGTGAATTACTGGTGCCGGCTGCATTGGAGGATCAGATTACCGAAAGCATTGCCAAGTGCCTTGATGCCAGGGTCATCCTGGAATTGGCAAATGGCCCTGTAACCGCCGATGGTAATGCCGTGCTGGAGCGTCGGGGTATTACCGTGGTTCCGGATATCCTGGCCAATGCCGGTGGCGTCACGGTGTCTTATTTTGAATGGGTGCAGAACCGCCAGGGGTTCTATTGGACCGAGAGCGAAGTCCGTCAGCGGTTGAAGCAAATTATCCAGGAAGAGGCCATGCATGTCTGGAGCCTGAGCAAGCAAAAAGAGATCTCTTTGCGCACTGCCGCATACGTTCATGGTCTTGAACGGCTTTCCGAGGCAATTGAGGCGCATGGCACCCAAACTTACTTCCATTGCTGAGCGCATTAGTTTTGTGACAGGAATATCAATTCGTTACATTCGTTCTTATTATTGAGAGCCAGTTGCGATTGTTATGAGATTCTGTTGGAATAAATAAGCAGCCTGGATGTATAACAGTCAGCTGTGGTGCTCAATTTCCGGTGCAGGGCCTCTTGTCCAGGGAAGCAGTATAGGGATGAGGTGAAAGGCCCGGCCTTCTGAAACACATTGTTAGTGAAGGAGAAGTACAATGGCTACGACGAACAAGACAGCGAAGACCACCAGTGAGCTGGACGCTACAAAACAGTCGGCAATGGAAGCACTGGATAAACTGATTGAAGCTCGTGGACACTTTCGAGCTGCGGCTGAAGAAGCCGGGCTGGATCTTCGTGACGAAGCCTTGCAGCGACTGGAGCAGGGCAAAGCCCGTGCTGGTGAGTACAGCGATGAGCTGAGCGAATACTTGCAAGAAAAACCCCTGCAGACCATTGGACTGGCTGTGCTGGGCGGTTTTCTCCTGTCGAAGATATTGTCTAAATCATGAGTGAAGACCCGGCGCGATTACGACGACAGTCTGAAATCGACGCCTGGTTACGCTGGCTGACAGATCTGCGTGAAGCGGGTGCAGCGTTGCTGCGTCTGCTGGCCGCAGAACTGCGACTCGCTTCCAGTGACCTGCGCCGTTTTTTACTGTTATGCCTGCTGGTGTTACCGCTGGTCTTACTGGCCTGGCTGGGCTTTGCCGTATTGTTTTCATGGGCTGTGTATGCCTTGAGCGGTTCACTGGGCGGCGGATTCGCCGGATTCTTTCTTTTGCATGTTGGTATCCTGCTGGTTATTCGCAGACAATTGCGTCGTTACCGAAAACGCATGAGTCTGCCCGCGACCCGCAAGTATATCGGTGTTATCACGGAGGGATTGCGACGTGAACCGCAACGACCAGATTCGCCGGATTGAAAGGTTAGAGGTAGAACTTTCTGCCCGGCTGACACAAGCTTCTGTCACATCCCGGCGCCCGCTGGCCATTATCATGAAGCATAAGCAGTGGTTGTTCCCCGGAGCAGGCCTGGCTTTTGGTGTCATGCTGGCCCGAATACCTTTTCGCAATGTCGTGACAAGAAGTATTTCCGCAACCCTATTGGCCATGCGAGTCCGGCGAATCGCCTCCAGAGCCTTACAGCGAATGTAACGAGGCCCGCTTTATGGAAGATTCAAAAAAGGGCAGTGATGCGCCAGATAGCCTGGACGGGCTGCTGGACAATTTCTCCGATGCCGCCGAAAAAAATGAGGTCTCTCTCGATGACCTAATGGATATGGTGGGGCGCCGTTCTTTTGGTTCCTTATTATTGCTGGCCGGGTTGCTCACACTGGCACCGGTCATTGGTGATGTTCCGGGTGTCCCGACCGTTATCGGCGTGTTTGTCTTTTTGATCGCCGGACAATTACTGTTTGGCATGGAGCATTTCTGGCTGCCGCGCTGGTTATTGAATCGGACAGTGAAAGGTTCACACCTGGAAAAAGCCGTTCAGTGGATGCGTTCCCCGGCCCGGTTTGTGGACAAGATGCTCAAGGCTCGCTATAGCGCTTTTGTAAACGGCACGGCGAAACATGTTATTGCTGCGGTTTGCATCGCCGTTGCCATGTCGATGCCGGTGATGGAGTTTGTACCTTTCAGCGCCAATGCGGCAGGTGTGGTGCTAACAGCATTTGGTCTTGCGCTGATCGCCCGGGATGGCTTGGTTGCATTAGTGGCATTTGTCATTACCGGTCTCAGTTATTTTCTTATTGCGCTGAGCATGTGACAGGTATCATTTTATAAATAACAGAAATAATACAGAATCATGGGAGATAGTACGTGGACGTGAATCGTCAATCAGGGACTGACAAGCCTGCACCCGCAACATCGGCCCGGCCCACCTATCGTGTGCTACAGGGCATACTGGCACTGGCCGTGCTTTACACACTTTACTTCGCCAAAACACTGATTGTCCCTATTGTCATTGCATTGATGCTGACACTGCTGCTTGGTCCACTGGTTTCGTGGCTAAGACGTTATATGGTGCCACGATTCCTCTCAGCCGTGATTTTGCTGGTACTGATAATAGGGCCCCTGGTTTTTCTGTTTACAGAACTACGTGATCCGGTCCAGCGTTGGGTTGAGCGTACGCCAGAATTATCAGAGCGCCTGAATGAGCAGATACAGGCATTTCAGACCACCTGGGGTGGCGGTCAGGAAACTGCAGACGATGCCGCACAGGATGCCGAGGGCTTTTTTGCCAGCCTGTTCGGGGGAGAGCCGGAAGAGCCTGCGGTCGAAAGCCAGGAACCCAGCCCGTTGATGGAAGGGGTGACACGCGGTGGCATAGAGCTTGGTCTTTATGTGTTCGCTGCGGCACCTGTGCTTCTGGCGCAGCTGGTTACCTGTCTGACGCTGACCATTTTTCTGCTGGTGTTTGGGCCACGGCTATTTGAGGCCGCAGTCAACAATCTGCCACAAATTACCGACAGGGATGAAGCCAGAGGCGTCGTGGCTACCGTCCAGGTGGAACTGTCACGGTTCATTCTTTCTCTGAGTGCCATCAATGCACTGTTAGGGTTGTCAGTGGCCGGTGCCCTGACCTTGTTGGGGATGGAGGATGCCATACTCTGGGGGGTGCTGGCTGGCGTGCTGAATTTCGCCCCGTACATTGGCATGTTGATTGGCCTGACGATACTGTCACTGGCAGGGCTGGCCCAGTTCGGCGTGACCGGAGCCGCCTTTTTGCCGGTGCTGATCTATTTTATTCTGAATGGCATTGAAGCACAGTTCATCACACCCACGGTGATGGGAAAGCACATGCGCCTGAATCCTCTGGTATTAATGATCTGGCTGATTTTCTGGGCCTGGTTGTGGGGAATGGTTGGCGTGCTGCTCGCCGTACCGTTGCTGGTGTGTATCAAACTCGCCGCAGCGCAACTGAGTGTGCCCCCTTACTGGGTGCGTATTATTGAGACTCGTGCCTGACCAGGAGCCTCTATCGTACGGAACCTCTATAGCACGATAATCTTTGCAAGGAGAATGCTGACATGATCTTCACAATTGATTTATCGGTTCGCAGGTTACTCGCTACAGCAGCGCTGCTGATTTTTTCGGCCAGTGCATCTGCCCAGCAAACTGACGCCTGGCAGGTGATGGCTCGGGCACTGGAGGCCAAAGTAGCTGAGGCAAGGGAAGAAAATATCCGGCTGTCAATCGGAGTGGCTGGACTGGCTGGAACCCAGGAGGGTCGCATGACTTTCGTAGGGTCACCCGAATCCTACCCGCCTGCATCGACGATAAAGATGTTGTTGATTGCTACGTTGATGCAACAGGTGGATGCCGGAACCCTGTCGCTTGAAGACACAGCCACTGTTGAACAGAGCGACATTGTCGGCGGGTATGGCGAGATCCAGAATGAGCCGGTGCCGAATGAGGTGACGCTGGGCAGGCTGGCAGAGCTGACCGTTACTATTAGCGACAACACAGCGACCAACGTACTGGTAGACGTGGTTGGCTATGAGGCCATGCAGGCACTGGCGGATGAACTGGAGCTGGAGACCATGCAGTTTGGCCGCAAGATGTTCGAGTCGCCGATGCCTCCGCAAAAACAGAACTACATCAATGCCGAAGATACCATCCAACTGCTCAAGCAGATTTATAACGATTCATTTCTGACATCGCAGTCACGACGTCAAATCATTGCCTGGATGTCGGCGCAAACGGTGACAACAAAAATTGCTGCCGGTGTTCCCGAAGGTATGCCCATTGCCCATAAAACCGGTGAGAATGCTTCCGTCACCCACGACCTGGGCTATCTGCTGTGGCCCGAGAATGAGGTGGCCGTTGCCATCTTCGCCGAATCAGAAGTATCTGATGATTTTGATACCGTGCAGGCTGCCGTAAACCCGGTGGTGGCAGCAGTGGCTGGCATCATCTATGAACATTTGAATGTGGTGGTTTCACAGTGAAAACCAGACAGTTGCACCGTGGGTTATGCATTGGGATTTTGTCGCTGTTAATGATGCTGTTGCTGCCATGGCAGTTGCAAGCACAGCCACCGGAACAAGAGACACAGGCTGAGACGGATACGCAAATCCGGCAACGGCTGACGGGTATCTATGAGGTACTTGAGCCCTTGTCAGCGGTTGAAGTGGATGTCCGTGATGGTGTGGTGCTGCTATCCGGGGCGGTCTCCAATGAAACCCAGGCGGAGCGTGCCTTGTCACTGGCCGAGCAGTTGCCTGGTGTGATTCTGGTGGATGACGGCATTCAGCGTCGACTGGATGTTCAGGGCAACCTGTCACCGTTGTTGCAGCAACTGGAAAACAATGTGATGCAGTGGTTGAGGGCGTTGCCACTGTTCGCCATCGCACTGCTGATTTTTGCTGTGATTGTCTATCTTGGCTATGCACTGGCACGGTGGTCTGCCTTATGGCAACGTTTGACTCCAAATGCCTTTTTATCGGAACTAGTGGCGCAAACCGTTCGCACCATAGCGATCATGCTAGGACTGATCGTTGCGCTTAGCTTGATGGGGGCGACGACGCTGATGGCGACCATCCTCGGTAGTGCCGGTGTTGTTGGTCTGGCGATCGGCTTCGCTGTGCGTGATACCATCGAAAACTATATATCGAGCATCATGCTCAGCCTGCGTCAGCCCTTTCGCGCCAATGATCATGTGGTGATTAACGAGCACGAAGGCAAGGTGGTTCGGCTCACTTCCCGCGCCACTGTGCTGATGACCCTGGATGGTAACCAGTTGCGCATCCCCAATTCGACGGTGTTCAAGGCTGTCATCCTCAACTACAGCAGCAATCCGCAACGTCGCTTTGCCTTTGAACTGGGCGTCGATGCCGCAGATGATCCGGTTGCGGCCATGAAAGTTGGTACGGATGCGATTAAAGCGCTGTCATTTATCCTCACCGAACCGGAACCCAATGCTCTGATTCAAACGGTGGGTGATTCCAATATCGTGCTCTGTTTTACGGGCTGGATCGACCAGGAAAAAACCAACTTTGGTCGCGCGCGCAGTCTGGCTATTCGAGTTGTCACCAGTATGCTGGATGAACAAGGTTTCACCATGCCAGAACCGATTTACCGCCTGCGTTTTGATAACACGGATCCGATTGCTACTGCATTGGAAGCGGGTAGCAATGATTCCGTTAACAAAAACGACATGCATCACAGCAACCGCGGTCAGTCCGCCGTAGCTGAGATGGGTAGCAAGCGTCAGATGATCGATTCAGACCGTGCTGTTGCGGCTGACAAATTGCTGGATGTGAGCCCTGATACTCACCTGGAAGCGATGGTGAATGACGAGCGAGCCCAGAAGCATGACGATGACTTGCTGGATCCGCAGCGCCCGGTGGAGTAACAGTAATCAGCTACTCCTGAGTTTTCAATGGTGTTATATGTATGGTAAGTAAGTATTAATTCGGATACACCGTTCTCTTTGGTATAAAGAGTTGCTCACGCTGGCTAGCGTCTAGCAATAATCCACACGGCATGAACGATACCAGGTATATAGCCGCATAGTGTCAGCAGAATATTAAGCCAGAAGGCACCGCCCAACCCGACTTGTAGAAAAACACCCAAGGGAGGTACTAATATTGAAAGCAACACTCTCAAAAAATCCATAAAGATCTCCTTGATTGATAATTAGGTTTACGAAATTTTTTATGTTTCATAACTTGCACTTCAGTGGATACTATTCAGTGTCATAAATCAAGACTAGTATGCAGTCATAACACCATGATAAGCAAAAGGTTATGAATTTCCTTTTTGTTGATATATAATGCGCGTCCTCCGCAGCATAGCGGGGCTTTCCCTCCCGGCCCGGGTGGCGAAATTGGTAGACGCAAGGGACTTAAAAGCAAATCAAAGTCGTTAACTGCGGTTTACTAACTCAATGAATTTCTAGATCTTTTCCTTGCTTTCGGTTTATGCAAATGTCGAAACCGATCGAATACTGAACCGTCTCACTGACTATCGTTTCGATATATTTCTTAAGTGCAAGATCGGAAAGGTCTTTTCTCAAACCGATCTCTGAACTTTTCCCGAACTACGGGACCGATTACCGTTTCTATTCATTAATGATGTCTTCCGAATGCAAGTCAGATTCAATCTTTTGACGTTCGCTTAGTACATAATTTATATCTGTTCAGACTGTTCCACTTGCCATTCTCGCAATCTGTACATAAGAAACACGTATCCCTTAATTTCCTAATGTAATTATGATGGAGAAATTGAATCCATACGCAATGATTTGTTCCCTGTTACACCTTCATCTAATTATGGGTATAACTGATCAAGTTAGATTCGTTCGTTTGGCTGTGTTGTCAATTAGCCAAAAGTCTATTCCGCTTAAAAACAAGGAGTATGTCACAGATTGATAATTAAATTCAGTAAAAAAATAGAGATGATGACGATATGTGATATATCCATTAATAAGATATATGATCCAATGATCTATTACTGATGAATATTATAAAGGAGTTGAAAATAATGAAATGTATGAGATACATGGCACTATTGATTTGTTTGTCAATAAATTATGCAAATGCGCAGAGCACAATAGAGACAGCAAGCATTGTTGCAGTTTCTCCAATTCAATATTCAGGCAACGCGATGTCTGTAAAAGTTGTACTAAGTACTCCAGTTACTTGCGGATCTGTAAGTAGTGATACGGTTTGGCATAGTGCTGGTTCGTTGAACTCTAATGATGCACAAGCTGCCGCTATAGCACTTTACACTAGCCTGGTAAATGCAGCTCAAAAAGGATTGATGATAGAGGTTGATACATCAAGACTTTCCTATAGCACATCTTATAGTTCTGCCTTGGGATGCATGGCTAATATTCATGTAAGTAATACAGCGTTAAACAGTGCTTTTACTATCTATTATCAATAAGTGGTTTCGATACAAGCATCATAACAATTTCAAAAATATTGTAAGAGCTTTCCATGCATACTCATAAAATTACTCGTTATTTTTTTCTGGTTGTATTAGTTTTAGTTGCTACATTAGTTTTGTTAGCTAATTTTATTACATCTGCTTCACCAGCAGTAACCATTGAGTACGCAAAAACCATTTTCGAAGAAGGAAACCCACCTCAAGATACTGATAATGATGGTATCCAAAATGGGCTTGATGATGACGACGATGGGGATGGTATGCCTGACCATATAGAAAATATATATGGTTTTGATCCGCTTGACCCATTGAGCGGTCCTGGCGATGACGATGGCGATGGTGCGACAAACTACGAAGAAATCCTAGCTGGCAGTAATTATAATGATTTTTTCGAGTGTACGGCTGCTACATGTAAGTTTGAAACTCCAGTTTCACCTTCCCAGGTTTCAGTTCCTCCTACAAATGTTGCTAGTGATCTTGTTGGTGCAACAACTGGCTCGCACACAGTAGATCAATCTGGGGCATTTCAGTACAGAGTTCCTTTGTTAACTTTACCTGGTGTTGCTGGTCTACAACCAGATTTAGCTTTAACTTATAACAGTGGGGCAGGAAATGGTTCATTTGGTATTGGTTGGAGTTTTAATCAATTATCAGTAATAACACGCTGTGAGCAAACTGAGCAGATTGATGGAAATGTCACGGGTGTTAGTTACACAAGTAGTGATAGATACTGTCTTGATGGGCAAAGACTTATTAATATCAGCAATTTAAATTATGGAGCGAATGGAGCTGAGTATCGATTAGAAGATGGCTCCAATAAGAAAATTGTTAGTTATGGAAATTTTGGCGGTGCTCCTCATTATTTCAAAGTGTGGAATTGTAGTGGTCAAGTCATTTTGGCCACGGGTTTATAGCTATCCCAGTACCTCTGTTCTTTCTCATTTGGTGTTAATCCACCGTTGAATGAGTGCGGTCTGAGCTGACTGTAATAGCCATGGATATAATCACCAATACGCTGTTTGGCTTCCGTAAAATACCGGTAACCTGTGACCGGTACCCATTCTGTTTTTAAACTCCTGAAAAACCTTTCCATTGGACTATTGTCCCAACAGTTTCCGCGACGGCTCATACTTTGTTTCATCCGGTATCGCCATACTCTTTGCCTGAATTGACGACTGGTATAATGACTGCCCTGATCGCTGTGGAACATGATGTTCTGCGGCCGCCCGCGACTTTCATAAGCCATTGTCAGGGCCTGACACGTTAAATAGCTGTCCGGTGAATAGCTCATAGCCCAGCCAATTGGCTTTCGGGCAAACAAGTCAATAACAACTGCTAAATATGCCCAACGACTCCCCGCCCAAATAAAACTGACATCACCGCACCACACCTGGTTGGGATGCGAAACGGTAAATTCCCTAGCCAGTAGGTTAGGTATGGCAACATGTTCCTGCGCCGCCTTCTTGTATGCATGTTTGGGCAACTGGCAGCTGACTAAACTGAGTTTTTTCATAATACGCCCGGCACGATATCGAGATAAACTGACTGGGTGCGACTCGTCGTTGGTGACTATATCAGCGATAGTTCTGGCACCAGCTGAGCCTTGACTCAACCGGTGGGCAGTTCGCACTAAACTATGCAATTTGACGGTTTCCGGGTTGATACGTTTATCCCGCTTTTGCCAATACTTGAACGTGCTGCGGTGGACATCCAATACCTCGCACAATATTTTTACCGTATAACGGCGCTTATCGCTCTGACTCAGTCTCTCAACTATCGAGAGTGTTTCATGGAGTCCGACATCAACAGAGCTGAAGCCTTTTTTAAAATATCCTTTTCTAATTCAAGCCGTTCAACCCGTTTCTTTAGCTCTCGTATTTCTCTTTGCTCATCACTGATCGGGGTGCACTGAGCAGTGGTGCCTGAGCGCTCTGCGCGAAGTTGCCTTACCCACTTACCAATCGTTGAGTAACCCACTCCCATCGCATCAGCAGCTTCCTGATGACTGTAACCTTGATCGATAACCAACTGTGCTGTTTCGAGCCTGAA
>NZ_LWHM01000033.1 GCF_001642735.1 Pseudohongiella nitratireducens | reverse complement strand
CTAACGCCGCCAACACGCGCAGCTTTGTAGTGGAGGTGAAGCCGCAGCGAAAAAGCTGTCGCTGTGCTTGGCCTTGTTATGGGATGTATTTTGCTGCATCATTTAACCATTACCGCTTTGTTATTTTTGGTAAATACGATGGATACAGCCCAACTTGAAAGTATTACAAACGCCGCTATGACACTGTCTGAGCGAGAGCGAGCCAAACTTGCGCATGATTTGGTAGCAAGTTTGGATGGCCCTGCCGATATTAGCGTCGCAGAGGCCTGGGATTCTGAAATTTGCCGTAGAATCAATGACATTGAATCTGGCAAAACAGAACTCATGGATGCAGATGAAGCCATTGCACGTGCTAGGGCTCGGATAAGGAGCTGATTTTGAAGGTAAAGGTTAGCACGGAAGCTACCGAAGAGTTGATCGAAGCCGTTGCGTGGTACGAATTGGAAGTCCCCGGCCTTGGAGGCCAACTGATCGATACGTTTGAGCAGGCTACAACCAGGCTCAGTAAACCAAACCCTCCGCTTATACCCATGGTTGGTGAAGCTTCCAAGCTGGGAGCTAAAAGACTTATTCTTCAACGATTTCCTTTCTCCCTTGTGACGATAGTCGATAACCAAACGATCACTGTTGTCGCTTTTGCACATCACTCCAGAAAGCCTGGCTACTGGCACGAGCGAATTGCTCCATAACATTATATTAGTGTGCCAGCGCACATTCCCTACCCCGCTGCACACTATTCCCGCACGTTTATTTTTCAAATACTCTCTGTAAGTTGTTGATATCGCAATAGGCCAGATGTCACAACACCAATCCGATAGATATAGCCGTGCGCACGTTTATCTGAATAGTACGGTGTTCACGTTATTCTGGCAGTTAGCTATTGGTAGTAGTGTTTGAGGTGGGAAGTGAATATTAAGAGACATTTTCGAGGTCGGTGGTTCCTGGCAAGCGGTGGGACAGGGATTGACCGCTTTCGCCTTGGGGCGAAATCGTCCCTTCGGGCTTCGCGCTGGCGCGCTCGTCTTAAATTGCTGGCGCAATTTATCGAACTTCGTTCTCATCCCTGCCGGGTTGAGCTTTGGCAAAATTAATTGGTTTGTCAGTAAGTTAGGCGTTGGAGTGCTTTTGAAATGGCGGAGGGGCAGGGATTCGAACCCTGGGTAGGTTATTAGCCTACGCCGGTTTTCAAGACCGGTGCATTCAACCGCTCTGCCACCCCTCCGCAAAGCGAGAAGCGGCATGTTACTATAATTTTTCTTTCAGTCAACAGGGAATTTGTATTTGCCCTGCTCTCTACCCTCTTCTGCTCGGCTTTTTCGACTGGTTTGCTACCGATTTTCGTTGATTTCGCGGGGCCATTCCGTATGATTAGAGGCTGATATTTCATCGTTAATTCGAATTGGAGGCATCCGTTTATGAACCAGTACCCGTTTGAGACTGCACGTACCCAGACAAAAGAGTCGGCAGTTGTAGTCAACAAGGTACTCCGTAACACCTACATGCTGCTTGCCATGACGCTGGGCTTCAGCGCCCTGACCGCAGGGTTCGCCATGGCCAGCAATGCTGCACCGGTTAATATCTGGATGATGTTGATTGGTTTTTACGGTTTGCTGTTTCTGACCCACAAGCTGGCCAATAGTGCCTGGGGCTTGTTGGCAGTATTCGCTTTGACGGGTTTTATGGGTTACACCCTGGGGCCAATTCTGAACATGTACATGGCTACCAGTAATGGCAGTCAGTTGGTGATGACAGCTCTGGGTGGCACCGCTGCCATTTTTGTCGGTCTGTCAGGCTATGCGCTGGTCAGCCGCAAAGACTTCTCGTTTCTGAGTGGCTTCATGGTTGCTGGCTTTATTGTGCTGCTGGTCGCCATGGTGGTGAACATCTTCGTTCAGATGCCTGCCCTGCAACTGGCGCTGTCAGCTGGCTTTATGCTGTTCTCCAGCGCGGCCATCCTGATGCAGACAGGTGCTATCGTGAACGGTGGCGAGAGAAACTACATTCTGGCGACAGTCACGCTGTATGTTTCGCTGTATAACATCTTCATCAGCCTGCTGAACCTGCTGACTGCATTCAGCGGTGATGAATAAGGTCTGAATCTGAACATTTGCCGGCGCCTGTCATTTAATGGGGCCGGCAAATGTTGATCCTTTCGCACTCCGGGCTTGACTGCCCTGCTTCCAGGTTTTATCTGTCATGAAATTCTCCCTAGTCGTGTTTGCAGCACCGGACGGTGATCCCGCCACATTGACTGCGCTGAAATTTGCCCAGGCAGTATTGGACCAGGGGCATGAGATTTATCGCCTGTTTTTCTATCAGCGCGGTGTTTATCATGGTTCGTCCCTGGCGGTTTACCCGCAGGATGAAACCGATATCAACCAGGCCTGGCAGTCTTTTATCGCAGAGCAGCAACTTGACGCTGTCGTCTGTATCGCCTCAGCGGTGAAACGTGGCATTCTCAATGCCGAAGAAGCGAATCGCTATGAGCGCCCTTCCGCCAATCTGGCTGACAACTTTACGCTTTCCGGGCTGGGACAATGGGTTGATGCCTGTGTTCACTCGGACCGTGTGGTCAGCTTCGGAGAGGCTCAGTGACTAAATCCATCCTGATCATTAACCGGGCCGGGCCTTATGCCGATGGCCGGGCCAAAGCGGCACTGGATATGGCGCTGTCAGCCGCTGTTTTCGAGCAGCAAGTGATGTTGCTCTATACCGGAGACGC
Source organism: Pseudohongiella nitratireducens (assembly GCF_001642735.1). Lineage (GTDB taxonomy): Bacteria > Pseudomonadota > Gammaproteobacteria > Pseudomonadales > Pseudohongiellaceae > Pseudohongiella > Pseudohongiella nitratireducens. The sequence continues at coordinate 321,310 of NZ_LWHM01000033.1, read as the reverse complement.
AGTCTTTCAACTGGTTCAGAACCAGCAGGCCGACCTGATCCACCGCAAGAGCCCCTCGGCTGCATTGTCGGCACTGCCCCTGTATGGCGTGGAAAAAGTCTATGTTGACCAGGCAGCGCTGATATCGCGGGGGCTGGAAGAGCAGGCACTGGCGGTTGAGGCCGAGATTCTGAACAGCAATGAAATGAGCAATTTGTTAGAATCAGCCGATGTTGCTTTTGCTCTCTGACAGCCTGAACGGATAGCGCCTTTAATGACCACCTTACACATGATCGCCAGCTCTGCTCACAGTCGCGACGGTATGGCTGATTGCCTTGCCCTACTATCGCCCGGTGATGGCGTGGTATTGATGGAAGAAGGTGTGCTGGCACTGTCGCGGCCTGGCCTGGAGATCTTGCAGTTGCTGGCTGAAAAGCTCGGCACCTCTGATGCGCTTTATTACATGCAGGATGATTTGCTCGCCCGCGGATTGTCAGCGCCTCCGGACTGGCAAGGCATTGATATGAACCGCCTGGTCGAACTGCATTGCCAGCATGACAAAAGCCTGACCTGGTATTGACGGCCATGCCTGAGCTGACTCTGGATAACGGTGAGTCCATCGCTGTCGACAAGGACGGTTACTTGCGTGAGCTGTCTGACTGGCGCCCGGAGGTGGCTGAGCAGCTGGCCCGAAAACAGTCTGTGGAATTGGATACGGCGCATTGGGAAATTATTGATATCGTGCAATCATTTTACAGGCAAAGCGGCCTGTCGCCTGCGAATCGGGCACTGGTGAAACTGGTGGCACGTGAAGCAGGCGCCGAAAAGGGCCGCAGCGTTTACCTGATGAAGCTCTTTGGTGGTAAACCGGCGCTTACGGTGAGTCTGATAGCAGGCCTGCCGCGTCCGCCAAACTGTTTTTAGCACCCTTAGCGATGAATAGTATTAGCCTGGCTACCTGAACGGGTAGCAACGGAAATGATTTAGATTTAGCCCCTGGCCCCTGGATTTGATGGAATCTCAATTAATGAGCACAGCAGATAGCGTACTTGCGATTAACGATGACCTCCCCATTAAGACTGGCCTTCCCGTTCACAGTGGCAAGGTGCGGTCGGTTTACTGGTTAACGGACCGCGATTCGCGTCGTCTTATCAAAGAAAAGCAGTACCCTGTTGCGGAAGATACGCCACTGGCTATCATGATTATCAGTGATCGCCTGTCAGCCTTTGACTGTATCTGGCATGCAGAAGGTGGCCTGAACGGGGTGCCGGGCAAAGGTGCGGCGCTGAATGCCATTGCCGCGCACTGGTTCGAGCGCTTTCGCGAGTCCGGCCTGGCGCGTAGCCATATTCTTGATATCCCCCACCCTTTTGTCTGGATTGTGCAAAAAGCACGGCCCGTTAAAGTCGAGGCAATAGCCAGGCAGTATATTACCGGCTCCATGTGGCGTGCTTATGCCAAAGGGGAACGGGAATTTTGTGGCATTCGTTTGCCTGATGGCCTGGAACGTGACCAAAAACTCGACGATCTGCTGATCACGCCATCTACCAAGGGTATTCTGACAGGCCTCAAAGGCGTGCCAGAAGCCGATGATGTTAATATCAGCCGGCAGAACATAGAAGATAACCTGGCTGGCTTTGGTTTTAACAGCCCGGCAGATATCGACCACTATGAACGTCTGCTTAAAGAAGGCTTTCAGGTGATCAGTGATGATCTGGCAAAGCAGGATCAGGTGTTTGTCGATACCAAATTTGAGTTTGGCTACGTCACCAATGACAAGGGCCAGCAAGAGCTGATTTACATGGATGAAGTGGGCACCCCTGATTCATCCCGTATCTGGGATGGTCCGGCCTATCGCGATGGCAAGATTGTTGAGCAATCCAAGGAAGCCTTCCGGCAGTTTTTGCTGGGGCATTTTGCGGACCCGGAGGTACTGCTGGATAAAAACCGCATGCCAGAGCGTTCGGCATTGGCACGGGATACGGCATTGCCCGCTTCAGCAATGCTGGATGTCTCAAAAACCTACCTTAATATCGCCGAAAAAATCACCGGCCATCCTATTAGCGTGCCCGATAATCCGCGCGAAGAAATTATTCAGGTGCTGGCAGATAACTACCAGTTAATACGAACCTGATTGGCGGTCTATTTTGTCGGAAACGGTATCAGGACATGAGTTAACCCGGGCAACGATTCTCAACCGCGCCTGGCCGGTGATGCTTGCCAATGCGGCAGTCCCTCTGCTTGGCCTCAGTGATACGGCTGTGATTGGTAATGTGGGCACACCATCGGATTTGGGCGCAATTGCCTTTGGTGCCATCATTTTCAGTTTTGTGTACTGGAGCTTTGGCTTCCTGCGCATGGGCACCACTGGTTTTGTCGCGCAAGCCAAAGGGGCGAAGGATGAGCTTGAAATCAGAAGTGCCGTCTGGCGGGCTGTGTTTACCGGCCTGGCCATTGGCTGCTGCCTGATGTTGCTGAAAGTCCCCATTGCTGATTTCTCGCTTAGCCTGCTAAATGGAAGTGACAGCGTTGAATCAGTGACACGTAGCTATATTGACTGGCGATTGCTAGGTGCTCCAGCGGCTTTGGCTTTATTTGCCTTGATGGGCACCATGATTGGTATGGGCCATACAAAAGCCCTTCTCATCGTGCAAATCTTCATGAATGGCAGCAACATTCTGCTGGATATCTACTTTGCCGGTGTGTTGGAAATGGGAGCTTCGGGTATTGCCCTGGGTACCGCAATTGCTGAGTGGACATCTTTGCTGCTGGCTTTGTTTCTGGTCGTTCGTATTCTCAAACAACGTACGCAGGCTGAGCTGATTCCCTGGCAGCGACTCAAAGATATGGCCTCGCTGCGCAAGACCTTTTCCGTCAACCGGGACATCATGATCCGCACATTTTTACTGGTCAGCAGCTTCGCCTGGTTTGTCCGTGAAAGTGCACAGTTCGGTGATAACCAGCTTGCGGCCAATCACATCCTGCTGCAGTTTATTTCCTTTTCCGCCTTTATCCTGGATGCCTTTGCCTACATAGCTGAAGCGCTGGTCGGAGAAGCCTTGGGCAGCCAGGACATGACAGGGTTTGATCGAGCTGTACGTTTGAGTAGCGAGCTGGCAATTGGCTTTTCACTGGCGCTGGCAGTGGGGTTTTCACTGTTTGGTGAAATGCTGGCAGGATTACTGACTCAGCATGACAGTATCACACTGGTGGTGGGCGATAACCTGACCTGGGCATCGGTGTATATTTTCCTGTCCTTTGCCGCGTTTCAGTTCGATGGCATATTTATTGGCACCACAGAAACCGCCGCGATGGCCAAAGCGGCGGTGATTTCCAGTGGCGGGTATCTACTGTTGAGTGTGGTGTTAACGCGATATTGGGGCAGTGATGGCTTATGGTTGTCTTTCGTTGCTCTGGTGGTGCTCAGAGCGCTGGCGCTGGCCTGGTATTATCCAGCGCTGCGACGCCGAATCGATCAGGCTTCCTGATCACCAAACCAGGCCAGTGTCTTTCTGAGTTTGACCACAGCACCGACAATAATCAGTGCCGGCGCCTTCAATGCTGCCGCACTGACTGCCTTGTCGATATCCTGCAATGTTGCCGTGACCACGCGTTGATTCGCGCGAGTGCCCTGCTCTACCACAGCGACAGGCATATCGGCTCGCATGCCGTGATCAATGAGCTTGCTGCTAATCACTGGCAGCGCCATTAACCCCATGTAAATCACCAGGGTTTGCTGTTCTTTGGCAAGCATGTTCCAGTCCAGATCAGGACGGTCGTCTTTTAAATGACCGGTGACAAAGCGAACGGACTGGGAATAGTCACGGTGTGTCAGCGGGATACCGGCATAGGCAGAACAGCCGGAAGCTGATGTGATACCCGGCACAACCTGAAACGGTATTCCCGCTTCAGCCAGTTCTTCTATTTCCTCGCCACCGCGACCAAAGATGAAGGGATCACCGCCTTTAAGGCGTAATACCTTTAACCCCTGGCGTGCGTAATGCACCAGCTTCTGGTTAATCTGCTCCTGCGGTACGGGATGATGCTTTGCCTCTTTGCCGACAAACACTTTCTCCGCATCAGGACGCACCATTGTCATGATCTCATCGGAAACCAGCCGGTCATACAGCACAATATCCGCCGCATACATCAGCCGCAGGGCTTTCAGCGTTAATAACTCCGGGTCGCCGGGGCCAGCCCCGACCAGCCAGACTTCACCGGTCTTGTCCTGTCTGTGCTTATCAGCCTCATGGCTGACAGCCTGGAGTTGCTCACGAAAGGTTGTCTGTGCCTGTTCGGTTTTACCCTGAAATACCAGGGAAGCAACCTCGCCTTTTATCAGCGATTCCCAGAAGCGGGTTCTTTGCTGATCATCGGCAATGGCTGACTTCACCTCATCACGCCAGCTACCCAGCAAACGGGCAAAATCGCCGTAGCCTCTGGGCACAGCCATCTCGATACGCTCTTTGAGCTCCCGGGTCAAAACGGGTGAGTTGCCGCCGGTCGAAATAGCGATGGTAATTGGCGCACGCTCGACAATCGCCGGCACAATGAACTGGCAAAGAGATGGTTGATCCACCACATTCACAGGCAGTTTACGCGCATCGGCCAACTCAGAAATCCGGGCATTGACGGCACTGTCACTGGTGGCAGCGATAACCAGATACACGTTATCCAGATCGGAGGGCTGAAATTCACGCTGATGGTATTCACCTTCAGTACTGACTGTCAGCGCAATCACATCTTCGCGCGCCTCTGGTGCCACCACCGTGATTCTGGCACCGGCACGATTCAATAACGCCGCTTTACGGGCAGCGACTTCTCCGCCGCCAACCAGCAGGCAGGGTTTGCCCCTGACATCGAAAAATATCGGCAGAAAGTCCATATCAGAGCTCGATCTGCCCGCCCAGATAGGGTCGTAATACCTCAGGCAATACGACTCGACCGTCAGCCTGTTGGCCGTTTTCCAGCAGTGCCACCAGGGTACGACCGATGGCCAGGCCGGAACCGTTCAGGGTATGCAGCAATTCTGGTTTACCGGTTTCCGGGTTGCGCCATCGCGCTTGCATGCGACGTGCCTGGTAGTCTTCAAAATTACTGCAGGAAGAGATTTCCCGGTAGCATTCCTGAGACGGCAGCCAGACCTCAAGGTCAATGGTGCGTGCCGCACTGGCACCCATATCGCCGCCACAAAGCTGCATGACACGGTACGGCAGTTCAAGTTTCTGCAGGATATTCTCAGCATGCTGTGTCAGTGAAACCAGCGCTTCATCGGATTTTTTCGGATGTACAAATTGCACCAGTTCGACTTTTTCAAACTGATGCTGGCGAATCATGCCGCGGGTATCACGGCCATGGCTGCCTGCCTCACTGCGGAAACAGGGCGTATGGCAGGCATACTGAATCGGCAGTTGCTCGGCAGCAACAATCTCGCCGCGCAGCAGATTGGTAACCGGCACCTCTGCCGTGGGGATCAGGTAGTAAGGCTTCTCGCCTTCCAGTTTGAACAGATCCTCAGAAAATTTGGGTAACTGTCCAGTCCCCATCAACGAATCGTCGTTGACCATGTAGGGCACATAAACTTCTTCATAGCCGTGCTGCAGGGTATGTTCGTCCAGCATGAACTGGATCAGGGCACGGTGCAGCCGGGCCATCTGACCACGCATTACCACGAAACGAGACCCGGTCAGCTTGGTGGCCGCTGCAAAATCCATGGCCATACCGTGGCGTGCATCACGTTCACCGAGGGTGACATGGTCTTCCACATCAAAGTCGAATGTCTTTGGTGTGCCCCAGCGACGGATTTCAACATTCTCGGATTCATTCTCGCCTGCAGGCACATCACTTTGGGGAATGTTTGGCAGCCCCAGCCAGGTATCCTGGAAAGCATCCTGGGCTTCAGCAGCAGATGCTTTGGCGGCATCGAGCCGGTCACCCAGATCGGAAACAGCAGCCAGCAACGGTGCTACATCTTCACCAGCGGCTTTCGCCTTGCCGATTTTCTTGGCCTGGGCATTACGCTCGCTCTGGAGACGCTCCATTTCCTGCTGCCAGTGACGACGCTTCTCGTCCAGGGACTGCAGCGATGCCAGATCCAGCGAGATGCCTCGTTTGGCCAGGCCCTGTTGCAGTTGGTCGGGATCAGAACGCAGAAGTCTGGGATCAAGCATCGGTATGTTTTCCTTAAAATTGGCAATTAACTGGCATGGTTCGGTTGCAGGCGGATTTTACGTCACTGCTCGCGTAAGTGCCATGCCCAACCAGGTACCCAGCAGACAGACCAGCACACTGGCCAGCAGATAACTGCCCGCCTGCCACAGCGCATTCTGCTGAATCAGGCTGATCGCATCCATGGAAAATGTCGAGAAGGTGGTGAATGCACCGAGCATACCTATCATGACAAAGGCGCGTTGTGTCTCGGACAATGCGCCGCGCTCAACGGCAAGAACAAACACCACACCCATCAGGCTGGAACCAAGCACGTTCACCACAAAGGTTCCCCAGGGAAATATCAACGACTGGGCAGGCAGAAAACGTGTCACGCCATTAATCATCAGCGCCCGGAGAACGGCACCCATGGCCCCTCCCAAAGCAATGGCCAGATACGTCATGACTGCCCTCCCCGGTAGCGTTGCTGCTGGCTTTTGCTGTCGAGCATTTTCAGGTGTTCCAGTTTGCTCTTAATTTTACTTTCCAGGCCACTATCAACCGGGAAATAGTATTGGCGCTCGGCTAACTCCACAGGAAAGTAGTTTTCGCCAGCAGCATAACGCTCTGGCTCATCATGCGCATAACGATAGCCTGTGCCATGATCCAGTGACTTGGCCAGCTTGGTGGGTGCATTGCGTAAATGCAGCGGCACTTCATGGCTGGGGCTGCTGGACACTTCCTGCATGGCTTGATTATATGCCATGTAGACCGCATTGCTTTTGGGCGCAGCTGCCAGATATATCACCGCCTGGGCCAGGGCCAGTTCACCCTCCGGACTGCCCAGTCTGGTCTGTACATCCCAGGCTGACATGGTCAGTGACAACGCTCGCGGGTCTGCATTGCCGATATCTTCACTGGCCATGCGCACCAGGCGTCTGGCGATATAGATGGGGTCGCATCCCCCATCCAGCATACGTGTCATCCAGTACAACGCTGCATCCGGTGAAGACCCCCGGACCGCTTTATGCATCGCCGAGATCTGGTCGTAAAAATAATCACCACCCGCGTCGAAGCGACGCACGGAATCCTGCATGGCAAATTCAATGGAGGACTCATCAATGCAGCTTTCATCCGGGACCAGGTCAGCCGCAATCTCCAGTACATTCAGCGCCCGACGGGCATCGCCGTCGGCCATGGCTGCCAGCATGTTGAGGCTGTCCTCTGACAATGTCAGTTGTCGCTTCCCCAACCCGCGTTCTTTATCAGACACGGCATCAGTTAACAGCTTACAGATATCGTCTTTTTCGAGAGATTTGAGCACATAGGTACGTGCCCGGGACAGCAATGCGTTATTCAGTGCAAACGAGGGGTTCTCTGTCGTAGCACCAACGAAAACAATGGTGCCGTCCTCGATGTGCGGCAAGAAAGCGTCCTGTTGCGCCTTGTTGAAACGGTGCACTTCGTCAACAAACAGCAACGTGCCAAGCCCGTTGAACTCTTTACGACGTTGCCTGGCACGTTCGACTGCCTGGCGAATATCCTTAACCCCGGCCAGAACCGCTGAGATGGATTCAAATTCACAGCGCGAATGCCTGGCTATGATGCGGGCCAGAGTGGTTTTTCCGGTGCCGGGTGGCCCCCAGAGAATCATGGAATGGGCATTACCGCGTTGCAGTGATTCGAAAAGCGGACGCCCTGGGCTCAATAAATGAGGCTGTCCAGCATACTCATCCAGATCACGGGGCCGCATTCGTGCGGCCAGGGGCTGATTGCTGTTAGCAGAAGAGTCGTCATTATCACTCAATAAAGACATGCTACCCATACCGTTTTCTGCCACTGCTCTTAATTGGCCTGTGTTGCAGATCGTCTGTCCAGTACGTCCAGCATTTCATCATCGGGGACAGAAAACTGAAACTGTGAATCCGCGATGGTCGTATTGAATTCACGATTGCTGAACTCCCAGAAAGTGCGCTGACCATTGGTACTGACCAGGAGCAAGGAAGCCAGGCCCTGCTGATCAAAAAACAGTGTCACTTCCTCGTACAGGCTAGCGGGATCCAGGGGGTCAAGATAATACTCAGTACCGCCTGACTGTATTGCCTGATGAGTGACTTCGTATTCTGCTAATGCCTGCGCACCCTGCCCGCTTAACAATTGCGCGGCCAACTCGGATTGTGAAGCATCCCAGTCATCAATAGTGACCTGAAAAAGGTCCGGCTGAAAGTTCCATAACGTGGTGCCGTCAGTGACGATCAGCTCCGGATACGGAGACAGTGTTTCCCAGTAAAAACCATCGGGACGTTTGAGATAAAAGCGAATCTGGCTTTCCTCAAGCACACTGCCGCTCGAAGCCATGACCAATTGTCTGACATCGGTCGACAGGCTTCCCAATGCCGTCAGTTCTTCCACCAGCAAAGCCCGGCTATCATCACTGTCCGCCAGTGAAGCACAAGGCACAAACAGGGTGCTAAGCACTGCCAGGGCAAAAGCCCGACACAGTGAAACACGTTGAAATAATATCGACCCTATTGAGAACAAAGTGTATCTCCCGTTTTCAGGATTGTTCATCACCACAACAGCCACAACCAATCAGCAGCTGTGGTTACCTCGGTGGCGGCGGTGCCAGCACTTCCCGGCTGCCGTTAGCACCCATCTCAGAAACAACGCCAGCTGTTTCCATGGCTTCGATCATGCGGGCGGCACGGTTATAACCGATTCGCAATTTACGCTGTACTGCGGAAATGGATGCCTTGCGTGATTCCGTCACAAAGGCAACGGCTTCATCATAAAGCGCATCATCTTCCTCACCGCCGCCATCGCTGCCACCACCAGTACTGCCCATATTCAGGTCACGGTCATCGGCACCCTGGGTAATCTCTTCGATGTACTCCGGTTCTCCGCGCTCCTTCCAATCCGCAACAACCCGGTGCACTTCTTCATCGCTGACAAAAGCACCGTGTACACGGCGGGCCAGACCACCACCCGGGGGCAGGAACAACATGTCGCCGTTACCCAGCAACTGCTCAGCACCACCTTCACCAAGAATGGTGCGGGAGTCCACTTTCGACTGCACCATAAAGGAAAGCCGGGTCGGGATATTCGCTTTAATCAAACCGGTCAAGACATCGACCGATGGACGTTGTGTCGCCAGGATCAAGTGGATACCGGCAGCTCGCGCTTTCTGGGCGATACGGGCAATCAGTTCTTCCACTTTTTTGCCGACCACCATCATCATGTCAGCCAATTCGTCGACAATCACGACGATATTGGGCAACGGTTCCAGCGCCGGAGCTTCCTGGTCATCCTGAAGCTGCATCGGGTCGGGTTTCCAGATCGGATCAATAATCGGCTCACCCTGCTTGATCGCATCCTGTACTTTCTTGTTATAGCCTGCCAGGTTTCTGACACCCAGTGCTGACATCAACTTGTAGCGTCTCTCCATCTCGGCGACCGACCAGCGCAGGGCATTTGCCGCGTCTTTCATGTCGGTCACTACCGGTGTCAGCAGGTGCGGAATGCCGTCGTAAACGGATAACTCCAGCATCTTCGGGTCTATCATGATCACTCTGACATGCTCGGGAGAGGACTTGTAAAGCAGGCTGAGAATCATGGCATTGATACCTACCGATTTACCTGAACCGGTGGTGCCGGCAACCAGCAAATGCGGCATTTTCCCCAGATCCACAATCACAGGTTTCCCCACGATATCGTGCCCCAGCGCCATGCTGAGCGCAGATGCGGCCTTATCAAACTCAGGCGAAGCCAGCACCTGACTCAGCAAGATCATTTCACGCTGTTCATTCGGTATTTCAATACCAATAACCGTTTTGCCGGGAATCACCTCGACAACCCGGACACTGACCACCGCCAGCGAGCGAGCCAGATCGCGACCCAGGCTGGTGATGCGGCTGGCTTTGACGCCAGGGGCGGGTTGTACCTCAAAGCGGGTAATGACCGGACCGGGATGGACGGCAGTCACTTCCACCTCGATACCAAAGTCCTGCAGTTTGATTTCCAGCAGCTTCGACATCGCTTCGAGCGATTCCTGGGAATAGCCTTTTTTGCCCAGTTGCTTGTTCTCATCCAGCAAGCCAATGGCAGGTAATTCGCCAGGCTCAGGCTGCTTGAACAATTTCCCCTGACGCTCCTTTTCCACCCGCTGACTGCGGGCCGGCGGTGCGGAGATAACCGGTTCAATTTTAGGCGGTTTGCGGGTTTTTTCCTTTTCTATACGGACATCCAGTGCTTTTTTGCGGCGTTCAACTGCCTGCTTGACCTTGTCCGTTTCCTGCTTCTTTTCCCGCCATTGTGCCCAGCGCGATGAGATTTCACTACCCAGCCAAAGCGTGGCATAACCAATTCGATCAACTACATGCAACCAGGAAATTTCAAAACTGATCGTCAGACCAAACAGGAACACAGCCAGGAAAACCAGTGTGCTGCCCAGCAACGCCAGGACCGGTACGGTGGCATCAGCTATGGCATTACCCAGGTAACCACCGGCTGGCCAGGGGTCCCCGTCAGGAATAGAAAAATGCAACGTCGCCAGGGTACAGGCACCGACTGCCAGCAGCAAAATGCCTATGACCTTGATGGTAGTGAGTGTCCAGGAAATGGGACGATCCGGGTCCTTGCGGCGAAACAGGCGGAACACCTTCAGCCCCAGTGCAAAGGGAAACATGTAGGCAAAATAGCCGAACAGGTGCAGCAATACGTCAGCCAGCCAGGCCCCCATATTGCCGACCGCATTCTCTACCGGTAACCCGGAACCTGTGGTAGTAAAACCGGGGTCCTGGGGAGAATACGTCAGTAGGGCTAGAAACAGGACGATTCCGAGCAGTACTGCTGCAATCAGGCCACCTTCCCTTGCCATGCGCTGGCCAATTCTGGCCAAACGTTCCTCGTTATTTTCCGTACCTGCTTTCGACTTAGCCATATTTTATAAAACTATCAACATGTTGCGAATATTACTTAATCAAATATCAAGATGTATTTGTGCCATCATAAGCTTTTTACATCGCTTGTAAAGCGCAATTGGAGCACATCCCTGACAGCATAGCATAAAGCCTTCCCTTGATATTCTCGCTGACAGCCTCCATTGACGTATAATGCAGCCAATTTATTCACCCCCAAGTTTCAGGGAAGCATTGTTATGAGCGAAGTTAAACATCACCGTCTGATCATCCTGGGCTCAGGCCCTGCTGGCTATACGGCAGCCGTTTATGCCGCACGAGCCAATCTGAACCCCGTCGTTCTGACCGGGATCGTTCAGGGTGGCCAGTTAACCACGACAACTGATGTCGACAACTGGCCTGGTGATGTCGAAGGTCTGCAGGGCCCCGCTTTGATGGAACGTATGCAAAAGCATGCGGAACGTTTTAATACCGAGATTATCTTCGATCACATTAACAAGACGGATCTTTCGCAGCGCCCTTTCCGGCTCGAAGGCGACAGCGCCACCTACACCTGTGATGCCTTGATCATCGCTACCGGCGCATCCGCTCAGTATCTGGGCCTTGAGTCTGAAACTGCCTTTATGGGCAAAGGCGTTTCAGCCTGTGCCACCTGTGATGGTTTTTTCTACCGCAACAAACCGGTCGCAGTGATTGGCGGTGGCAATACGGCGGTTGAAGAGGCGCTGTACCTGTCCAATATCGCCTCTCATGTCACACTGGTTCATCGCCGTGATTCATTGCGTGCGGAGAAAATTCTGCAGGACAAGCTGTTTGAGCGGGAAGCGTCTGGCAAAATCACCATTCTCTGGGACCACACCCTGGAAGAAGTGCTGGGTGACGAAATGGGTGTCACCGGTATGCGCATCGCCAGCACCAAAGATGACAGCAAACAGGAAATCACCGTGGACGGTGTCTTCATCGCCATTGGCCACAAACCGAACTCAGATATCTTTGAGGGGCAGCTGGAAATGCAGGATGGCTATGTAAAAATCCACAGTGGTATCAATGGTAATGCAACCCAGACCAGTGTTGCTGGCGTATTTGCCGCTGGCGATATTGCAGATCACGTGTATCGCCAGGCCGTAACATCGGCCGGTTTTGGCTGCATGGCTGCGCTTGATGCCGAGCGATTTCTGGATCAGTGACCGGTATGGAACTGGTGCAACTGCACCCTGACCATCTTGATTTCCCGCCTGCCGAGCAAGCCCTGGATGACCCGCCAGGGCTTCTCGCGATAGGTGGAGATCTTTCCCCGGCCCGGTTGTTAAAAGCCTATTCACTGGGGATATTTCCCTGGTTTAATGACGACAGCCCTATCCTGTGGTGGTCGCCTGACCCGCGCATGACGCTTACCCCCTGTGACGTTCACGTGTCCAAAAGCATGCGCAAGTTGTTGCGCCAGGGCCACTTTCAAATCAGACTGGATGAACAGTTCGAACAAGTCATTGAGCATTGCGCCATTCGCCCGGTCAAACGCCCTGCTTTCTCCACACCACTTAGCCTGGACGCCAACCCAGTCATCGGCCAGGACGACGAAGCGTTTGAAGGCACCTGGATCACTGAAGAGATGCAGCAGGCCTATACGGAGCTACACCGCCACGGCTATGCCCACAGCGTAGAAGTTTATGACGATGACAATAATCTGGTCGGCGGCCTGTATGGGATAAGCCTGGGACGCATGTTTTTCGGAGAATCCATGTTCAGCCTCGTGCCCAATGCTTCAAAAGTCGCCTTTATCAGTCTGGCGACGCTGCTGGAAAACTGGAGATTTACCTGTATTGACTGCCAGATGCCAACTGATCACCTTGCCAGCCTTGGTGCCAGACCACAGTCGCGCCACCATTTTCTCAAGGCATTAGCGAAAAATGATCAATCCCAAACCATCAAAGGGTCATGGGCAGGGTATCGCGCCCAGTGTGAACGTCAGCGCTAAACAGATTTTTTTGCCATTTGCGCATAAATCAGGCACAATGCGCGCTTATTTTTTACTGAGTGAGACTTTCGATTCAATGGCGAAAGAAGACCAAATTGAGATGGAAGGTGAAGTCGTAGATACTTTGCCAAACACTATGTTCCGCGTAAAACTTGAGAATGGCCACATTGTGACGGCTCACATCTCAGGCAAAATGCGCAAGAACTACATCCGCATCCTGACAGGCGATATGGTTAAAGTCGAACTGACTCCCTACGACCTTACCAAAGGCCGCATTACCTATCGCGCACGTTAATTCAGCGCTGCCCGCCTTATAGCTCTGGCTAGCAGCGCTGTTTCACGCTCGGGCTCAGGTGGTTGACGCAGAAGGTTGTGACTTCTTACCTGATTTCCCTGCCCGGTCCTTAATAGTCAGCTTCACTTCATTATCCTCGATTGAGACACTGACCTGACCACCGTCTTTGAGATTGCCAAACAGGATTTCTTCTGCCAGGGCTTTCTTGAGCTTGTCCTGAATCAAACGTCCCATCGGCCTGGCGCCCATGACCGGATCATAACCATGTTTGGCGAACCAGTCCCTGGCTGAATCATCAACCATGAGGGTTACCTTCTTGTCATCCAGTTGAACCTGCAGCTCCACCAGGAACTTATCAACCACCGTGCGAATGGTTTCTTCATCGAGTGGACCGAACTGCACAATGGCATCCAGGCGGTTGCGGAACTCCGGTGTGAAGTTACGCTTGATCACCTCAAGACCATCAGCACTGTGATCCTGGGTAGTGAAGCCAATGGAACGTCGGGACATTTCCTGTGCACCGGCATTACTGGTCATGATCAGAATCACATTGCGGAAGTCGGCTTTGCGACCGTTGTTATCGGTCAGCGTACCGTGGTCCATTACCTGCAGCAGCAGGTTGAATACATCCGGATGCGCCTTTTCGATTTCATCGAGCAGTAACACACAGTGTGGATGCTTGGTGACCGCTTCGGTCATCAAACCGCCCTGGTCAAAACCGACATAGCCAGGCGGCGCACCGATCAGACGTGAAACCGTATGGCGTTCCATGTACTCAGACATATCAAAACGCAGCAACTCAATACCCAGAATTCTGGCCAGTTGCCGGCTTACCTCTGTTTTACCTACACCGGTGGGACCGGTAAACAGATAGGAACCAATTGGCTTGTCAGGAACACCCAGGCCGGCTCGGGAAAGCTTGATAGCCGTGGACACAGAAGAAATTGCTTCATCCTGGCCAAAAACAACCATCTTCAGGTTGGCATCCAGGTTTCTCAGGGCTTCAACATCTGAGCTGCTGACCTGTTTTGGTGGAATGCGGGCAATGGATGCGACAACTTTCTCCATGTCAGGTGCCTGGATCAGTTTCTTGCGCCGGCTGTCCGGCTGCAGGCGTTGCCAGGCGCCGGCCTCGTCCATGACATCAATTGCCTTGTCAGGCATAAACCGGTCATTGATATACTTGCCAGCCAGCTCAGAGGCCACTTTCAACGCGTTATCGCTGTACCTGAGCTCATGGTGTTCTTCAAAACGGGACTTCAACCCTTTCAGAATACGGTACGTCGTCTCAACATCTGGTTCTTCAACATCAATTTTCTGGAAGCGCCGAGACAATGCGCGATCCTTGTCGAAAATCCCCCGGTATTCCTGATAAGTGGTAGAACCCACACAACGCAGTTCACCAGAAGCCAGTGCCGGTTTCAGCAGGTTGGAAGCATCCATAACGCCACCTGAGGCCGCCCCGGCTCCAATGATGGTATGGATTTCATCGATAAACAGAATGGAATCCGGGTTACTGGACAGCTCTGAGAGCAGTTTTTTCAGACGCTTCTCAAAATCACCACGGTACTTGGTGCCCGCCAGCAATGCCCCCATATCCAGTGAATATATCACCTGGTCTTTAAGGACATCGGGTACTTTATCTTCTACGATCTGCCTGGCCAGCCCTTCCACGACAGCTGTTTTACCGACACCTGATTCGCCAACCAGCAGCGGGTTATTTTTCCGTCGTCGACAAAGGATCTGGATCAGACGCATCACTTCAGTATCACGACCAATCAAAGGGTCTATTCGACCAGCCCGGGCTTTCTCATTCAGATTGCTCGCATAGGCAGACAATGCACTTTGTGGCTCATTGCCTTCCTCATCTTCCATGGAGCCGGTTGGGTCTTCACCCCCCTCCTCGTCATGCGGGCTGATGCCATGGCTGATGAAGTTAACCACATCCAGCCTTTCTATATCCTGGCGAGCCAACAGATAGACAGCCTGGCTTTCCTGTTCACTGAAAATGGCGACAAGCACATTGGCACCACTGACTTCCTGGCGACCGGAAGACTGCACATGGAAAACGGCTCGCTGCAAGACCCGTTGAAAGCCCAGCGTGGGCTGGGTATCACGCGACTCATCCTGCTCGGCCAGTACTGGCGTAGTGGCGTCTATGTACTCCTCAAGCCCACTGCGCAGCGTATCAAGCTCTGCACCACACTGAATGAGCACACTGGCGGCCATCTCGTTATCAAGCAAGGCCAGCAATAAATGCTCGACAGTCATGTATTCATGACGCTTGCTGCGTGCACTGGCAAAAGCATCGTTCAGAGTGACTTCGAGATCACGGCTTAACATTAATACTGCTCCTTACTGATCTACTTCAATGTGGCAAAGCAAAGGTTGCTGATTCTCTCGCGAATAGCTGTTGACCTGATCGGCCTTTGTCTCTGCAATGTCCCGACTATAAACCCCACAAACAGCTTTTCCTTCAGTATGTACCTTCAACATAATCTGGGTGGCTTTTTCGACTGGCATATAGAAGAACTTTACCAGTACATCCACAACAAATTCCATGGGGGTGTAGTCATCATTATTCAATAGCACTTTGTATTTGGGTGGCCTGGCCAGCTTGGGTGGAGCCGTTGCCGTTGCTACACCACGGTCTGAGTCCTGAGAGCCGGAATTTCCGCCTTTATCCTGGCAATAACTATCTGAAAAACTGCCTTGCATAATAAACTGCTTGCCTCTGCTCGCATCATGGGATTTACTAGTCTCGGTAATACGTCGTATGTTATCACTGTATTGCCTCTTGGGTGTGTATCACACCCATTTACCGACACTCGAGAGGCTTTTTCGCCTTATTTCGCCCTAAACCACCTGATTTTGTCACCCTTTCATTGCATCCTGTTGCATTTAGAAAAAAATGATGAATAATAGTCTTTAACACGGATGTGTTGTTTTTGTTATGGACTAACACTCAGGTTTGCTATGCCTGGCGTGTAACACAATTAAAATTAAAATATACGTTAATGGAGTTTTATAATGGCAACGGGGCAAGTCAAATGGTTCAACAATGCAAAAGGGTTTGGATTCATTCTGCCGGATGACGGGGGTGGAGACCTCTTCGCGCACTACTCGGCAATTGGAATGGACGGCTATAAAACCCTGAAAGCCGGCCAGCATGTGACATTCGAAACCCTGGAGGGCCCAAAAGGCCTTCATGCAACCAATATCAAACCGGTTTCAGTGCAATCCCAAGCCTGATACAGGTTACTGCATGACCCAAGGCCGGGCAGTAATCTGACAGCGTCAGTGTTGCTACCCGGCCCTACCCTTCTTTGACCGGCACTATTGTGAACTTTGTCGGCATAAGCCCCCATATGGTTCAAGAAAACTGCCCCGGCACAGGGTATAATAAGCCATGGCTGATATCATTTTGTTCAACAAACCCTTCAATGTGCTTTCGCAATTCACCCACGACGTACCTGAACAAGCATTAGGACACTACATTCGCTTGCCTGGTTACTATGCCGCGGGACGTCTGGATAAAGACTCAGAAGGCCTCTTGCTGCTGACTTCATCAGGTAAATTTCAGCACCAGGTCTCACATCCCAAATTCAAACTGCCAAAAACGTACTGGGCCCAGGTTGAAGGGGATATTTCTGACCAGGCTATTTCGCAGCTCAAAAGTGGTGTGCTGCTGAAAGATGGTAAAACACGACCCGCCTCAGCCAGACGGATTTCTGAACCTGAAATCTGGGAGCGATATCCGCCTATCCGAGAACGCAAGTACATTCCCACGACATGGATTGAACTCACGATCAGTGAAGGCAAAAACAGGCAGGTTCGTCGGATGACTGCAGCTGTCGGGTTCCCGACATTACGTTTGATACGAGCCAGCATTGGTCCCTGGGATCTTGGCGGGTTACAACCAGGTGAATACCGACAGCTTACTGTTCCAGACGATATGGCTGCTGCCATGTCCGGGATTCGTCGCTAACAAACCATTCGATAAAACGCTCTTGTGGTAAAGGCCGGCTTACCAGGTAGCCTTGCGCCCAATGGCACCCCCATTGATGCAACAAAGACAAGGACGCTGGCACCTCCACCCCCTCTGCTACTACGGCCAGCTGAAAGCGTTGTGCCAACGTCAGAATGGCCTGCACAATACTTTGATCATCCGGTTGTGTATCCAGTTGCATTACAAATGCTTTTATCAATTTTAAGCTCATCGACAGGCAAGCGTTTCAGGTATGCCAGTGAGGAATATCCTGTCCCGAAATCATCTATCGCAAGGCGAAAGCCATGTTTTCTAAATTCAGTCAGGTGAATGATGGCCTGATCCGGATTCTCCAGCAACTGACTTTCTGTCAGTTCAAAACTTAGTTGTGAAGCAGGCAAACCATTTACCTGCAGCAAATGCACAGCGTGTTCCAACAAACGGGGATCAGTAATGTCGTCGGCAGATACATTAATTGAAACTGAAATCGGTACATCTCTCTCACGAAAAACAAGCAAATCACGCACCGCCTGACTGACAACCCAGTAGCTGATTTTAGACAGCAAACCTGTCTGTTCAGCAAGTGGAATAAACTCATCGGGAAACACATTACCCAGCACCGGATTATGCCAACGAATGAGTGCTTCTGCGGCCTCAACCTGTCCCGTTGCGAGGTTCATTTTAGGCTGGTAGAACAAGCTGAACTCAGAGTCCCTGCCATTAAACACGGACTCCAACTCGGCAATGATCAATAATCTTCGCAAGTACGTTTTGTCCAGGCTGGCGCAATAGTGATTAAACCGACACCTGGATTGACAGGCTTGCTCGAGAGTTAGCCAGGCCCGCCGAAATAGTGCCTCACAGCCGTCAGCCTGTGCCGGACAATTGACGATACCCAGGACTAAATCTATTGCGATAGTGCTTCCCGCTGACATCACAGGCAAGGATAAGCTGTCGACCAGAGCCTCTGACTCTGAGGCGTTTATCGTAGTCTCTGATAACCATAATAAATCACCGCTATCCATTCTTATGCCACTGCCCGGAATAGCGGCCAGTCTGTTTGCTACTTCCTTAATGCAGTTGTCGCCGTGGTGAAAGCCATAGATATCGTTGATGATGCGCAGGTTATTAATCCTCACAGACACGGCATCAAATGGAGAATGGCGCATGGCCAATTTCTGAGTCACAAAAGACTGCGAACCATTTTGCGTTTTGAATGTGGTGAGAAAGTCCTGTTTTGTCAGTTCCTGTAAGCGCGCCTCGCGGCGCAGCATATTATCCAGAAAACGTAACAGCGGTTTTGACAAGGCGTGGTTCTGCACATTGGCATCAAGCAGCAACGCACGATTGAGGATTTCACCTGAGGCCAGTTGCTCAAGCAATTGGTGTAAACGCGATTCACGTCTCTTGCTGACTGACAGATAGAAAAAAACGAGAAGAGTCAGCCCCATGAGCACTGTCAGCAAGAAAAGCAACAATATCAAGCCCTCGGTTATCGCGATTTTTCATACGTTATAATGGTTCTTTTCGTATCAGGGAATCAGCGTAAACCGAGAAGCTGTCATAGTAATCTTACAGTGTGCGATCGTCAGGAGCGGCATGACGAAGTGCCTGCAACAACATCAGATATAAATAATTGAACCACGCAGTGGCGCCATGGTGGCCAATACGCGATTTTGCAGACGGTGTGGTATGTTGGCCTTGTTCATGGCCGATATCAGCAAGTCGACTGCATGATTAAAGTTCGCTTCTGAAATTTCCATGCCGGTATGGACCTGCTCCATCGTATCCCCTGTGTACTCACAAGGGCCGCCAGTCAACATACAAAAGTGTTCTGTGAACTTTTCCCGAAACCGACCGATATCAGAGTCTTTAAAATAATCATACATCATCGGATCAAATTCAATCTCTGTAATAAAATTCTCGACCACTTCATCGACTTTATCCTCGCCGCCAAGCTCAGCATAAAGGCTTTGTGAGGAAGTGACACAGGCGGTTGTAAGGCCGAAGAGCAGAATAACAATCAGTAATCTCATAAATAGCTCACCACAGTTGTGCATTCAATGACAGATAAAATCCGCTTTGCCCGGGCGCACCGGCAATGGCTCCCAGATTAGCTGTCGCGGCAGTGATACTAACCGACTTACTGGGAATATAGCTGACAAATGCATCCACCCAGTCATCTTCCCCCAAACCCAGATTATCGGGCTTTTGCCGGTATTCAACACCGACTGCCAGGTTACGTGAAAACAGAATGCCTGCTGATGCCTCCAGTTGCAGCTCATAATCGGAGTTCTGAGTACCACCGAAACCTAACAGCCCCATTTCGTTGGCTTTGGTCGCTCTGGCTGTTAAATTCCAGACAGCGTTATAGCCGCCAATGGCTCCCAGGTGAACTTTCGTTGCTGCCAGGTAAATATCTGTGCCCTGATCATCATCGGCACCCAGTGCTTCAGCGACAGCCGTGTCGGACAATTGTTTATGCTGCAAACCAATACTGATTTGCGGCAGCTCTGAGTAAACCACATCTCCGTACAGACGATACTTCATGCCAACAATGTTCTGGCGTATCGTGCCGCCAAGGGATTTAAGATCAAAGCGCTGATGTGACAGGCTGATTTCAGCACGATCATAAAAAGAGGCACTCATACCAAATGCATTCAAACGGTAGTCATCGACATCAACGACCGTCACGGCAGAGCTGGCTGAAATCTGATCCTCAGAATCATATCCTGATAACGTCGCCCAGGGCACCAGACCACCACCGCCAGCGCCCTCTATTTGCGTCAGCCCTGCAGTGCCAATTAATTTGCCATCTGCTGAAAAAACAGGCGCCGATACAAGCACCATTGGCAATAGGCAATAGATTGGCAGACGTTTATATCTTTGCATACTTTCACTCCACCCAATTTGTGTCTTTATGAACTTCATACCACTCTAGCAGAGCAGTGAATGACAAAGGTTTACTGATAAAATACCCCTGCCCCCACTCGCATCCCCAATTATGCAGAAGTGCTAATGATTCAGCGCTCTCTATACCTTCCGCGACAACGTGCAAATCAAAACTTTTTGCCAACTCAAGAATACTGCTGACAATTTGTTGATCTTCCTGTTGTTGATCAAGATTGAGAACAAAACTTTTATCGATTTTCAAAACATTTACTGGCAGGCTTTTTAAATAGGCCAGAGATGAGTAACCTGTACCAAAGTCATCAATGGCAATTTCGAACCCATGTTGCCGGTATTCCATTAAGCACCTGATGGCCTTTTCCGGTTCTTTAAGCAGGTCACTCTCGGTTATTTCTATAGCAAAACTGTGTTCAGCGACCTGCTGCTGATTCAGTTGTTGCTGAATATTCGCCAGCAAATCAGCATTGGTGACGTCCTGCGCTGACAAATTAACGGAAACAGACAGCGGTATGTCTTTGCTTTGCAGCAGCGCCAGGTCACTAATTGCCTGTGTTACTACCCAGTCAGTTATCTGATTAATGAATCCGGCATGTTCGGCGAGAACAATAAATTCATCAGGAGGTATAAATCCTAACTCAGAACTGTGCCAGCGCAACAAGGCTTCCAGCGACTGCACTTTCCCGGTTTGCAAGTTGACTTTGGGTTGATAGTGCAAAGAAAACTCGTACCTTTCCTCCAGCAGCATTCTTTCCAGCTCAGTCACCACCGACAAACGACGCTGATACTTTCTATCCAGTTCTTCATCGTAAGCTAATATTTGTTGCTGTAACTTGGCGGTATCCATCAGAATATTCATTCGACGGAACAGATCCTCTGCCGTATCTGCATGCTGTGGGCATAGCATCACACCAAGAGAAACCTGAATATTAACGACCAGCTCACCAGTGTTAACAGGCTGTTCCAAAGAGTGACGCAGCGCTTCAAGCTCATCGTTACCAAACTCTCTGTCTGGAACCCATAACAACTCCCCGCCTGTTAATCTTGCGCCAAATCCACCCAGATCGGATAAGCGTCTTGAAATTTGATGTAAGCAGACATCACCATTCTGATAGCCAAACACATCATTAATGTTACGAAAACCGAGAATACTCACCCCAATCGCCTGAAAAGAAGCACCGTCTTCCAGTCTCTTCTGCAGTATCCGGTCAGCGCTGTGTCGGTTATATAATTGAGTTACCGCATCGTGGTTTGCCTGGTAAGTTATTCTCTCTTCACGTGCCTTGATGCTTTCCTGCATCTGACGAAAGGCCGTGGCAAGATTGGTAAACTCTCTGGAGTCTGACTCATGCTCAATTTTGTAATCGTAATTACCACTACTGATTCGACCGGCAATAGCGGAAAGACGGGACAGCGGGCGGGTCAGTCGACGGGACAGTAGTGCTGCAAAGATCAATGCAAAAATCACAGACAGGAACGCAATAATCGCTATGTTTGCCTGTAATGTTGAAAATTCATTGAAGAGTCTGTTTATATCTTCTGTCAACAGGATGGAAATCGACAGATCGTGTTCACTGGCAAGTTCCATTTTCCGGCTGACAATCGCATCACTGAAACCAAATGCCACTTCGCGCCAGTTCAGTTGCCTGCTGATAGAGGCTGTGATGTTATCCTGCTCGCTCACTGGTAATGTGCTTAAAAATAAAGGCCTGCTATTGCTGCCACTTGCCTGCAGACTGGTATCCAGCTGTGTCACGTTCTTTAACTGAGACAGCAACTCACCATCCAGGCGAAAGCCGAGCAAAGTAATAGCAATCGGCGACGGGGCATCCACCGTTAGCAGTATGACCTGGTAAAGCTCATTGCCAACCTGCATGTAGGATGAGACTCCGCCGTCGCGTAGTACATTCGTAATCAGAGTTTGGTGAGGGAATGGTTGCCCGACAGGCAGGACTGAGGGGGTACTGGTAATGTTGATACCGTCCAAAGAGGTCAGTGCCATCAAGTCAGCATCAATACGCTCGCCATGATTCTGTAAAACGCTATCGATGGTCGCGCGATCCTCTGTTGCAACCGCTTGCTTGAAACCAAAGTCAGCCGTTAAAACCAGTGAAGAGTTAATCAGTTGCTCTTCACGATTAGCCAGAATTTCTTCCAGCACACTTTCGGCCACATCCAGATCACGATTAAGTTGCTGTTGTGCGTGATTGTTGGTGGATGTCCAGACATTAACAAGGATGACGACTGTCGTAATCAGGACAATCCCAACAACTAACCGGAAAATGTTCTGATTCAGGGATTGCTGTGCCACTGCCGAACCGCCTAGTTAGTCGTTACCGAATTTACGTGACCGGAATGTGCGCTCATCCTCTTCCGCTTGAGCATCAATCACCAGGGTAATACGAACTTGCCTGGGTGATCCGTCAATCAGAGAATCAATGCTCATGGTTCGCTTTTCCGTTTGACTGGCTGAAAGGCGTTCGTGCCAGACATCGAAGTCACTGCCATTTACCTGTACTTCCGCATAACCCCCAGCATCAGTAACACCCGTATTCTCCTGATCAGCCACGTAGATAAAACCACGCATCTCATCATGGATATTACAGCCCAGTACGACGATCCCCTGCTGGTCAAAGAGTTGCGGTTCAGAGTCTGTACCATTAAAAAGACGCATCTCAAATGTTTTGGGATCAGAGAAACTATAGACATGATGGCGAATGTCATCACTGTTGGGGAAGTTCACCCACTGCCCTTTTTGGACCACTAGAACATGGGGGGCAAACTGTTTATCAATCTGATCGATAACAGCATTCAACTCAGGTACCGGGATCGGTCCCTGCGATGGAAAACTGACGACGGCATTGGCAACCGGATTACCATCCTGGTCAATGACCTGTAGTCGTTCACCGTAAGCTGTTGAGATGCCAAAGGCTGAGACAAACGTCGCGATAGTGAGCAGGTAGTGAAAAAGAAAACGAAATGGCATTTGCTCAAGCTCTATGTAGGGGGCACTCACATTATGAATAGTTCTCTCATCATACCCAAATGTACTAGTGTTTGCTATTTTTCCACCGCGACGCTCTCTGGTAGTCACTCGCACGACTAACAACCCATTCTGCCTGATCTCCGGCCTGTTGCTTTTTCCAGAAGGGTGCCTCTGTTTTGAGGTAATCCATAATAAATTCCGCACCGGAAAAAGCCGCATCTCGATGGCTGCTGGCCACAAGAACGGCAACAATTTGCTCACTGGGAACCAGTTTGCCAACGCGATGAATAATCGTACACCCGCTAAGCGGCCAACGGCTGCAGGCTCGATCTGCGATGTCCTGCAGCGCTTTCTCAGTCATACCCGGATAATGCTCCAGCGTCAGGCTCTGCTCCCCTTCGGTTCCTTCCCCGATAAAATCCCGGACCAGGCCAATGAAGCTGACAATAGCTCCCGGGTTATCCGCCTGATGTCGCAACCGGCTATACTCGCTCCCCAGGTCAAAATCATCGGACTGGACCTGTATGTTGATACGACATGTTTTGTCATCGACTGCCACGCTTCAGCCTCCTGTCATCGGCGGAAAGAAAGCAACCTCTTCATCACCATGCAAAGGTTGTGTTCGCTGGCAGATCGACTGATTCACTGCGACCAGAACCTGGCCCGTATCCTGTAATACATCCCAGGGCTCCCCCCGGGCACTTAACAGTCCAACCAGGTCAGAAACGGTCACATTGTCTTTCTGCTCCAGCGTGATGTTCTCTTCCTCACAGCCCAGAGCCTCTCGCAAACTGGCAAAATAGCGAACCGTCAGCATCTGTTACTCCTTATCCCAGTGGAAATCACCAGATTTGCCACCTTCTTTATAGCTAAGGTGAATTTCACCGATAACCATATGTTTATCAACAGCTTTACACATATCATAAATGGTCAGCCCGGCGACAGATACTGCTGTCAGCGCCTCCATTTCAACGCCCGTACGCGCCTCAAGACCACAACTGGCCTCAATCAGAACACGGCTTCTGTCCCAATCCATCACAAAGTTTACTTCCACATGATTGAGCAATAACGGGTGGCACATGGGAATCAGCTCCGGGCATTTCTTGGCAGCCATGATACCAGCCACCCTGGCAACAGCCAGCACATCACCTTTGGCATGATCCCCATCGGCGATCTTCTGCAGTGTCTCAGGCGTCATCAACACCTGGCCTTTTGCTATCGCAATGCGGTTACTGACAGCTTTTTTGCTGACATCCACCATTCTCGCCCGCCCCTGTTCATCCAGGTGAGTCAGGGTATTCTGTGACGTTGTGTCCGTCATGGATAATCCTTGCGTCAAATAAAAACCATTATCGCCTTTTTAGCGGTCTAATTGAACGCCACAACAGGGACAGACAAGCAAATTTTGCCGAATTCAGGTAAACTTTACCTATTAAACTCGCATCATTAGCCGCGAATAGACATCGACAATAGACATAGACGTTATACATGGCCTCCAACCGAACCTGGTTTCCACACAGCACCGTCGCTGTAATCGTGGAACACCCTGAAGATAGTACCCTTCCCGCTGATGACCGCCGCTTTCTCATGGTTGAGGAAATGGAAGGTGATGTCCGTGTTCTGAATCAGCCCGCAGGCCATATGGAAGATGAAGAAACCATTCTTCAGGCAGCGGTTCGGGAAGCTCTGGAAGAAACAGGCTGGGAAGTGGCACCGACCGGGCTTATCGGAATCTATCAACTGGAAATCAGCAAGCAGGCTGATCCTGCCCTGCCAACCGTGGAGCGCAAAACCTATATCCGCTTTGCTTTCGTGGCAAAAGCCGTTGCACATCACCCCGATATGGCGCTGGATGAAGATATTCTGCGGGCCGACTGGTTCACGCTCAAGGAAATCAACTCCGCGCCACACCTTCGCAGTCCAATTGTGAAACAGGCCATACTCGATTACCTTGATGGTGCAGCATACCCTCTTTCACTTCTCCGCACCTGTAAATGGAGTCAGCATTTTTAATGGAAACGCGTCCACAAGACACCAAGGTCATTGTCGGCATGTCCGGCGGCGTCGATTCTTCGGTAGCAGCATTGTTGTTACAGCAACAGGGCTACCAGGTGGAAGGCCTGTTCATGAAAAACTGGGAAGAAGACGATGGCACCGAATACTGCACAGCCAAAGTTGACCTGGCTGATGCTGAAGCGGTCTGTGAACGTCTGGGCATCCATTTACATACCGCAAATTTTGCTGCCGAGTACTGGGACGGCGTATTTGAGCACTTTCTCCATGAGTACCAGGCGGGGCGAACGCCAAACCCGGACATTCTATGTAACCGGGAAATCAAGTTTAAGGCCTTTCTGGAATATGCACTTGAACTGGGTGCTGACTTTATTGCCACCGGGCATTACGCCCGCCGCGGAGAGCGCAACGGTCAGAGCTGTCTGTTAAAAGGATTGGACAATAATAAAGACCAGTCCTATTTCCTGTCAGCCGTGAACCATGAAAGCCTCTCGCGCAGTCTCTTTCCGGTTGGTGAGCTGGATAAAACCGAGGTAAGGCAGATCGCCACAGAAAATAATTTTGTCACCAGTGATAAAAAAGACAGCACCGGCATCTGTTTCATTGGCGAACGAAAGTTTAAAGATTTTTTGCAACAGTACCTGCCGGCTCAACCCGGTGATATTGAAACCACAGACGGTGAGCGAATTGGCCATCATCAAGGTCTGATGTATCACACTTATGGTCAGCGTCAGGGCCTGGGTATCGGCGGCCATCACGCCTACCCTGAAGCACCCTGGTATGTTGTCGGCAAGGACCTCGAGCGGAATGTTCTGCTGGTTGCACAGGGAAATGACCATCCGGCTCTTTTTTCAAGCCAACTGAAGGCCACCCAGGTGCACTGGATTAATGAGGCCGGTATTGAGCTGCCGTTGCGTTGTCATGCCAAGATTCGCTACAGACAGCCTGATCAGGCCTGTCTCGTTGAAGACCTTGACGGCAACGGGACGTTGACTGTGAGCTTTGACTCACCCCAGCGCGCAGTCACACCGGGCCAGACAATCGTTTTTTATGACCAGGATATATGCCTGGGAGGAGCGGTCATTGAGTCATACCAACGCTAGATTCTCCGAATGGGAATACAGAAACATAGCCCTCAGCGTGGTCACTCAATGTGCCATGCTGGTTCGTGACCTTGCAGTTGAGGGCAAAGCTGACCGTCAATTGATGCAACAATGTTTACGTCCTGTTTATCTGTTAGATGCAGACTCTGTCTCCTCTCTCTATCCCGAACCGGGTAACTTTGACGCGGGCATGAAAACATTGCAGGAAAGTTTTGACAGCAGCGGGCTTAAACAACATGCCGATGTTGTCCGCTATCTGCTTGGCATGCTAGTGCTGCAGCAACAGTTGAGAAAAAATAAAGACATGATGAACACAGTGGCCGAGCGAATCAATCACCTTGCTGCCACCGAAAACCAGGATGAAAATCCGGAAGACCTTCCGGAACAAGCCTGGCATGCGGACTGTGCAGCACTGGCCCGACTTTACCAGGACACGATCAGCCGTCTGAACTTCCGTATTCATGTGGCGGGTAACCCGGAACATTTACGCGAGCAACAGGTAGCGGATCAAATACGGGCCTTGCTGTTTGCCGGCATCCGTTCCGCTGTTCTGTGGCATCAACTGGGCGGCAGGCGTTGGCACCTGTTTTTCTATAAGAAGCGAATCCGGCAATGCCTCACCGGAGTACGCCGAAAAATGCTGCACTAATTCAGTACTAACGCAGTACTAACACAGCACTAATGCAGCGCTGATTTTAATGTTTACCTCTTTAATATTGTTAACGCAAGGACAACCAAGGCATGAACCTAAGCACATTAACGGCAATTTCACCCACTGACGGCCGCTATCGAAACAAGACGGAAAGTCTGAGTGAATATTTCAGTGAATATGCACTGATCAAATACCGTGTTCAGGTAGAAATACGCTGGCTGCAGCGACTGGCTGAGCATGAGGACATTATTGAAGCCCCGGCATTGTCGACTGAAGCGAATGCGTTTTTAAATGCCATCGTTGATAATTTCTCGCTGGAAGATGCTGAGCGGGTTAAAAAAATTGAAAGCACTACCAACCACGACGTTAAAGCGGTCGAGTATTTCATTAAAGAAAAATTTGCCGATCAGACCGAACTCAAGCCACATCTGGAGTTCGTTCACTTTGCCTGTACGTCGGAAGACATCAATAATCTGTCGTATGCGCTGATGCTCAAAGAGGGTCGTGACAAGGTCATGGTGCCAGCCATGCAACAACTGGTTGACACATTGCGGCAACTGGCTAAAGACACTGCCACCCAGCCCATGCTGTCCAGAACACACGGACAAACGGCATCCCCCACCACCGTGGGCAAAGAAATCGCCAATGTGGTTTACCGTCTTGAACGACAGCTTAAACAGTTCAGCAACAGCCCTGTGCTGGGAAAAATTAATGGCGCCGTGGGCAACTACAATGCTCACCTTTCGGCATACCCGGAGACAGACTGGCAAGCCAATGCCCAGACGTTCGTTGAGTCGCTGGGGCTGGACTGGAACCCCTATACCACACAAATTGAACCACATGACTACATTGCTGAAGTCTTCGCCGCTTCCTGCCGTTTCAATACCATTCTGATCGATCTGGACAGAGATATCTGGGGTTACATTTCTCTGGGGTACTTTAAGCAAAAGGCGATTGCAGGCGAAATCGGCTCTTCCACCATGCCGCACAAGGTCAACCCCATCGACTTTGAAAACTCGGAAGGCAACCTTGGTATCGCCAACGCCATCATGCAGCATTTAGCCGAGAAGCTGCCCATTTCGCGGTGGCAGCGTGACCTGACCGATTCGACTGTTTTACGCAGTATCGGCACCGGCTTCGCGCATGGTCTCATCGCCTACCAGGCGACATTAAAAGGCTTGAGCAAACTCAGCATGAATCCGTCGGCCCTTGATCAGGACCTGGATCAGAGCTGGGAAGTACTGGCCGAGCCGATTCAGACGGTAATGCGACGCTACGGTGTTGAACAGGCTTATGAAAAACTGAAAGACTTGACTCGCGGACAACAAATTGACGCGCCAAGCATCAGTCAGTTTATCGATACCCTGGACATTCCGGAGTCCGCCAAAACAACATTGAAAGAATTGACGCCAGGCAGTTATACCGGGAACGCAGTTTCCCAAGCCAGCAATATCTAACGGCCGGGTAATAGCGCGCAACATCACAGACAGAGACAGCTAAACAAATGTCACTACTACCTGCCAATTTTGACAGACAGGGGTTTCTCGAGCATTACTGGCAACAGAGACCCTGCCTGATCAGCAACGCAAATACGCACCTCGCTGATTGGCTGAGTGCTGATGAGTTGGCAGGTTTGGCTTGTGAACCTGATATGGAGTCTCGTCTCATTTTGACAGAGACAAACACACAGCCATGGCAGGTGAAGAATGGCCCCTTCTCTGAAACAGACTTTCTGAGCCTGGGGGAGCAACCCTTCAATTTACTGGTCCAGGCAGTTGATCACTGTATACCTACATTGAGGAAAATCTGGGCCGAATTTGATTTTCTACCACACTGGCGTATTGATGATGTCATGGTGAATGCTTCCTCAGATGGAGCCAGTGTTGGAGCCCATTTTGACTATTATGATGTATTTCTCATTCAGGGTAGCGGCCAGAAGCGATGGTTTACCGCTGGACACTGTGACAGCCAGACGGCACTGGACACAGCAAGTGGTTTGAAATTACTGAAGCAGTTTGAAGCCAGGCACGAATGGTTATTGAACCCCGGCGACATACTCTATGTCCCTGCGGGTATTGCTCATCATGGAGTCGCCATTGGCGATAGCATCACTTACTCACTGGGTTTCAGGGCACCCTCCCATGCTGATATGATCATGGGGGCCGCAGAACAGATTGCCGAGCAGTTAAGCGATGAAAAACGTTACCGTGATTTCGCCCCGGCATTACCTGTCCACCCGGCTGAAATTCCCGAGAACGCCATTGCATCACTTCAGACTGTCCTGTCAGCGTTGGCGAATAACCCCCAAGCCATTCGGCAATGGTTTGGTCAGAACATGACAACACCTCGGGACGAAATCCTCGACGAAACAGATGATGACGAGTTAAACCGTATTGAAGCAGAACTTTATGGCACTTCACCTGACGCTCAGTTACTAAAGCTATGGCGCAGACCCGGTGCCAGATTTGCTTATGCCATCGAGGGTGATAGTTTGTTTTTGTTTGCGGATGGAAATACCCTGCAACTGAACAGCGTACACTTGTCCCTGGTACAGTCTTTATGTGACTCTGACTGGACTGAGCCGGTAGCAGATGACTGGATCGAGGCATCCCGTCATGATCTGAAAATTAAGCAAATAACCCGGTCTCTTTGCCAGACCGGAACACTTTATCTGGATGAACCCGAATGCAACCAATGACTGCAAAGCATCTGTTCCCACTGGCTCTGATATTTTCTCTGACCCTTATCGGTAGCAACGTGCAGGGTCAGCAGAATCAATCTGCATCTGATGACAATAACAGTGCTGCAACCAACAGAGCGGCTAACCTCATTGTAACGCTTGAGCATCGCTCACCTGTGACAGCATTGGAGCGACTGAGACCATTGCTGGATCCGCGCGGAGATATCGGCAGGATCGCTGACAAGCTGGTAATCAATACCACGGCTGGCAATTTAGTTGAGCTGGAAAGAGCGCTTGATGCATTCGACGTACCAGCCCGGCGACTTGTACTCAGTATTGACCCCTCTTTTTCCTCCAGTGAGAACATAGATGACCGTCAAAGTATGCAGGCACTGGAATTTGAAATGAATACGTTTGTCCTAGCATTGGCTGGCAACGCTGCACTTCCTGAGGGTACCACTACAGACAATGCCCAAGTCAGCGCCACAACCAATGAGGGAGACCTGGAAACAACAGCACAACCCGCTGCATCGTTGCGTATTGAAGCTGAAATTACCGGCTCAACTGTACATGCTGATATACAGACTTTTGGCATTGAGGCGCTGTTGCCAACATACCGCGTTTCCATGCCCCTGGGGCAGTGGGTGACACTGGACCCAATCAATACCGGCGCAGAAACTACAACTGCCCTGGACAACCAAACGGATCAGGATAATGCGCAGGTACCGACTCAAAGTCTCCAGCAAACAGCTGATTTTGCCGTCAGGGTTGACGTACTTCCTTAATGCACAAGATAACATCCTACAGCCTGCTCTATCACCGGGATAGCGCCTCGTTGATTGCAACGATTGGGCAGCTTTGCGGTGCCACTTGTCTGGACAGCGGGCTGGGCCAACACCCCAATGGCCGATATGACATTCTAAGTGCAATGCCTGAGTGCGAATTACGCGCTATCCGTGACAATAATCAGACCGTTTTTCAGTTTAAATCTTCTGCCAGCCAACCCTGGACAATCGCCACAGAGCAGTCTTTCCCGCTGCTCTGCCAGCAAATACTCAATCGCTACCGTCTCGACACGGATAACCTGGACCCTCACTGCCGCGCAGAACTGCTGGCATTACCCTTCGCTGGCGGCTTTATGGGTGTTATGGGATACCATTTTTTGCAGCATGAAGTATCTGGCTACAAACGAGTATCGCAGCTAACGCCAGCCTTAACGCACCTGCAGGAAGTCCCTGATGCATGGATGGGCTGGTACGCCTGGTTTGTCATTGTTGATCACCAAACAAAGCGTAGCCGTCTGATTGTTCGCCCAGAGTGCAGTACCGCAACCGTTGAAAAATTATTGACGACCCTAGGTCCCTGGTTAGAGAAGTCATCACAATCACGACCACCAGCGACAGCCTCTATTTCAGAGTTTAAGCTCAAAGCTCATTTCAGACCGCTTGTTTCCAAACGCCAGTACGTCATGGCTTTTGACCAATTACAGCACTGGATTCATGCGGGCGACTGCTATCAAACCAACCTCGCCCTGTCTTTTACAGCACCTTATAAAGGTGATCCGTTAGCAGCTTACCTGGCATTGCGTAAATTGAGTCACAGTCCTTTCTCGGCCTATGTCAGCAATTTAGGCGGCGGTGTTTTAAGCCTCTCACCAGAACGGTTTATTCAGGTGAATCAAAACGATGTACTCACTCAGCCTATTAAGGGCACGAGGCCTCGCCACACTGATCCTGAGATTGACAGTGCCGCTGCTCAATCCCTGACACAAAGCGAAAAAGACCGTGCAGAAAACCTGATGATAGTCGATCTGCTCAGAAATGACCTGGGCAGGATCTGTGCAACGGGATCTGTCAAAGTCGATGCTTTGTTCGAGCTACAGAGCTTCAGTCAGGTACACCATCTGGTCAGCACAATACGCGGCAGACTGCCAAAAGGTGTCAGTGCTCTGCAATTGCTGATCAGCGCATTTCCCGGTGGCTCGATAACCGGAGCTCCGAAAATTCGTGCCATGCAAATCATCTCTGAATTGGAAACCGTGCCACGTAGTGCCTATTGCGGCTCAGTATTCTATCTGGACGAATTCAACAGACTGGATAGCAACATCGCAATCAGAACGATGCAGTGCACTGAACAGGATATTTTTTGCTGGGGAGGCAGCGGAGTTGTGGCAGACTCCGATGGAGAGGAAGAGTATCAGGAGTGTCATGACAAGGTCAGCGCCTTACTGAGCGGACTGACCTTGGCTAACTGACCTTGCAATACCAACCTGTACACTAATCTGTATTACAGCGATAGCGCTCGCTGGCTGGCTTTCAGGAATTCTTCTTTCAGCTCAGCATATTCATGGACTGCTGGAAACTGAGGGAATTCAGCGATGACATTATCCGGGGCTTTAAACAAAATACCGGCATCGGCTTCTGACAGCATCGTCGTATCGTTATACGAGTCACCAGCCGCAATCACACGATAATTCAAGCTGTGAAACGCTTTTACTGACTGTCGTTTGGGGTCTTTCTGGCGCAGATGATAATCCGTAATCATGCCATCATCGCCGACTTCCAGTTTGTGACAAAACAGGGTTGGAAAACCCAGTTGCCGCATCAAGGGCTGAGCGAACTCGTAGTACGTGTCGGAGAGAATGATGACCTGGAAGCGCTCACGTAACCAGTCGATAAATTCTCTGGCACCCGGAATCGGTGCCATCTGATCGATAACCGCCTGGATATCCGGCAGACCCAGATTGTTTTCCCGCAAAATACGCAGACGTTGCTGCATCAATTCATCATAATCCGGGATATCACGCGTCGTGGCACGAAGCTCGTCGATTCCCGTTCTTTCAGCAAAGTCGATCCATATCTCTGGTATTAGAACGCCTTCAAGGTCCAGACAAGCTAACTCCACAACCCACCTCTCGTCAGATGCAAAAACGCGCATTTTAGTATGCCCGACATGGAAGTACCAGCCCCGGCGTTGTATGATACGCACCTTTGCTGTGGCGCAGCACAATTGCCAGCGCCCCGCAAGCAGATCAAATAGCGAACAGTACTCTGGATAGCCAATATGACCATCAGCACAGCCAACATCGACGAACTGAATACAACTTTTCAGGATTATGAGCCCAGAGATATTCTGAAGACGGTTCTGACTGATATCGATAATGTCTGTGTTTCGTTCAGTGGAGCGGAAGATGTGGCTTTAGTCATCATGGCCTGGAAGTTGCGCAAGGATATCCCCGTATTCACTCTGGATACCGGTCGCCTGCACCCGGAAACTTATGCGTTTATTGAAAAAGTGCGCAAGGAATACAATCTTAATTTAACCATCCTGTCACCGAACACGGAGTCCATCCAGAAACTGACTCGTGAAAAGGGGTTGTTCAGTTTTTATGAAGATGGCCATGAAGAGTGCTGCGGAATTCGTAAAACCGAGCCGTTACGACGTCAGCTTGGAAGTTACGATGCCTGGATTACCGGTCAGCGTAAAGATCAAAGCCCGACTCGTGCTGATGTCCCGGTGGCACAGCAGGACACAACCTTTGCAGGTCCAGGCAAAACATTATTGAAATTTAATCCGTTTGCTAACTGGAGCTCGGCTGAGGTGTGGAACTACATTCGGATGTTTGAGTTGCCTTACAATCCGCTGCATGATCGTGGTTTTGTCAGCATCGGTTGTGAGCCTTGCACCAAACCCATTGGCCCTAATCAGCACGAACGTGAAGGCCGCTGGTGGTGGGAGGAAGCCACGGCAAAAGAATGCGGCCTGCACAAGGTCAACCTGGTTGGCTTTGACAAATAAAGTCGGGTCAGAGCGTAGGTACCTCGCTGTCCGAGAACAGCGCATCAACCTCTGACTGAGATGAACACTTCAATGCGGCGTGGACTTTAGCCCTGCTCAAATGCGGGGCAAACATCTCAACAAAATCAAACATATAAGCACGAAACATCATCCCCCGCCTGAATCCAATTTTAGTCAGACTGAACTCAAAGAGATGACTGGCATCCAGTGCCACCAGGTCACTGTCTTTGTCAGCATCATAAGCCATGCTGGCCACAATACCGATCCCCATCCCCAGCCGCACATAAGTCTTGATCACATCCGCATCCGCGGCGGTAAAAACAACTTTGGGCTGTAACCCTTTACTCGCAAAAGCATCATCCAGCCGGGAACGACCCGTGAAACCCAACACGTAAGTTACCAATGGAAATTCTGCCAGATCGGCCAATTGCAGTTTCCCCCGCCCGACCAGCGGGTGGCCAGCAGGAACAAGCACCACACGGTTCCATTGATAGCATGGCATCATCATCAGGTCATTGAACTGTTCCATGGCTTCGGTGGCAATGGCAAAATCCGCCACACCTTTAGCGGCCAGTTCGGCTATCTGTAACGGTGTCCCCTGATGCAGCTGCAACGACACATCTGGAAACTTGCGAATAAACGTTGACAACACCGGTGGCAGGACATAACGGCTCTGTGTATGGGTGGTCGCCAGCGACAGGCTGCCAACCAGTTCATTCTTGTACTCCGCCGCCGTCCGCTTGATATTCTCGGCTCGCAGCAACAGCTCCCCCGCCTGCTCTACTATCTCCGTACCACCGGCTGTCATGCCTGCGATATGTTTGCCGTTGCGGATAAATATCTCGACACCCAACTCATCTTCCAGCGCCAGTATCTGTTTGCTGACACCGGACTGCGACGTATGCAAGGCTTCTGCAGCCGCTGAAACATTCATGCCATGGGCTGCGACTTCCCAGATATAGCGAAGCTGCTGAAGTTTCATGATGATGAATCCTTTTTATTATTTTTTGCTGATTTATTCTGTGCTTTCAGCTCATTTGCCACCCCGTGAGGCACATGACCTGTCGCAACATGCTCTCGCGCTGATTCACAATGTCCTTGCTGATCATCAAAGAAGACATCCGCATCAAACGCTTTCAGGAAACTGCCCTTCTCCATGCCACCCAGAAACAGGCTTTCATCAATACGAATATTCCAGGCTCGCAACGTCTTTACGACACGCTCGTGGGCTGGCGCTGAGCGCGCAGTAACCAGACAGGTACGTATGGGAGATTCACCAGCCGGAAATGCCGTTTGCAGTTGCTGGAGCGCTGACAGGAAAGGCTTGAAGGGTCCGCCTGACAGCGGCTGGTCAGCCGAATTCTTCTCGCTGCGGGTAAACGCTTCCAGCCCTTGCGTTTTATAGATACGCTCAGCTTCATCTGAAAAAAGTACCGCATCCCCGTCAAAGGCAAACTTTAAACGACCGGAAGAATTGGTTTGGGGGTTGGACGGTAAAATAGTTGCAGCTGCTACACCTGACTCCAGGGCATGTCTGACATCAGCCCCATCCATGGATAAAAACAGGTGACAATTGAAGGCAGCGATATAGCGATAGGGGCTGTCACCGCCGGAAAAGGCAGCACGTGAAATAGCCAGATCGTAATGTTCAATTGAATTAAAGATTCGCAGGCCGGTATCCGCACTGTTCCTGGAAAGTAAAATCACTTCAACCGCCTGGCGGTCAAGATTTTCATTCAACCGCAACAGTTTTCGAACCAGGCTGAAAGCACCGCCTGGCTGCAAGGGCTCATTTTCATGAGCAATCTGATATTGTTGGTAAGCATCCAGGCCCTGTTCTTCAAATATAGAGTGACTTTCGTTCAGGTCGAACAAGGCACGTGAAGAAATGGCAATAACCAGTCTGTCTGACATTCTCAATCCGTGTTAGCGTTAAGCGCAACATGCATGCGCAATATGATCAGGAATCCAGTGATAATATGCTAAGCCGACAAGACAATAAACCTGTTCCTCAAACTGCATTGGTATTATCGGGTGGCGGAGCAAGAGCTGCTTACCAGGTCGGGGTCATGAGAGGCATTGCCCGCATACTTAATGATGACCGCCCCAACCCTTTCCGTATTATCTCTGGCACCTCGGCCGGAGCGTTAAACGCCACCGGACTGGCGACCCATGCACATAAATTGAAAACTTCCGTGCGAATGCTTGAATATGTCTGGGAAAACATCACCATTGATCGTGTTTATCGCCTTGATTCCTCGGGTTTGCTCAGTAGCGCCTCAAACTGGGTTTTCTCATTTCTAGCCAATCGCGGTCGCAAGATGGCGCCATCTCTACTCGATAACAGGCCTCTGCAGGAGCTGCTATCCAGCGTTCTGAAGCTTGAGCGGGTTGGTGAAAACATGTCCCTGGGGTACCTGGATAGCCTTGTAGTGAATGCTTCCGGGTATAGCAGTGGTGAGTCTGTCTCTTTTTTTCAGTCAACCAAAGAGGTAGACAACTGGAGCCGCCCACACAGAATTGGCATTCGTACAGAGCTTCGCCACCAGCACCTGATGGCCTCAACAGCTATCCCATCGTTATTTCCTGCCATCAAAATCAACCGGGAATACTTTGGTGATGGCGCCATTCGTCAATTGGCACCACTGAGTCCCGCGATTCATTTGGGGGCTGAAAAAATACTGGCGATTGGCGTTAGCGGCAGCCGGCGCAAACACCCCGCGAAAGATGAGGATGTCGCCCAGCCGTCCCTGTCACAAATCCTTGGGCATATCCTCAATAGTGCGTTTGTTGACTCACTGGAGCATGACATTGCGACACTGCAGCGTCATAACGCCCTGTTGGCTCAATGCCGGGGTAAGCCGGCCCACGACATTCGACCTATTGACCTGCTCAGTATTACTCCGTCAGAAGATCCTAACCATATCGCCGATGCGCATTACCATCGCCTGCCGAAGTCGATACGCCTGTTTTTACGCGATACCAACTCAAACTCTCTGGCCAGCCTGCTGATGTTTGATCATCATTATTGCAGTGACCTGATGAAACTGGGTATTGCTGACGCCCAGGCCAAGCGGGAACAGGTATTAAAATTTTTTAACGAATAGCGGCGGGTTATTACCCATATGTGTCATGACAGTGACAAGCAGCTGTACTAAACTTGGTCTTTTACATTTGTCAGGGAAGTTCTTACATGAAGGTAACGATATTTGGAACTGGCTACGTAGGCCTTGTAACGGGTAGCTGCCTGGCCGACTCAGGCCACCAGGTAATGTGCATGGATGTGGATAGTCAGAAGGTCGAAAAATTGCGCAATGGCATTATTCCGATCTATGAACCCGGGTTGGAGAATATCGTCGCTGAAAACAGCAAACTGGACAATTTACACTTCACCGATGATGCCGATGAGGCTGTCGCCTTTGCTGACATTATCTTTATCGCTGTCGGCACACCGCCCGATGAAGACGGCTCAGCAGACCTGAAATATGTACTTGCAGTTGCCAGGGATGTGGGACGACGCATGGAAGTGCGTAAAACAGTCATCACCAAGTCTACCGTTCCTGTTGGCACGTCAGACAAGGTTAAAGCGGCCATTGTCGAAGAACTGACCACCAGAAACAAAGATCTGATTATTGATGTTGCGTCGAACCCCGAATTCCTCAAAGAAGGCGCCGCGGTCAATGACTTCATGAAACCAGACCGGATCGTCGTCGGCACTGATTCGGACCATGTGCGCAAACAAATGACCGAGCTATATGCGCCATTCAACCGCAATTCTGATCGCATGATCTTCATGGATATCAGAGCAGCCGAACTGACTAAATATGCCGCTAACGCCATGTTAGCGACAAAAATCAGTTTCATGAATGAAATCGCCATTCTGGCTGAGGAACTGGGTGCCGACGTGGAACAGGTTCGACACGGTATTGGCTCCGACCCCCGTATCGGTTACCAGTTCATTTACCCGGGCATTGGCTATGGTGGCTCCTGTTTTCCGAAAGATGTCCAGGCCTTACAACGCACCGGCGGCGAACACGGCCTGCCAATGCGCATCCTGGATGCAGTTGAGCAGGTTAATGCCAAGCAAAAGCTGCACCTTGTCAACCGGGTGAACCAGCATTACCAAGGTGACATCAAAGGCAAAACATTTGCCCTCTGGGGACTGTCTTTCAAGCCTAAAACGGATGATATGCGCGAAGCACCCAGCCGCCAGATCATGGAAGCGCTATGGGAGGCCGGTGCCAAAGTTCAGGCTTATGACCCCGAAGCCATGGAAGAAGTGGAAAGAATATACGGACAGCACCCTGGCCTGCTGCTGACAGGGACAAGGGATGCGGCGTTGACGGGTGCTGATGCGCTGATTATTTGCACCGAATGGCAACATTTCCGGGCCGCCAATTTTGACGCGCTGGCCGAAACGCTCAGCGACAAAGTCATTTTTGATGGCAGAAACATGTATGAGCCCAGCAGAGTCGAAGCGGCCGGACTCACCTACTATGCCATCGGCCGTGGCGAGTCGCTCAGGCGATCATTGCTCGATTCCACTTCGACAAAAGGCTGATCCAGGTTTTGGCGCAGGTCTGCAGGAATCTGCAGACGCTGCGCCAAAGCGTCCAGCCAGGCTTTTTCTGCCGGATGATCCAGGTCTATTGCCAGACGTGATACAACATAGATCTGAGACGCCTCTTCCATCGTGCCCACCCCTTCACTTAGCTCAGCCAGAGAGACAGGCTTTGACAAGCAGTCGAAAATACACGCCTTGGCCTCAGCATCCAGCGACATGGATTCAACCTGCTGAAAAATAGCAGTCTGTTCGCTGGCATCAATATGACCATCCGCTTTAGCGGCACCAATCATGGCCTTGATCAGCCGCAAGGACTGGTTTGTGTCTGGCGGAATCTCCTGTGCCGTGGACGTTGCCGGTGATGGCGCCGTTGCAGAATAATTGGCAGATGGTTGTGCGACACCTTGTCGGCCTTGCCAGGCTTTGTAGGCAACCAGTCCTGCTGCAGCTGCACCGCCATAAAGCAGGGCCTTGCCACCCATCTTGCGCATCTTCTTGTTACCCAGCAACAAGCCTAACACGCCTCCTGCCGCTGCCCCTTTACCAAAACTGCCACCCAGCATGTCGGTTAGACCGTTACCGCCTGAACCTTGCTGTGTCGGCTGATTTGTCGGGTGCGAGTTACCAACATTATTTTTACCCAAAAACTGAGAAAGCAACTGATTCGGATCTATCATCTTATCGGGTTCCACTAAATGCTGTAAAAACATACAATAGCAATATTCATTCTAACCGGGAAATATACAGGCATGCCTGTCATTATCAAGACTCAGGACGAAATTGAAAAAATGCGCATTGCTGGCCAGTTGGCCGCAACTGTACTGGAAATGATTGGTGAATACGTCAAACCAGGCGTCAGTACAGGTGAGCTTGACAGAATCTGCCACGATTACATTGTCAATGTTCAGGGTGCTATCCCTGCCCCATTGAATTATAACGGTTTTCCCAAGTCGGTCTGCACTTCAGTCAACCATGTTGTCTGCCATGGCATTCCCAGTGAATCGAAAATCCTGAAGAATGGCGATATTATCAATATCGATGTGACGGTCATTAAAGACGGTTATCATGGTGATACCAGCAAAATGTTCTTCGTGGGTGATGTTGCGCCACATGCGAAACGTCTGTGCCGTATTACCCAGGAGTGCATGTATCGTGGTATTGAAATCGTTAAACCTGGCGTCACGCTGGGGGATATCGGACACGTTATACAGGAGCATGCTGAGCGCAACAACTATTCAGTGGTGCGCGAATATTGTGGTCACGGTATTGGCAAAATTTTTCATGAAGAACCACAAATCCTGCATTACGGCAAACCTGGCCAGGGTCTGGTGATTGAAGAAGGCATGACCTTTACAATTGAACCCATGATTAATCTGGGAACACGTCACACCAAGCTTTCCAAAACTGATGGTTGGACGGTCACGAC
The DNA here is from genome assembly GCF_001642735.1 of Pseudohongiella nitratireducens. Lineage (GTDB taxonomy): Bacteria > Pseudomonadota > Gammaproteobacteria > Pseudomonadales > Pseudohongiellaceae > Pseudohongiella > Pseudohongiella nitratireducens. The sequence goes on along the minus strand of NZ_LWHM01000033.1, from coordinate 281,881 downwards.
CAAGGACCGACGGCTTTCCGCACAATGGGAGCACACACTGGCCGTGACAGCGGATGGTTTTGAGATCATGACAATACGATCAGAAGAGTCATTCGGTTAAATTACGACACCCTCCGCCACTGACAAATGAGACTACCTGACATGAGTACTGCTGAAACGGCAACGAGTCGCCCGCCAGTGGCATTAACACGCCTGCTGGAAAAACTGGACCTCTCTCCACTGGATAACCAGGCGCACGCTGACAAGGCCACAGCGGCTTTTCGTGAGCTGCTCAATAATGCGAGAGAGATCTTTGATGACGCATATCGCAATGGCTGGGAGATTCGTGAACTGGTACAGGGTCGTGCCTACGTGATTGATCACATCATACAGGCAGCCTGGGGTGTATTTGACTGGCACGCCAGTGATGAAATCAGCTTGCTGGCTGTCGGTGGATATGGCCGTGGCGAGTTGCACCCCCATTCTGACATCGACTTGCTACTGCTGATGCGCAAAGATGTCACCAAGGAAAACCGGGAAAGTATTGGCCAGTTCTTCACCATGCTCTGGGACATTAACCTTGAGATTGGCCAGAGCGTAAGGACAATCAAGCAATGCAGAAGTGAAGCGCTGAAAGACATTACCGTCGCCACCAGCCTGATGGAGTCCCGGACGTTGGTCGGGCCCGGTTCACTGCGCGACGAAATGATTGCAACAACTCAGGACAACAAGGTATGGCCGGACCCGGAGTTTTTTACCGCAAAACGCGATGAACAGATTGCCCGGCATGATAAGTACTACGATATTGATTATGCCCTGGAGCCTAACGTTAAAACGTCCCCTGGCGGCCTGAGGGACATCCAGACTGTTGCCTGGATAGCCAAACGGCATTTTAATGCTGACAGCCTGGACGAACTGGTTGCGCCCGGGTTTCTCACTGAAAATGAATTCAGTCAGTTACGCGAAGGTGAAAACCTGTTGTGGCGATTACGCTATGGCCTGCATTTGCTGTCAAAGCGAAAAGAAGACCGCCTGCTGTTTGACAAGCAGCGCGACCTGGCTGCCATTTTCGGCCTGGAAGATGACGACAAAAGCCTGGCCATTGAGAAACTCATGCAGCAGTACTATCGCGCTGTGGCGACGCTCCGGGAGCTGAATGATTTGCTGTTGCAGCATTTTGAAGAGGCGATTTTACGAGCAGGTGAAAAAACCGAAATCAGCAAAATCAATAATCGCTTTCAGATTCGCAATAGCTATATCGAGGCGTGTAACGATCAGATTTTTAACCGCTTCCCCTTTGCACTGATCGAAGTCTTTGTACTCATGGCGCAAAACCCTGATATTCAGGGCGTGCGTGCCTCCACTATCCGGCTGATCCGCGAACATCGCGAGCTGATTGATGACGACTTCCGTCACGATATCCGCAACACCACACTGTTTATGGAGCTTTTACGCTCTCCCCATAACCTCACTGCCCAGCTTCGCAGAATGGCACGATATGGGATACTTGGACGCTACCTGCCAGAATTCGGCGCAATCACCGGTAAAATGCAACATGACCTTTTCCACATTTACACAGTGGATGCGCATACCTTGCAGGTGGTTGAAAACATGCGCCGCTTCCGACTGCCAGAGGCTGAAGAAAATTTTCCTATTGCAGCCCATATTGCCAATAAACTGCCAAAAATTGAGCTGTTGTATATTGCCGGCCTTTATCACGATATCGCCAAAGGCCGTGGCGGCGACCACTCGCAACTGGGTATGGATGATGCGGTGAACTTCTGTGAACGTCACCACCTCAGTAGCTGGGACGCCAAACTGGTTTCATGGCTGGTCGGCAAACACCTGTTAATGTCCATGACTGCCCAGCGCAGAGACATCTCAGACCCGGAAGTGATTCACGACTTTGCCCTGCAGGTCGGTGACAAACTACACCTGGATTATCTCTATGCACTGACCGTTGCCGACATTAATGCGACCAACCCTACGCTTTGGAATGCCTGGCGCGCATCCCTCCTGCGCCAACTCTACCTGAGCACCAAGAAAGAATTACGACGCGGTCTGGAAAACCCGATAGACCGTGCCGATCGTATCAAGGACAAACAGGAAAGCGCACTGACCAAACTCAGCGACAAAGGCGTTGACCGTGATGCTGTACTGGCAATCTGGCAAAACACTGACGACGAATATTTTGTCCGCGAATCGGTGGCCAATATTGTCTGGCATACAGAGTCAATTGACGAACACAACCGCAACAACCCTGACCAGGAAACGCTGGTGCTGGTGCAGGACACGACTGACTCGCTTGCTGAAGGGGCGACTCACATCTTCATCTACACCATTAACCGTAGTCATTTGTTTGCCAGCAGTGCCGCTGCAATGGAGCAACTGGGACTGAACATCCATGATGCCCGTATTTTTACTTCCGCCAAGAACTACTGCATGAACACATACTCTGTTCTCAACAGTGATGGTGAAGCATTGGGCGACAATCCCGACCGCATTGCCGAGATAAAATCACTGCTTTGCGAATACCTGGCTGAACCTTCCGCACATTTGCGTGTGCCCCGCAAACGCCAGCCCAGAAAGCTGAAACATTTTGGCCAGCAAATCGAGATTGACCTGATCAACAAAGACGAACAGGATTTTTCTATTCTGGAAGTCAATGGTATCGATCAGCCTGGGTTACTTGCAGCCATTGGTAAAGTATTTGCGGAACAGGATATCCAACTGCTCAATGCTCGAATTGCCACACTGGGAGAACGGGTGGAAGATTTGTTTTACGTGACCGATGAGAATGATCAGGCTATCACTGAACCTGATAAAATAGAGGTCCTGAAAAAAACGTTAATGGAAGAGCTGACTACATGATGACTGTCTACGGCATAAAAAACTGTGACACGATTAAAAAATCATTACGCTGGCTGGATGAGCAGCAGCTGCCAGCGCGGCTACATGACTACCGCAAAGACGGCATTCCGCCATCTCTGATAGATGACATGCTGGCGCACTTTTCGCCGGAGCAACTGGTGAACCGCCGGGGTACAACCTGGCGGCAGCTTGCCGAACAGGAAAAAGAGACAGCATTGACCGTCAGCGGTTTCAAAAAGATTGCAGCGCAACACCCTGCCCTGATCAAACGTCCTCTGGTCCGCGTCAGCGATGATCAGTGGGTGCTGGGTTACGCTGATCTCAGCAATCTTCAATCAATTTAATTATTAGAAACAGGATGTACGAATTATGAGCTCGAATAAACTTCACAGCTTCGCAATTGGTCTGGCAACACTGGATGAAAATGGGGAGATTATCGAAGTTTTCTACCCACAGCCTATGTTATCGCTTGAGAAGGATACGATTTCCAATATCATCAAGGCTTGCGGGTACCAAAGCGGTAATACGTGCATACAACTGAGCCGCGAGGCCATGCAGGATCTGTCTAACGATCCGACCTTCCCGCTTCCCGGTGAGTTACAGGAGTCGGCTCGGGTTAACCGGCAAAGTGTGATAGCGACTTTCATCGAGGAAGATGTTGCCCCGACAACTGTCGCTGAAGTGTATTTGAAACTGCATTTACTGTCTCACCGACTGTGTAAACCACACTCAGTCAACTTGCAGGGCGCGTTCGGAGTGCTGCGTAACATTGCCTGGACCAGCCAGGGCGCCATTGCCATTGAAGAGCTGGGCGCACGGCAACTGCAGGCCCGGGCACGTGGCGAGTTGCTTGATGTCATGTCCGTCGACAAGTTTCCGAAAATGGCCAATTATGTGGTACCAGCAGGTGTCAGGATCGCTGACACTGCCCGGGTCCGTCTTGGCGCTTATGTCGGCGAAGGCACAACGGTCATGCATGAAGGTTTCATTAACTTTAATGCGGGCACAGAGTCTGCAGCCATGATCGAAGGTCGCATCTCGGCTGGCGTGACAATTGGTGCTGGCAGTGATCTCGGGGGTGGCTGCTCAACCATGGGCACCCTGTCAGGTGGTGGCACCACCATCATTTCTGTTGGCAAAGACTGCCTGATTGGCGCCAATGCCGGTATCGGTATCGCGCTGGGCGATCGTTGCGTGGTGGAAGCAGGCCTTTACGTCACCGCAGGCACCAAAGTGGGCGTACTTGATAATGAGGGGCAGTTGGTTGAGTGGGTAAAAGCGCGAGAGCTGTCTGGTAAAAATGATTTACTGTTCAGACGCAATTCTTGCTCTGGCGCTGTCGAGTGCCAGACTAATAAAACCAGTATTGCCTTGAACGATGAACTGCACACGAACAACTGAGACCTGATATATGCCCAGTGACAACCACAGTAATGATATGAATTCGCCAGCTGATGCCCAAGCTGTTTGCTCAGACACGCTTGAGTTAGCAAAAGCACTGGTCAGAATTCCATCAGTAACACCCGATGACAAAGGGTGTAATGCCCTGATTGCAGATCGCCTGAAAGCACTGGGGTTTACGATCGAATCCATGCCATTTGGTGAGGTTAATAATCTGTGGGCTCGCCTGGGCAACAAAGGCCCTTTGTTCTGTTTTGCCGGTCATACCGATGTGGTACCCACCGGGCCGGAGTCTGACTGGCAATTCCCACCGTTTGAGCCGACTATCCACAATGGCATGTTGTATGGACGTGGCACGGCTGATATGAAAGGCAGTATTGCTGCCATGGTGACTGCCTGCGAACGATTATTGTCTGAACCCGTTGAACTCAATGGCTCTATCGCCTTTCTCATCACTTCCGATGAGGAAGGCCCTGCGATCAATGGAACCAGAAAGGTTGTTGAAACATTGTCTGCACGAGATGAGTTCATTGACTGGTGTCTGGTTGGTGAGCCCTCCAGTACATCCCGCCTGGGTGATATCGTCAAGATTGGCAGACGAGGCTCGTTGCACGGCCGCCTGACCGTTCAGGGCACCCAGGGTCATGTTGCCTACCCTCACCTTGCTGACAACCCCGTACATCGCGCACTGGCCCCTCTGGATGCCCTGTGTCGCGAAACCTGGGATGAAGGCAATGACGCTTTTCCACCAACCAGCTTCCAGATACCTAACATCAATGGCGGAACCGGTGCTGACAATGTTATTCCTGGTGAGCTCAAGGTGTCTTTTAATTTCCGGTACTCAACGGAACTGACCCAGCAAGTCATCCAGGATCGCACCAAAGCCATACTTGACGGCTTTGATCTGAACTACATCCTTGACTGGGAACTTTCGGGCGAACCGTTTCTGACTCAGAAAGGCCCGCTCGTTGATGCGGTTCAGCAGAGCATTGCGCAAGTCACGGGTGACAATACACAAACCTCAACCAGTGGCGGCACATCTGATGGTCGTTTTATAGCGCCCACCGGCGCTCAGGTAGTGGAGCTGGGTCCTTGCAATGCCACTATCCACAAAGTGGATGAGCACGTTAGTGTCAAAGACCTGGAAACGCTCTCGTCTGTTTATGAAGATATATTGCGTCGCCTGCTAATCGACTGACTTATGCACTAGATCGCAGTCAGATTGCCAACATAGATATCAAAACGACTTGTTTTACCCCTCAGCATTGAACTGGGCTGAACGCTATCAAGAGGCTCGGCTGACACGGGCCTTTTGACAACGACCTTTTTGGCGCGCTGTTTTGCCACCGCCAGCAACCCCACTCCTTCTGCATCTTCATCATGCAACTGCTGTAGTAACCAGCGCTCTTTCTTAACCTGAGCTGTTTTCTTGCGGGCCGGAAACATGGGATCCAGGTAAATCACGCTGACCGGGTCAACGCTGGCCAGGGCTGCACGGCTATCGCCGCAAGGGCTGAGTGACAAGCGCGAAATGGTTGCAGTAAATAATGCATCGCCTGACGTCTGACTTTCCTGCTGAGCACGCTTAAGCCCGTCCGCAAGCAAGGCATGCATGACGGGTGACTGCTCAATCATTAACACGTGCCATCCAGCACTCGCTAGCAAAAAAGCATCAACGCCCAGCCCTGCTGTGCCATCAATCAGACGGGGAGGTTCATTATCAAGAAGAAACAATTTCCCGGCTGCTTTCACAACCGCCTGCTGCCGCACGGCTTGCTGGCGACGATATTGCATGGCAGGTGAAGAGAAATTGACATTGATGAAAGCCTGCGGACGATCCACATGATAGAGCGATAAACATCCATCTATCTTCTCTAACCGTAATGTGTCAGGCAGGCTGATTGTCATTACTCACCGTGCGGTAATGCATCTCGTCTTTCAGGTAGCTGGGCACCAGGTCCGTCGGATCAAGCGTGATGTTGTGATCAAATTTATAGCGAGCAACCTGGGCAACAGTCTTTGCGTTAACACTGGCCGGAACAGCAGTAATCCCTGGCATCTCTATCCTGTCCCAGGCTTCACCGACAAAAACCGTGTGGTGACCTTTGTCTTTGCTGAGCGCTAACCAGGCAGCAATGTCTGTTCCGTTAATCACCGATTCTTTACCGACCAGCACAGGATAACCACGGCTGTCCAGGCTATACTCGGCAAAATAAAATTCATCTTCCCGTGCATGCAGCAATACTGCCCAAACGGTTTCATCACGTCCATCCTGATTGACAGCAGATTTAACTACCTGCTCAATATCTACCGTCTTTTCTTTCTGACTAGCATCCAGCACCATGGCCTGAAGGGCAGAAACAGCACAGGTTTTGAGATCAGCACCAAAAGCCAATCCTTGTGCGACAGCTATGCCAATTCTGATACCTGTAAATGAACCTGGACCAAGATTTACCGCAATAGCAGCACAGTCAGCCAGGGAAACAGATGCCTGATTGAGCAAGTGATCGATTGTCGAAAGCAACTCATCAGCATGACTTCGTTTACGGTCTGACTGACTGAAGAAACATTGCCCTGCGTCAACTAACGCTACCGAGCAATAAGTGCCGGTGGTCTCAATGGCCAATATGGGTTGCTGCATGATCAGAATAGTCGCTGAGAATTAGAAAACCAGCCTGCACAAAGATATGCAGGCTGGATAATCAAGGTAGGTAAAGCGCGCTTAGGAAGCGGCTTTCTTGGTTTTACGTGTGCGAGTAGGCGTGGTCTTCTTCGCAGCAGGTTTCTTTGCCGCTGTCTTTCGTGTAGCTGTCTTTTTGGCTGCTGGCTTAGTAGCAGTTGTCGACTTGGCAGTAGTCTTGCGAGCGGTAGTGGCTTTCTTGGCTGCAGGAGATTTGCGGGTCGCTGCTTTCTTCGCTGCCGGCTTTTTCGCTGCTGTTTTAGTAGCAGTGGTAGCACGCTTTTTAGCTGGTGCTTTTTTGCTCGCTGCTTTCGCTTTGGTCGCAGCTTTTTTAGCGGCTGCCTTTTCGCGAGCCAGCTTGGCACGTTCTGCCGCTTTGGCTTTGGCTGCAGCACGTTTGGCCGCAGCGCGCTCACGTGCAGCTTTAGCTTTTGCAGCAGCACGCGCTTTATCGGCAGCTTTTTTAGCAGCGACTTTGGCACGCTCTGCAGCGCGTTTGGCAGCAGCTCTTTCTTTCATGCGCTCTTTCTTCAAGCGGGCAGCTTCTTTCGCTGCATCCTCTTTACGACGCTTGCGCATCCACTGGGCGCTGAACTTTTCTACAGCTTTTTCGAGGTCTGCCTGGGCTTTGTCTTCAATACGCTTCTTGCGGGCCTCTTCTGCTCGCAATTTAGCTTCAGCTTTCGCCTTGGCTTTGGCAGCATCCGCTAATGCTTTGACCTGCGCTTTAGCTTCAGTCAGTTTAGTATTAATTTTTGAGAGATTAGCTGAGGCTTGTTTTGCAGCCTTACGAGCATTAGCCAGTGCTTTCTTGCTGGCTGCCGTGGAAGTTTTTGACGCTTTCGCTGCAGCTGTTTGAACTTTCTTTTCTGCAGCTAATGACTTTTTCTTGCCTGCTGCCAGTTCCTTTTCTACTTTAGTTTGTGCAGCTTCCGCTTTTGCCAGTGCAGCATCCTTTACATTCTTTGTGTTCTTTTTCTTGACTGCTGGCTTGGCTGTCGTTTTTTTCTTTGATTTTACGTTGGCCATATTTTTTATCTCTCCGAAAACTTTGGAAGAAAACACCCAATCGATTACGTAATACACGCACGTCTATGCGGCACAATAACATAAAATATAGTGACTTACAGCATCATAATACGGGTTTGAAAAATATCAGCAAGCATTTGCTGAAAGAAAGGGGCATCGAATGCCGTTTTTATAACATTCGATGCCATTGTGCGGGTTATAACTATCCGTTCTTTAACGACTCAGCCAGCTTGTTGCGAATGTTCTGAACGTCATCCTGTCCATCCAGGCTGACAAAGCGAACAGTTGTCCCTTCTTCTTCAAGTTGCTTGTAGAAGTTTACCAGCGGGCTGGTTTGTTCATGGTATACAGCCAAGCGTTTACGCACTGTCGCTTCCTTATCGTCTTCGCGCTGAACCAGTGCTTCACCCGTTACATCATCAACACCTTCTTTGGCTGGCGGGTTATGCTGAATGTGATAAACACGCCCCGAACCCGGGTGCACACGGCGTCCGCTTAATCGCGAAACAATCTCTTCATCATCAACACGAATTTCGATGACTCGATCAATATCAATGCCCGCATCAACCATGGCCTGGGCCTGAGGGATAGTCCGGGGGAAACCGTCAAAAAGAAAACCATTCGCGCAATCTGGCTGAGCTATTCGTTCTTTTACTAATGCGATAATGATCTCATCGGTAACCAGGCCGCCACTGTTCATGACACTTTCGACCTGCTTACCCAGCTCGGTACCAGCTTTGACTGCCGCACGCAGCATGTCACCAGTCGAGATCTGCGGGATGCCAAGCGCCTCAGTAATAAACTGAGCCTGCGTTCCCTTGCCTGCGCCAGGGGCTCCCAGCAAAATAATTCTCATAGTTTTCTCCTGTCTGATCTAGCTTATGTTCAATTGAATTCGGTACTGCAGCCGCTGGCGTTGATTAATTTTGTAACTTAGCGCGTTGCCACATGGCATCCAGCTGCGATTCATCTAATTCGTCCAATGCCTGGTCAGTTGCTTTTGCCTGCTCTTCGACCAGTCTAAAACGGCTTTCGAAACGGTTATTGGCTTGCCTTAATGCACTTTCCGGATCAATACGTAAGTGCCTGGCAAGGTTGACGCAGGTAAAAAGCATGTCGCCTAACTCATGTGTAACTGCATCCTGATCAGCAGAAGCTAACGCTTCCTCCAGTTCTTGCCATTCTTCTTCAACTTTTTTTAACACCCCTTTCTCATCAGCCCAGTCAAAACCGATGGAAGCCGCTCTTTTTTGCAGTTTCCCGGCACGATCCAGTGCTGGCATCGCACGAGGTATATCGTCAAGCACGGAAACATTGCCAGCATTTTGGCTTTGGCGCTCGGCATTTTTGATTTCTTCCCAGCGCAGCTCAACCTGCTCGGCACTTAACCCACTGGGCGAGCCAAAGCTGGCCAACGTTCCATCCGGGAAAAGGTGAGGATGACGGGTCAGTAGTTTTTGCGTCACTTTATCAGCGATATCACCCAGGTCGAACGTTCCCTCTTCTTCAGCGATACGGGCATAAAAAACAATCTGAAAAAGCAGGTCGCCCAGTTCATCGCAAACTTTTTCCGGGCCTTCTTCTTCGATGGCATCAACAACCTCATACACTTCTTCAAGCGTATGCCGGCAAAGCGATTGCCAGGTCTGCTTTCGGTCCCAGGCACAACCATTTTCGGGATCACGCAGACATCGCATCAATTCCAGCAATTGTCCAAGTTGTTCCAGTTGCGCCGACTTAGCTGACGTCACTTACACTCCCCCTTCAGTTCGGCGTGCTTCAATGATACTTTCCATATCATTCAGTTTCCCAAGCGCACTCAACAGGTGTGTCCAACTGGTCAGTTCAATCTGCATTTTTAACTCTGCTGTCCCGTTGACGCGATCACTGTGGGTTGCAATTGATAACACATAAATCGACTCGTTCGCGAGTATTGTCGTAATATCACGCAGCAATCCAGCGCGATCCTGCGATTTAATCAGTATTTCAACCGTTCGCGCTACCGGTTCATCATTGGGCAGTACGCTGCCATCCGTTTTAACAGCACTGTCATCGACCTGCTGGCTTAATAGCTGACTGGCGACTTCAACAACTTCAGGAACCGTAATAGTGCCGGTCCCCACGGAAACAAACAGTCCCTCACCATTGCGACAACCCAGCTTGCGAGCAACTTCTTCAAAGGGAATATTGACCAGGCCGGCACGGTGAAATTCGGTCTCCAGCCACATCTGTCCAAATTCATGATTCTGTTCACGGTCTTGTGATTTAAACCACTGCTGAATCTTCGCCTGCGCCCTGGGTGTTTGCGCAAAACCCAAGTGCGGCTTAAGCCAGTCGCGGCTTGGTACATTCAATTCACTGGAGATAACCTCAACTCTGTCTCCTGTTTTTAACTGGTAGTTTAGCGGCACCAATTTGTCATTAACACGGGCGCCAGAGCAGTGATTTCCAACTTCTGTATGAACGTAATATGCAAAATCCAGCGGTGTCGCTCCGGCCATCATATCCACGACATGACCTTCTGGTGTGAAAACATAAACGCGCTGATCAGATTCCGCATCATTGCGTAACTGTTCTGCCAGGCCGCCGACCATGCCCATTTCATCGTGCCAGGCCAGCACCTGGCGCAGCCATTCAATCTTGCCGGCAAACCCATCCTGATAGCCGGGATCATCGATGCCTTCCTTGTAGCGCCAATGTGCACATACGCCTAGTTCCGCATCATCATCCATGCTGAATGTGCGAATCTGGACTTCCAGTATCTTCTGCTCAGGACCAATGACTGCAGTGTGCAGGGATTGGTAACCATTGGCTTTGGGGTTGGCAATATAGTCATCAAACTCATTGGGAATGACACGCCACAGGTTATGAACAATACCCAGAACGGTATAGCAATCCCGTGTTTCCGGCACTAATACCCGAACAGCCCTGATATCATATATCTGATCAAAATCCAGTTGTTTGCGCTGCATCTTGCGCCAGATACTGTAAATACTCTTGGGGCGCCCACTGACTTCCGCATCAATACCAGCGCGGTTGAACTGTCGCCTGAGTTCTTCTGTTACCTCGGCAATAAACCGTTCCCGGTCAACGCGACGTTCATCAATCAGTTTGGCAATGGATTTATAATTTTCCGGTTCCAGATAACGGAAGGACAGGTCTTCCAACTCCCACTTGAGCTGACCAATACCCAGACGATGAGCCAGAGGTGCGTAAATATCGAAAATCTCACGCGCAACTCTTTTCCGCTTTTCGTCCCCGGCCTGTTTCAAAGCACGTATGGCACAAGTTCGTTCAGCCAGTTTAATCAGCGCAACACGAACATCATCAACCAGGGCCAGCAACATCTTGCGCACATTTTCGACTTGTACATCATTCTGACCCAATACACGTCGCTTGCTGGTATCCGTGTCATTTATCGCTGCCATGCGTAACACCCCTTCCAGCAAATTGGCAACAGCGTCACCAAATTGCTCGCGAATGGTTTGCAACGACAAACGAGTTTCACGGACAGGACGATAGAGAAGCGCAACAACGATCGCTTCATCATTGAGGTGCAGCTGCGCCAGTATCTCTGACATCTCCAGTCCGGTATGGTAACTGCTGACGCCAGGTGTCCAGTCATTCTGGCTTGCCCGTACCGAGAGTTCGATTTGCCAGCTTAAATCACAAGCCCGGCGCAATTGATCATGGTTATCCAGGGCCACATAGCTTTCCAACCGTGATAGCCATTGCTCAAAATTAACACTGCCATCCGGGTTGAATGAGTAGCCGCCGCGAACCTGTACCATGAATTATGCCCCACTACCCTTTCTAACAAACCGCGCCATCGACTCTACATGCCCGGTGTGCGGGAACATGTCCATTACCCCGGCATGAGTCATCTGGTATCCCTGCTGCAACAGTTCACCAGCATCCCTGGCCAATGTGGCCGGATTACAGGAAACATAGACAATCACATCGGGAGCCAGTTCATTAATGCGCTGGACGATTTCAATGGCGCCAGATCTGGGCGGGTCCAGTAATATTTTACTGTAGTGCTGGTCTGACCAGGGTTGACCATCAAACTCAGTGAACAGGTCTGCACTGAAAAAGCGCGCATTATCAATATTGTTCAGGCGCGCGTTCTCAGTAGCCCGCTCACTCATCTCCTGACTGCCCTCAACACCTGTCACCTGAGCACAGTGTTGCGCCATAGGCAGGCTGAAATTGCCCAAACCACAGAACAGGTCCAAAACGACATCATCAGGTTTTAAATCGAGTAATGACATTGCCTGCCTGATCATTTTGCGATTGATCACGGCATTCACTTGCGTGAAATCAGATGGCGAAAACTGCATCCGAATCGATTTATCGTCAGCAACCGGCAGGAAGTAACTCAGCATGTCGGAGCCGGATTCAGGCCAGAAACGTTTGACTGTAGCGGGCCCGCCGGATTGTAAAAACCACTGGATGTCATACTTGTCAGCAAACGCTTTCAACCGCGCCAGATCCTCGTCAGCCAGAGGCTGCAAGTGACGCAATATCAGGCTGACCACCAGATCCTGGTCAATATTTTCATCACTTTGTGCTGAAGACTCACCGACTGCCACTTCTATCTGTGGTATTTCACGGCAGGTATCCATGCTGTGGATTAAATCACGGAGTGGCCGGATCAACTGTCCGACCTGGGAGACCAGGACCGGGCAATGCTCCATATTGGTAATAAAGCTGTTTCCCTGCTCACGAAACCCCACCAGGACATCGCCTTTGCGGTGCACGTAGCGAACCCCAAGACGCGCTTTGCGGCGATACGATAGCGTAGGACCAGCCATTGCAGGCAGAACTTCATAATCTGTCTGGTTGGCACTGTGCTGCAAGTGATTCAGCAGCACACCTTCTTTGAATTGAAGTTGTGCGGCACTATCCATATGCTGAAGAGTACAGCCACCACAAATGGATGCCACCGGACAGGGCGGTGTAACCCGGTCACTTGACTGGCTCAGCACTTCAGTGGTTTTCAACTCATCATATTGAGACCGCCGACCGGTATAGGTTGCTGTGACTTCTTCCCCTGGAAGTGCGCCATCGACGAATGTAATTTTGCCGCTGAGAGTGCCGATACCACGCCCCTCATTGCTCATTCGCTCAATAGCGATATTAACAGGTTCAGCAGGCAGCTTTTGACGCCTGCGTCGCTTGTTTCCCATGTATTTCTCACTTTCGGATTTTAGATTGATACAGTGTCAATATGATTGACTGTTAATATTAGTCAGAGATGAATCAAGAGAAGACACCCGTGGAAAGATAGCGATCGCCGCGGTCACAAATGATACAGACAATTGTTGCATTCTCTACCTGACTGGCAAGCTGCAAGGCTCCAAACACAGCACCACCCGAGGACACACCACAAAAAATACCTTCTTCACGAGCCAGTGCGCGCATGGTTTCTTCCGCATCCTTCTGGGAAATATCAACGACCCTGTCAACGCGTGACGCATCGTAAATCTCAGGCAAATACGCCAGTGGCCAGCGGCGAATACCAGGAATTTTGGACTCATCCTCTGGTTGCAGGCCAATAATTTCGATAGCGGGATTTTGTTCTTTCAAATACCGGGATACTCCCATAATCGTCCCTGTTGTCCCCATGGAAGACACAAAGTGAGTGATGGTCCCGTTGGTGGCCTGCCAGATCTCCGGGCCAGTCGTCAGATAATGAGCTTCCGGGTTATCAGTGTTGGCAAACTGATTAAGTACATAGCCTTTACCCTCGGCGCCCATTTTATCTGCCAGGTCGCGAGCACCTTCCATGCCCTCGGTTTCGCTGACCAGAATAAGTTCTGCGCCATAGGCGCTCATTGCTGATTTGCGCTCTTCAGACATGTTGTCAGGCATGATCAGAACCATACGATAACCGTGAATAGCAGCCACCATCGCCAGGGCGATACCGGTGTTGCCGCTGGTCGCTTCAATCAGGGTATCACCCGGCTTGATGTCACCACGCTGCTGGGCCTGCATAATCATGTTTCTGGCAGGTCTGTCTTTAACCGAACCGGCCGGGTTATTACCTTCCAGTTTCAGCAGTATCGTATTGCTCGTTTCACCGGCAAGGCGCTGCAAACGCACTAACGGCGTCTGGCCAATTTGCGAATCTATCGTCGGGTAATCCATAACCTGATCTAACAACCTCAACTCAAGGTAAACTCGAAAGCAGTAATTTTACCTTTATTTGGACTGCTGTGATAGGTCAACCCTGGTAGCTGGCACCAGGAGCAGGCGGTTTTTTTGCCAAAAAAAGCTTTCGGCTCAGCAAGGGTTTGTCTCCAAGCAGCGGAGCAAGTCGCCGTCTCATTAATACTTTGGCAAAGCTGGCTAACTCATCTTCCAGTGGTCTGTCACCCTCTTCTTCAACCCAGCATGCAAAACGCTGCAATAAGTGCCCTGGGAATGACAGGCCGGGAACTGTTTCGTGGTCCACAATAACCAGGCCAGCTGCATCCTCAAAATCATAGCTGAGCGCAGGATCCAGATCATCAGTATCAATGCCATAACCCAATTCTTCGAGCAAACGCCATTCAAAACGGCGTAATACTGATTCAATGGCATGTCCTGACTGAAGCCCGGACAAGGCCTGCCCGTAGCGGATAAAAACATGCGCATGCCCCTCATTCACCTGCAATGTGCGCACCAGTAACTCGTTAAGATACATGGCACTAAACAAGGGATCACTTTTCAGTGTAATGGCATTACCTGCGTATTCGCTCTGATACAGTGAAAGCAGCTCTGTTTTTCCTGACAATGTCACGAGGTAGGGCTGGAACGACATCATCCGGGTTTTGCTTCGCTTGCTACTACCCGCAACGCCACGGGCCACAGCCCGCAGCAAACCATGATCCCGGGTCAGAAAATCAACCAGGAGACTGGTATCACGATAAGGGCGGGTATGAAGCACAAATGCTGGCTGCATGTCGATACGCATGGCCAACGCTACCTCAGGTTAATTAAGACTTTGCAGGGCGCGTTCGTCATCGGCCCAACCGGACTTGACCTTCACCCACAAGTGCAGCATGACTTTACGGTCAAAAGCCGTCTCCATATCCAGGCGAGCAGCCTTGCCAATGGATTTAAGACGTTCTCCATCTTTACCAATAATGATCTGTTTCTGGCCCGCTTTCTCTACCAGAATCAGACCATGAATATGAACGCTGTTTTTATTTATCTCGAATCGTTCAATTTCAACCATGGCTTCATACGGCAGCTCATCCCCGAGCTGTCGGGTAATTTTTTCACGAATCAGTTCTGCTGCCAGAAAACGTGATGAACGGTCTGTCACCTGGTCTTCCGGAAATAAAAACGGCGACGCCGGCAAATGCGGTCTGACAGTTGCCAGTACCGTATCGAGGTTATGACCACCGAGAACCGTCAATGGGATAATTTCAGCAAAATCCCGCTTTTTTGATAAGCGATCCATATGGGGCAACAAACGTTCCCGTTGCTCGAGCAAATCAATTTTATTAATCAGCAACAACACCGGCTTTTTGATCGATGCCAGGGCATCCAGTACCATCTGGTCCTCTTCATTGAATGTCAGCCGGTCAACCATGAACAACACAACATCAACATCTTTCAGTACTTCCAGCACGGTAGCATTCATCGCGCGGTTCAGTGCCTTGTGATCTGCTTTATGAAGACCCGGGGTATCAACAAAAATAAATTGTGTATCACCTTCAGAACGAATGCCGGTAACACGGTGCCGGGTGGTCTGCGGTTTTCTGGATGTAATACTGATTTTCTGTTCAAGCAGGTAGTTAAGAAGCGTCGACTTGCCCACATTCGGCCGCCCCACTATGGCAATAAAACCACATCGCTTTTCCTGCTCAGTCGACACATCTGACATTTTAAAATTCTCCTGAGGGTGACTCACTGATCAACGTTAACATAGCTACAGCAGCATCCTGCTCAGCCTTACGCCGACTACTTCCCGTCCCTTTTGCTGTATGCGCTGACAAGGCTGTCCGGCACACAACATGAAATTTTTGTTCATGCTCTTCACCGGCAATTGTTGCAACTTCATAGCCTGGCAAAGGCAAGCCCTGTTGCTGCATCATTTCCTGCAAGCGTGTCTTGGCATCCTTAATCTCATCCAGCGACTCTGTCGGCAGATCATCGCGCATTAGCTTGTCAACGCACTCGTAGCAAGCATCATAGCCGCCATCTTTATAAACCGCTCCCAGAATCGCCTCCACCGCGTCGCAGAGGTTGGAGTCCCGGTCTGCACCACCGCTTTTACGCTCTCCCAGACCCAGCACCAGAAGTTCATTGATACCCAGCTTTCTGCCCAGTGTTGACAGGGCCTGACGATTTACCAGACTGGCCCTGGCCTTGCTCATATCCCCTTCGCTTGCCGAGGGGTGATGCATGAATAGTATATCGGCCATGATCAGCCCCAAGGCGGCATCACCTAAAAACTCAAGGCGTTGATTGTTCTGGGCGCCGACGCTGCGGTGCGTTAATGCCTGTTTAAGAAGACTGCTATCGTTAAAACGATAACCTAACTTTGATTGCAGTGTTGATAATTGCGAAGCAAGCATCAGGGAACCGTCTCCTGAAAATCTATTGTCAGATGCCATCCCATTAATATGTCAACATCAATGCTATAGTCAAAAATCAGCATCGTTCTCCCTGAGTCACGCTCAATGCGAAGATAACCTGCCTGGAAAGTGTCGATATGATTCAATCGCATGTTGGCACTAAAGTCATTGAGTATCTGACTGCCCGACATTCTTTCAGCCTCACCAGCATGCACCATTTGCCTGGCCGTGGTCACCATATAATGATAATCCAGGTATGCTGGCGTTATGCGATAGACGATATAAATTGCAGGAACAACAAGAATCAGCAGCAGAACTGGCAGGGCTCTGCTTATCAATGATGGGTCAGTATCTACTCCAGGTTTCCGAACACTCATGCAAGTCCTGGGCTGAGTTCAACCTTTATTGAATAAACTGATTTCTACTGAAGCTGGGCAGGTTCAAGCCGGGTTCTTTATGCATCCAGACAGCAAAGGCCTTACCCACAATATTGGACTCAGGAACCGGCCCCCAAACGCGGCTATCAGCGCTATTATCACGGTTATCCCCCATCATGAAGTAGTGTCCAGCAGGAACGACCCAACTGGTCCGTCCTGCCCGACTGCCCCGGTTAATAATTTGTGAGCGATGTGTCACATCGCCAATCGTTTCATTAAACAGGATGCCTTCACGCATGCCAGATGATGTTTCCACTGCCACATCTCCCACTACATCGATTGCAACAGGATCGCCGTTAATTCTTAGTACCTTGTCAACATATTCAATCGTATCGCCGGGCAAGCCAATAACACGTTTGATAAAATACTGGTTCTCATGCGGAGGGATAAAAACCATCACTTCACCACGTTCAGGCTCATTATTTTCCATGATTTTGGTACCGATAACCGGCAGTCTCAGTCCATAATGGTATTTGTTTACCAGTATGAAATCACCGACTTCAAGTGTCGGTATCATGGAGCCGGACGGAATCTGGAAAGGCTCCACCAGAAATGATCGTAGCAACAGGACAATAGTCAGAACCGGCAGGAAAGACTTCGCGTACTCAACTACAACAGGCTCCTGCCCACCATTTTCTGCAGCCTTTCTCCCTGGTGCCAGCAGAAAACGATCCAACAACCAGATAAATGCACAAATTGCGACCAGAACTACCAGCACCAGGGAAAAATCGATGTCCATTAACTGTCTACCTTGAGAACGGCGAGGAAGGCTTCCTGGGGCACTTCCACATTGCCCACCTGCTTCATGCGTTTTTTACCGGCTTTTTGTTTTTCCAGCAATTTCTTCTTACGGGTTACGTCACCACCATAACATTTGGCTGTGACATTTTTTCGCAAGGCTTTAACGGTTGAGCGCGCAACAATCTGACCGCCAATCGCCGCCTGAATCGCCACATCAAACATCTGTCTAGGTATTAATTCTTTCATTTTTTCCACTAACACACGCCCCTTGCCATGCGCCTGGTCGCGATGAACAATCATCGCTAACGCATCAACCCTGTCGCCATTGATCATGACATCAAGACGAACCAGGCTGGCAGTCTGGAAACGGATAAAGTGGTAATCCAGTGAGGCGTATCCGCGGCTGGCAGATTTCAGTTTATCAAAAAAGTCCATGACCACTTCCGCCATCGGCAATTCATAACTGAGAGATACCTGGCTGCCGATAAACTGCATATCACGCTGCACACCACGTCGGGCAACACACAAAGAGATAATATTGCCCAGGTGTTCCTGAGGTACAAGTATGCTGGCCAGCACTATCGGTTCACGAGTTTCAATGATCGAGGCTGTCGGCGGCAAAGCGGACGGGCTTTCTACCTTAACGACTTCATTGTTTCGCGTCACTACCTCATACACAACGGTCGGAGCTGTGGTAATGAGGTTAATATCATATTCGCGCTCAAGCCGCTCCTGCACAATTTCCATGTGCAGCATGCCCAGGAAACCACAACGGAACCCAAACCCGAGGGCATCCGAACTTTCGGGCTCATAAAACAAGGACGCATCATTAAGGGTCAGTTTTTCCAGCGCATCCCGGAAATCTTCAAAGTCATCCGCAGAAACCGGATACAGTCCGGCAAACACCTGCGGCTGCACTTTCATGAAACCTTCCAGTGCCGGTGTATCAGGAGTCGACGCCAGAGTCAGTGTGTCACCAACGGGGGCGCCCTGAATGTCCTTGATCCCGGCAATGATATAGCCCACTTCACCAGCCTGTAATACATCCAGATTGTGGCGTTTGGGATCGAAGTAACCAACATGATCGACAACATGGCCTTTGCCAATGCTTTTGGCGATGATCTTGTCGCCTTTTTTAAGCGAGCCATGCATAACGCGAACAAGAGAAACAACCCCGAGGTAGTTATCAAACCAGGAGTCAATGATCAGGGCTTGTAGTGCACCTTCTCTGTTACCCTGGGGTGGCGGCACCAGGCGCACCAGTTCCTCAAGAATGTCCTCAATGCCCATGCCTGATTTGGCACTGGCAGGAACCGCTTGGGAAGCATCGATGCCGATAATTTCTTCAATTTCCTGACGAACTTTATCAGGATCTGCTTGTGGCAGGTCCATCTTGTTCAAGACAGGAATCACTTCCAGCCCCTGTTCAATGGCGGTATAACAGGTTGCAACAGACTGGGCTTCCACACCCTGCCCGGCATCAACGACCAGCAACGCCCCTTCGCAGGCCGCCAGGGAGCGGGACACTTCGTAGGAAAAGTCGACGTGTCCGGGTGTGTCAATGAAGTTTAGCTGATATTGCTCACCATCACGTGCTTTGTAAAACAGGGTGACGCTTTGCGCCTTGATGGTGATGCCCCGCTCTTTTTCAATTTCAAGCGAATCAAGCACTTGCTCGGCCATTTCCCGGTCAGTCAGACCACCACAATATTGAATAAAGCGGTCTGCCAGGGTGGATTTGCCGTGGTCGATGTGAGCAATAATGGAGAAATTTCGTATACGGCTGAGATCGGTCACTTAGGAGAATCACTCGTTACTCTGGAGGGCGCCAAGTCTACAGGAACAAAGCGCCACTGTCAGTTGCTTTCCGTGCATCAAGTGCACGATTGGCTACTGCAATTCAATAGCCAGTGTGCTGCCCCGGCCATTGCGAATGACACGCACGGGCACATAGCCGGTTTCCGGCAATTCAGCCACAACCGCCTCAAAATCAGCCAGAGATGTCACTGAGCGGTGGTTAAGCATGACAATGATATCGCCTGAAGAGAGGCCTGCCTGGCGGGCAGGCCCCTGGCGCAGCTCGTCGATCACGACACCGCCTTCGGACAATTCAGCGACACCTTCAGCCTGCTCTGGCATGACAGGCGCTACCGTCAGTGCCAAGGTATTACCCCGAGGCTGGCTGGGCGGGCTCGCGCCTTGCGCCAGTTCGCTACCGGGCAGTGCACCAACCACGACGGGCAAATCCAGTTGCTGGCCTTCCCTTAACAACGTAATTGTTGCCTCAGTACCCGGCCTCACCTGACCAACATAATAGGGAAGCTGCGAGGACTCATTAATCGGAATGTCATTAAAGGCAATCACGATGTCGTTATTTTCAATCCCTGCGCGCTGTGCCGGGCTGTCAGGCTGCACCTCATCCACAAAGGCACCAAGCGGTGCATCCAGGCCATACGCCTGAGCCAGACCGTAATTGACATCTTTAATCAGAACCCCCAGCAACCCCCTGCTGACACTTCCCGATTCTTTGAGCTGCTCGATAACGTTGAGTGCCATATTGCTGGGTATGGCAAATGAAATGCCGTTTGAGCCACCGGTACTGCTGAGAATTTGCGAATTAATGCCGACGACCTGCCCTTCCAGGTTAAACAACGGACCGCCTGAGTTGCCCTGGTTAATCGCCACATCCGTCTGAATAAAAGACACATAGTTAGTGGAGCCACGAGATGGCACACTGCGTGACTTGGCGCTGACAATACCTGCTGCTGCGGAAAACTCCAGACCAAAAGGTGAACCAATCGCTAACACCCATTCACCAACACGCAATGCATCAGAATTGCCAAACTGGACGGCATGCAGGTTGTCGGCATCTATCTTGAGCAGAGCCACATCCGATAATTCATCGCTGCCAATCACTTCAGCAAAAAATTCACGCCTGTCATTCAGTGTGACGGTAATTCGGTCAGCATTAGCGACGACATGATGGTTAGTGATGATGAAACCATCCTCACTCATGATAAAGCCAGATCCCACACCGCCGCGAGGGCGTGTCGGCAAATCAGGTAAATCCAGCTCTTCTTCCGGCTGGAGCTGGCGAAGCAATTCTTCCAAATCATCCCTGTCTGCGCCTGAACGCGCGGGGACCTGTTGACGAGTAGTGATATTGACAATGGTGGGAGAGTTCGCGGCAACCAACTCGGCGAAATCGGGCAGCATGGCCTGAGCGGATACTTTTCCGGCAGTCAAGGCCATAACCAGGCACAACCAGAGCCCCAAAGGAGAAAGCGTGGACACCAGTTGCCGGAATGAGAGCCGTTGGTCTTGAGAGAAATGCATGAACGCTCCGCAGTTGTCAGTCGTCAAAGAACTTTAACATACCGCGATGCGTCCGGGGGTTCAATGCTGAGATATAACTTTCATGCTGCCATGCTGTGTTGCAGAAGCCTGGGTTTCTATTGCTGACCGACTGCTTCAGTGGACTGTGGCACAGGCAACAGTTCTCGGTCTGAGACCGGTCTGAGCAGGGGCGACTCACGCAGTATATTGAACGGCGTCGACTCTTCAGCCGTGCGCGACGGTATGGATACACTACGGATATAGTCGTTCAGGCGACGTTGTGCATCCTGGTCCACCACAGAGGCAGTGTTAGCTATATTCTGGTTCAATTGCGCTGAGGACTGTGTCTCTGCCGTCATCGGCACTGATGATTCAGACTGATTTTGCCAGGCCATAGCAGGTGATGCACTGCCAGAGCCTTCCGTGGAAAGCATATTTTGCATGCCGGCGAACACAGCCAGTGCGACAGTTGCAGCGACAGCCACTCTGCCGCCGACTTGCCACCAGCGACCTGCATTAGCTTTGTTCACAAGGGGGCCGGTTTGCTGGACTGGTGTTTCATTAGCAACGTCAGCGGCAATGCGCTCACTCAAAGACAAGCCATCCCGAGACTGTGATGACGGTAACGGTTCAGCCCAGGGTTCTGCTCGCAAGCCATCCCGTATCAGGTGAAAACGCTCCCAATGATCAAGCCACTCAGGATGAGACTCTAATTCGTTATTCAGGCGACGGTATTCAAAGGCTGACAACTCTCCATCCATCAAGGCAGAGAGTGCCTCTGGCCCGGATACGGCGGTTGAAGATTTTGAATCGTTGCTATGATCCTGACTCATTAAAAGCCCTCTTGTCTCATTAACTGGTCTGTCTCTGACGCCGATAAGTTCCTGGTCAGCCCATTTCCAGACCATCTAAATTTTAAAGACTATCTCGTTCGTTCTATGCCAGTTTGACAGACACCATGGCAGAGAGTTCCCTGGTTAAGGTCAATTTGTCATAAAATTCAGGCAAGAACGCAAGTCACCGCCAGCAAACTCCCTTTTGATCATCAGTTAGCCGACCTAAACTCTTGAATTCGTTTATCTATTGCCTCCCTGGCACGAAATATACGCGATCTTACCGTACCCACCGGACAATCCATCACCTGGGTAATATCCTCGTAGCTTAACCCGGAAAACTCCCGCAGGCTAAAGGCGGTTCGCAGTTCTTCAGGCAGCTCTTCAATAGCAAGCTGTATGACTTTTCGCAAATCTTCCTTTTCCATTGCTGCATCGGGGCTTTCCAGCTCTCGCAGCAAACTGCTGTCATCAACCAGTTGAGCATCATTTACATCCACATCCGTACTCGGTGGACGCCGGCCTTTGGAAACCAGGTAATTCTTGGCCGTATTTACGGCAATCCGATACAGCCAGGTATAGAAGGCACTATCACCACGAAATGACGATAACGCTCGATACGCCTTCAAAAAAGATTCTTGGGCAACATCTTCCGCTTCGTAAGGGTCTTTGACAAAACGACCAATCAGACCGAGCACTTTATGCTGGTACCTTAGCACTAACAGGGTAAAAGCCTGGGTATCGTTTTTCAGTACACGTTCTACGAGCTGATTGTCGGTTTCTTGATTATCCATAGGTTCGACTGCAGTACCCTGACCCCATTAGTAAGTATTTATCCAGAACGCACCAAAAGACTGACTATCTTTGCAAAAGTTCCCAGAGTCTATAGAATTCTGAATCCCCGCACCACCATCTTCAGGAGCATTTAGCGTGCACGATTTTGATATTTTAATCATTGGCAGTGGTGCTGCAGGTTTAAGTCTTGCGCTTAAAACGGCAGATAAAGCACGCGTTGCAGTACTGAGCAAGGGACAATTGAACCAGGGTGCTACTTTCTGGGCGCAAGGTGGGATTGCCGCCGTACTGGATGAAAATGACAGCATTGATGCCCATATCGAAGACACATTGAACTCCGGCGCCGGATTATGCAACTACAATATGGTTAAACATATCGTAGAACATAGCCAGGAAGCGATTGCCTGGTTGGTAGAACAAGGGGTCCCTTTTACAGTTATTCCACCTGACGATGCTCACCCGGGCACTGACCAGCAACCATTGAACAGCCATAACCTGAAGCCGCTGCACCTGACCCGGGAAGGTGGCCACAGTCATCGCCGGATTATTCATGCAACCGATGCGACAGGAAGAGCTGTTTTTGAAACGTTGCGTGACAAGGCATTGAACACTGCTGGCATTACCCTCTTTGAAAGACACCTGGCTGTTGATTTGATAACCGAGGAAAAACTGGGGCTGGATGGAAAAGCGTGTATCGGCGCTTATGTCTATAACAACGATACTGAAGAAGTTGAAACGTTTAAAGCACGCTGTGTTGTCCTTGCCAGTGGCGGTGCAAGCAAAGCCTACCTTTACACCACCAACCCGGACAGTGCGACCGGCGATGGTATTGCAATGGCCTGGCGCGCTGGCTGCCGTGTCAGCAACATGGAATTTAATCAGTTCCACCCAACCTGTTTGTTTCACCCACACGCAAAATCGTTTTTGATCAGTGAGGCACTTCGCGGCGAAGGCGCCACGCTTGAATTACCTGACGGCACCCGATTTATGCCGCAATTTGACGATCGTGCAGAACTCGCACCTCGCGATATTGTTGCCAGGGCAATCGATCATGAGATGAAGCGCCTGGGTTGCGACTGCGTTTATCTGAACATCAGCCACAAACCCACCGAGTTTATTAAAAGTCATTTCCCAACCATTCACGCACGCTGTCTTGAGTATGGCATTGATATCACCAAAGAGCGTATACCGGTAGTCCCTGCCGCTCACTATACTTGTGGCGGTGTTGCAGTTGACAAGTTTGGTCGCAGTGATATCCCCGGGCTATATGCAATTGGCGAGACCAGTTGTACTGGATTACATGGCGCCAACAGGATGGCCAGCAACTCGTTGCTGGAATGCTTTGTACTGGCGTTTGGTGCAGCAGACGACATTCTGGCAAAGTTGCAAAGCGACCAGGGTGGCAAACCTGAAATTCCAGAATGGGACCACAGTCGAGTTACCCAGTCTCATGAGGAAGTGGTAGTCGCGCATAACTGGGATGAGTTACGCCGGATGATGTGGGATTACGTAGGAATCGTGCGCAGTAACCGGCGTCTTGACCGGGCCCACAATCGCTTGCTGCTGCTGGAACAGGAAGTGCGGGACTACTATGCCAGCCATCGTGTTTCCAGAGACCTGCTGGAATTGAGGAACCTGATTTTGGTTGCGCGCTTGATTGTCGACTCAGCCAGGCTGCGTCACGAAAGCCGGGGCCTTCATTTCAATATTGATGTACCGGATCGTCTGCCGGAAGCGCATGACACCGTGTTATCGCCGCTTACCGGATCAGCCAGTTGAGTCTGTAACTGACAACGTTCTTTGCGAAGGTTGTCAACGGCTGTCAACGTAGCTGGCAAGATACTCACGACTGTCCACAGCCGCCTGACAAACCCGGCACGCCTGGAGCTGGCAAACTCCTGGCAATAGACCACCTGCCCCAGACCCGAGTAATACAGACAAGTGACTTTGACGGGTATCCATCGCCCTTGCGCTGATTCCAGCAATATCTGTGTGTCATTCAAGACCGAGATTTTTGTGACACTATCCGAGATGAAAAACCAGTGATACCAGGAAATGAATAATGACATCATTGCCAGCAATACAATCACAGCCGGCGGTTCTGCTACGATGACAGCCATTGCCGCCAGGCAATACATGAAAGTCACCATCCGGTTCTGTTTGCGATCAGTGGGGCATGGTTTTTTCACGGGCCGCGAATGCTCTGATTTGGCCTACCATCTCTCTTAATTCGGGATCAGGGTGTTCAACCCTGTCTACCAGACAGGCAAAAAGGTCCTGATCCTCTTCCGCAAGCAGACGAGCATAAATCTGTAGGGATTTCTGTGGCAATGTTGGCAGGCATGTTTCAGCGAAGGGCAGCAGTAAAATATCCAGCTCCCACATCCCGCGACGGCTGTGCCACAACAACTTCTTATAAGCAATTTCTGATACCATAACTTCTCTCTGACAGGCTGACAGCAGATGCTGTAGTAATATAGCTATTCTAACGCAATCTGCGCAGGCTTGCTGGATCTGCACCCGAAATCGAACAACCAACGAAAAGGCATGATGGCCAATATGATGTTAAACAACGAAGACACCACTACCAACTTCTCATTACTTGCTCTTAGCGGGAAAGATGGCAGGCGTTTTCTGCAGGGGCAGTTGAGCTGTGATATGGATCAGTTGCAGGACGGACAAATATTGCCTGGTGCCCTTTGCAACCTGAAAGGACGCGTGGTAGCCAGTATGCGGGTATGGCAATGTAATGATGTGATTTATCTGTGTGCTGGTCAGGGGATGGCAGACATTATTGCTAATACGTTGAACAAATACATGGTGTTCTTTGATTGCCAGCTAAGCATCGTCACAGAGCAGTATCAGCTTTGGCGAATGGCGGACGCAGCCTCCTCTGATGCCGCCAAGGCGCTGGCAACAAACACGATCCTGAATGATGACAGCAACTTCGCAGTTTGCCTGGATAAAACCGACCGGCTTGGCACCCGCTACGAACTCTTTGTCGCTGGTGAGTCCAATGCCTCAGCATTAATGGCTCAATTACCCGATACCCTGGAACCGGCCAGCCCAGAGCACTGGGCAGTGGCCAGCACAGAATCCGCCTGGGTCATGATTCGCCCGGAAATCAGCGAAAAATATACGCCGCAGTTACTGAATTATGATCTCAACGGAACCGTTAATTTCAAGAAAGGCTGTTATACCGGCCAGGAAGTCATTGCCAGAATGTATTATCGGGCAGAAGCCAAACAACGCCTGTATCGGCTGCAGCGTCCGTCAAATTCTGAGGTATCAGACTTCGGGATTAACAAAGCAGACAATATTGTTTTCACGGCTGAAGATGGTGAACGTGTTGTCCAGCTTGTGATTGCCTCTACTGATGACACTCGTCGTCATCCTGATATCGAGACAATCACAAACTAACATCAGAAAACAGCCTCGTCAGGCGCCGCTTTCTGGCCCTGCCACCGTAGCTGAATTATCGCTGCTGTTATCCCTTGTGCGCTGGCTTTGCATGTCATCCAGCTTACGGGAGACGGCCTCAGGCGAGCCCGTGTGTCGTGCCATCAGATCATACACAACTGGTACCACAAACAAAGTCATGATGGTGGTCATCAAAACACCTGAGAAAATAACCGTACCCAGCAGAATCCGGCTCTCTGAACCTGCTCCGGCAGCCAGAATCAACGGCAGCGCGCCAACAAGGGTAGACAGTGCTGTCATGATGACGGGTCGCAAACGCATATCACAGGCTTGAATTAAAGCGTCGCGAAACGATAGGCCCTCATCCCGCTGCTGGTTGGCAAACTCGACAATGAGAATACCGTTTTTACTGGCAATACCCACCAGAACGATCAAGCCAATATTGGTGTAAATATTCAGCGTTCCATCGGTTAACAACAGGCCGATCAAGGCACCGAAAATTGCCAAAGGTACAGTTGTCATAATGATCATCGGATGGATAAAACTTTCAAACTGGGCAGCAAGCACCAGGAAAACCACCAGCAGCGCCATAGAGAAAATAAACAGCAAGCCGCCGCTGGCTTCTTTCAGTTCCAGCGACTCCCCTTTGTAATCAATCTGGGCGTGCTCTGGAAGTTCCTCCAACACCACATTTTCCAGAAAAGCCAATCCCTCATCCAATGTGACTCCGGGCTGCAAATCGGCGCTGACTGTAATAGCCCGGGTTCGGTTATAACGGTTCAACGTATTAGGTGACGAACTGTTTTCTACCGTGATCAGGTTTGACATGGGTATCAACTGACCCGTATTTTCGGAACGAACATATATGTTGGTCAGGTCATCAGGAGATGCCCGTTGCGCATCTTCAGCCTGCAAAATCACATCATATTCTTCACCACCATCAACATAGGTGGTAACCCGGCTTTCACTCATCATGGCCTGTAACGTGCGACCAATACTTTGGATGGAAACACCCAGGTCGGCTGCGCGGGTTTTATTGACAGTAATTGTCAGACTGGGCCTTGTTTCCAGAAAGTCCGAACGCATCGGCGAAAACAGACCACTGGCATCAGCACGGCTTATTACGATATCCCGCCACTGGGCCAGCTCCTGGTAGCTGCGGCCGCCCAGAACAAATTGCACGGGCTGACCACCACCTCCGCGCACCAGACCCGAGCGCATGAAGGCATTGATTCTGACGCCGGGAATTTCTTGCCAGGTATCCATCAACTCACTCATCACCTGCCCTGTAGCTTTGGGCCGGTTTTGCCAATCAGGCAATGCGATGATACTCATGCCGCTGTTAACGCCGCTGCCTCCGCCAAATCCAGGCATCATGGTGACAAAACTTTCGATTTCACCCCGTTCGAGATAGGCAGTCAATGTCTCCTGCATAAGTTCAGACTGTTCTCTCATGTATTCCATACTGGCACCTTCAGGGCCTTGCATCATCGCCATCAATACGCCTTGATCCTCCTGCGGAGAGAACTCAGAAGGGACACTTTGCCAAAGCAAAACAACCAGCCCGGCAATCACACAAAGCCCAAGGACGACTGCGGCACGGAAGCGTAAACAATACTCGAGCGACTGGTGATAGCCACGTTGCAACCAGCTGAAAAACCGGTCAACAGCCCGGGTCAGAAAACTCTCACTGGCATGCTGTTTTAACAATTTGGAAGCCATCATGGGTGTCAGTGACAGAGCCAGCACAGTGGAAAAAACAACAGCACCACCAATAGTCACCGCTAGCTCGAAGAACAGAATCCCCATGTTGCCTTCCATAAAGATAACAGGCACAAACACAGCCAGCAGTACCAGCGTAGTGGCAATAACAGCAAACCCCACCTGTCTGGCACCATTATATGCAGCCAGCAAAGGCGGTTCTCCTGACTCCACGCGACGCTGAATATTCTCCAACACAACAATGGAATCATCTACGATCAAACCCACACTGAGTACCATCGCCAGCAACGTAATCAGATTGATCGTCAAACCAAAAGCAAGAAGCACAATGAACGCTGAAAGCAGGCATACCGGAATCGTGACCGCTGGGATCAGCATGCTACGGAACGACCCCAGGAACATGTATATAACAAGACTGACCAGGACCACCGTCATAAATATGGTCGAATACACGGAGTCGATGGCTTCTTCAATAAACTGAGCGTCACTATTCGATAGTGTCAACTGCATATGGGAAGGCAGGGTCGTATTGATACGGTCAATAACCGCCATCGTATCCTGAACAACACTCAGGCTATTGGCAGTAGATTGTTTTACGATACCCAGGCCAACAGCTTGTTCGCCGTTACCCTGAAAGTCAGAGCGGGTATTGGCTGCACCTAATTCCACACGTGCCACTTCACCCAGGGTTATCTGGTGACCATCCGCCCCTCTGGCGATGACCAGGGCAGAGAAGTCTTCAGGGGTTTGATAAACCCGCTCAACGCGAACGGTAAATTCACGTTCCTGAGAATCAATGCGCCCTGCCGGTAATTCCAGGTTTTGGCGCCGCAAAGCAGCCTCGACATCGGTTACCGTCAAACCTCTAGCGGTCAACGCCACCCGATCCAGCCAGACACGCATGGCATAACCACCACCACCCATCACACTGACACTGGCCACACCATCAATGACAGAAAACTGATCTACCAAATAACGTTCAGCGTAATCGTTGAGTTCCAAATAACTCATTTGTGTACTGGTAAGGTTGAAAAACGCAATCGGACGGGAATCAGCATCAGCTTTGGCAATAATCGGAGGATCAACGTCTTCCGGCAGACGCCGGGTAACACGCGATATCTTGTCACGGATATCATTAGCAGCCTGGTCTATGTCACGGCCAACATCAAACTCGACCGATACACGCGAACTACCATCACTGCTTGAGGAAGAAATGATATTGACGCCCTCAATACCATTAATCTGTTCTTCAATCAGCTGCGTGATCTGTTGCTCAATAATTTCTGCTGAGGCACCCGGATAGCTTGTGCTTACAGAAACAATCGGCGGGCTCGTGTCGGGGTATTCCCGTACTGTCAGTTGCGAAAAAGACATCAAACCAAAAGCCACCAGCAGCAAACTTATAACAGTTGCAAACACAGGCCGTTTTACAGAAACATCAGACAATAACATGATGACTTTCCCCTTAGCCCTTAACCTGCGTTATTAACAATACGGACAGGGGTGTCAGGTCTAACCTGCCCTACTCCTTCGGTTATCACCTGCTGACCAGGCACTAACCCTTCAAGAATCTCAACGCGCCCAGGCTGCCTGGCACCGACTTTTATGACTGTTTGCCGCGCGATATTTTCATCATCAACCAAATAAACATATTGTCTGCCCTGCATCGGCACTACCGCTTCTTCAGGAACAACAATCGTCTCCCGTTGATCCAGTAACATATCCACTGTCATCAACATCCCCGGACGCAACTGACCGTCAGGGTTAGGTATTTCTGCACGCACCTGGACAGAGCGTGTCGCAGGATCGATTCGAGAACCTACAACGGTAACCACACCAGAGAATGTGCGGTCCTGGTAAACAATACTTTTGGCTTCAATACTGGCCCCGACGTTGATATCAGCCAGGAAAACTTCCGCTACGGTGAAGTCTAGTTTTATCGTCGAAATATCATCAAGTGTCGTGATGACAGTATTGGGGGAAACGAGAGATCCTTCACTGACCTGCCTGAAGCCCAGTACACCGTCAAAAGGTGCCATAATCAGGCGATCACTCATATCGGCAACGACACCTTGCAATCTCGCTTCTGCGGTATTAACACGGTTACCTGCGGTATCAAGATCGGACTGGGAAACCAGGTTCAGGTCAGCCAGAGGCTGAAAGCGATCAAACTGCAAACGCGCATCATCCACTGCCAATTGCGCCTCTTCAAGTCGTGCCATTTCAGCAGAGTTTGTCAGTTCCACCAGAACATCGCCTCGCTGCACCTGATCACCGTCGCTGAAACGAACCCGGCTAACGGTATCAGAAACTTTTGCTGTCACATTGACCGATTCATTGGCCATGGCCGTGCCGACTGACTGAACCCGATTGATCATTTCTTCATAACCTACCGTCGCCACTGTCACAGGTGTCGCTGCCATACCACCGGGTCTGCCGGGGCCCCCAGCAAAACCACCAGCACCTGAACTCTGCTCATTCAGTTTATAGAAAACTGAAACAGTCAGAACCACAACAGCAATAAGAAAAAGTATTAGTAGAGGGTGACGTAAAATAGCTCGCAAAACTCTGGCTCCGTTCGAATACAGTCAGGGTCAGAAAAACCGACTCGGCATGATGGATCATCGCACTTTATACAAGCGCCAGTAGTAACAAAGTGTTACCCAAAAAAGGACTTAATATGGATAATGTCACTGTCAGCATGGACCAGTAACATACAACTCAGGAACTACACGATAACGCCGTACAACCCGGGTGATTTCTGGCCCATTCGGGTCGTTTGGCTGATAATGTCCCCTGGTCGCGATAAGGAGACCGCAGAGCCTGGAACAGTTCATCAAAGGGCTGCTGGTCGCCTCCATCCAATGACTCTATCGCCTGCTGAACCAGATAGTTACGTAAAATAAATGCCGGATTGCTTGAAGACATCAATTGGTGACGACGCTCCTGGCTGGTTCCTTTGAGCACTGACCGATATTCTAGTGCAAACTGTCGGTATAAGGGCAGGTTGTCATCCAGCACTTTACCATCATAGAGTGCATCATTAACGCAGTGCTGCAGCTCTGTAACAGCCTGACTCCCAGAGTCGGCGGTTCCTTCGTTCTCCTGCGGCCCATTAACTGAAAACTGTTTTAACCGATCAAAGAAAATTGTCATATCGGTTTCCTGAGACTGCAGCAAATTTTCGAGCATTTTAATGATGCCCTGATGACGAGGTTCGAATTCCTCCAAACCCAGCTTGTGACACATCATCTGCTGATACAGGCTTTCATAACGCGATGACAGTGACTCAACAATTGACTGTAATGCCTCATGATCAGGAATGACCACAGCCAGCGCATTTGCTAACTGGTACAGGTTCCACTGCACAATACGTCCCTGGTTCTCAAACCGGTAACGGCGCTGACCGGCATCGGTGGTATTCGGAGTCCAGCTGGGGTCGTAGGCATCTAACCATCCATAGGGGCCATAGTCGATCGTTAACCCCATGGCTGACATATTATCCGTATTCAATACACCGTGAACAAAACCGACCCGGGCCCAATCAACAGCAAGTTTAAGTGTTTGCTCACACAGCGTTTCAAACCATGCCAGGACGGCACTAACATCCAGATCTGAGTCAGGAGTAAACGGCACATGCCCGGTTGAAGTGTTCGAGAGCGCATAATGAATCAGCTGTTTAAGCATCGCTGAATCTCCCAACGATGCAGCTAATTCGAAATGACCGAAACGCAAAAAAGACGGTGCTGCCCGGCAAACAATAGCCCCCTGTTCAGGAGCCGGATTACCGTCATAAAAAACATCCCTGACGACAGAGTCTCCGGTCAAAACAAGGCTCAGTGCGCGGGTAGTGGGAATCCCCAGACAGGCCATCGCTTCACTGCAAAGATATTCCCTGACGGAAGAACGCAGCACAGCCCTGCCATCAGCGAACCGCGAATAGGCAGTCGGTCCGGCTCCCTTGAGTTGCAAGGTCCAGTTCTGACCGTCTCGCGCTGATACGTCACCCAGGTTGATGACCCGGCCATCACCCAGTTGGCCAGCCCATTGGCCAAACTGGTGACCGCCATAGCACATCGCATAAGGCTGACTGCCAGGCGGTAAAGCATTGCCACTCAGCCATTGCAGGCGATTTTCCGGATCTTGCCAGGCTGTCGGCAAACCTATTTCGTCAGCCAGTTCCGTATTCCAATGAATCAAGGTGGGTTGGCTCACAACGGTTGGCTGGGTAGCCGACCAGCAAACGCCAGGTGTTTGCCTCGCTGAATGGTCAATTGTCTGTTGGCCCGGTAAAAAGGCGGTATATTTCGAAGGTGTTAAACTCATAAATCCAGTGGTAGTTCCAAACGTTCTATTAAACAGGCATTGGCTGTGCCTCCGCCCTCACAAATTACCAGTAGTCCCAGGCGCAATTCCCGCCTCTCGAGTGTTGACAGTAAAGTTGTCATTAACTTTGCGCCAGTCGCCCCCAGCGGATGCCCCAGTGCGATGGCACCACCATTGACATTCAGTCGCCTGATATCGGCATCCATGGCTTTAACCCAGGCTAATGGGACGGAAGCGAAGGCTTCATTGACTTCGTAGAGATCAATATCATCCAGTGTGATGCCTGCTCTGTCCAGCAGGCGCTCAGTTGCCGGGATAGGTCCCTCCAGCATCAGTTCAGGGTCGGAGCCCGTCACTGTCATGGTATGAATTCGCGCCCTGACGGGCAAATCATAGCGGGCAACGGCACGCTGATTGGCGATGAGAACGGCAGCTGCTCCATCACTTATCTGGCTGGCCGTTGCTGCAGTAATCAAGCCCCCTTCCTGTAGCGGAGAGAGACTTTGCATGGCACTGAGGCTGGCATCAAAGCGAACCCCTTCATCAACGTTAAAAACCCGGCTGCCTTCATCGCCAACTGCACCAGAGAGAACCTCAACAGGAACGATTTCCTGATCGAAAAACCCGTTTTGTATGGCTTTTGCTGCCCGCTGATGACTCAGTACCGCAAACTTTTCCATTTCCAGACGACTTAAATGGTATTTTTTAGCCAGCAATTCAGCGCCAATAAACTGACTGAACTCGACACCCGGGTAACGCTCGTCTATGCGTTCTCCTCTGGGCGCCCCTCTCCCCAGGGATTGCACGTCACTCACTGTACTGCCCAACGGCAGAAGACTCATCACTTCAACGCCACCGCAAATGATTAAATCCTGCGTGCCTGACATGACAGCCTGGGCACCAAACTGGATTGCCTGCAAGGATGAGCCGCACTGGCGATCTACCGTGACGCCGGGAACCTCCAGAGGCAACCGGGAAGCCAGCACCACATTGCGGGCAATATTGTTGGCTTGCGCTCCCATTTGACTGACACAGCCAAAAATGACGTCATCAATGACATCGCCGGGAATCCGAATACGGTCCAGCAATTCATCAACAACGGCTGCTCCCAGATCGACAGGATGTACCTGGCTTAGAGAACCGTTACGGCGTCCGGATGCGGTCCGGACACCATCTACAATGTAGGCTTGAGAATAGCTTTCACTCATGCTGATCACCTATCACCGCGCAATATATTAAACAATATGCCCTATCCAGCGCCCCGACAGTACAACACCTGACCACAGCAACAGTGACAGGCCAGCCTGCCAGGCTGCTAACGTTCCGGGGGCGTCTGTACTCGCCAGTTTGCGCAGACTAAGATGCAGAAGCAACATATTTAAACCCGCAGCCAGCATGAGCAGCATTTTCCACTGAAATGCCGGGTTCAGCACATGTGCGCTGGCACGGGTAATAAACAACGCGCCTCCCGTTACGACCGACGCACTAAAGCTGACCCAGATCCAGGGCAACCAGCTGCGCATCGTCTCTTTTACCGGAACCTGCTGCCAGCGGCCCATCATCAACCCCAGATCCAGCCAGAACAAGGCTGCCAGCATGAAGGCAAAGGCAAGTACATGAAGTGAATTAAAAAGCGGAAACAGCCAGGTCGCACCAATCGCACCAGCGAGCGAGGTATACTCCAGTTGTAACCAGAACTCACTGTCCAGCATTAGAAGTCCCCTGGCCAGAACAGGTACTCAGAATAGGCAATCCAGCGCCCTGCCAGTATCAGTGCTACCCATACCATAATCGTTATGACTGCCAGCAATTTCAGATACCAACGCGATTCCAGTTGTCGACGATAAATAAGCAACACCGCAATCGCCAAAGGCAAACCCACCAGCAATAATCCAGCTTTGATACTGAACACCGGGTTGGACGCGTAGCGATAAGGTCTGGCCAGGAAAAAAGGCAGCCCTGAGCTTAACATCATTCCGATAGCCACCCAGAAACACCGAAATCCATAGGCCCGAAACTGGTGATATTTAAATAACACCGGAGAAGCGGTGAATATGCCTATGGAAGGAAAAATGACGCAGGCAGTCAACAGAACCACACCACTTAAATGAATGGTTTGAACCAGCGGCGGTACAACACTGGCACTACCCAGAAAAGCTCTACTGGCCTCGGTCAGGCTGGTTGAAGAAACCCAGTCTGCAAGCCATGAAAACACTCAGTGCTGTTCCATTATGGTAGTGAGTAACTGATTCTCAGGCATGGGGCGCGCGAAATAAAACCCTTGCGCAATTTTACAGTCCAGCGACTGCAAGGTCTTGGCTTGCTCCTCTGTTTCAACACCTTCTGCAAAGACGTTCAGTGACATATTGTCTCCCAGGGACAATATGGAACGAACCAGTCCTAATGCCTGTTTGTCATCCAGCATCTGACCAACAAAACTCTTATCAATTTTCAATGTCGAAACAGGATAAGTATGCAGGTAGCTCAGGGCAGAATAACCCGTACCAAAATCATCAATGGCAATAGACATGCCACTTTGCCGACATCGGTTAAGGAGCCCCCTCACCTGATCAGATTGTCGCAGTAACAAACGCTCCGTTATTTCCAGATGCAGGTGTCGTGCTTCCAGCTCATGCTTCTCAAGAATCAGCAACAAACGATCCAGCATGGCCGGATCATTGAAATCTTGGGCAGACACATTAACGCTGACAAAAATCTCTCTGTTACCCGTCTGGTCCTGGATACGTCGCAGTGCAGCCAAGGCATGCTCAAACACCCACCAGGTAGCATCTACAATTAGCCCGGTATCTTCGGCCATGGGTATGAAACTATCCGGCGCCATTCGGCCATGAACCGGATGCTGCCAACGCATTAAGGCCTCTATTCCCAAAATCTTCCTGTTATCCAGAGAAACCAGGGGTTGGTATTCCAGCAGTAACTGATCATTGGCGATGGCTAACCTGAATTCTTTTGCCACTTTCACAGAAGCCAGGACCTGGCTAAGCTCCGTACTGCTCTTTTCCGTCTGTTCCAGCATATCGCTATGGTTGGCAAGACCTTTGAGGTCTTCGGTGCGAAGCAACACATCGCGATAGCGCAACAGAATCAGCCGCGTCACTAACGCGACCAAAGGACTGGCATTGGCTAATGCTTTGGAGAAATCGCTCTTGGAAATTTCCAGTAACCGACAATCATCCATAGCGATAACCGTTGCACTTCGAGTACCGTCATCAACAATGGCCATTTCCCCTATCAGGTTACCTGCACTTCGGGTACCAACTTCTACAACGGTATTGTCTGAGCGTCGCACACTGATTGATACACGACCGCTTAAAATAAAATAAGCACAATTGCCAGACTCTCCTTGCGAAAGGATGGTGCTGCCAGCACGAAAGAACTTCTCTATCTGTGAATCATCCAGGCTTTCCAGCTCGGACGATACAGTGTAATCAGAGAATGGCGGGATCATAATTAAAGGAACCTTTCGCGGTCCGGTTAAGGAATCAAGGAAGTAAGATGAGAGTGTACGACGAGCCAGTGTTCGATCCAAGCAGAGATGCATGGAATTGTGATCTGAACGGCGACTTTATTGCAATTCCAGGAGGAATTCCTGTGCCAGAGGCCAATGAGATACAAACTGGCTAAAGATGAAGCTTATTCTGCACAGTGACTGAGTGAATTCAATCGCATTACTCTTGCAAGATATGGCCAGCGCAGTATAATGCCCGATCTCAATTCGGGGCGTAGCGCAGTCTGGTAGCGCACCACACTGGGGGTGTGGTGGTCGTAGGTTCAAATCCTGCCGTCCCGACCAAATTGTAGTGAAACAGCGGCTAATGCCGCTGTTTTGCATTCTGGAGACGCAGTTTTTACACACTGCTACTCATGAATATAGATTCTGTTGCTTACATAAAAAAAGGCCGCTCACGCAAGTGAACGGCCTTTTCTATAACTGCTAGCTAAGTACTTACAGGTCGAATGTTACACGACCGTAGACCATGCGGCCTGTTGGATCGTACAACACGGACTCCATGCCGCCCAGCATAGGGACTTTCTGCGGCAGACGGTCAAACAGGTTGCGGGCACCCACGGTGAATGCAAACTCGCCACCCAGACCTTCCAGACCAGAATACGTGTAGCTGGCGTCTGTGATGGTAGAAGCACGCAGTACGCTTACGTCACGATAGTTGCTGAATGGCAGCAAACGCTGGAACGAGAACTTGTCTGCGTCAAACGTGATCTCATCGATATAGCGAACGATGATGTTGGCAGAATGGTTATCCATAGACCAACCCAGGCTCGCGTTAGCCTTGAATTCCGGCATCGGCGGTACGGCACCTGTGAGTGCGTTCTGATTGCCAACAGCTTCGACTTCAGGACGGTCCTCTGACAATTGATAGGAGTAGCTATCAACATAAGTACCATCCAGGCCCAGGTTGAAGGTACCAAAATCACGTGTTCCAAACATGTAGGCCACTTTCAGATCGAATGCTTTAACAGACATTTTGGAAGCATTGGTGTCACTGGTGATAATACGATCAATCTGTGCCAGATTGTTCGGATCACGCTGGATACGATCATCAGACAAGGGGTTCGCTACCCAGGCAGCAACCAGGTCCATTGGTGGTTTATCAGCACCGTTATAGCCAGTCGCCTGCTGGAAGTTGAAGTAATCTCGAGCCAGGATATCAGCCGTTGTTGAGCTGATAATACGGTCTTCAAAATCTGTCTCGCTGTAATCCAGGGCCACAGTCAGACCATCCATTGGCTCAATAGTGACACCCAGGCTCATTGTTTCGGCAGACTCAGGGACCAGGTCCGGGTTACCACGAGAACAGTTCGCAGTGAACGCAGCAAAGCTAGTCAGTGGATCGGAAACGTTAGTCAGACCACAAGACTCAGGCGCATTCAACTGATCCAGTGAAGGTGCAATGAAGGAAGTACCCTGAGTGGCACGCAGTGTCAGCCAGTTAGTCGGGATATAGACCAGGCCGTATTTCGGATCAGTGGATGACTGCCCTGTGCTGTATTTCTCATTACGGACGGCAACCTGTGCTTCCAGGGTGTCGTGCAGCGGTAATGCAAACTCAGCAAAGTAGGCATCGACAGTTCGACCATCACTGTTTGGGAACAGTTGCGTACCAATGAATACATCACCAGTCAGACTGTGCAGGCTTGGCATGTTGTCAAAGCGATCTTCGCGACGCTGGTAGCCAATTGCTGCACCGATATCACCGCCAGGCAGAGAGAAACCACCGGGAGCAATAACACCGTTTAGTACCAGATCAAAGGTTTGCAGTGATTCCACATCGTTTACACGATTTTGTACATAGGTGGAGTCCGCAACAGCCTGTGAATTCAGGTTACTACCGTCAGGCGACACAAAAGGATTAAAGCAGGCATCACGATCATTCGCGACATCACAGTTCAGTCCTTGAGTCAGTGCGCTCAGACTGAAGTTATTAGCACGACTGTTATCTGTCTGCTCACTGTAGAGATACGTTGCCGAACCTTCCCAACCCTCAATGAAAGGTACAGTAAAGTCAGCACGCAGGGCTGAACGCCAGCCAGATATCAAACCACTACCAACGGTTGCACCATCTGCGCCCAGTTGTGAAGGAAGCGTGCCATGTTTACCCCATGGACGCCATGCTGCAAATCTCACGTCTTCGTTAAATGCAATGCCTGTTGCTGCACCTGAAGCAGGAACAACCTGTCCACTGCTGTCACGATCCGGCACACCGTCGCCATTGCTATCCATGGCGTACAACTGGTTACCGTTGGCATCCACGGCAGGGAACGGGTTGCCGGGCAATTCACCGCGAATGGTTGGTAACTCACCAACCCGGCCACCTGGGTTTGAAGGTGAACCACGGTTAAATGAACGGCGCTTGAAATAGCTCCACTGTCCGGAAATGGTCAGATCTGAACTGAAGTCATACGTCAGGTGAGCAAATGCCTGGCCGGCGTCCTGTGCCGCACGGTAGTCCCAGAACTCACCAAAGTCATACCAGCACTGACCACCGAAGGTAAAGCCATTCGGGTTATTACCCACTTGGCTTGGATCTTCTCGCACTCCGCCACAGTTTGGATCTGAAATTGTGCGGTTTTGGCCTGTCAGGTTACCGTTCTCATCACGAACAGGTACCAGGTAGCGACCCGGGTTTGGTGTGCTTGACGAGGTCAAACCCGCATTCATCTGATCAGGGCGATCGATCATTTTCAGCGTGCCATTTGTCCTGTATTCACCGGCAATAACAATATCCAGGCCATTCCATTCAGTACCAGCCAGCATGCTGACCTGGTCATCTGTGTAATCACCACGATCATCACCCTGACGGTAAACCTCAACCTTCACACCGTCATAAGACTTGCGAGGCACAAAGTTAACTACACCCGCTACCGCCTGCGAACCGTACAGCGCCGCTGCACCATCAGTAACGATGTCCATACGGCCGATAGCGATTTGTGGCAGGAAGGTGTTGACGTTAGTACCGATAACTCGCATGCCATCAACCAGGTTCAGTGTGGCACCGGCCCCAAGGCCGCGCAGGTTAATCGATGTTGCCGTGCTGGACGCACCGGTTAAAGAGTTTTGCGTGATTGATGAGCCCTGGTTAAAACTCAGGTTACTGATCACATCACCCATATTTGGCGTGCCTTGACTGGCGATATCTTCAGCATCAACCTGAAGGATTGGAGAAGCTGCCTGGAACCCCTCAGTACGGCGAATGAAAGAACCGGTAACAACCACTTCTTCGACTTCAGGTGTACTTTCCTGCGCATTTAGTTGCGCAGCGGGCAGCATCATGGATGCTGAAATTGCAGCATATAACAGATTTAATCGCGTATTTTCGAATTGGAACTTCGACTTCATTTTCTGACCCCTTGATAATTCTTTTGATTTTTCCAGGTCGTCGGAGTCGAGGGGGTATAAATGGTAAACAGAGGCGAGCACATCACGTCTATAGTGATGAAATAGCAAACCATTGGCACACGTGCCAGTATCCAGATACCGTAGAACTACCTACCTCGAGCAGTGACTATACTTCTTATTTTTAGCTAACTGCTAAGCAGCTACCAGTATCGGATGACACGCATCCAGACTGATGGCGCAGGAAGGAATATATCATCAGGACAAATTCTGTAAAGGGAAAATTCACAATCTGTGACGGTTTTGTTGCTCAGAACCATCTTTTAAACGCAAATCGTTACGAACCTTTAGCAATCGCAGGTTGCGCAATTAAAGCAGGGCAATTGCGCTTTCCAACTCGCGAATCATCTGTTTCAGCTCAGTTTTTTCAACCGCCGAGCACACCTTCTCCTCAACAGTCTGGCCATTCAGGCGCTGACGCGCTCCACCGATCGTAAAGCCCTGATTATAGAGAAGTGACTTGATTTGACGGATAAGCAGCACATCATCGCGCTGGTAGTAACGGCGGTTACCACGGCGTTTGACTGGTTTGAGCTGAGGGAATTCCTGTTCCCAATACCGGAGTACGTGCGGTTTTACCGCACATAACTCCCCCACTTCACCAATGGTAAAGTAGCGTTTAGAGGGGATTGGCGGAAGCTCTTGGGCTTCACTCGCTTCCTGCATATTTCTCGACCCTTGCCTTTAGCTTCTGGCCAGGACGGAATGTCACGACACGACGCGCTTTAATGGGAATCTCTTCACCAGTTTTGGGGTTCCGGCCGGGGCGTTGTTTCTTGTCACGCAAGTCGAAATTACCAAAACCTGAGAGTTTCACCTGCTCATTACTTTCCAGAGCAATGCGGATCTCTTCGAAAAACTGTTCAACCAGCTCCTTGGCTTCCCGTTTGTTAACACCAAGTTCATCAAACAGGCGTTCTGCCATTTCCGCTTTAGTCAATGCGCCTCTTGCCATGTTCAGTTCCTTAATTCTGCATTAAAAGACTCTTCCAGGCCTTTGACACAGCGATCAATTATCGCATTTATCTCATCGTCACCTAGAGTGCGCGAAGGATGCTGCCAGGTCAAGCCCAGTGCTACACTTTTTTTGCCTTGCCCTAATTTATCACTCTCAAATACATCCAGAACCCGAATATCTGTGACATCTTCTCCAGCAAGTTCCGCCAGGGTTTTCACCATATCCCCCACCTGAACTTTACTATCTACTACACAGGCCAAGTCCCGACTGCTTTCAGGAAAACGGGAGATCGGTTTAAACGAAGGTATGTGTGTGTTCAGCAATGGGCTGAGTGTCAACTCAAATACATACACCGCTCCAGAAATATCAAGCTCACGTTGCAGACGTGGATTTAACTTGCCAAGTTGACCTATACACTGACCATTTATTAGCACGTCAGCACACTGACCGGCATGCAGAGCGGGATGTTCACCAGCCACAAACGTCACTTCATCCTTGACTGAGACAAAATCGAGCAAACTTTCCACATCACCTTTGAGGTCATAAAAATCGGATTTATCTATTGTTCCCGACCAGTGTTTTTCTGTGCGTGGACCATACAGCAGACCGGCCAGGCGATCCGGTTGCTTGATCTCATCGCTGCTCTCATCTTCTTTCAGGAACACCTGACCATTCTCAAAGATACGCACCCGTGTTTGTTGGCGATTGACATTATATTGCAAGGTTGACAACAACCCGGGGAGTAATGATGTACGCATCACTGACATATCTGAGGAAATCGGATTCTGCAATGCTACGGGTGTCGGTTGCGGCTGAATACTCTTTTGCAGCTCGGGCGAAACAAAGCTGTAGGTAATCACTTGCTGATAACCAAGATCCACCAAACGAGAGCGCAAACGCTGTAGCGGCAAAAGCGCTTCAGGTTGAGGCTGCAGCCGCATCGGCGCTGAAGGGCGACGAACCGGCATATTTTCATACCCATAGATTCGGGCCAGTTCCTCAATCAGGTCAGCCTCAATCGCCAGATCGTAGCGATAGCTGGGTATTGTGAACACCAGATCATCCCCAGAGCGGTCCAGCAGCGCCACACCCAGACCTGCCAATACCTGAATAATCTCATCTTCCGAGAATGCTTTACCCAGTAAACGCTCAACATTGTCAGCCCGCAGAGTCACGGTCTTCTCAGGCACTTCGTCACCGGTAACTTCGATGACAGGGCCTGGCTCACCACCTACAATATCCAGCAACAATGCAGTAGCACGCTCTATTGCCAGCGTCTGCAACGCCGGATCAACACCGCGCTCATATCGATGCGAAGAATCCGTGTGCAGACCGTATTTGCGCGCTTTACCGGCAATCGACAAGGGATTGAAGCAGGCGCATTCCAGGAAAACATCCTGTGTTCCCTGGCTGACGGCACTGGACTCCCCGCCCATCACGCCAGCCAGAGCCAGAGGCCCTTCTGCATCAGCAATCAATAAGGTGTCAGACTCCGGTGTTACTACTTTGCCATCCAGCAGAGTTAGTGATTCGTCACCCGTGGCATAGCGAACATAGATGCCTGTCTGCAGTTCAGCCAGGTCAAACGCATGCATCGGCTGCCCCAGTTCCAGTAATACATAATTGGTGACATCAACCACCGGATCGATGCTGCGCAAACCACAACGACGCAACTTTTCCTGCATCCACAGTGATGACTCTGCTTTTATGTTAATACCTTTAATAATGCGTCCCAGGTAACGGTGACAGGCATCAGCAGCATCAATCTGAACCGGAAAAGTATCTGCTACCGAGTGAATCACGGGTGCCTGCTCAAAATCGCTATAGGGCAATTGATTCAACACTGCCACTTCTCGTGCCAGGCCACGAATACTGAGACAGTCGCCACGGTTCGGTGTCAGGTCAAGCTCCAGATACTGATCATCAAGATTTAAGTACTGGCGAAAATCTTCACCAACCGGCGCATCACTGGCAAGCTCCATCAAGCCATCAGCGCTTTCTGCCAGCCCTAACTCTTCTGCTGAACACAGCATGCCGAAGGACTCAACGCCCCGCAGTTTCGCCTTTTTAATACGGAAAGGTTTTTCATCTTTATCATTGCCCAACTCAGCATTAATTCGGGCAAAGGGAACTTTCAGCCCTGACCTGACATTGGGCGCACCGCAAACCACCTGGTAAACACTCTCACCATCATTCACCTGGCAGACGCGCAATTTATCCGCATCCGGGTGCTGTACCACCTCAGTCACTTCCGCGACGACAACGCCGCTGAAATCAAAGGCGACACCACCAACCTCATCGACCTCCAGGCCGGCCATGGTGAGTTGGCGGATCAGTGTTTCAGTTTCGAACGGCTGTCCCAGCCACTCTGTCATCCATTGCTTGGTAAATCTCATGATGTCTTGCTCTGCCAGCTTGTCCGGATTAAATTCTAATCAGTTGAATTGCTTGAGAAACCTCAAGTCGTTCTCAAAGAAAAGACGTAAATCATTTACGCCATAACGTAACATCGCCATACGCTCAATACCCAAACCAAAGGCAAAGCCACGGTACTTGTCACTATCGACACCGGCAGATTTCAGTACATTGGGGTGCACCATGCCGCAGCCCAGAATCTCAATCCAGCCTGTTTTCTTGCACACTCGACAACCCTTGCCTTCACACATCACACAGCTCATATCCACTTCTGCCGATGGTTCAGTGAACGGGAAATAAGATGGCCGGAAACGGACGGCAAGATCGGCTTCGAAGAATGCTCTCAGAAAGTCTTCCAGCGTGCCTTTGAGATCGGCAAAGCTGACGTTCTCATCGATGAGCAGGCCTTCAATCTGGTGAAACATCGGCGTGTGGGTCAAATCAGAATCACAGCGATAAACCCGACCAGGGCAAATCATCCGAAAAGGCGGCTTGCTGTTTTCCATGACCCGTATCTGCACAGGTGAAGTATGAGTTCGCAAGACAGTTCCAGGTTGCACATAGAATGTGTCATGCATGGCTCTTGCCGGGTGGTGACCCGGAATATTCAGGGCTTCAAAGTTGTGGTAGTCATCCTCAATCTCGGGCCCTTCTGCAACTTCATAACCAGCAGATTCAAACAGACGTTGAATACGGTCAATCGTCCGGGTTACCGGGTGTAACCCCGCAGTAGACTGGCGGCGACCTGGCAGACTGATATCAAGTGTTTCAGCGGCAAGCTGGTCAGCAAATGCCTTCTCAATCAGCTGCTCACGCTGCTGATCAATAGCCTGCTGTACTTCTTTTTTAGCCTGGTTAATTTTCTCACCGGCTGCAGGTCGCTCTTCCGGTGGTAATTTGCCAAGACTTTTCAATAATCCAGTCAACTGACCCTTCTTGCCGAGATAGTCGACACGCAACTGATCCAGCGCGCGCTCATCCTTCGCTTCAGCAATATCCTTCAGGGCTGTTTCCGTTAAACTCTGTACTTCCGACATGGGTCAATTCCGCCTCACCATGAATGCACAAAGCCGGCACGGGCACTAGGTCCCGAA
Organism: Pseudohongiella nitratireducens; assembly: GCF_001642735.1. Lineage (GTDB taxonomy): Bacteria > Pseudomonadota > Gammaproteobacteria > Pseudomonadales > Pseudohongiellaceae > Pseudohongiella > Pseudohongiella nitratireducens. The sequence continues at coordinate 238,340 of NZ_LWHM01000033.1, read as the reverse complement.
CCGGCTCTGTCGAATCAGCTCCAGCTTACTGTGCCAGGCTGGCTTTAGCCTTTTCTACCAGGGCAGCAAATGCTGCCTTGTCATGCACAGCCAGATCAGCCATAACACGACGATCCAGTGCAATATTGGCTTTCTTCAGGCCGGCGATCAGCTGGCTGTAAGTCATGCCGTTAGCACGTGACTGGGCGTTAATACGAGTGATCCACAAAGAGCGGAACATACGCTTTTTCGTGCGACGGTCACGGTAAGCATACTGTCCTGCTTTAATGACCGCCTGGAAGGCTACGCGATATACGCGACTACGGGCACCGTAATACCCTTTAGCCTGCTTTAAAATTTTCTTGTGGCGACGACGTGCAACAACGCCTCTTTTAACTCGAGCCATATCTTTCTCCTAAAATACTTTAACTATGACGCACTCAATCAGACTTTACGCAACATGCGATCGATCAACGGTTTATCGCTGGCAGCTACCAGTGATGTGCCACGCAGATGACGCTTACGCTTGGTGGTCATTTTGGTCAGGATATGGCTTTTGTTAGCGCTTTTTCGCTTCCAGCCAGTGGCTGTTTTTTTGAAGCGCTTGGCAGCGCCGCTATGGGTTTTCATCTTGCTCATTTGACTGCAACTCCGCATTTTCCGCCATCACTGGCGCTTTGAGTAATGTTAAATGAAGCCTGAAACGAGTCTCAGGTCTTCTTCTTTTTCGTCGGTGCCAAGACCATTATGATCTGGCGACCTTCCATCTTGGGCATTTGCTCTACTGTGCCGTATTCTTCCAGATCGGTGCGAATACGATTCATGAGCTCAAGTCCAAGATGCTGATGGGCCATTTCCCGGCCACGGAATCGCAGTGATACCTTGGCTTTGTCCCCATCAGTCAGGAAACGTGTCAGGTTGCGTAGTTTTACCTGATAATCTCCCTCTTCCGTCCCTGGCCGAAACTTTATTTCTTTCAGCTGTGTCTTACGCTGCTTTTTCTTGTTAGCAGCTTTCTGCTTCTTCAGGTCGAAGATATGCTTGCCGTAGTCCATAATCTTGCAGACTGGGGGCTGAGCATCTGGCGCTATCAATACGAGGTCCAACTTGGCTTCAGCCGCAGCTTCACGCGCTTCATCGATCGTCACGATTCCTTTTTGCTCACCATCAGCCAGCACTAGCCGAACTTCAGTTGCGTCAATGTTCTCGTTGATGATCGGTTTTTTGGAACTGCTCTTCATATTAGACAGCGTCTTCTCTCCTGTTTAAAAATAGTTTAGTGATCCTGGGATTCCTTTGTTCGACCAAGTTGCGCAACATCCGTTGAAATATGTGCAACAAAGTCTTCAATACTCATGACACCCAAGTCACGTCCATCTTGCGTTCGGACCGAAATCTGGCCATTTTCCATCTCGCGGTCTCCTGCCACCAGCAAATAAGGTACCTTCTGCATAGTGTGCTCGCGGATTTTAAAGCCGATCTTCTCATTTCTCAAGTCCGCACTGGCACGAAAACCCTTTTCTGCCAGTATTTTACGTACTTTTTCGCAATATTCACCCTGTTTATCGGTAATATTGAGGATCACAGCCTGTTCCGGAGCCAGCCAGGTTGGCAGCGCACCGGCATAATGCTCGATCAAAACACCGATAAATCGTTCAAACGAACCCAGGATCGCGCGATGCAACATAACCGGCACCTGACGACTGCCGTCTTCTGCCACATACTGGGCGCCAAGACGGTCAGGCATGGAGAAATCGACCTGAATCGTGCCGCATTGCTGTATACGGCCCATGCAGTCTTTCAATGAAAATTCGATTTTCGGCCCGTAGAAAGCACCTTCGCCGGGCAACAATTCCCATGGCAGGCCACTGTTGTCCAGCGCCTGTCGCAATGCTTCTTCTGAGCGATCCCAGATCTCATCACTACCCACGCGCTTCTCTGGGCGCGTGGAAAGTCGCAAAATAATCTCATCAAAACCAAAGTCGCGGTACACACCGAACAGCAGCTCCATAAAATCAGCCACTTCGTTCTGAATTGCGTCCTCTGCACAGAAAATATGTGCATCGTCCTGGGTAAAGCTTCTGACTCGCATCAGGCCATGCATGGACCCGGACGGCTCAAAACGGTGGCAGGAACCAAACTCAGCCAGACGCAACGGCAAATCACGGTAGCTCTTCAAACCCTGATTAAACACCTGTACGTGACAGGGGCAGTTCATCGGTTTGATGGCATACATGCGGCTCTCAGACTCTACACTGAACATCTCGTCAGAGAACTTGTCAGCGTGGCCTGAACGCTCCCACAATGAGTAGTCGACCAGCTGCGGTGTACGGATTTCCTGGTAACCGGCATCGTTTTGCACTTTCTGCATGTAATGCTGGATAGTCTGATAAATGGACCAGCCTTTCGGGTGCCAGAACACCATGCCCGGCGCTTCTTCCTGAAAGTGGAAGAGACCAAGCTTTTTACCAATTTTACGGTGATCACGTTTCTGCTGCTCTTCCAGACGGAACAGATAATCAGCCAGCGACTTTTTATCAGGCCATGCTGTGCCGTAAATACGCTGCAACATGGCGTTATTGGAGTCACCACGCCAATAGGCACCTGCAACCGAAGTCAGCTTGAATGCCTTGAACTTGCCAGTGCTTGGCACATGCGGTCCGCGACACAGGTCAATAAACTCGCCCTGCTTGTAGAAGGACAGCGCCTCGTCACCGGGAATACTCTGAATAATATCGACCTTGTACGCTTCGCCCATGTCTTTGAACATGGCGACTGCCTCATCGCGCGTCATCACGCTACGGCTGACAGGAAGGTCTTCTTTCACTATCTTTTTCATTTCCGCTTCGATCTTGCTCAGATCATCAGGCGTAAATGCGCGCTCATAGGCAAAATCGTAATAAAAGCCATCTTCAATCACCGGGCCGATCGTAACCTGGGCTTCCGGGAACAGACGCTGAACTGCCTGCGCCATCAAATGGGCACAAGAGTGACGAATCACTTCCAGACCGTCATCATCACGATCGGTGATGATTGCCAGTTCAGAATCGTCTGTGATCAGGTGCGAGGTATCGACCAGGGTGCCATTAACACGGCCGGCAAGAGACGCTCGGGCGAGCCCGCTGCCGATGGATTCTGCAACTTGCAATACAGTGACAGCTTCGTCAAAACTACGCTGACTGCCGTCCGGAAGAGTGATTACTGGCATAGGATTAGGGTCTGAGTCCGGGTTTACGATATTGCACCGCGCTGTCCCTTCGACAGCTGCCCCGGCAGGAAGAAGTGGTAGGCACGACCAGATTCGAACTGGTGACCTCTACCATGTCAAGGTAGCGCTCTAACCAACTGAGCTACGCGCCTGCAAACAACGGCACAAACATCCCTCTAGACCTGTTTGTCGCCTCTCTGAGCATGAATGTCAAATACCATTCAAACCCGCCGCGGGGTGCCGCTTTCAAAGGAGTGCGATTATAGGGGGTGTTTGACAAAACTACAACAGGAAAGCCGCGCTAAACACCAATTAACGCCTTCTTCAGCTCGGCAACCTGATCCCTCAATGCCGCAGCCTGCTCAAACTCCAGGTTTTTGGCATGCTCAAGCATTTTTACCTCTATTCTGTCGATCTCATGAGCAATTTTTTTCGGGTCATCTGTCGAAATGGCCGCCGTATTGGCAGACTGATAGCCAGCCGCATCTTCGGCAACTCTCTTCTGCTTTTCACCACGACGTTTGCCAACCGCAGCATGCGCTCCCTCCATCACATCAACCACAGATTTGCTAACACCAATAGGAATGACATTATTCGCCTCATTGAATGCCAGTTGGGTCTGGCGACGCCGCTCTGACTCATCCATGGCACGCTGCATCGAGCCAGTGATGCGATCCGCATACAGAATTGCCCGACCGTTCAGATTACGGGCGGCACGGCCAATGGTCTGAATCAACGAGCGATCTGATCGGAGAAAGCCTTCCTTATCCGCATCAAGAATGGCAACCAGAGATACCTCCGGTATATCCAACCCTTCCCTCAACAGGTTGATGCCCACCAGCACGTCAAATTTCCCCAGGCGCAGATCCCGGATAATCTCTGATCGTTCCACGGTATCAATGTCAGAATGCAGGTAGCGCACCCGAACATCATGATCCATCAGGTAATCTGTCAGGTCCTCAGCCATTCGCTTGGTCAGCACAGTCACCAGCACCCTCTCCTGCCGGACCACAATCTGACGAATTTCCGATAACAGATCATCGACCTGAGCTCCTGCAGGACGCACTTCCAGCTGCGGATCAATCAGCCCGGTCGGCCGCACCACCTGTTCAACAACCTGGGCTGAGCGCTCATTCTCGTACTTGCCAGGTGTTGCAGAGACAAAAATCAGCTGCCGGGTATGAGCCTCCCACTCTTCAAAGCGCAGCGGCCTGTTATCCATTGCCGAAGGTAACCTGAAACCATACTGCACCAGTGTTTCTTTCCGGGATCGATCACCCTTGTACATTGCACCTATCTGGGGAATGGTGACATGCGACTCATCAACGATCACCAGCGCATCAGGCGGCAGGTAATCAAATAAAGTCGGAGGTGGCTCGCCGGGATTTCTGCCGGAGAGGTAACGAGAATAGTTTTCGATGCCTGTGCAATAACCAAGCTCACTCATCATTTCCAGGTCGAATTTTGTTCGCTGCGCCAAACGCTGCGCCTCAACCAGTTGATGGTTCTTTTCCAGGTTGTTGACACGCTCATTCAGCTCCACTTTGATGGACTCAAGTGCATCCATCACCTTCTCTCTCGGCGTCACATAATGTGATTTGGGGAATACAGTGAGTCTCGGCACTCTCCGCAGTACTTCACCCGTCAGCGGATCAAAGTAGCTGAGCTCTTCTATCTCATCATCAAACAGTTCGATACGAATCGCATGCTGATCCGAATCAGCCGGATAAATATCGATAACGTCACCGCGGACACGATATGTCGCCCGCTGTAAATCCATATCATTACGAGTGTACTGCATGTCAGCCAGGCGACGCAGTATGTAGCGCTGATCGACGCGATCACCACGATCCAGATGAAGCACCATCTGCAGGTATGACCCTGGGTCACCCAAACCATAGATCGCAGAAACCGTTGCTACCACGATAACATCACGGCGCTCCAGTAACGCCTTGGTAGCAGACAGGCGCATCTGCTCAATATGCTCATTAATCGACGAGTCTTTTTCAATATAAAGATCTGACGACGGCACATAGGCCTCTGGCTGATAGTAGTCGTAGTAAGAAACAAAGTACTCAACTGCATTTTCGGGGAAAAACTCCAGGAACTCACCATAGAGTTGCGCTGCCAGTGTCTTGTTGTGTGCCATGACCAGAGCAGGACGCTGAGTCCGGGCAATGACATTGGCCATGGTGAAGGTCTTACCGGAACCGGTTACGCCCAGCAGGGTTTGCGCATGAAGGCCATCATTCAACCCTTCTACCAGGGTCTCAATGGCTGCGGGCTGGTCACCCGCCGGCTGGAATTTGGAATGCATGTCGAATGGTATACTCATCCCTGTAAGTATACACAGTCATTAACAGAATTCGCATCCCCTGACCCAGGGTCCGTGGAAAACAGATTGAGAGCAACTAAGCTGTAAAAAAATTGTAATTGGCGGTTGACCGTCTGAAAAAATGCCATTAGTATACGCGTCCTGTTGAGGCCACACAGGCCGAACAGCATAGCTGCCCAATAGCTCAATGGTAGAGTAGGTGACTGTTAATCACTTGGTTCCTGGTTCGAGTCCAGGTTGGGCAGCCAACTTCTTAGTTCTCTCCCTATTTTCTCAGCACCCTGATTCCCAAGGCATCCCCCGGACTTTATCTGACCCGTGTTTTATGCCAGCCCCGCCCTTTGAAGTATTCCGCCAGGAACGCTGTTAAGGATAGGTTAAACTGTCGCCTTTCATTATACTTGATACATTAAATGTATTAGCCTCAGTTGATAATCAGGAGTCATCACCATGTTGCGAGCATTCGTAATAGCCACATTTGTCTTGGCCGCGCACTTTGCCAGTGCTGCCGAAAACCCCGTAGTGGAAATGCAGACCAGCAAAGGCAGAGTCGTTATAGAGTTATGGGCAGAGCAAGCCCCTGTCACAGTGGAAAACTTTCTCCGCTATGTTGACGGAGAACTTTATGATGGCTTGATTTTTCACCGTGTCATTCCAGGGTTTATGGTCCAGGGCGGCGGATTTGACCAGGACATGGTAGAAATCTCTACCTTTGATGCCATCAAGAATGAAGCCAAACCGACCCTCAAGAATGACCGTGGCACACTGGCCATGGCACGAACGGGTGTTGTCGACAGCGCAACCAGTCAGTTCTTTATTAACTTGGTTAACAACGACTACCTGAATCAGCGAGGTACATCGCCACGCGATTTCGGATACGCTGTGTTTGCAGAAGTCATTGAAGGAATGGAGGTGATTGACGAGATCGCTACGGTACCTACCGTAACGCGTCGCGGACACCAGGACGTTCCGATGGAACCTGTGGTCATTGAATCAATTCGTCGAATAGAAAGTCAGGCTGATTAGCGTTTTCTAAGCGGCGTCACTTTTGCAGGTGCTGGCTTTGCTGCACCTGCACCTTCAACCGTGACCTTTGCCTCTTCCGGCTTTACATCCCGTTCTCTGTCCATCCATAACGGATCATCAAGCAGACCCTCAGGCTCAAAACCTACCACCGCCACCATTAACAGTTGCCTGATATCTTCGAGACGTAATTCCGCGCAGGCGGTACGTAATGAACTCAGCATGTTTTCCAGCTGCTTCCATGGCAGAAAATCTTCTTCTGCCCGCATGATTTTCGGATGCTCAGTTCCGGTCACCGACTCGCCGATCAGCAATTCTTCAAACAGCTTTTCACCAGGCCGCAAACCAGTGTACTCAATGGCGATATCACCCCGGTAAGCATTCTCGTCTTTTACATCATAGCCCATCAAATGAATCATTTTACGGGCCAGGTCAACAATACGAATAGGTTCGCTCATATCCAGCACAAACACATCCCCGCCACTCGCCATGGATCCGGCCTGGATCACCAGTTGCGCTGCCTCTTCCACGGTCATGAAATAGCGCGTCACCTCAGGGTGAGTAACGGTAACAGGCCCTCCCTGGCTGATCTGACGTCGAAACAAAGGTACAACCGAACCAGACGAGCCCAGCACATTCCCGAACCGAACCATGCTGAAGCAGGTTTTCGGTTTCCCGGCTGCCAGGGCCTGCAATACCTGTTCAGCAAAGCGTTTGGTCGCCCCCATCACATTGGTCGGACGCACCGCTTTATCGGTTGAGATCAGAACAAAATCACGGACATCACAAGCCACCGCAGCCAGGGCCGCCTCTGTCGTGCCAAAGATATTATTGTAGACGCCTTCCACCACATTCTTTTCAACCATCGGCACCTGCTTGTAAGCAGCAACATGGTAGACCGTCTCAATTCCGAATCGCTGCATCACCGCCCGCATCAAGGCCTGGTTACAGACATTACCCAGCACGGCTACCAGTTCTGTCTCATCGGCCTTGTCACGCTGCAGTTCATGCTCCAGCTCATATAAACCGAACTCAAAACTGTCGAGCAGAATCAGCTTGGCTGGTTTAAAGGAAATGATCTGGCGACAAAGCTCTGAGCCAATCGAGCCGGCTGCGCCAGTGACCAGCACTGCCTTGTTTTCGATGCAGGCGCCCATCAACGCCCTATCCGGTGGCACAATATCACGCCCCAGCAGATCTTCAATATCCACATCCCGCACTTCATCAACATGTAACTTTCCTGAACGCATATCGAAAAGTTCAGGAACAGTTTTAACATGCACCGGCAGATGCTCAAGACGATTCAGAATACCCTTGCGCTCTGCATGGGTTGCAGAAGGAATTGCCAACAGAATCTGACGTACAGAATAGTTGCTGATTAACTCACTCAGTGCCCCAGGGCTGTATACGCGTACGCCATTGACAATACTTCCCAGCACTTCCCGGCTGTCATCCACGAAGGCCACCGGCAAATACTGGTTACCACTTTGCAGTGCCGCCAGCAGTTGCATGCCCGAACTACCGGCACCGTAAATAATCACAGGCTCTTTAGGACGGAAATTCTGAATCAGGCTCTGCAACGCCAGCCTGGCAACAAAGCGGCTACCGCCAATAAAAACCAGTGACACCATCCAGAAAACGGGTACCAGCGCATTATTGGGTGTCTCAGGAGCCAGTACGAAGTAATACACTGCACCAAACAATCCGGCCGCAACGGTGACCCCCTGAATAACAATGAAGCCTGACTGGGCTCCCATATAAAGCAAAAGAGCTCGATACAGGCCGATACGGAAAAAACCGGCAACGCTTAAGACAATAACGCCAACACTGTACAACAGGACTGCATCAGACTGCGGCGCGGGGGTGATACCAAGAATATTAAAGCTGAGCCAGGCAGCCAGCGCCAACATAATACTGTCCGCCAGCATCAGCAGAACTTGTTTGGTTGTTCGCGAAAGCGGTACGGTATATAGATTCACTAGCAGTTCCGTTGTCAGTTATTAGTTCGTCCGGCACCCAGCCAGGCTGCCAATATCATTAACGGTACTATACCAGAGAATGCCAGGAACACCCCATTTTCGGGTTGTATCACAGCCAGCCATGCAATGGGAAACAGCCATATGATGTTGACAGCCATAACCAGCAAAGCCACTTTTATGTGGCTGTCAGACTTTCGGCTTAGCTGCTGATAAGCATGGGTTGCATGCCCTTCAGTAATACTGTGCCCTGCCAATAAACGACGAACCAGCGTAAAAGTCGTATCCGCTATAAAACTTCCCATTAGCAGTACCCAGACCCACACCGACAAGCCCATTGCGTAATGGCTGAGCAGGCCTATCACACCCAGGAAATAACCACAGAAGGTACTCCCTGCATCTCCCATGAACAACCGTGCAGGTGTCCAGTTCCAGTACAAAAAACACAGCTGGCAGGCAGCAAGCCCAAGGCAGATCGACATCAGACCGGGCATGGTATCTTTAAGAAAAAATGCACCGGAAAGACTGACAAACAGGCATTGCATTGCAGCCAGCCCATCAATGCCATCCATAAAATTATAGAGATTCAGCAACCAGACCAGGGCAACCACCAGAATGGCGCCCTGAATGATGGCAGGCAGCATTAACCAGCCACTGAAAAAAGCTTCGGGAACTGGCCCCAGCACCCAGAGCGACAGGCTGGCGATCAGAATATGAACGGGTAGCCGGTAGCGAACCGGCAATGAACTGATGTCATCAAGAAAACCAACCACCGCCACCGGCAAAGCCGAGAGCAGGACGACAGTCTGAGCCAGGGTCAGAGCCCCTGTCCAATAAAGTGTGCAGGTATAAAATGCCATTGCCAGCGCAATAGCCATCCCACCTCCCCTTGGTGTAGCCAGGGAATGTGCACTTCTTGCATTCGGCAAGTCAATAACGCGTTGCCGCCAGCGAGTGACCAGCAATACACAGCCAACCCAGGTAATAACCATCGCTGCAATCATCCAGATTATTACCATCGGCGTCAGCTGATCACTTACTATCACATGCTTTTCCATAAGGGCCTCTTACCCGGCCCTGACCTAACAGGGGGCTCCAAAGCCCCCTATTATATCTTTTTGATACCAGCCTTTCGATGCCACGGGTAAAACTAGTCAGCGTCAGACACTCGCATACGTGTTCGGTTACGGGCAAATGTCGCAATACCAATCCCCCTTACCTGCTGAATCTGTTCGACGTCCTTAAAAGCGCCATACTCTTCGCGGTAGGCAATGATGTCCAGTGCCCGGGTCAGGCCAACGCCATCGAGTGCCAGGGCCAGAGTCTCGGCATCAGCGGTATTGATATTAACGGTATCCATGTTAACGGCGGCGGACTGATTCACGGTCTCTTGCGAATCTGGCATCGTGCTGACAGACTCCTGCACTGCATTGACAGGCTGCAGGAAAGATATGGCCATTACCAGTCCGATCATCGCCGATAAATAACCAGGCAGTTGTGATTTCGCGGACCGTGACTGTGATTTTGAAAAACGCATGAGAAACTCCTTTTCTCGATTTAACCAATGAAAGTAGAACACGGGGAGGTAGTGTTGAACACAACTATGCTTCCCCTTTCGTATGTGTTCTAGCACAACATTTGGGGTCAGGCCGCGTTTATTTCGTCAAAAATGGCATTTAACGCCGCCTCTGGGTTTCTGGCCTGAGTAATTGGGCGACCTACGACCAGGTAATTACTGCCTGACTGTATCGCTTCGCGCGGCGTCATGACTCGCTTCTGGTCGCCAGAAGCTGAACCGGAAGGACGAATACCAGGCGTCACCAGGGCAAAGTTCTCACTCAACAGCTTTCTCAACTCAACAACTTCCTTTGCCGAGCAAACCACACCGTCCATCTTTGATTGTTGTGACAGCGATGCCAGTCGCATCACCTGCTCTTCAAGTGAGCGCGAGATGCCCAGTTGTGATAAATCACTTTCCTGCATGCTCGTCAGCACAGTCACTGCTACTAATTTAGGTGCATGTTCAGCACCCGCGACTCCTTCACGCGCTGCCAACATCATTTCCTCACCGCCACTGGCATGCACCGTTAACATCCAGACACCAAGATCTGCTGCTGCGGCACAAGCTTTTCGAACAGTGTTCGGAATATCATGAAACTTCAGGTCCAGGAACACTTCAAAACCTTTATCCTGCACCTGACGAACCAGGTCAGGGCCGGCGTAGGTGAACAGCTCTTTGCCTATTTTTACCCGGCAACGGGCAGGATCGAGCTGGTGGACCATGGCAATGGCTTTATCTGCATTGTCGTAATCCAATGCAACAATAATACGCTTGTTATGCTCCAACCTTATGACTCCTTTGCTGACTCTTTGTCATCTGCTCTGCTGACTTTCCCCAGGCGAATATTTGCCAATTCCTTTTCCAGTTTCCGGATACGCTTTTTCAGTTTGTAATCTCTTATAAAACCAGCACCCAGCAACAAACCACAAACGCCACCGGTGGCGAAAGAAGCAACCACCCAAAAAGAAACCGGCTTAGGGTCAAGTGAAACAATACCAAAAGAAAGCGGTACAGCCTGCGTATTCCATAAACTGAATCCTGCACTGATCAAAATAATCAATAGCAGCAATACGATAAACAACCAGTACTTAAAACGCTCCATGCTCCCCCCTGTATCATCTGAAACAAAAACGGCGAATTGCAATGCATTCGCCGTTTTGTGTGAGACATGCTACGTTTTTGCACCATTTACTGGAACATGGAATCATTCACCCTGTCCCGTAACTCCTTTCCAGGCTTGAAGTGTGGTACATATTTGCCTGCCAGACTGACCGGCGTACCTGTCTTAGGATTTCGACCGACTCGAGGTACGCGATAGTGCAGTGAAAAACTGCCAAAACCACGTATCTCGATGCGACCTCCGTCTGACAACGCCTCGGACATATACTCGAGTACGGCCTTGACTGCAAATTCGCAGTCTTTAGCCCCCAGCTGCGTCTGTTTCGCTGCTATGCGCTCGATCAGTTCCGATTTTGTCATGACGTTATGCTCCTTAAGTACTGACCTCTATTCACCTGAAAAGAGGATGCGACTAATGTCTTACTTCTTTTCCATTTCCGCTTTAATCAGATCACCGATTGTGGTCGGGCCAGAAGCCGGTGCGTCCTGATTTTTGTGTTCCTGGATCGCTGCTTTCTCGTCATCAATTTCGATAGCTTTGATAGACAGACCCAATACACGGTTCTTGCGGTCAATGCTGACGACTTTAACAGTCACTTCGTCACCAGAGTTAAGCACGTTACGAGCATCTTCCACTTTATCACGACTGATTTCAGATGCACGCAGTACACCTTCAATGTTATTGCCCAGATCTATTGTGGCAGACTTGGCTTCAACCTCACCCACAGTACCTTTGACTACACTGCCCTTCTCGAACTCACCAACATAGTTGGCGAAAGGATCATCAGACAGTTGCTTGATACCCAGGGAGATGCGCTCACGCTCAGGATCGATTGACAGAATAACTGTTTCGATCTCGTCACCCTTCTTGTACTCACGGACAGCTTCTTCACCGCTTTCATCCCATGAGATGTCAGACAGGTGAACCAGGCCGTCAATGTTGCCTTCCAGGCCGATAAAGATACCGAAGTCAGTGATTGACTTGATGCTACCGGAAATCTTGTCGCCTTTCTTGTAAGTTTCAGCAAAACGATCCCAAGGATTTTGGAAGCATTGCTTGATACCCAGAGAAATACGACGACGCTCTTCGTCGATATCCAGAATCATCACATCAATCTCATCGCCCAGTTGCACGATTTTAGAAGGATGTACGTTCTTGTTAGTCCAGTCCATTTCAGACACGTGAACCAGACCTTCAACACCTTCTTCCAGCTCAGCGAAACAACCGTAATCCGTCAGGTTGGTAACGCGCGCCTTAACTTTGGTGTTTTCTGGGTAACGTGACTTGATTTCGACCCATGGATCTTCACCCAGTTGCTTCAGACCCAGCGATACGCGGTTACGCTCACGGTCGTACTTCAGTACTTTAACCTTGATTTCGTCGCCAACGTTAACGATTTCACTTGGGTGCTTGATACGCTTCCAGGACATGTCAGTGATGTGCAACAGACCATCTACACCGCCCAGATCAACGAATGCACCGTAGTCAGTCAGGTTCTTGACTACGCCTTTAATGACCAGACCTTCCTGCAGGCTGGCCAGCAGTTCATCACGCTCTTCCGAGCTGACCGCTTCCAGTACGGCACGACGAGAAACAACAACGTTGTTGCGTTTCTGGTCCAGTTTGATCAGTTTGAACTCCAGCAACTGGCCTTCCAGGTGCGTGGTGTCACGAATAGGACGAACATCTACCAGAGAGCCTGGCAGGAAGGCACGAATGTTGTTCAGATCAACTGTAAAGCCGCCTTTGACCTTACCATTGATAACACCCTTGACCACTTCGTTCTTTTCGAAAGCCGCTTCCAGTTCCATCCAGGACTCTGCACGCTTGGCTTTTTCCCGTGACAGACGGGTTTCACCGAAACCGTCTTCTACTGTTTCCAGAGCGACCTTAACTTCATCACCAACATTCAGTGAGAAAGCACCGTCTTCGTCCAGAAACTGATTCTTGGGAATAATGCCTTCTGACTTCAGTCCGGCATAAACTGTAACCCAGTCTGAATCGATGTCGATTACCGTGCCAATAACAATGGCACCAGGCGTCATATCGACGTCTTGCAGACTCTGCTCAAATAAATCAGCGAAACTTTCACTCATGTTTAACCCTGTAATAAATAAACTCGCTGTTCCCGATCATCTGGTCGTCCTGCTTGCTGGCAGGATGCGCTTCCTAAACAATCAGTAAACAGTTTTTTTCAACCGCATACCAGCATATACGGGCCAATGACAAAAAGCCTGAAAGCGAACATTGCTGGCTTCGCGATCAGACGACTTTAAAACTTGTTTTACCTTAATACCTGCCAGGCAAACCGTCCTGCCCAGGCACTCAGACTTTGCAAATATCCATAACCTTTTCAATTACTTGCTCGATGGACAAGGCAGTTGTATCAATCACCACCGCATCATCAGCAGGCCTTAATGGCGCCACAGCTCGTTGGCTGTCGCGCTCATCTCTGGCTTGTATATCTGCCAAAAGGTCGCCGATTTTAGCATCAATACCCTTTGCAATCAACTGCTTATACCGGCGCTCAGCCCGCTCTTCAGCACTGGCTGTCAGAAAAATTTTGTGGGCAGCATCATTAAAAACCACGGTTCCCATGTCGCGACCATCCGCTACCAGACCCGGCTCTTGACGAAAGCGCCGCTGCCGATCCAGCAATGCAGCTCTGACACCAGGTAGGGCAGCAACTTTTGATGCCATCGTGCCAGCCTGCTCACTACGAATCAAACGACTGACTTCCCGTTCTTCCAGATAGACGCTTTCATCATGCCCGGCTCCAAAGCGAATCTGTAGCGCAAGAGCCAGATCGCAAAGAGCAGCTTCATCATCAACCGGAATGTTCTGCTCGACGGCACTCAACCCCAGCAGACGGTACAAAGCACCACTATCCAGGTAATGCCACCCCAGCCTTTCGGCGGCCAGACGACTGATTGTTCCTTTCCCTGCCCCACCCGGGCCATCAATTGTCAGTACGGGAGGTCTGTTATCCGACACTATTCACTCCTGGGATGTTGTTGCTGATCACTGACAACCATACCCAGGTCGTTCAGTAATGCGATCAGGCCTGGATAAAACTGTCTGATGTTGCCGGCCTGACTGATGTTGCCGGATGTCACTGACGAGGCTGTCAGGGCCATGACACATAAGGCAAGCCATTCATCATGATGTGCATCAAATAACAAGTTCGATGGCAGGTCACTTTCCCGGCGAAGCGTGAATTGCACAATGTCTTCGTCCCCACCTGCTGGCGACAGCTCAGATAGCTCGATACCAACAGCCTGCAAAGGTTTGAGGCGATACCGCAGCTCCTGACCACGGGCTTGCGTCAACACTATCTGCAATGGCTCATTGACTCTGTTAAAAAACACAACAGCAAGCACTGCCAGCAGCAGTTCCTCATCATCAAGACTCTCTGTAATGGCTAGTGGTAAATCGTGAACCTCTGCTTTATCCAGCGCCGATGTCAGGAGCAGGTCGCCGTCTTGCTGCTGTTGCAAGGCTATCAGGCCATGGCTCTGCAAGAGTCTCAGAGGCTGGCTCATTGCCAGATCATCGCGCCACCCGGATCTTACACAGACCTGGTTACAGCCCTTTGAAATAGCCAGACCACTACCCACCAGTACCGCGAGTAATGCAATCATGAGACCATCTGCAGACAGGTACTTGTCAATCACCGGAGCGTTATCACCCGCATAACTGCCGCCTGAATAAACGGTAATGCAGCCATTATCCGGACCTGCTATCAAAGCGCCGTTTTCAATCTGACATCGAATAAAATCGCGAATTTCCCGGTTATCCGGGCAGCCATGCAGGGCTGTCACCTGGTTTTGCCTGGCGGCATCACTGATAGCTTCAAAAACGACCCGATTACTGGCCGAGAGCTGGCATTCGCCTTTTATCTGCTCGCTTTTTTGAAAACAAAGTACGCTGGCAGCAGGCGGCTTCTGTGAATCGACGTCTTTTTGCTGATTTTCATTCTCGCCCGCATGAAAACCCTGCTTCGCTTTCTGGCGCCGGGCATTAAATGAAGCCATAAAGTCGTCGCGCGCTGTCTTCGCCCTGGTAAACGCACCATGCAAAGTTTCACCATCCTGGGCAAGCATGCTGTCACGTGTGCTTTGCAGCCGCTCAATATAACGATCCAGTAATTCGGCTGTCGCCTTGCTGTTACTGAGGAATATGTCCCGCCACATGGTGGCATCGCTTGAAGCAATACGACTAAAATCGGCAAAACCGCCCGCCGCAAAATCAAAAACCTGCCAGGGCCGGTCCGGTTCACTAACCGACTCAATCAAGGTATTGACCAGATCAAAGGCCAGCAGATGAGGCAAATGACTGGTACCGGCCAGTATTTCATCATGCCGTTGCGCGCTCATTAAATGGACTTCAGCGCCTTGATGCTGCCACAGCATGACAACACGCCTGAGAGCCGATACGTTTGTGTTTCTGTCAGGCGTAATAATAACATTACGCCCAGTATAAAGATCACCTCTGGACGCAGCATAACCGGTTTGTTCTGAACCAGCTATCGGATGAGCGGGCACGACCCGATCCATTGAAGCGGCAAAGTAACACTGAGCATCAGCAACTACACTGCCTTTTACACTGGCCGCATCAGTGATAATGGTATTTCGGCTGACACAACCTGCCAGGATACTGAATATCCTTGCCACAGATCGGGTCGGCGTAGCCACCACCACGATATCAGCTTGAGGGGCCAGCTCAGTCATCTCATGTGACCACTGATCAATCACGCCATCGGCCTGAGCCTGACGTAGCGGCCTGTCATCCCTGCCGCAAGCCAGCACACGGTATGACGACTTATCAGCCAGGGCGCGGGCAATAGAGCCGCCTATTAACCCCAGGCCAACAATTAATACCGTTTGATGATCAACCGATGGCACGCGGATAAGACCCCAGATTCTTGATTTTTACCGTACACTGCGTCAGCTCAGAAAATACCTGGCGCACTGCCGGATCATCCATATGGCCTTCGAAATCGATGAAAAAAACGTATGACCAGACGCCATCTCTTGCTGGCCGTGTCTCGATTCGGGTCAGGCTGACCTGATATTTGTCAAAAGGAGCCAGTATTCTGAACAAGGCACC
The DNA here is from genome assembly GCF_001642735.1 of Pseudohongiella nitratireducens. Taxonomy (GTDB): domain Bacteria; phylum Pseudomonadota; class Gammaproteobacteria; order Pseudomonadales; family Pseudohongiellaceae; genus Pseudohongiella; species Pseudohongiella nitratireducens. Next base: position 222,029 of record NZ_LWHM01000033.1, on the reverse strand, counting down.
GGGCTTATTCTCGGCATAGACCAGAATGGATGTCTTGTCGCAACCCGTGCTCGATGTCTTGCCGTCACGAGACAGCACCAGAAAACGTGTGGTGTTGTTCTTTCTATCCTGAATGCCCGCATGCAGAATTTTCAACTGATAGGTACTTGCCGCCAACTCGCCGGCTATCGCTGCGGTGTCAGGGTCTGAGGCGGCCATTCTGGCAGCTTCCGCATTACTGGCCACATCCTGGCATTCAATGGCAGGAAAATGCTCGCGCAACCACAACCGGCACTGCCCCAGGGATTGCTTGTGTGACACGATCCGGCGAATCTGGCCCGGCTCTGCAACCGGGTTAACCAGAAAATTATGCTGAATAGGCAGGTATAGCTCAGCTATCGTGCGCAACGAAGTTTCTACCAGACAGTCCTGTGTTGTATTGACCGCACCTTCAGTCGAGTTCTCTACAGGAACGACACCCAGCTCAGCATTACCGGCCTCAACCGCCAGAAACACATCATCAATACTGGCTACGGGCTGCAGAGACATTGTCTCGCCTGCACAGCGGCTGGCTGCTTCGTGCGAGAAGGTCCCGGTCGGTCCCAGAAAGGCAACAGCGAGGTTCGCCGCTGCCTCTGAAACAGAATCACTCATCGCTGTCGCCAGATTCCGGTTCGTCAGCGCCATCGATCAGCTCAGCAGTTTCAGCATCGGCCACCTGCTCAATACCAACCAGGGTTTCGTCTTTTTTGAGCTTGATCAGTCTGACACCCTGGGTGTTTCGGCTGAGGACTGAAACTTCATCCACACGAGTGCGCACCAGCGTCCCTTTATTGGAGATCAGCATAATCTGATCACCCTCTTCGACCTGAACAGCACCAACCAAAGAACCATTTCGTTCACTGGTTTGCATGGCTATGACACCCTGGCCGCCACGACCGTAGACTGGAAATTCTTCGGTAGAAGTCCGTTTGCCGTAGCCATACTCACTCACGGTGAGCACCTGCTTTTCATCATCGGCAATGATCAGAGAGATCATTTCATGACCTTCAGCCATTTTGATACCGCGCACACCGCGAGCTGTCCGGCCCATGGCACGGACATCACTTTCTTTAAAGCGTATCGCCTTGCCGCTGCTGCTCAGCAGCATGATTTCCCGCTCCCCGTTAGTCAATGCGGTGCCAATCAGGCGATCGCCCTCATCAAGCTCGATCGCACGCAGCCCCACACTGCGAGGACGTGAGAAGTTTTCCAGCGGCGTCTTCTTGATGGTGCCGCGAAGTGTCGCCATCACGATAAAGTGACCCGCTTCATAATCATTTACCGGCAACATGCTGGTAATCTGCTCACCTTCTTCCAGCGGCAGAATATTAACCAAAGGCCGACCGCGGGATGTGCGGCTGGCTATTGGAATATTAAACACACGGATCCAGTAAACTTTACCAAAGCTGGAGAAACACAATAACGTATCGTGGCTGTTGGCAATCAGCAGGTGCTCGACCACGTCTTCATCTTTTACTGAGGCTGCCGCCTTGCCCATGCCACCCCGACGCTGAGCCTGATAGTCTGTCAGCGGTTGCGACTTGGCATACCCGCTTCGGGAGATGGTAACAACGCGGTCTTCCTGGGTAATCAGGTCTTCCATGGTCAGGTCCAGCTGCGAACCAACGATCTCAGTACGTCGTTCGTCAGCATAACTGTCCCTAACATGGTTCATCTCTTCACGCAGCACTTCAAACAGGCGTGACTCGCTGCCCAGGATCTCAAGAAAGTCTGCAATTTGTTTTAATAACTCTTTGTAATCATTGATAAGCTTTTCATGTTCAAGACCTGTCAGACGGTGCAATCTCAAGTCGAGGATTGCCTGTGCCTGAGCGGGTGAAAGGTAATATTCCTCCCCTTTCAAGCCAAACTCTTCCGGCAGTTCTTCCGGGCGGCAGGTATCGGCACCGCTGGCTTCCAGCATGGCCAGCACACTGGAAGACTGCCAGGAACGAGACAGCAACTTTTCTTTCGCCTCAGCCGAGCTAGGGGACTCCTTGATCAGCTGAATCACATCATCGATATTTGCCAGCGCCACTGCCAAACCTTCCAGGATATGGCCTTTTTCACGCGCTTTGCGCAACAGGTAAATCGTGCGCCTGGTGACGACTTCACGGCGATGACGCAGGAAGGCCTGCAGGATTTCTTTCAGGTTCAGCAGACGGGGCTCGCCATCGACCAGCGCAACCATGTTAATACCAAACACGGCCTGCATCTGAGTCTGGGCATACAGGTTATTCAGGACAACCTCACCCACCTCACCACGGCGAAGCTCGATGACAATCCGCAAACCATCTTTGTCGGACTCATCACGCAGCTCACTGATGCCTTCTATTTTTTTGTCTTTAACCAGCTCGGCGATCTTTTCAATCAGACGGGCCTTATTGAGCTGATAAGGAATCTCGGTAACGATAATGGTTTGACGACCATTCTTGGGGTCTTCAACAATCTCGGCACGAGCGCGCATATAAATGCGGCCGCGACCGGTTTTGTAAGCTTCGATAATGCCGGCTTTACCATTGATGATCGCGGCCGTTGGGAAATCAGGCCCAGTGACAAACTCCATCAACTCATCAATGCTGATGTCTTCATTGTCCAGCAAAGCCAGACTGGCATCGATCACTTCACCCAGATTATGGGGAGGAATATTGGTTGCCATACCAACGGCGATACCAGAAGAACCGTTAACCAGCAGGTTCGGAATCTGGGTCGGAAAAACATCCGGGATAATATCTGTGCCGTCATAGTTATCGGAAAAGTTGACGGTTTCCTTGTCAAGATCAGCCATCAAATCATGGGCGATACGCATCATGCGAATCTCGGTATAACGCATGGCGGCAGCCGCATCACCGTCGATAGAGCCAAAGTTACCCTGACCATCTACCAGGGGATATCGCAATGAGAAATCCTGGGCCATTCGCACGATAGTATCGTACACAGCAGAATCACCATGCGGATGGTATTTACCGATCACATCACCGACGACACGGGCAGATTTTTTGTAGGGTTTGTTCCAGTCATTATTGAGCACGTTCATCGCATAGAGAACACGACGGTGTACGGGCTTCAATCCATCTCTGACATCGGGCAGTGCTCGCCCGACAATGACACTCATTGCGTAAGCTAGGTAAGATTCCCGCATTTCGCTTTCTAGCGAAACGGGTAAAACCTGGTTGGTAGATTCCGTCATACGTTTTCCATTTTTTGGCCAGAATCAGCCTGACCATCCGCACCGGCTGGTGAAAAATCCGAATTGTTCGGCAATATGGCAAGGCATTAATTAACCGCCTAATTCTATCATAAAGGCCGCTATTCGCACATAACTATGGAATTAGAGGCGCAACAGCGATCCATCTGCCAGATTCAGGTATAATTCACGCCAAATTTATCCGGGAACACCTTATGACAGAGACAGAATCGAGGTCAGAGCCAGTGAAGTCCGTTGAGCTGATGATTCATGCCCGCTGGATCATTCCCGTGGATGCGGATAACCGCTTACTGGAACACCACACGGCCGTGGTTGATGGCGGACGCATCCTGGACTGCCTGCCACAAGACCAGGCACTTAGTCGCTACAAAGCCAGCCAACAGATCCGCCTAAACGATCATGTACTTATTCCCGGCCTGGTTAATGCGCATGGACATGCCGCGATGTCCTTGTTCCGCGGCATTGCTGACGATCTACCGTTACAAACCTGGCTGGAGTCGCATATCTGGCCACTCGAAGGCCAGTGGATCAGTGAAGATTTTGTTTATCAGGGAACTCAGTTGGCCATCGCCGAAATGCTCAGGGGCGGCACAACCTGTTTTGCCGACATGTATTTCTTTCCGGAAAGCTCTGCGCAGGCCGCTTCAGATGCAGGCATACGAGTACAGCTGGCAACGCCAATCATTGACTTTCCCACACCCTGGGCCAACACCACTGATGAGGCCATACACAAGACAACAACACTGCACGACAACTGGCGCAACAGCACCCTGGTCAGCGTCGCTTTTGGTCCACATGCGCCGTATACCGTTTCCGATGAGCCGATAAAACGTATCATCACCCTGGCTGAGGAACTGGATGTACCTATTCACATGCATATCCATGAAACACAGCAGGAGGTCGATGACGCTATTGCTGCAACCGGGATGCGACCTATTGAGCGTCTAGACAAGCTGGGTTTATTAAGCCCTCGCCTGCTCTGTGTGCACGGCACAGCATTAAATGACGACGATATCGAACGACTTCAGCAGTCAGGCAGTTCAGTCGTGCACTGCCCGGAATCCAACCTGAAGCTGGCCAGTGGCTTTTGCCCGGTACACACATTGCAGCAACAGGGTATCAATGTTGCACTCGGTACTGATGGGGCGGCCAGCAATAACGATCTTGATATGTTTGGCGAGCTTTCCACCGCCGCCATGCTGGCTAAAGCCGTAGCTAAAGATGCCGCCGCCCTGCCCGCCACGGAGGCGTTGCGCATGGCCACCATCAATGGTGCACGCGCGATGGGAATGGATCAGGAAATCGGCTCACTGGAAGCAGGCAAGCTGGCTGATATCGTAGCCGTGCGCATGGATGAACTGAACAGCCTGCCACTGTACAATCCCGTCTCGCAACTGGTGTACAGTACGCGCAGCGACCAGGTATCGCATGTCTGGGTTGGAGGCCGTCAGCTTATTAACGATGGCAAATTCACTTCGCTGAATATCAGTAAAATCACCGATCAAACCAAGAACTGGCAATCTCGCCTGGGTAACACGCCATGACAACAGCACAGCAAAAAGAGCAAACAGCCTCTAACCAGAATCGTGATGATGCTGAAATCCGTAAATTTGAGGCGCTGGCGTCTCGTTGGTGGGATCCGAACAGCGAATTCAAACCCCTGCACGAGATTAACCCTTTGCGCATGGGCTTTATCAATCGCAAGGTCAATCCTGCTGGCCAGCGCTGTATCGATATTGGCTGCGGTGGCGGCATCCTTAGTGAAGCGCTGGCACATCAGGGTGCTGATGTAACGGCAATCGACCTGGCTGAAGCCTCACTGGCGGTTGCCCGCCTTCATCAACTGGAGAGCGGGCTCGATATTCGCTATGAAAATATTGCTGCCGAGGCCATGGCTGACCGTGAGGCAGGACAGTATGACATTGTCACCTGCCTGGAAATGCTCGAACACGTACCCGATCCGGCTGCGATAGTGTCAGCCTGCGCCAAGCTGGTCAGGCCTGGCGGTCATATTTTCCTGTCCACGATTAATCGCAATCCGAAAGCCTGGCTGTTTGCCATTGTGGGCGCCGAATATGTACTAAATCTGCTGCCCCGGGGCACACATGATTACGCGCACTTTATCAAACCATCCGAGCTTGCATTCTGGTGCCGCCAGGCCGGCTTGCAGCAAGGTGAGCTGACAGGCATGACTTACAATCCGCTGACCAAAAAATATCGCCTGGAAAATGACGTCTCTGTTAATTACCTCGTCCATTATACTAAGCCCGACGAGGAAAAAGCGGTATGACGCAGACTGTTTCCAGCCAAGGAACAGCAGATGCGGTGTTGTTTGATCTCGATGGCACACTGTTAGACAGTGCCGCCGATTTTGCAGCCGTCATTGCTGACTTTTGCCAGGAATATGGTTGGCAGGAACCATCGCAGCAGGCATTACACCAAAAAGTGTCAGCCGGCGCCCGAGCCATGCTGACACTGGCATCCGGAATCCCGGATTCGGCACCTGAATTTGGCAAACTGCTGGAAGAATTTCTTGACCGTTACGAGCAACAAATTCGCGAGCCAGTCGCAGACCTTTACCCCGGCATTCCGGCTTTGCTTGAGTCACTTGAAAATCACCGGATTCCCTGGGGCATTGTCACCAACAAACCGGTTCGGTTCAGCAAACCCATTCTGCAATCACTCGGCATCCACCGCACATGCGCGACGCTGATATGCCCTGACCATGTTAAGACACGCAAGCCATCGCCAGAACCTTTATTGCTTGCTGCCCGGCAGCTTGGCCTGCAGCCGCAGCAATGTATTTATGTAGGTGACCACCAGCGCGATATACAGGCAGGTCATGCCGCTGACATGAAAACAGTCGCCGCGGGATATGGTTACTTGCCCTTGCCCAATAACGATGACGAACTCGGGATCCAGGACTGGAATGCTGACTATATCGTGGACAATGTTGCTGAACTTCACTCCCTTTTACTACGTTTACTTGCAAGGTAACTCGCATGACTAGCACTTATACAATGACGTCACCTGACTTAACGAATAAAACCATCCTGGTAACAGGCGCTGGTGACGGTATTGGCAAAGCCGCTGCTATGGCCTATGCCCGCCAGCAGGCACAAGTCATATTACTGGGTCGCACTCAGGAAAAGCTGGAAGCAGTCTACGACGCAATAATGGCGGAAGGGCTCCCGGAACCCATTATCCACCCGCTGGATCTGGCTACCGCCATCCAGGATGACTACAACGCCCTGGGTGAAGCGATCACATCACAATTCGGCAAGCTTGACGGGTTACTGCACAACGCCTCTATTCTGGGAGGAACCAGCCCGATTCAATATTACCCGGCGGAAAACTGGGACAAGGTTATTCAGGTCAATGTTAACGCAGTATTCAAGCTCACCAGAGCCACCCTCGCCGCATTACAGGCCGCAGAAGATGCCCGCATATTGCTGACCTCCTCCAGTGTCGGTCGACAAGGTCGAGCTTATTGGGGAGCCTATGCCGTCTCAAAATTTGCCACCGAAGGATTCATGCAGGTACTGGCCGATGAACTGGGCAACACGTCTAACGTGAGGGTGAACACCATAAACCCCGGTGCCACCAGAACATCCATGCGACGCGCCGCCTATCCTGCCGAGGATCCGGCCACACTGCCTACGCCGGAATCCCTGATGCCTGCCTACCTCTACCTGATGGCGCCGCAAAGTCAGCACCTGCACGGCGAAGCGATCGAAATCAGAGAGTTACTGGCAAGAATCAATAATGATGTTGCCTCCGCCAATTAATTGAACGTCACTTTGCCGGGAGCGGCAATTTATTGCCACTCCCACGCCTTAACAGAACATACAGCAAACCTATCCATCTGATATTATTAGCTATTCTCTTGTTGGCACGTTTCTCGCTTAGCTTTTGCCAGAACATATTCCAGGGAGAAAGCTATGGAATTGGCAAAAGCAACACTAGACAGCCAGGACCAACAACGCAGTCATTCAGCTTCTGCTGACAAAAAAGCAGGCGATAAAAACCTGTCCGCCCTGTATTGGCGACTTCTTAGCCAGCTTCAGGCCTCCCTGCATAATCAGCAGATTCTGGCGACTTTCCACGAACGTGTTGCTGAACATTTTGCCATTGACGGTATCAGCTATGCAGCCTACCCGCAGGCAGATCTTTTATTGATCGGTGAACAACAGCCTCACCAGGCTGCCTACCGGCTGCGCGCCCGTGATGACGACTTTGGAGAACTCACCCTCTTCCGTCACAAGCGCCTCCTGCCTGAGGAGCTTGCCGACCTGGAACTACTGCTCGGCACATTAATATCCCCCTTACGAAACGCCCGCCAATACCAGAATGCCATTAAAGCATCACGCAAGGACCCTTTGACGGGGCTGGGCAACCGCATGGCAATGACTGAGCAGCTCGAACAGGAAATCGCCATTGCCAATCGTCACCAAAGACCTCTGTCTTTGATGTTGCTTGATATTGATAAATTCAAATCCGTTAATGATACACACGGACATCAGGTTGGAGACCAGGTACTGAGACAATTCAGTGACTTGCTGGGCAGGCTGAACCGACAATCGGATCAGAGTTACCGCTTTGGTGGCGAAGAGTTTGTCATCATTCTTCGCGACACCGAAGCAAAAGGCGCCATGGTTGCAGCAGAAAGAATCCGCAATGCAATAGCCAGTCAGACCATCACTGCCAATCAGGCAGACTTTCAGATTACTGCCAGTATCGGCCTGGCAGCATACCAGTCGGGCGACAGCACGGATTCTATGATCAGGCGTGCCGACATGGCCATGTACAAGATTAAAAATCGCGGTGGAAATGATTTCTGCTGTGCAGAAAATACCCATCTAATCCACTCAACGGGAGAGTGATCATGCAAGCAGGAACGAGCGCATCACCGCTGAGCACTGATTCACAAACGCTTACAGACGGGAACCTTCTTGACAAAAGCCACGCCCTTGCGGCGCTGCAACGTCGATTGCTCAACCGCCTGACCAAAGGCATTGGCATGGACGGGCTGCATTATCATAATGCCGACCTTGACGTTGATATTCGCCTGGGCAAGTCAGCCCGACACACTTGCGAATACCGGCTGCTGATGACGGATACTTACCTGGGAGAGATCAGTTTTACCCGTGACCAGCGCTTCACTGAACAGGAGCTCCAGTTAATCGAGGCATTAATACCTAAATTAGTTGAGCAGCTAAAAAGCAGCCTGGAGCCCGGTAACTGATACTGTCTTGTATGATGTATTGACCCGACTAGCGCCTGTGTTTGCGTTGTCGGGCAGGCCGGCGCGTCGTTCCTGATGGCGGTGCTAACTCAACAGTCTCATACAAGCCGATCACCTCAGGCACTTTCATTTCATAGAACTGTCCCTGTTTCACCCGGCTCGGGATAAACACCGGTCCATATCGTACCCGTTTCAGTCTGCTCACCCTGACGCCCTGAGATTCCCATAAGCGTCGGACTTCACGGTTCCGCCCTTCCATAATCACAACGTGATACCAGCGATTGCGCCCCTCTCCGGCGTAATACTGCACATCAGTAAAGCGACACAGATGTCCGTCACCATCAAGATCAACACCACGTTTGACAGTTTCAATCATTTCATCACTGACTTCGCCATTGATCCGTACCGCATACTCCCGGTCGATACCTGAAGACGGGTGCATCAAACGATTAGCCAATTCCCCGTCAGTGGTAAAAAGCAAAAGCCCACTGGTATTGAAATCAAGCCGCCCTACCGCGACCCAGCGACCATGCTTAATAGGAGGCAAATGATCGAAAACCGAGATACGACCTTCAGGGTCATTGCGCGAACAAATTTCCTGCTCGGGTTTGTTATAAAGTAAAACCCGGGTCATCTCCTGATTCGCGGCTGTATTGGCAACTTTCTTGCCGTCAACCGTAATGGCATCATCAGCACTGACACGATCGCCCAGTGTCGCTGTTTTACCATTGACAATGACACGCCCTTCGCCGATCCAGCCTTCCATTTCACGACGGGATCCGAACCCGGCACGGGCAAGGACTTTCTGTAATTTCTCGTCATTAACGACGTCACTCATTCTCTTCTTCCTGCTTGCGGCCGTAACCTAGTATGTCATCCAGTGGTCGCTTGGCCAGCGCCATTGCTTCATCTTCATCCAGCAATGACTGCTCATCAACCGGTTCTGTTTCTTCTGCACCTTCGGGTGCTGTTTCCTCGGGCAAGTCCAGCACCCTGCCACCTGTGTCTTCACCCAGATCCAGCTCCGGATTGAGTTGATCCAGGTCTCTTATTTCAGATAAGGGCGGCAATTCTTGCAGGCTTTTCAAATTAAAGTAATCAAGAAATTGTCTGGTCGTTGCAAACATGGCAGGACGTCCCGGGACATCCCGATGCCCAACCACGCGAATCCACTCCCGGTCCAGCAACGTCCGGATAATAGTTGAGCTAACGGCCACCCCCCTGATCTCTTCAATGTCACCACGGGTAATAGGCTGACGATAGGCGATCAAGCCCAGTGTCTCCAATAAGGCACGGGTATAACGTTGTGGTCGCTCTTCAGACAGTCGGGCCACCCATGGGCTAAGTGTCTGCCTGACCTGATAACGGAACCCTGATGCCACTTCCTTTAGCTCAAACCCCCTGTTTTCACAGCGCTCAGCAATGGTTACCAGCGCTTCGCGAATCTGTTCATTCTCCGGGCGTTCTTCTTCCAGAAAGATCGCCGCCAGTGAATTCACGGACATTGGCCGGCCCGATGAAATCAAGACCGCCTCCAGTATTTGCACCAATGTTTCAGGGTCAATCTCCTGAGGGGGCTGATCAATTGTTTCCAGCGCTTCCTCAACCTCTGGCGTTGCAACCTCACTCTCCACGTCACTGTCTTGGATTTCGTCAAGTTGATCTTCAGTTTCGTTCATTATGTTTCCTGACTCTAACTCTTGGCTTTGATGTGGATAGGGGCAAATGGCTCATGTTGGACAATCTCAACCAATGAGTCCTTGATCAACTCCATCACGGCCAGGAAGGTCACAACCACGCCGAGTCGCCCCTCCTCTTTCATCAATAGTGAAACCAGTGGCACAAAGCGCTCACTCGATAAGCGCACCAGTATTTCACCCATCTTTTCTCGCGTTGACAATGTTTCTCTTTGCACCTGATGGCTTTCAAACATGTCTGCCCGACGCAATGCTCCAGCCAGGGCCGCCAGTATTTCCTGTAATTCCACAACCGGATCTGGTGTCTGACGATCAAATTGTGGTTGCTGGATACCTGCTATATGAATGTCGCGCTCAACACGAGGCAGCTCATCAAGATCTTCTGCTGCTTTCTTGTAACGCTCGTATTCCTGCAAACGACGAATCAGCTTGGCTCGCGGATCCTCTTCGTCTTCTTCTTCGTCTTTGGTGCGCGGCAGCAACATTCTTGACTTGATCTCTGCCAGCATGGCTGCCATTACCAGATACTCCGCCGCCAGTTCAAACTGATGTGCTTCCATCAACTCAACGTATGCCATGTACTGCTCAGTAATCATGGAGACATCAATATCCAGAATATCTATATTCTGACGCTTGATCAGATATAACAGCAGATCCAGCGGTCCTTCAAATGCCTCCAGAAACACTTCCAGCGCATCCGGTGGTATATAAAGGTCATTGGGAAGTTGAGTGACAGCCTGACCCGCAACATAAGCAAACGGCATTTCATGCTGAGAATGCTCTTCGCTCTGTTCTGTACCCTGCGGATCTTGCACCTGCATTATCGATATCCCAAACCCATGGCTTCCCTGACATCACGCAAGGTATCACGTGCTGTCTCCCGCGCCTGTTCAGCACCTTCGGCCAGAATAGCACGAACCACATCAGGCTCCTTCTCATACTGGGCCGCTCTCTCCTGAATAGGCTCGAGTTCAGCAATGACAGCATCAATAACCGGCTTTTTACAGGCCAGACAGCCAATACTGGCATTGCGACAACCTTGTTGCACCCAGCTTCTGGTATCTTCATCCGAATACACTTCATGAAGCTGCCAGACGGGACATTTGTCCGGATCACCCGGGTCACTTAACCTGACTCGAGCCGGATCAGTGGGCATGGTATTGATCTTTTTGGCAACCTGATCCAGGTCTTCGCGCAACGGGATGGTATTACCGTAAGACTTGGACATTTTCTGGCCGTCCAGCCCGGGCATACGTGAAGCTGGCGTTAACAGCGCCTGTGGTTCTGACAGGATCATTTTACCGCCGCCTTCCAGGTAACCTAACAGCCTTTCCCGGTCACCCAGGGAGATATTCTGCTGCTCCATGATCAACGCCTGTGCACGCTCCAGCGCATCTGCATCACCCTTTTCCTGATAGGCATTGCGAAGGTTGTTGTACAGTCGCGCCGCCTTCTTGCCCATTTTCTTGGCAGCCGCTTCTGCATTTTCTTCAAAACCAGGCTCTTTACCGTAAAGGTGATTAAAACGACGGGCCACTTCCCGGGTCAGCTCAACGTGGGCAACCTGATCCGCGCCAACAGGGACATGACCGGCCCGATAAATCAGAATATCGGCACTTTGCAGCAACGGATAGCCCAGAAAACCATAAGTCTCAAGGTCTCTGTCTTTGAGTTTTTCCTGCTGATCTTTATACGTAGGTACGCGCTCCAACCAGCCCAGCGGTGTCATCATTGAGAGCAACAAATGCAGCTCAGCATGTTCAGGTACCCGCGACTGCACAAACATGGCAGCAGAACCGGGGTTAACACCGGCAGCCAGCCAATCAATCACCATATTGATGACATTGTCTTCCAGTTGGCCTGGAGACGCATAATCTGTGGTCAGGGCATGCCAGTCAGCAACAAAGAAAAAGCATTCGTATTCATGTTGCAGTTTTACCCAGTTCTTCAATACGCCATGGTAATGGCCTAAATGCAAACGTCCTGTTGGCCTCATGCCTGACAGTACACGTTTCTGTGACTCCGAGGTTGACAAAGTGAACTCCTGTCCTGTGAAACGATAACGCTATAGCGCAAACCAGCGATTGCGCGTTAACTGTTATTTAAAAAACCATTATCGCACGATTTTTGCGACTACCGCACCGCTCAATTCACGCTCATTCGCGCCGGGCTTTACGACGCTCAGGCCTCAAAGGGACTCGGGTCACCTAAACCGACCCTGACGATATCTGGTACGCCATCCACCAGGTCAACAACCGTGGTCGGCTCTACACCGCAGGCACCACTTTCGATGATGAGATCAACCTGATTACCAAGTTGCTCTTCAATTTCAAAAACCTCTGATAATGGCAAATCATCCCCGGGAAGTATCAAACTGGTACTCATAAAAGGTTCGCCAACAGCTTCCAGTAAAGCCTGTGTGACTGGATGATCCGGTACACGCAGACCAATGGTCTTTCGCTTGGGGTGCATTAACCGGCGCGGCACCTCAGCAGTTGCTGACAGTAAAAAGGTATAGGGTCCCGGCGTAAAAGCTTTCAGCAATCGGTACGCTGTATTACTCACCCGGGCATAGGTCGCCAATTCCGACAAATCACGGCACATCAGGGTAAAATTATGCTTGTCAGCCAGTTGGCGAATCCGGCGGATTTTCTCCAGAGCAGCCTTGTCACCAATATGACAGGCCAATGCATACGTTGAATCAGTCGGATAAACAATGACATCACCAGCCATTAGTTGCTGAGCGGCCTGGCGAATCAATCGCGGCTCCGGGTCTACCGGATGTATCTTTAATATTTGGGCGGAGCGTTTTGCCATATACCAAAATCCTGTTATGCGTGAAACTGCCAGGCCTGTTCGTGCCTGATTAAAACTGCCAATATATATGCTTGCCTGCACTCAAGCGGCTTTCAAAAACATTAAACTAAAACACAATCAAAAACGGAAAACACTATGCTTTACGCCATTATTAGCGAAGATGTTCCAAACAGCCTGCCTTTACGACTACCGGTGCGACCCGATCACTTGAAGCGTGTACAGGCACTGGCTGATGCAGGCCGCCTGGTCATTGCCGGCCCCCACCCTGCACAGGACAGTGAAGACCCGGGTGATGCGGGATTCACAGGCAGTTTGATCATCGCTGAATTTGATTCATTGAGCGAAGCAGAAGCCTGGGCAGCCGGAGATCCTTACCAGAGCGCTGGCGTCTATGCTTCAGTCACCGTTAAGCCTTTTAAAAAAGTGTTACCGTAACAGACCAGAGTCGGCAACCGGGTTCAATCATTGCGAGCGAACCCGGTACTGCGCAGGAGCTGATCTTAATCCCAGGTCGGTGCTGGTTTCAATGCAGGAAACTGTTCATCCAGAATACCATTCCATTCCGCCAGAATATCTGCTTTTTGTTGCAAGACGCCCGAGTAATCTCCTCGAATCTCAATCGATTCAATCTGGTCACCTCTGCGTATTGCATTGACAACATCCATACCACGGGTTACTACACCAAAAACGGAATGCAAACCATCCAGGTGAGGTGTAGGCACGTGTGTAATGAAAAACTGACTGCCTTCTGTTCCCGGTCCGGCATTTGCCATTGATAAAATCCCCGGCCGGTTATGACGCAGGTTGTTTTCACCGGCGAACCGATAACCCGGACCACCCCGGCCTGTTCCCTCCGGGTCCCCCCCCTGAATCATAAAACGCGGCTCGACTCGATGAAACAACAAACCATCATAAAACCCCCGCTCAGCCAGGTTCACAAAATTCGCCACCGAGGTGGGTGCTGCATCAGGCCGAAGCCGAAGTTCTATATCACCCTTATTGGTTGCAATAACAGCCGAAAGCTGTGCCTGGGCCACACTCGAAAAACCAAACAACAATGCTGCCAGTAACCCCGTACACCAGCACAACAAACGTTTACTCATCAATTATTACTCCCGACTATCTGAACCTTGTTAACACACTGCGTTAGTAAGGACACTGTGTTATTCACGTAAACATCACCCAGACTACCATCCCGACTGATGGCTGAGTTCATCCAAATCCCCATCCAGCTCAAGCAGAACCGGCACATGGTCAGAAAAATTCAACTCACGGTAAATGGTAACGCGTTTGATGCGATGGCGTAATCCCGGATTGATCATGTGGTAATCAAGCCGCCATCCGGCATTTGTCTCTTTTGCCCGGCTGCGCTGTGACCACCAGGTATAATGCCCCGCCCCCTGAGTCAGGTCCCTGAAGGCATCCACCATCCCCAACTCAGCAGTCAAACGGTCCAGCCAGGCCCGCTCCTCCTCAAGAAATCCAGGTTTACGTTGGTTGGCCTGCCAGTTTTTCAGGTCATCCCGTCGGTGACACATATTCCAGTCACCACAAACAACCAGTTGGCGCCCTGTTTGCTTCAGCGCCTGCAATTCACCGTACAGGCTCTGCAAACTGGACATCTTGATCGCTTGTCTGTCCTCGCTGCTACGACCTGAGGGCAGATACAAACAAATGATGGTCAAGTTAGCAATATCCAGCCGCAAATAGCGTCCCTCTGAATATGACACCTCCTCGTCGTAACCTTTTTGGCAGTTATCCGCCGTTACCCGGCTGTAAATGGCGGTACCAGAGTAACCTTTTCGCTCTCCAGCATGCAGGTAACACTCAAAACCGTCTGGATGGTACACCGAGTCCAGTAATTGCTCGGGTTGTGCTTTTATCTCCTGAAGGCAAACAAAGTCTGCATTTTGCTGACTTATCCAATCATAAAGGCCTTTTTTCGCCGAAGATCTCACTCCATTACAGTTAAATGTAATTATCCTTACCGACAATGTGTTACCTCAACTCAACGCTATTTTGTTACCGATCATCGTTATTTACACTTTTTTTACCAAAAGGTGTTACTTTATTTCGCAGTTGTGTTACTATACTCACCGTTGCTTAGGCGCACAACGCTAAATGCAACGACGGATCGTAACACCAACATCGATTTTTGCCCTTTAAGGAGAGTTTTTCATGAGCGAACTGATTATCAGCGCACGAGCCGCACTTGTAACCGCAGCCATCGTTACTGCGTCTATCGCAGTGCCTGTGCTGACAGTACTGGCAACTAATTAATCCGGCCCAGCCGGGTTATTGCCAGCACTGGCGGTTACTCTCGGAAACGTGCAGAAATTGGCGTAACTAATTCCCGCACGAATTAACAGATATACGCTTAATTCGTGCAGCTTTAAGTTTTACACCCGCTGGATGGTACTTATAACCGGTCGATGGCGACTCACCTGCCACGACCGGTTTCTTTTTGTCCTGCAAAAAGTGAAGAGAGCACTGGCTAGCTAACCAGCTTTTCCACAAAATTACATGGCTTATGAGCCGCATTCAGCTGCTCAGCAATCAATCCTTCCCACGCTGTACGACAAGCGCCAGTAGAACCTGGCATGCAGAAAATAATGGTATTGTTACTTAGGCCGGCAATCGCTCTGGACTGCATGGAAGAGCTGCCTATTTCCGCATGGGAAAGCATGCGAAACAGCTCGCCAAACCCTTCGATTGGTGTATCAAACAAGGGCTGAATCGCTTTTACTGTATTATCGCGCTTGGTAAACCCTGTACCACCAGTCAGCAACACGGCATTGACCGACTCATCAGCAACCAGTGTGGCAACTATCGCTCGCAACAAGTAGGTATCGTCTTTAACAATTTGCCTGGAAACGAGTTTGTGTCCGGCAAGCGTTACCTGCTCCTGCAAATATTTTCCTGAGGTATCAGTTTCTTCAGTTCGGGTATCAGAAACGGTTATTACGGCAATACTCAGAGACGACTGCATGTCTCGTCTAACCCCCTGTCATGTTCATCAAGCGAACGGGTTGTTCATAATCCTGTTCATAAAAGTGATGGCGCTCTGGTTTCAGGTCCATTGCCGAAATAATGTGCTCTCGCAAGCGTTCGTCCACTTCGGTTTCCGGAATATCACCCCAATTCTCAAGCCCTTCGAAATCACGACTTGGCTCGGCGTTTCCATCACGTATCACTTCCCGTAAGTCCATCGAGTGCTCATTACCCAGACAGAGCAACAAACGGCCTTCCACTGTGACCCTGACACGGTTACAGTCAGCACAGAAGTTATGGGACATAGGTGAAATAAAACCGAGCCGCCCTTGGCTGCCTGCAACTGAATAATACTTTGAAGGCCCTGCGGTACGTGAAACTGATGGCGTTAGTGTATACTCCGCCTCCAGTTTCTCCCTGACCCAGTCATTACTGCATACGGTTTCGTTCCGGTCATGATCCGAGGCCTGCCCCAGTGGCATTTCCTCAATAAAGGCAATATCGATACCCCGGCTAAGCGCATAATCAGCCAGCGGTAATACTTCATCATCGTTATACCCTTTCATAATAACGGTATTCAGACGAATACGATCAAAATCGTAGCGACGTGCCTCATCGATGCCAGCCAACACTTTATGCAGGTTGCCGACACGGGTAATACGTTTAAACCGGTCTTCCTGAAGACTATCGATGGAGATATTCATCCGGTTAACCCCTGCATCGCGCAACGGGCCGGCGAGTTTATCCAGACGCGCACCGTTGGTAGTCAGCAACAGCTCTTCCAGGCCAGGCAGCTTCCCTAACGCTGTAATGAGCGACATAACATTGCTTCGCACCATGGGTTCGCCACCGGTTAGTCGCAATTTCTTCACTCCCAACCGGGTAAAGGCACGGGCTACACGATAGATCTCCTCCAGGGTTAATACCTGGCGACGCGGCAAAAACTCCATATCTTCCGTCATGCAATACACACAGCGAAAATCGCATCTGTCAGTCACCGAGAGACGGACATAGTCAACCGTACGACCAAAACGGTCGATCAGTTTATTTTTGACTTTGTCTGATACTGCTGTCTCTACCATGCTGTTACAACCTGATATTTCCTGCAAAATGGGTTATTCGCGAACGACATCTGATATCTGCAACGATACGCTAACAGGCTCTTCACTGTCATCTGGCAAACGAATAATGCCGCTCCGTCCCTGATAATCACCACGTGCCACGTCGGCTGATCCACTCAGGGATATAGTAGCCACTATAGACACTGACTCTGCTGAGGACAAGGCGAAGGGTCCAACCGCATCAGCATCACTTAAGGTGACAACTGTTGGTAAGTCTGAGAACTGCAACACTTTCACAGCCAGTGGTGGTCCGGCAGTGCCATCAGCTTGCTGTGCGGAAACAAAAACCCGGGTTCTGGCAGAAACGGTAATATCCTGTGAAACAGAAAGGTTGACCGCAACTTGCGGAGCAACTGCATCGCTACCGGCACCACCTTGCGACTCCAGCCTGGATTCAGCGTCAGCCATCATTTGTTGAATGAATTGCGAATCAGGCCCAGTAGGCATCATGGTCAACACTTGCTGCCAATAGGTCAGCGCTGACTGATAGTCCTGGTTCACATAGGCATCAGCACCAAGTAGTTGCAGCACTGTCATTTCACGCGGATTCAGTCGCTGCGCCTGGGTAATGATGCCCATCACTTCCTCGGTCAGTTCCTGGCCAGATGCAACATACTGAGCCTGGGCGTACTGCCCCAGGACAGCAGCCTTATCTTGTGGGTTCTCCATTAACTGCGCGGCACGATCAAATGCACTGGCGGCTTCCGGCATCTGCCCGAGCATCACCAGATTTCTCGCCATCAAATACCAGGCCCAGGCATTTTCTCTATCGTCTTCAACCACATCACCAATTTCATAAATCAAATCGGCAATGGCTTGTGGGTTATCCCTGGCTTCAGCCGTTCTTTCGACGATTCCGGCCAGCTTGAGATCATTCTGTGCCCCCCATAGATCGTAGAGCACGAAGCTGGCAGCCAGTAAAAACACACTGGCTAGTAAAGGCATCAGCCTTGCCGCTGAAAAGAGAGCTTTCTTGTCTGGCTCAGCAACAGCCGGATCAACACGCAGATCCTGATCTTCCACGTCTGTCAGCAAAGAGCGTGACAGCTCAGCTTTTAATGCTGTGAACTGTGCCTGGTCAATCAGGTTCTCACGCAAATCAGTGTGCAACTCTTCCAGCCGTTCCTGATAAATAGCAAGGTTGGCTGCCGCCCGCTGCTGTCTGTCATTCAGCGAAATAACGCGTTGGCGCAGCACAGGTACAGCGATGAAGGCAAATGCCAGAACGAGCAATAATATGCAGATCACCCAAAACAAAAGGCCACCTCTCTCAATTAACGTCGGGAATCATCAGACGAATCATCGTCTGTCGAAGGGTTATTAGCCAGCTTGTCAGCAAGCAATCTGTCCAGTCTGGCCTGCTCATCTGCAGTCAGGTCTTCCGACCCTGCTGCCGCGGTTTCTGCACCTTGATCTTCTTCATTACCCCGGCTATTGGCCGCACTGCGTTTGATAATGCCAAAGACAACCCAGATACCGATGATGAAGAATAATGCCGGGCCGAACCAGAGCAAAATGGTTTGAACCGTTAGCCGGGGCCGATACAGAATGAAATCACCGTAGCGATCCAGCATGAACTGTTCTATTTCTTCGTCAGTGCGACCGTCAATAATCTGATTATAGATTTCCCGGCGAAGATCAGCAGCGACCCCACCCGTAGAATGCGTCAGATTGGCGTTCTGACACATGGGACAACGAAACTCATTGGCCAACTGGCGGAAACGCTCTTCCTGCTCTGCCGTTTCAAAATCGAAGACGTCTACCTGTGCGACAGCCATCATGGCAAATGCCATCGTGCACACGAGTAACAGGCTTTTCATCAGTACCGGAAACAGTCTCATGAAGACTGTCCGCTCGAGGCACTAGCGCTTGCGGCGTGGGCTGATTGTAATTCTCTAACCACAGGCATGATTTCATCTTCCCAAGCCTGATAATTAATCGTACCGATATGCTTATACCGGATCACGCCATCGGCATCGACAATAAAAGTTTCAGGTGCACCATAAACACCAAGGTCAATACCATACCTGCCGCTATCATCGACAATATTCATCGTAAACGGGTTACCATTAATATCCAGCCAGTCTCTGGCAAGGTTATCACGATCTTTATAGTTGACCCCGACTATCGGCACCAGTCCCTGCTCACGAGCCGACATGAAAATCGGATTCTCCTGCAGGCATGGCAAACAGTAGCTCCCCCAGATATTCAATATGAATGGCTCATCAGGCAGATCAGTATTACTGACCAGTTGATCACCTTCGCCCAGAGTGCGCAGTTCAAACTCAGGCAATTCACGATCAATCAACGTTGAAGGCAAGGTCCGCGAATCCATATACAAGCCGCGCCACATAAATACAGCCAGAAGCAAAAATGCAAAGACAGGGATATACAGTTTCAGGTTCTTCATTTGATCACCCCTCCACTACCGGTTGCGAATCTTTATTCGTGACAGGTGCTGCCCTTTGCACCTGACGAACTTTAAAGCGGCGATAGCGTTTATCTGTTACAGCCAGAATACCACCGGCAGCAATAAAAATTGTGCCTATCCAGACCCAGCGTACAAAAGGTTTGATGTACAGTGTCATCGACCAGGCACCCTGATTGCGGGCATCGCCCAGCGTAACAAACAAATCCCGGAAAAAGCGTCCATCAATCCCCATGTGTGTAGCAGGCGTATTGCTCGCTGTATAAAGCTGCTTTTGCGGGTAAAGGTGCCGAAAATAAACACCATCGCGCAGCACTTCGATACTGGCTTCGTCAGCTATGAAGTTGGGGCCTTGAACCGGTTCTATCCCTTCAAAGACAAATGTGTAGCGCCCCAGTTCGGCTGACTCACCAGGATCCAGCAAAACACTTTTTTCGACACTGTAAATACTGGTCAGGCAACCACCCGCCATTGTCATGACAAAACCAAAGTGAGCCAGTTGCATGCCCCAGTAACTGACTGGCAACGATTTTAATCCAGACCAGACATCCGGTTTGTTGGCGATCTTGCTTTGCAGATCACGAAGCAACGAGAAGATCACCCAGCAAGCCAGTACAGTGACGATAATGGTGGTCAGCGGCACCCCCAAAGTCAGCAATACCGGCAATGCAACACCAATAACCAGTGCCGCGATAGCAACTTTACTCAGCTGCTTTATCAGGTATGCACGTGACGTTTTTTTCCAGCGGGCAACCGGGCCGACACCTAACAACAACACCAGGATACCA
Organism: Pseudohongiella nitratireducens; assembly: GCF_001642735.1. Taxonomy (GTDB): domain Bacteria; phylum Pseudomonadota; class Gammaproteobacteria; order Pseudomonadales; family Pseudohongiellaceae; genus Pseudohongiella; species Pseudohongiella nitratireducens. The sequence continues at coordinate 201,713 of NZ_LWHM01000033.1, read as the reverse complement.
ACCAGCGGTAAAAAGATGGTATTAAAATACGGAGGCCCAACTGAAATCAGGTCACCCCCCGTCACCGCCTGATAGACCATGGGGTATAAAGTGCCCAGCAAAATGGCAGCACTGGCAACCACCAGTATCAGGTTATTGGCCAACAGAAAGACTTCACGCGACCAGCCACCGAAACCAAACTCGCTTTTCAGGATGGGAGCACGAATAGCATACAGCAGTAATGAGCCACCAATGATCAAGCCCAGGAATCCCAGAATGTAGACACCACGGGTCGGGTCAGAGGCAAAGGCGTGAACCGAGGTCAACAGGCCTGAGCGGGTGATAAAGGTACCCAGCAAACTGGAGGCGAAAGCCATGATCGCCAGCAGCACCGTCCAGCTTTTGAATACGCCACGTTTTTCTGTCGCCGCCAATGAGTGAATCATCGCAGCACCAAGTAGCCAGGTAATCAATGGCGGATTTTCAACCGGATCCCAGGCCCACCAGCCGCCCCAGCCCAGTTCGTAATAAGCCCACCAGGACCCCAGTGACAGCCCCAGTGTCAGAATTGCCCAGGCCGCATTTGCCCAGGGGCGACACCACCTGGCCCAGGCTGAGTCGAGTCGGCCGCTGATCAGCGCCGCAATCGCAAAGGCAAACACCACCGAAAAGCCGACATACCCCATGTACAAGGAAGGCGGATGAATGATGAAGGCGAAATCCTGCAAGGCAGCATTGAGGTCTGCGCCATCAGCAGGAGAAAGAGGCAGCGCTCGATCAAAAGGGTTGGATGTAGCCAGCATAAACAGCGTGTAACCAACACTGATTAAACCCATAATGGAAAGTACGCGAGCGACGAACTCGGTTGGCATGGATTTACTGAATATCGCGACAGCCAGCATCCAGCCACCCAGCATCCAGGTCCAGAACAGGAACGACCCTTCGTGACCTCCCCAAACGGCAGTTAACTTGTAGCGCAACGGCAACATGGAATTGGAGTGGTTTGCCACGAACTGCACTGAAAAGTCATCGGTAACAAAACTGTATGCCAGTATCGCCAGGCTGATCGACAGGAAGACAAATACGCCTGCGGTCAGTGGACGAGCCAGCCCCATCCATAGCTGGTTTTGACGTGCTGCACCAACCATCGGGAATATACCCAGTAATATACTCAGTGCAAACGCCAGAATCAGTGAGAAGTTGCCAAGTTCAGGGATCATTAATAGGCTCCCGATGACATGCCGTCACTGTCTACACCAGCAGATTCCAGAGCGGAACGGACTTCCGCCGACATGTAATTCTCATCATGCTTGGCCAAAACACGGGAAGCCTGGAAAACACCAGCCGACGTTAACATGCCTTCGGCCACAATGCCCTGCCCCTCACGGAACAGATCTGGCAAAATCCCGGTGTATAACACCTGCACATCGTGGCTATAGTCGGTGGTAATAAAGCTCACTTCCAGCTCATCCTGATTATGCTCAACCGTACCTTCCTTGACCATGCCTCCTACCCGGATACGTTGTCCTGGAGTCACTTCTCCGGCAGCTACCTGGGTTGGTGTATAGAACAGGTCAATGTTATTGCTTAGCGCAAACAGGGAAAGTCCAATAGCGATACTCAAACCCACGGCGATAAAAAGAATAATACTTAATTTCTTTTTGCGATGTGCTTTCATGGCAACCTCATAATAAGAAACCGATATCGGCAATCATTGCCTGTCATCTGTCGTGTCTGCTGATTTTTCCATTCGCTGACGCTCTTCAGCATCCCTGACTGCACGGCGTTTTTGTGTGCGAATGAACTGTTGTCTGGAGAACCTTGGCGATAGCAGGTTGTAGCCAATAAAAACTGCGAATGACAGATAAACGAGCCAGACATGAACGGCATAACCGCCCATTTGCAGAAACTCGGCAAGACTGTTGAACTGTATCTCAGACATAGCTAGATCCTATTATTACCCTTTTTACCCTTTACGAACCAGATCCTGCACCCATTTTGACCGCCGTTCACGGACAAGGATTTCATTTCGGGTTCGCAACAGCAGTGTAATGATAAAAAACAGATAAACGCCGGCAATCATAATCAGTAATGGCACCCATATTTCTGGCGGGTTTGGCGCCATCGGATCCATGGAAATGCGGCTGGCTGGCTGGTGGAGTGTATTCCACCACTCAACCGAGTATTTGATGATCGGGACATTGATAGCGCCAACGATCGCAAGAATGGCGCAGGCTTTGGCAGCAGCATCCTGGCTTTCAATAGCGGAACGCAACGCGATCACTCCGATAAACAGGAAAAACTGAATAAGCATGGAGGTTAAACGAGCATCCCAGGTCCACCAGACGCCCCAGATCGGCTCCCCCCAAATCGCCCCTGACAACAATGCCAGACCACTGAACCATGCACCAATCGGTGCCACGCACTTGGCAACCATATCAGCCAGTTTCATGCGCCATACCAGGGTAATTGTCCCAGCAACGGCCATTAACGGGAAGCAAGCCAGTGAAATGCTGGCAACGGGGACATGAACATACATGATGCGGATCGTTTCGCCCTGCTGGTAATCAGCTGGAACAAATAACAGCGCCCAGGTTAAACCGACAGCCATAAATACGACCATGGCGGCATAGAGCCAAGGCAACCACTTGCCTGACAGTTCATAGAACCACCGCGGCGAACCCAGTTTAGAGAACCACAACCACATGTATTGTTTACCTTTTCAACCTCGGCATAATCCTGCCGACTCCCGACTCTTAACCTGAGAACTATACCACGACAGGCATATACGAGGACAGTTCGGCTGTTACGCTTTGTAACCCTGGCTTTTTGGACTCGCGGACCAAACTGCACGGCAAATCATTTAGTTGACACTGATTTTCAAGGCGGCCGCTGAAGCAAGCGGCGCAATTGTTAACGCCAGTGCCAGCATGGCCCCCAGGATGGCAAAGTGAGTACCAACCGGTAGACCGAAAGAGACATCTGCTACAGCTTTGGCACCAACAATCAGCACCGGGGTCGTCAATGGCAGTACGATAACGGCCAATATCAACCCGCGACTGCCCAACCCTACGGTCAAGGCAACGCCTATCGAACCAAACAGGCTCAGCACCGGGGTGCCGATCAGCAATGAAATAAACAACGTGCCGTAGGCTTCGGACGGAAGGTAAAGCATGTATGCCAGTACAGGCGAGAGCAAAACAACCGGCAAACCGCTTACCAGCCAGTGGCTGATGTTTTTCGCCAGAACCATAAAATAAAGCGGTTGAGGTGATAGCAGTAACTGTTCAAGCGAACCGTCTTCATAATCAGCCCGGAACAGATTATCCAGTGACAACATTGACGCCAGCAACGCGGAAACCCAGATCACTCCAGCGGCAATAACACTCAACTGTTGTGGATCAGGACTGACCCCCAACGGAAAGAGGCTGACGACAATCAGGAAGAACATCACAGGGTTTAAAATATCATTGCGACGCTTGAAGGCAATCAACAAATCACGCGACAGTGTTGAACGAAAAGCCTTACCGAGTGAAGTTAACGTTTGTGTGTCTGCCACAGAGACTGGTGATTTATCAGTCATACAGAACTCCTGACTCGACTGGCATCCAGGTCAAGGACATCATGACGGCAATCTACTTTCAGATCATGGTGGGTGGTGACCAGCACGGCGCCACCGTTTTTCACATGATGAGCCAGCCGGACTTCGAGCTGTGCTACTGCGTGCACATCCAGCGTGGTAAAAGGCTCATCCAGAATCCACAGGACAGCTCTGCCAATCAGCAGACGCGCCAGTGAAACCCGCTGCTGCTGACCTGCTGAAAGGTTGTGACAGGGAACATCTTCGTAACCTCGAAGACCGACTTCAGCAAGGGCATCGTCAATGTCGGCATCTGCAATCGGGTAATGCAACGCCCCGCTCCAACGTAAATTTTCCCTGGGTGAAAGGATCCGGCTGACACCAGAACGGTGGCCGATATAAAGCAAGGAGGCCAGGTATTGATCGCGCTGCTCTTCAATCAATTGCCCCTGGAAATACAGCTCACCCTCAAAACTGTCATTCAGGCCACAAAGAATGCGCAGCAAAGTCGTCTTGCCACTACCATTACTCCCTTTTACCTGCAGTAGTTGACCACCCTGAACCGAAAAACTGAGTTGCTCGAACAACACTCGCTCATCTCGTTCACAGTAAAGATTACGTCCCTCCAACAGGGCTTCAGGGTTACTGCCAATAGTCATGGTAATTTTCTGGCTTACTCTGCGTTTTGAAAGGTCGCGAGTATACCCTGAATTGGCAGGAATTGCTTGTCGCTACAGGAGGGGGTGGTGCTGTACCGGATTCAGGAGGCAGGACCGGTTTGACGCGTGGCCATCAAGGTCAACAGCCGGGCTTCAGCCTCTGACATACCGCAACTTTTAACAAGTTCGGCCGGGTCGGCGCCCATGCGTAACAATTGCGAGGCCTGGGCATAAGTCATGGTACCCGCTTCACGCGATTCACCCACTGTCTCACGCTTAAGGGCCTGATTGACTTGTCGACGCATATCAAACTGGTCCTGCTGCATCTGACTCAGCACTTTTATCAGTTGTTGCTGCCAATGCCTCTCCTGCTCTTTGTTTTGCTCAAGCATCTGGCGAGTTTGCCTGAATTGCTTGAGCAATACGGCAGTGGTAACGCCCATTGCCAACAATAATACGGTGACAGGGATTAGCATCAGCAACCAACTGTTCATGCCTTATTTCCTCAGTTATCCAGCTCCCGAAGCTCTTCCTCGGATAGCAACTTGTCCAGTTCAACCAGAATAATCAGCTTGTCATCACGATGGCATACACCCTGAATGAACCGCGCGCTGTCATCTTTGTTCACCTGCGGCGCTGATTCGATCTCTGAGCGCTTCATGTAAACAACTTCCGCAACACTATCAACGACAATACCAACGATATGCTGTCCGATTTCCAGGATCACAATTCGTGTATTTTCTTCTGGCTCTTTCTCTGGCAACCCAAAACGCAGACGGGTATTTATGACTGAAATCACCGTACCGCGAATATTTATGATTCCCATGACATAATCGGGTGCCCCCGGCACAGGCGCAATATCCTGATACTTCAGTACTTCACGTACCACCATGACATCGACGCCATAGGTCTCATCTTCCAGTTGAAAGGTGACCCACTGCAGCACCGGATCGTCCTGCTTCAGTTCCACTTCTGCCATTGTTACCTCACCTGCGCTTTAAATCTGACACTGCGTCAAAATTCCAGCACTTCTATTACCTTGAATCCGCTACTTTTCGGCAATACACCGGGTTTTACGGAATTTCTTCAACCGCAAACAACAGAACTACCTGTCACTTGCAGGATCTATACCAGCCTCTTCAGCCAATACGTTTTTCAGCGACTCATCCATCCCGTCCAGTTGCTCACGCAGTGCAGAGACATCAATCAAGCTGCTTAACTGAACTTGCAGGGTCCCGGCCAGCCAGCGCCGATTACCCCGGTGCGTGCGCCATTTAACGTCCTGAGGATCCAGCCGGACAGACTGGTCTGCCCGGTTGACTGCCAATGCCCAGTTGCTGTTACCCAGAATGATCACGGACTGATAGTCTTCTTCCAGGCTATTCTCAAGGTGCGTCTCAGACATCAGTAATTTAGCGGTATCGACAACTCGCAGTTGCCGGCCATTCCAGTTGAGAAGCCCCAGAAACCAGTCTGCCTGGCCAGCGAGGAATTTGAGATTGTCAGTCAATGGACAAATACCGCCGAGTTCATGTAATGGTGCCGCAAGGTCATTACCTGCGACCTCAAACAGCAAGCTGGCAAATGTTTCTTCTGCCCAGCCCGGCCGACTTTCCAACGCAACTTCAGACTCACTCGCCAGCCGGTCCTGCGTGGGAACAGCCAAAGCCGCTTGCGCAATGGCGGTATCAGCGTTGTCTTGCAGCTCTCTGGATAACACCTGGTCCGGCCCGGCATTTTGAAGAGCAGGCATGTCAACCGTAGTTGCCATGCCAGTCTGCTGATTCTGAGCACCATCCACATTACCGCTGGCCTCTACGGCCTTCGTCGATGATGGGTTGATTTCCTGAGGCGGCGTTTCAATGGATTGACGTTGGGACCGTTCCTGTTCGGTACTGGTAACACTTTCTTCGGCCACAACCTCAGTAATGTCACTCAACAGGCTGTCCAGGTAACTTTGCACAAGCTGATTTTGATGCTTGACTGTCACATCATGGCCAAGGTTTGCAGAATCAGGCATTAACGGCATCCCCTTCTGTCAGATGAACAGACTGCTCTTGCTCTTTTTCACGTTTCAACAAGGTTTTCAGCAAAAAGTGATAGGACTGCATGCCGCGGCTGTCTTTACCCAGTGATGTCGGGGTGACACCCTGTGCGCTGGCATCACGCAACCGGGTATCTACCGGAATGGCTGAAGGCCAGACCTGATCTCCCCAAGTTTTTCGCATATGCCGGAAACTGCTGACACTGGCATGGGTACGGCGATCAAACAAGGTTGGTACCATCAAAAACGACAGTGGCTGACGTCGGGAACGATTGATCATATTCAGGGTATTTAACATTCTTTCCACCCCTTTGATCGCCAGGAATTCTGTCTGTACCGGCACGATAAGCTGTGAGCATGCAGCTAATGCATTTACCAGCAATACCCCCAGAGTCGGAGGGCTGTCGATCAACACATAATCAAACTTGTCCCAGAGCCTGGACAACGCCCGGGAAATCGCCAACCCCATCCCCTCCTGTGAAACGGCACTGCGCTCCAACGTTGCCAGTGCAGTGCTGCCTGGCACCAGAGAAAGATTTTTATCCTGGGTTGCCACAATCGTCTGCATCAAACGCTCGTCAGACAGCTGATCTGCAGGCAGGAACCAGTCATAACTACTTTGCCCGGTATCCTCAGGGCGATGAGAGAAGTAACTGCCCAGAGACCCCTGCGGATCCAGGTCCAGCATCAGGACACGTTTCCCCTGGGAAGCCAGTAAACTTCCCAGTGCTACCGTGGTAGTTGTCTTGCCAACGCCACCTTTCTGGTTTGCAATTGTCCAGACACGCATTACTGCAGCTCCTCTCGTAGCTTCACAGGCACATCTCGCAACGCCAGAATCCGGTCAGTCAGCCCTGCTCTGGCCACCGCCATGGGCATGCCATAAATAACAGACGTTGCTTCATCCTGAGCCCAGATTCTGCTGCCTTTGCTTTTCAGCATTCGTGCACCTTCGCGCCCATCTGCCCCCATGCCTGTCAATACAACACCCAGAACGGCACTACCCAACTCTCGCGCCGCAGAGCCGAATGTAACATCCAGCGAAGGTTTATAATTCAGTCGCTCATCACCGGCAACGACTTTTAAAATCAGAGACTGACGGGTTTCAACCAGCATCTGTTTACCACCCGGTGCCAGATAAGCACATCCCGGGCGCAACACATCACCGTCGCTGGCTTCTTTAATCTCCAGCGCACAAATCCTGTTCAAACGTTCAGCAAAGGCCTTGGTAAATGCTTCAGGCATATGTTGCACCAATAAAACAGGAACCGGGAAAGTCGCAGGCAATTGCGTCAGCACTTCCTGCAAGGCCATTGGGCCACCGGTCGAGGCACCAATGACCAGCAGCTTGCAACCACTTTTCGTTCTGGCGCCACGAGCCGGCGATATGTCTGCCGGTTTGTCCTCAGCGGCTTTTCCCGTGGCTGTTTTTACAGCCGTCTCTGACCGGCCAGGCACCAAGCGCTGCAGCCGTTCATCAACCTTGGCCCGGGCAATGGTTTGCAGCCGGTCACAAAGAATTCGCTGCAACTCATCAGCATGGCGGGAAATATCTTCGAAATTCTTGGGCAGATAATCAACCGCCCCAGCCTCCAGGGCATCAAGTGTCACCCGGGCCCCTTCGTAGGTCAAAGAGGAAAACATCAGCACGGGAGTTCCGAATTTCTTGCTGATCTCGCGGACTGCTGTTATGCCATCCATAACCGGCATTTCATAGTCCATGGTAACCACATCCGGCTTCAGGCGCTCCACTGCAGCCAGCGCTTCCTGCCCGTTTTCTGCAGTACCAACTACCGCCATGCGGTGATCTTTATTGATCAGGTCTGTCAGTCGGCGCCGAAAAAAACCAGAATCATCTACCACTAGCACTTTTGTGGTCATTGCAGTTTCCTTATCTACCTATGCGGCATACCGCTTCAGTAATCCAGGTACATCCAGGATGACCGCAATGCGGCCATCCCCGGTAATTGTTGCGCCTGCCATACCTGCGGTTCCATGCAGTATTCGTCCCAGGGGCTTGATGACAACTTCTTCCTGCCCGATGAGTGTATCAACGACAAAGCCAACCCGTTGAGCCCCCACATTGACGATAACCACATTGGCATCATCCGACACTTTGCCATTGTCACCCGAATCATTGGCAACACCGTGGCCCAGCCACTGCCCCAAATGAAACAGTGGCAACGATTTGTCTCTGACTGTCACTACCTGCTGACCATCAACCGTATGTGTTCTTCTGAGGTCCAGGTTAAATATTTCATGCACATTGGCCAGCGGTAACGCAAATGTCTGATCTCGCACCATGATCATCAGTGTTGGCATAATTGCCAGGGTCAGTGGAACTTTGATCTCGATTCTCGACCCCTTGCCTGGCCGGGACTCAATAGCGATGGTGCCATTGAGCTGTGAGATTTTCGTTTTCACAACATCCATACCCACACCACGACCGGATACATCGGAAATCTGGCTCTTGGTTGAGAAACCCGGGGCAAAGATGAGATCAAAGCATTCAGCATCACTTAAGCGATCAGCGGCGTCTTTATCCAGTAATCCTTTTTCGACTGCTTTACGGCGCAATACATCCGGATCCATACCATGGCCATCATCACTGATGGTCAACAGGATATGGTCACCTTCCTGCTCGGCAGCCAGCAGGATCGTTCCCTGCCGGGCTTTGCCTTGCGCTTCACGCTCTTCCGGCTGTTCGATACCGTGATCAACCGCATTGCGTACCAGGTGCACCAGTGGGTCAGCCAATGCTTCCACCAGGTTTTTATCGAGGTCAGTCTCTTCACCCAGTAATTCCAGGTTAACTTCTTTCTTGAGGTTGCGTGCCAGATCTCGCACAACCCTGGGAAAACGACCAAACACCTTCTTGATAGGCTGCATCCGGGTTTTCATAACCGAGGACTGAAGATCGGCTGTTACCAGGTCAAGATTACCGACGGCTTTGGAAAGCACTTCATTGCCTGCGGTCGAACCTAACCGGACCAGACGGTTACGGACCAGTACCAGTTCGCCAACCATATTCATGATTTCGTCCAGTCGACGAGTATCAACCCGGACAGTCGTATCAGCAGAGCTGCTCTCTTTTTTACCAGGTGCAGCTGCCACTTTATCTTCAGGGCGGGGCGTTGCAGACGCTGCCCCGCCAGCTTGCTGCCTGGCCTCAGTTTTTGCCGGTTCCGCCGGCGAAGAAGCAGGCGGTGCATCGGTTGATGTCGGGAAAGGGGTCACGTTACCAGCAGGCTTGGGCTGGGAATCTGAAGAGGATTCACTCGCCTCTGTCGATGGCAGTCCGGCGTGCCGACCTTCGCCGTGCAGAGCATCCAGCAGAGCCTCGAACTCATCATCACTGATTTCATCAGACGCTGCACTGCCCAGACTGGCAGCCGCCCCTTCTCCAGCATCATTCGACTGTCTTTCCTCGTGCTCGCTGGCATTTTCTGACGGCGAAGCAGACTGTTCAGAACCAGCGGTTTTGCCCTGAAGCTGATCGAGTAGCGCTTCAAATTCTTCGTCTGTCATTTCATCAGTCGCATCACCTTCAACTTCAGCAGCGCCTTCGACAGCGCCTGTTGAGGCTTCGATCTGCTGCATCAGGTCCTCGTCCTGCCGGGCCTGGGTGACATCCTGACTAATACCCGAAGCAGACTGCTCAGGTGGCACTTCACCATTGGCCAGTGCTGCCAGTGAAGCAAGCAGCTCCGGATCTGCGGCATCGGGGTTTTGCCTTTCTTTAACCTGATCAAACATGGCATTAATGGCATCCAGTGCTTTCAGCACCACATCCATTAACTCAGAAGATACCTGGCAATGACCATTTCTCAGTTGATCAAAGAGGTTTTCGGTTTCATGGCAACAATCCACCAGGTTATTGAGTTGCAAAAACCCGGCGCCACCTTTGACAGTATGAAACCCACGAAAAATAGCATTCAGCAGATTCTTATCGTCTGGCTGTTGCTCCAGTTGCACCAGTTGCTCTGATAACTGTTCTAGTATTTCACCAGCTTCCAGAAGGAAATCTTCCAGAATTTCTTCGTCATCTATAAAACTCATTTACCATTCCCCCGACTGGTTTAAAATCCCAGGCTGGACAGCAATTCGTCAACTTCGTCCTGATCGTTCACTACGTCACCACGGCTCACACCTTTGACGTAAGGCCCCTCTTCGCTGACATTGGTTTCTTTCTGGTTTACTTCGGTTAAAGCATCAGACTGGATGCCAGCAACCTGCTCCACCTCACTGGCCAGTTTAACCAGTCGAACCAGGCTTTCTTCGACATCCCGGACCAGGTTAATGACCCGCCTGATTACCTGACCACTGAGGTCCTGAAAGCCCTGAGCCAGTAATATGTTTTGCAGGTGCTGTTGAACCTGCTGGCTCTCTGAAGAAATCATGCTCAATAGTCGACTGACCGCGCTGTATTCTTCATCACCATGATCAGCCCGCTCTTTGGCCCAGATATCCTGTACCTGATTACATCGCTCAATGAGTCGCTGAACGCGCGGGCTGGCAGCATCAACATTATCCATTGTTGTGTTGGCTGCTTCTTCTGTCATTTCAATCACATAGTTAAGCCGACTTCGTGCGTCGACCATTTCTGACAACTCACTACTGACATCCAGCCGGCCGTCCAGGCCGATTTCCAGATGAAAATCCTTGAGCGCATTATGCAAAGCACGGGTCAAGCGCCCGACTTCCTGATACAGCGTCTGCTCGCGAACCAGGTTTACGTGTTGCAGAATGGCTATTGCACCATCCATATCATTTGCCTGAAGGCATTGAATTAATTCCGGCGACGATGCCCGCAGTGACTCCGCATACCGAGAATGATCATTATTTTTCTGAATCTCGCCCATCTACGTTTCCCGGCAGTTACTGCGCGTCTATACGCTCAAAAATCTTTTCAATCTTTTCCTGCAATGCAGCCGCTGTGAAAGGCTTAACCACATAGCCATTTACGCCAGCCTGTGCTGCTGCAATGATTTGATCGCGTTTGGCTTCTGCCGTTACCATCAGAATCGGCAACGATTTCAGCCGGTCATTGGCACGTATCGCTTTCAGTAGCTCAATGCCTGTCATTCCCGGCATATTCCAGTCGGTAATAACGAAATCGAATTGCCCGTTTTCCAGCATGGGCATCGCCGATGTGCCATCGTCTGCTTCCGCGGTATTGGTAAAGCCCAAATCACGTAACAGGTTTTTGATAATTCGCCGCATTGTTGAGAAATCATCAACAATGAGAATTTTCATGTTTTTGTCCAAAACCGCCTCCAGCTTGCAAGTACTGTCATGGGAAGCGCAGGCCAATACGCTATCTCCCAAGCAGGTTATCGCTTGAAATCTCAAAATGTTTAGCTGTATTTGAAAAAGAATTGCGATGAGGGCCATCGCAATGAGGATGGTACTAACTCCAGTCTTTCAACCGGGAACGCAGGCGAGCAGCCGCCTGACTATGAATCTGGCTGACACGTGACTCACTAACACCTAATACCTTACCAATCTCTTTCAGGTTTAGCTCATCGTCATAATACAAGGAAAGCACCAGTTTTTCCCGTTCTGGTAACAATTCAATGGCGCCTGCCAGGTGATCGCGAAAAGCATCCGCCTGCAAGGCCTCTGAGGGGCCGGATACCTCGCCATTCAGGGCGTCTGGTATTGATTCTTCGGCGCCGGTATCGGTCAGGTCATCAAAACTGAACAAACGACTGCCCGAAGCATCCTGTAAAATAGCGTAATAGCTTTCCAGGTCAATGCCCATTTCGTCAGCGACTTCTTGATCACGGGCGTCAGTACCGGTACGTGCTTCTACTGTTTTTACCGCATCAGCTACCTGCCGGAACTTTCGGTGTACTGAGCGTGGCGCCCAGTCACCACGGCGAATTTCATCCAGCATTGCACCGCGTATACGAATACCGGCATATGTCTCAAAGCTGGCGCCTTTGGAGACATCATACTTTCTCGCCGCTTCTATCAGCCCGATCATACCCGACTGGATCAGGTCATCCAGTTGCACGCTGGATGGCATTCGCATCAGCAAATGATGGGCAATTCGTTTTACCAGAGGCGCATGCAGAGTGACCAGTTCATCGGCATTAGCCGATTGAACATTCTGGTAGAGTGTAGCTCCACTTGTCATAGTCATCTCATACTCCTCCCCGCTCCAGCGTGCTCAGGCGACACCATGGACCAACCGCTCAACGAAGAACTCCAACTGCCCGTTCGCCACGGTGCGAACCGGCCATTGATTTACCTGCTTCGCCAGCTCCCGGTAGGCCTGGGATGCACGACTGCCGGGATACGCTTCGATGACAGGGCGCTGACGCTGAACAGCCTTTCGAACCACCTCATCAAAGGGAATATCACCAATATACCGCAAATTAACGTCCAGGAAACGGCTGGCCACGGTTGAGAAACGCCGGTAGAGTTTGTGACCTTCGTCAGCTGACCGGGTCATATTCGCCAACACCCGGAAATCATTGATCTGGTTATCACGGTGAAGCAGCTTAATCAGTGCATAGGCGTCAGTCATCGAAGAAGGCTCGTCACAAAGCACGACCAGTACTTCCTGCACAGCCCGCACAAAACTGACCACAGCATCAGAAATGCCTGCGGCCGTATCGACCACCAGCACATCCATTTCATCAGCCAGGTCACTAAAAGCATGAATAATACCCGCGTGTTCGGCTGGCCCCATAGCAACCAGCGACTGTACGCCAGAAGAGGCCGGGATCAGATGAATACCATGAGTTTCAATGAGAATATCACGCAACGAGCACTTGCCAGTGATCACATCGGCAATGGTGCGATCTGCCTTCACATCCAGCAGAATGTCGACATTCGCAAGTCCCAGGTCGGCATCCATCAAAACAACACGTTTCCCTGTCTGGGCCAAAGCCAGGGCCAGGTTAACGGAAATGCTGGTTTTACCGACGCCACCTTTGCCGCCAGTCACCGCCAGTACCTGTATCGAATGATTGTTCATCTATGCTCCAGGCATAAGCCTTTAAAATCAGGCCAGTTTAAATAGCAGATGTGCCTGCTCTGAATACCGCATTGCTCTCAGTGGCAAACCCTTGCATCAACCGGTCTTTATCCACGGGCTCAGATGCTAACACACGGCCAAGGTCAATTGCCTTTTTTACCAGTGCCGGTGCTTTGGCAACGGCAATATCATCCGGAATTGACTGGCCAAAGGTCTCATAGACCACTGGCAATCCTTTCATGATACTCAAAGCCAGCGCATCTCCCAACAGGCAGGCCTCATCAACATGCGAAAGTACACAGGCAACCACATCTGCCCTGCCATAATTACGCCAGGCGGCTTCCAGCACCGGGCCTTGCGCTGTTGCGGGCAATACCAGCCACTTGCGAACACCGGGCTGGGACCTAAGGCTTTCAATCTGCCGGGCCTGCTCAGCATGCGCCGCGGGCAGGCCTGCTGTATCAATCAACACCAACGATTTGTGTTCCAGTGAAGCCAGGGTTTCAGACAACGAATGGTGATTATCAACAATCCGGACGGTGACGCCAAGAATCCGGGCCAGTGCACGTAATTGCTCATGGGATGCCAGACGGAAGCTGTCTGTGGTGACCAGTGCCACTTCATCAGGCCCATGAGCCAGCACATACTGAGTTGCAAGCTTGGCAATAGTGGTTGTTTTACCCGCGCCAGTCGGGCCCAGGAAGGCGTATACACCACCATTAACAATGGGATCAAAACCCAGAGCCGGTAAACTTTTAACCATAGCGGTCAGTGCCTTGCGCCATAAATCCGACACTTTTTCAGCACTGCCACTGCCCTTGATCTGTGACATCAACTGGCGAATAACAGGAGCTGGCAGCCCCATGGTGGAAAAGCGCTCCCAGACCGTAGCCTGAGCCGGTGTCTGACGCTCAAACTGCTCCCAGGCCATACCATTTAAACGTTGCTGTAACAGGCTGCGAATACTGTTCAACTCGGAACGCATGGCGCCAAATTCAGCCTGACTGACATTGGATGGATTGCTGCTTCCCTGGCCTGACGGCGGCGTTGGTTTTTCAGCGCGTGTTGCAACCACCTCGACGCCTCCCTCTGCCAGACTTCGGCTGGAAAGGATGGCAGCATCTTCACCCAGGCTTTCACGGACAAGCTTTAACACCTGCCTCATGTCGCGTGCTGTAAATTTCCTAACCTGCATAGTCACCTCATTCGCCTCATTATCTTTCAGTCAGCCACTATTCACTGGCCAATAGTCGCCACGATCGTAATCTGTTTGTTGTCCGGGATTTCCTGGAATGACAAAACCTTGACGCCCGAAACGGTATATCTCACAAAACGGCTCAGCAGCGGCCGTAATGCGGCACTAACCAGCAACACTGCCGGATTTCCGGCAAGTTCCTGCCGCTGTGCTGCCTGAACAAGAGATTGCTGTAACTTTTCAGCAATGCCTGGCTCAATAACCACGCTGTCATCGATCATGCCGTCGTTTTGCTGAGCAGACTGCTGCACTGCTTTAAGCAATATTTGTTCCAGGGATGATTCCAGTGTCATCACCGGCATTTGCGTGTTATCACCAAATATTCCCTGAACAATCACACGCGACAAGGCAACCCGGACCGCCGAGGTCAATGCCACAGGGTCAGAGGTGCGTCCGGCAGCCACTGCCAGCGACTCACCGATAGTGCGCATATCTTTGACGGGAATGCCTTCCTGAAGCAGGTTCTGCAACACGCGCCGCAGTTGATTGAGATTAATCAGGGAAGGTAACTCTTCGGCCAGTTTTTCTGAGGATTTGCTCAACATGTTCAGCAGTTCGTGAACCTCATCATGGCCCAGCAATTCATGAGCATGCTGCTGTAACACCGAGTTCATATGTGTTGCTACCACTGTGCTGGCATCAACCACCGTATAACCCAGGGTCTGTACCTGTTCCCGCTGTTCTGGCTCTATCCACACTGCATCCAGGCCGAAGGCCGGGTCTTTTGCTTCAATACCCTGGGCTTTGCCATATACCTGACCTGGATTAATGGCCATTTCACGTTCAGGGTATATCTCAGCACCACCGATGTTGACACCCATCAAATTGATTCGATAGGCGTTGGGCTGAAGGTCCAGGTTGTCTCTGATATGAACCGAGGGAACAAGAAATCCCAACTCCTGCGATAACTTCTTCCTGACCCCTTTGATTCTGGCAAGCAGCGGGCCGCCCTGTGATTTATCCACCAGTGGTATCAATCGATAGCCGACTTCCAGCCCAACAATATCGACCGGGCTGACATCATTCCAACCCAGTTCTGCAGCTTCCTGACCTTCTGCATCGGCAGGCGCTTTATTGTCATTTTCGGCAGCCTCTTCAGCTGGGGCTTCCAGCTTCTTTCGTTGCTGCCAGTAAATTGCCCCGGCACCACTGGCTGCAGCAAAGGCAAGCGCCAGAAATGCAAAATGCGGCATCCCGGGCACGATACCCATAACAAACAATATGCCCGCTGCCACACCCAGTGAGCGCGGCGTGGCAAACATCTGTCCCAGCACCTGGGTGCCCATCATTTCTGAACTGTTGTTGCGAGTGACCATGATGGCGGCAGAGGTAGACAGCACAAGTGCCGGAATCTGGGCGACCAGGCCATCACCAATGGTCAGCAAAGCATAGCGCTCAGCAGCCGTCGAAAAATCCAGCCCATGCTGCAGCATGCCAATTGCCAAGCCACCGGCAATGTTAATGACCAGAATAAGAATGCCGGCAATGGCATCACCTTTGACAAATTTACTGGCACCGTCCATCGCCCCGTAAAAATCAGCTTCCTGGGTGATATCCAGTCGTCGCGTGCGCGCCTGTTCCTGGTCTATCAAACCAGCATTCAGATCGGCATCCACTGCCATCTGTTTACCTGGCATCGCATCCAGGGTGAATCGTGCGCTCACCTCGGCAATACGTCCGGCACCTTTGGTGACCACCACAAAGTTGATGATGATAAGAATCAGAAAGACAATCAGGCCCACGGCATAGTTACCGCCAATCACAACCTCACCAAAAGACTCGATCACCCGGCCAGCTGCCGCCCCGCCTTCATGGCCACTCAACAGTACCACCCGAGTAGAAGCCACATTCAGGGCCAGCCGGAGCAAGGTTGAAACCAGCAAAATCGTTGGGAACACTGCAAAGTCGAGGGGTCGCATGGCATAGACAGCCACACACAACACCACCAGTGCGATAGTGATGTTAAAAGTAAACAGTACATCCAGCAGGAACGGCGGTAGTGGCAGCGTCATCATTGCCAGGATTACCAGCAATAATACCGGGATACCGAGATTGCCCTGAGCGAGGTTACGAGCCCCTGCCAGTACTTCCTGACGATTTAATGAGTTACCTGCACTCACGCCCGGGTTCCTGTATTTATTGTGCTGCTCACTGTCATTGTTCAGTCGCTACTTGCAAATACTTTCAAATAATTGACACTTACTGCGTCTGGCCGGTTGGTAAAATTGACACTCAAAAACAAATATTCTTTTAATTCAGCTAGATAGAATAATCACATCGATGCGTGCCAATAACCTCAACCAAGTACTTGCAAAAGTCGTGCACAAAAAGGGTTTCGACGGCAATTTTATTCAGTCGTTTCCTGGTAGCGTCCCTGATGTTGCAATTCTTCAGGAATCGGCAATTGCTTCGGCAGATATGGACGTCGCGCATTACCGCGACGGAAAGCCTTGAGCTGGAAGACATAAGCAAGCACCTGGGCAACAGCCTTGAAAAGGCCTTCGGGAATTTCCTGCTTAAGTTGGGTATGGTAATAAATAGCACGAGCCAGCATGGGAGACTCGACTACCGGTATTTCATGCTTGTTAGCAACTTCACGAATTTTCATTGCCATCATATCGACACCCTTGGCAATCAATACCGGCGCCCCACCCTGGCCTTCACGGTCATACCGCAATGCCACTGCATAGTGTTGCGGGTTTGTCACAACCACATCAGCCTGGGGTAACTCGGACATCATCCGGTTCTGTGTCATCTGATACTGGAGTTGACGAACGCGCTGCTTAACTTCAGGACGCCCTTCCGTGTCTTTCATTTCGTCTTTGACCTGCTGATGGGTCATCTTGAGTTTTTCACGGTAACTGTGAATCTGAAAAGGAATATCGACCACTGCGATGATCACAGTCGCTGCTGACATGACCAGAATAGCCATCATGAGAATCTGAACTGACTGAGACATCGCAGCCGTCACATCAAGCCCGGCGATAGCCATCAACCTGTCCATGGTTAAATAAAAGATCAGCAACGCCATCGAGGCGACAACCAGCACTTTTGCGATCGCCTTAAAGAGTTCCATTAATGACTTGGCACCAAACATACGCTTCAGACCTGACAACGGGCTAAGCCGACTGGCTTTAGGTGCCAGTGCTTTGGTACTGAAATTCCAGCCACCCAGACCAATAGGAGCTACCAAGGCGGCTACCAATAGGACAGCAAACACGGGTAGCAGTAATTTCATCCCGCCCATGACAGAAGTCTGCAACATCTGAAAAAGATACGCTGTGTCAAAAACCTGGTGTCGGTCCAGATCAAAGGTCTGTCTTGCTATTCCCGACATGGCGCCAACCATGTAATTGCCGAACATCCAGATCGCGGCACTACCGGCAATCAGGATAGCCATCGTATTC
The DNA here is from genome assembly GCF_001642735.1 of Pseudohongiella nitratireducens. Classification (GTDB taxonomy): domain Bacteria; phylum Pseudomonadota; class Gammaproteobacteria; order Pseudomonadales; family Pseudohongiellaceae; genus Pseudohongiella; species Pseudohongiella nitratireducens. The sequence continues at coordinate 183,801 of NZ_LWHM01000033.1, read as the reverse complement.
AGCTCACGGGAACGGACGATATCCCCCTCTTCCCGCGCCTTTTCTATGCGCCGGGGGGTGGGTTCCTGTGACTTGTCAGCGGACGAATCCTGATCTTCTGCCATGCTATTGCCTTAATTGAATACAGATCTCATACGCATGAATGCTTCCAGAAACAGCCCTTCTGCAAACTCAGCGGTCAGCGTAAACATCAACCAGATTAAAAATAAGCCAAACATCAGCGCCACCGGGAACCCCAGCGCGAAGACATTCATTTGCGGGGCAGCACGCGTCATAATGCCAAATGCCAGGTTACTCATCAGCAGTGCTGTCACGGCGGGCAACGCCATACCCATGGCACTCGCGAATAACCAGGACATGGTACTGATCACTTCCAGGATCAGACTTCCGTCAAACCAGGGATCACTGACCGGGTAGCGGGTAAAACTCTGAACCAGGACATCAATCATTATCAGGTGCCCATCAAGGGTGAGAAACAGCAACGTAACAAACATAAGATAGAACGTACTGAGAATGGGGACATTGACGCCGTTGGCCGGATCCATCATTGAGGCAAAACCCAACCCCATTTGCATGGCAATCATCTGACCCAGCAACACGAAAACCTGAAATACCATCTGCAGGAAAAAGCCCATCAAAATGCCAATCAGAACCTGTTGCAGCACAATAACAATCATGCTGGCAGAGAGTGCATCCATCGGTGGAGCGGGTGGTAATAGCGGAGCTACGAATAAACTGATAGCCAGTGCCAATATTAACCTGACCCGAATCGGTACGAAATCAGAACCGAATACCGGTGCCATCATCATAAAGCTGCCTACCCTGATAAAGGGTAGCATCCACTGGCTGACCCAGATAAATATCTCATCCGCTAACAGGTTCATTGCTAACCCAACAACACGGGGATACTTGTCACCAACTGCTCGAAATGTTCAAGGATACGCCGCAATAACCAGGGGCCGGTAATAATGATCATGATCAACGTCGTCAGCAAACGAGGCAGAAAGCTCAATGTCTGCTCATTAATCTGGGTTGCTGCCTGAAAGGTGCTGATAATCAGACCGACAACCAGGCTGGGAGTCACAATCACGGTAACCAGCAACACAATCAGCCACATGGCATCACGCCAGACTTGTACTGCCATATCAGGTGTCATTGTCTACCCTCCGAAACTCGCCGCCAGCGTACCGATCACCATGGCCCAGCCATCAACCAGTACAAACAGCATAATTTTAAATGGCAGAGAGATAATAATCGGCGACAGCATCATCATACCCATTGCCATCAGAACACTGGCGACCACCAGATCGATAACCAGAAACGGGATAAATAGCAGAAAACCAATCTGAAATGCCGTTTTCAGCTCACTCGTGACAAAAGCCGGAATCAGCACCGTCATCGGCACTTCATCAACACTGTTGAGGTTCTCAATTTGCGCCAGGTCAAGAAATAGTGCCAGGTCAGATTCCCGGGTCTGGGCTGTCATGAACTCGCGAAAAGGAGTTTCGGCAGCGGCCAGCGCCTGATCCGCAGATATCGACTCTGCCAGGTAGGGTTGCAATGCCTCTTCATTCACACGCTGAAAAACAGGCGACATGATAAACACTGATAAAAACAATGCCAGACCCAGCAGAATCTGATTCGATGGCGTTTGTTGCAACCCCAGTGCCTGCCGGAGAATAGCGAACACGACAATGATACGCGTGAAGGAAGTCATCATCATGGCCAGCGCTGGCAGCAGTGTGAGCGCGGTCATGATAAACAGAATCTGCAATGTCACCGAGTACTGCTGTCCGCCATCTTCTGTGGCAGAGACTGTCAAGGCCGGTACACCCTGTAGCTGGGACAATGTACCTGCCAGTAAAGACTCGTTTTCTTCGCTGGCAGCCGCTTGCTGGGCGGCCGCATCCTGTTGCTGTGCTACCGACACCGATGCCAGCAGCGTCATGACAACTGCCAAAACCAACGAAGCAACCCATTTCATATCACACTTCGCCATCATGACTGCCGACCAGTAAACTGTCTGAGAACCTCTGCAAAACGTCCGTTACCGGCATCAGTTGATATGACAGCCTCAACATCCTCCAGAGACATTTCATGCAACTTGTTGATCTGTTGTGGTGTCACACCAAGAATCAGTACACGGTCAATGACTTTAACCATAACCAGTCTCTCACGATGGCCTAGCGGTATGGCCGCCAGTACGTTCATGGCATTCACCTGACCTGCCGCGCCAGGTTGAACACGACGGTATACCCAGGCCAGAAACAGTATCAGGCCAACAATAACAAACAGCCCCATTCCCATCTGGAGAAACGAACTGACACCCGGCGACTGTGACGAAGCAGCACTGCCAGAGATTTCCTGCGCGGATGCCTGACCAATTAATAACATGGCGCTGATGTATAAGGGGACATTTGACATTAACAGTACTTATCTCAGTTTTTTAATACGCTCGGAAGGACTGATGACGTCGGTCATGCGAATACCAAATTTATCGTTCACGACAACCACCTCACCATGAGCGATCAGGGTGCCATTTACCAGTACATCCAGTGGCTCACCAGCAAGGCGATCCAGTTCAATCACGGAGCCCTGGTTGAGTTGTAACAGGTTACGGATAGTGATCGCGGTACTGCCAACTTCCATGGAAATTCGCACCGGGATATCCAGAATGACATCCAGATCAGGAGAGCCATCGGCCTGTGTTCTTTCCTGGCTGACTTCTTGTCCACTGTCATCCTGGTTTTGCTGATTTTCTTCTTCCATGGCTTCCGCCCACTGATCTGAAATATCCTGCTCTTCGCTCATGATAAACTCCCGCCTGTTGTCATAGATATCGCGTATATATAGCCGTATCTGTCAATAAATGACTCATTCAAATTCACGATGGATGCCATCGACACGTAGCGCCAGATTGCCATTGGACATACCCACTTTGGTATCAAACAAAGGCACACCATTAGCCTTCAGGACAACCTTCTCCGGCATTTCCACCGGAATGACATCGCCTGGTTCCAGGTCAACGACATCACGCAAAGAAATTTCCCGCTCAAACAAATCGCAACTGAAATCAACGGTGGCAAACTTGATCTGGTTCTGCAACGCATTCCCCCAGCGTTCATCATGCTCATCAACATCACTTTGCATACCTGCATCAAGCAACTCCCTGATGGGTTCGATCATGGCATACGGCTGAGTAATGTGAATATCCCCACCACCACCATCAAGTTCGACATGGAAACTGCTGACAACCACCACTTCGCTCGGGCTGACAATGTTGGCCATGGAAGGATTGACTTCTGAGCGAAGGTGATCAAACTCCAGTTTGTAAACATTTCGCCAGGCTTCTCCCAGGTCAAGAAAGATCTGGTTCAGTACCATTTGCACCACGCGAAGTTCTGTGGGCGTAAACTCTCGGCCTTCGATCTTGGCATGTCGCCCATCGCCACCGAAGTAGTTGTCAACCAGTTTAAAAACCAGCTTGGCATCCAGCACAATCAGAGCTGTGCCACGCAACGGTCTGAACTTCACCAGATTGAGACTGGTAGGTACGTAAAGTGTATGAAGGTACTCACCAAATTTAGTGATCTGCACACCACCCAGCGAGACATCGGCGGTTCTTCTTAACAAGTTGAACATACTGATTCGTGTATAACGGGCAAACCGTTCATTGATCATTTCCAATGTCGGCATGCGGCCCCGAACAATCCTGTCCTGGCTGGTCAGGTCATAGGGGCGAACCGAACCGGGGTCACCGTCAAACTCATTTTCAAGTTCACTTTCATCGACACCATGTAAAAGCGCATCGATTTCATCCTGGGATAACAGATCCTGCATGACAGTATTCTCTCGCTATTACTGCATCACGAAGTCTGTAAACAGCACTTCTTCGATGCCTTCACGGCCGATTTCATTTATCAGCACCTGTTGTACTTCTGCCGTTGCCAGTTGGCGCAAGCGCTCAATGCCACTGGGGTCTTCAAAGACCAGCAATAGCTGCGCACTGAAAAGGTTAATCAGGTTATGACGTATTAAGGGCATGTGGCGACTGACAGCGGCAATAGCCTCACTGTCGCGTGACATGACGGACAATGAGGCTTGCATATAGCGCTGACGGCCCTGATGAGGGAAGTTCACGACGAAAGATGGGGCCAGCTCCAGATATTGAACTGGGCCACTATGCACGCCGGCCTCTTCGGCCACCGCTTCTTCAGTCTCTGCTGCTGCGTCCTCTGGTGCTGGTCGCAAAAAAAGCAGCCAGGCAGCCAGTCCTGCTGCCACCAGTACAACGATAACCGCCACAATTAGAATGATTTTCTTCAAACCTGTTTTCCTCTAGCTCAATTCAACTACGCATGCATGTTGATAAAAACACGCATGGTAACTGTTATAACTAGGGAAGCAAGGCTTATGCCAAAATAGGATACTGTATTTTATCTTTACTTTTCAGCACCCTGTATGTTGAAACTGATCTCCGCGAGCAACATCGCCAAAAATGTGACGCCCGCCTGACACCAGCTACCAGCTCAGGTAGCCATGGAATTGACACTTAGCACTTCACACATATTGATCGACTAATGACAGCACACCTGCTGTCGCGCTCGTTTCTTCTGCTTTATCGCTCAGGTGATCATCCGAATCCTGGATATCACCACCCTGTCTCGCAGCTCCGGACTCATCATGCTGTTCAGTTTCTTCGCGGCCACCTGCTTGAGAATCAACAGAGGCATCGCTTAATTCAAGCCCCATATCATCCATCATCTCCTGTAACCTGGGGAGCTGCTGCTCAAGACTGTCTCTGACCATCTGGTGTTGCGCAGAAAAATGTACAACTGCTGACCGATCCTGGACCTCGAGCTTGATAATCAATGAACCTAACTCGGGTGGATCCAGCCGTATCCTGGCCGAACTGATACCACGCTCGTGCATCAACATGATTTGTTGACCAACCTGCGCCTGCATCATAGATTGCTCCAAAGTCCCCCCGCCTTGAGTAGCAGCCATGGCAGCTGGCGAGCTCGTCAACTGACTGGCTGGCGTGCCGGGCGCTGGAACGCCTGTCCCCGGCTGCCCCTGTCCGCTTTGCGCCCCCCTGCTTCCTGCCGAATTGGCCAGTACGGAGCGCTCAGCACGAGACTCTCCTGCATTAGCATCAGCATCAGCATCAGCATTGAGCAAGCCATCAACCAGTTCCTGAACCGACACACCGCCGCCCGTATCTGTGGGGGGAACGGCTGGTGATACCGCGGTTGTCTGCAACGCCAAATGCTCACGCAACACTGCAGTGTTCATATCAGCAGGATTGCCAGGTTGCCGAATTTGTGCGACGCCCTCCTGCACACCAAGGCCATGAGATGCAAGCGAACCCGATCCCAGCGCCGCTATAGTTTGAGGTGTCTCGACGCGGTTAATGCCAGTCGCTGAGTTTGTTGCCATCGGCCCGGGCTGGGTATTACTTTCTGCAGAAATGGTTCCACCGGCTGATTTAGCCGTTGTATTCAGCGCCCCCTTCAATGCAACTGCGCCAACAGAACTCGGGTTGGAGAGCGGCAATTTCTCGTCACTTGGCGGCAATGTCTGCGGCAATGAGCTGCCACCCTGCTTTACCAGATCCAGCACTGCCGCTCTGACCTGCATACGCAAATCAAGAGCTGAATGGGAGGTGGGTGCAGTTGATGGGCGTTGCATGGATAGCGTCTGGCTTGATAACTGACTGGATGTAGACGAGAGCTCGATACGAGAATTCAAACCACCTTCTTGACCGAGCGCTGAAGCTTTCAGTACCGATGCTCCCGTAAGTGCTGAGGTCGATGGCAACGTGGCTGGCTCTCCATCGGCTAACTGCCAGATTTGACTATTGTCGCCAGCATTTTGCTTTGCTAATAGCAGGTCCTTCAGCGTTGCACCATTGGCAAGGAGCAAATCGAGACTTTGTGATTGCCCCTGAGGCAATTCAGTCGTCGCATCCAGTAATGCCTGGCTATTACCCGCTCCTGTGTCTTCAGGTGAATTCACATTGGGATTGGGATCAGCAGTGCGTTCTTTTTTCATCAAAGTCACATCAGGCGGGTTTGTTTTACCGACAGCAAGCCCAGTCTGAACCGGTTGTCTTGCAGCATTGTTTGCATTTTCAAGAACGTCTCTGCCTGTCGCTGATGCCGCAGGTTTATCAGTGGCTTCACCGTTTTCAGCCATAGACGTCTTGCTTGCTGATGATGGCTCTGCTGCGGTTGTAGGTGCTTTGTGACTCAGGGGCTCATCACCGGCTGAGGGCTGTTTATCAGCTGAGGGTTCTTTTCTCGCGGAAGGCTCTTGTCTAGCTGAGGGCTCTTGTCTAGCTGAGGGCTCTTGTCTAGCTGAAGGCTCTTGGTTCGCTGAAGGCTCTTTACCTGCTGAGGCTTGTTCCTGTGCAGTTAGTTTATGAGGGCTTGCAGACTTTTCAGGGGGTGCGTCTGAAGTCTTCTCGGAGCTGGCTTTTTCTTTGGCCACTTCGTTCATGTGGTCGCGGAATGACTGTCTTGTCTCCGAACGGTACTCTGAATGAGGCATGGCCGAATCGTTCAGCGAACGACTGGATTGGCTAATGCCTGAAACATCGCGCATGGTTTGACTGGACGCAAGTACAAGCGATAAAGAAGAAGATTCAGCCGACATAAAGGACTTCCTGCAACAATCGATTATTTTCCCGGGCGGTCATTTCAACAAGCTGAAATGCTCACCGCAGATGAACAATGCAATTTCTTTGCCAGACTGAAATTTTTATCAAGAACAATTCACCAATGGCGTTTCGCTGAGCGGCGAGCAAACTCATCGTGGTTTTTTTGCTCACTTTTCTGCAGTGCCACATCAGCTTCACGTTCCAGCTTAACCAGAAGCTTCTCCAGGCTTTTAAAACGTATATCCTTCGCCTGCCATTGTGTTTTGCAATTTGCCAATACCGTCTCACATTGCGTAATCCGGCTTTGCTGATGGGTTAACGCATTCTCCAGCTGTTCGCGGAAACGATCATACATTCGTAGCTGGTCAGCGGTGATCCCTGCCTGTCCTGCCGTGATCATCCGTTGTCCATATTCTTGCTGGTAGGATGTCAGTTGCTGCAATTTCTGTTGCTCAGTCTTGAGTTGCTGAGAAGCACTGGCGACCATTTGCCCGGCTTTATCAACCTCGAGCTCCGCGATTCTCAGCACTGGCTTCAGGCGCGCTACACGGTTCATACCGTAGCCGTGGTATTAGCACCCCGGTCTCTGCCACCTAATGTTTGTGCAGGACCGGCAGGGCGCCCGGAGCTGGTGTTTGTGCCTGCCGGCGGATTATCGCTGGCGGGGTTGATCGCACGCTGTAAGCGAAGCGTCGCATCAGGCAGCACGACTTTCTCAGTTAACCCTTGTTTCAGGAACTGCAGCAAGTGCGGCATACGCTCTATGGCAAAATCAGTATCCGGGTCAGAACCCATGCTATAGGCACCCACGCTAATCAGGTCGCGATTCTGCTGGTACCGGGAGTAAATCCGTTTGAAGAACTGGGCGGTTGCCAGGTGCTCCGGCGTCACAATGGCAGGCATGACCCGGCTGATAGAGGCTTCTACATCAATCGCAGGATAATGCCCCTGTTCAGCCAGTGTGCGTGAGAGAACAACATGGCCATCAAGAATGGCACGCGAAGCATCCGCTATCGGGTCCTGTTGATCATCGCCCTCCGTTAACACGGTATAAAAAGCAGTAATACTGCCTTGTCCCTGGTCAGCGTTGCCCGCTCGCTCAACCAGTTTCGGGATTTTGGCAAACACCGATGGCGGGTAGCCTTTGGTTGCTGGTGGCTCACCGATAGCCAGTGCTATTTCACGCTGCGCCATGGCATAGCGGGTCAGTGAATCCATCAGCAAAAGTACATCTTTGCCTTCATCACGAAAAGACTCGGCGATCTGACTGGTTACTGTTGCTGCTCTGAGTCTCATCAAGGGAGAGTCATCGGCTGGCGAGGCAACCACCACCGAGCGCTTCAGGCCTTCCTCGCCCAGAATCTCATCAATAAACTCTTTAACCTCACGGCCCCTTTCACCAATCAGCCCGACAACAATGACATCGGCTTCAGTAAACCTTGTCATCATTCCCAGAAGCACACTTTTGCCCACACCACTACCGGCAAACAGTCCGATACGCTGACCTCTGCCCACGGTCAGCAATCCATTGATTGCCGTAATCCCTACATCGAGGGTTTCTTTCACGGGTTTGCGTTTGAGGGGATTGATAACGCGATCGGCACCTGCCTGATGACAGGCATCCGTATCAATCGGGCCTTTACCGTCGATGGGCTCACCAAAACCGTTCAGGACACGGCCCAATAAACCACTTCCGACCCACAGCCCCTTATCGTGATTGGCGGGAACCACGGTAGCACCAGGCTTAAGGCCATCCACAGATTGCAGTGGCATCAGAAAAACTTTAGCACCATCAAAGCCAACCACCTCAGCTTCAACGTGTCCTCCCTGGCTGTGACTGACCAGGCACCGACTACCCATTGTCACATCACAACCGACAGCCTCCAGAGTCAACCCGACGACACGCGTCAGGCGGCCCACTAACGAAGGTGTCACCTGAATTTCATGAGGAGGGATATAACTACGCAGGCGTTGGGACAGGGATTGACGGTTAATCATCATCGGAACCGGCCCAGTCATCAGAAAGGCGAGCCGCTTGCTCAGACATTTTCTCGGGTTTGTCTGCCTCTGAATCCCGGCTCACCGATAAAATGGGCTTCACCACAGGTTCAGGTGCTGCTTCCCAGCTTTCTCCGTCAGGGATTGAAATGGAAGACTGTTTGCCCGCAACAGCAGTACGGCCGTCAATAACATGGCTGATCGCCTGCTGGAAGCGCTCGGCGACAGTGAAGTCAACCAGACTGTGATCCGTTTCAACACGACAACCGCCCGGTTCAATGGCATTACTGGCAATAACACGCCAGTTCTCACCACCTTGCTCGGCAGCTTTCATGACCAGTTCCACATCCTGCTGACTGACATAAATCCGGACATGCTCGCGGGTTGCCGGAAGGGCTCCCAACGCCTGCTTGATCAGTTGCATGATATGGCTGCTATCCAGGCTTAAATCTCTTCCCACAACCTCTTTGGAAACCGTTTTTACCAGTTGCAGCAACGCCTGCTCTAACTGGTAATCCTGTTCATTAAGGGCATGAGTGAGATGAGTCATCAATGCATTTAAAGTCTGTAACTGTTCCTGTAAAGCCTGGTCAATACGTGCCTGGCTTTGCTGTTCGCCCTGCGCCAGGCCCTCAGCCTGACCCGCTTGCAGCCCCTGTTGATAGCCTTCCTCGTAGCCAGCTTTCTGGCCCTCTTCCATGCCCTTGCTCAGGCCTTCTTTACGGCCCAGCAACAGACCTTGCTCATAACCCGCATCATAGCGCTCGGGTGACACATTACCCTGGGATTGCTTGTCAGCACTGGCCGTTGCATCCGGCGCAGCGTCTCCCGATGACTGAGTGACAAATTGTTCGAACTGGGACGTTTCACGGGGGACGGCCTGGACCAGTTTGCCACCTTTCTCAATAGTCGGTGGCACCCAGGCCAGAACGGGCTGGGATTCCAGATTTTTCTGGCTGACACGATTTACGCCATCAAATATGTGTCGTTGCATAGACATCGGTTCACTCCGTCAGCACACGTACCAGGACCTGTGAGCAGCCCTAGATCATGGCCTCGCTGCCACCACCAAGCTGAATCTCGCCAGCGTCGGCCATACGTCGCGCCACCACCAGAATTTCTTTCTGCGCTGCTTCCACCTCTACGATTCGCACCGGACCTTTCGCTTCCAGATCGTCTCGGAGCAGCTCAGCAGCACGCTTGGACATGTTATTGAAGATTTTCTCTTTCAGGAAGTCATCGGCCCCTTTCAATGCCAGAATCAGTACTTCCGAAGACACTTCCCGCAATAGTGACTGAATACCACGATCATCGACATCCCTGAGATTGTCAAAGACAAACATCAGATCCTGAATCTGGGTACCCAGGTCTTCATCAACATCTTTAATGGCCCCCATCAGTTCCTGTTCCTGGGCGCCGTCAAGGTGATTCATGATCTCAGCCGCTGTTTTGGTGCCACCAATCGTTGTTGACGGATTGGAGCCCTTGCCTGAGAACTGTTTCTCAAGCACCATGTTCAATTCTTTCAATGCTTCCGGTTGCACACTCTCCAGTGTTGCAATTCGCATCATGATTTCAAGTCGGACTTTTTCCGGAAAATTCGCCAGAATACTGGCCGACTGATCAGGCTCAAGGTAGCTCAGCACAACAGCTTGTATCTGTGGATGCTCAAGACGGATAACATCCGCTACAGAGCGTGGATCCATCCATTTCAGACTGTTAATACCACCCGTACCCGCACCCATCAGGATACGGTCGAGGAAACCTCTGGCTCGCTCTTCGCCCAGGGCTTCATTCAGCATATTCCGAATATAACCCTCAGCGCCGATACCAAGTCCGCTCTGTGCACCGCACTCATTCATGAACTGCGTCAACACACCAGAAACGGTATCCTGTGTCACCGAACTCAACTGAGACATGGCCGCCCCTACCCGCTGGACTTCCTTCGGCCCCATTTGCTTGAGTACTTCAGCTGCGTCTTTTTCGCCCATACTCATCAGCAAAATGGCTGCTTTGTCGAGATTGTTCATGGTGCGCTCTGCTTTATCCATCTCGCTGCCCCCGACAGACAAACACGTTAGTTATCATTATTAATCCAGTTTTTTACCACTTGTGCGACCCTGGCCGGATCCTGCGCAACCAGGCCTTTGATGGCGCCAAGTTGATGTTCATAGTTGTCACCCGGTGCAGTCAATAACAAGTCGTCACCACCACTCAATGTGACTTTGGCATCTTCGCCAGATTGCGCCGCAGACACATTGGCGGACTGACTGTGTCCAGCTTCCTGCCCGGAGGAAGACTGTCCAGTCGCGGCCAGTGATTTACTGCTGGAGCTGCTGGCACTAAGACGCCGCATAGCTGGCATCAATACGCCAAACACCAGTAACAACACCAGGCCGGCTGCTCCCAATTGTTTTAGCGCCGGAACAAACCAGGGAGCCTGCCAGAAAGACACTGCATCAGCTTCAGGCACCTGTATTTGTGCAAACTGTTTATTAATGACAGTAACACTGTCCCCCCGGCTGGCATCAAAACCAACGGCATCCCTGACCAGCGCTGTAATGCGATCAATATCTTCCGTTGTCCAGGGCTGAACACCTTCGCCCGTCGGTTCATCAATAACGACTGCAACCGACAACCGGCGAACATTGACCGGGTCATAGTTGGTATAACTGATGGTGCGATCGACTTCAAAGTTTCGTGTCGACTGGTTGCGGGTGTTCGCTGTAGGCGCTGCATTATTAGCTTCGCCGGCAACGGCCTGCTCCGGAGCCACCCCGGCAGGCGGTGGCTGATTGCTCAATGCCCCGGGAATGCCTGCTACCACTTCAGCGCTGTTGCGACTTTCGCGCAGGGATTGTTCACTACGCAGTACCGTGTTCTCCGGATCATACCGCTCCTCAGCCTGTTCGGTGCGGGTAAAATCAATATCGGCAGCCACTTCAGCCGTGAAACGACCCGCTCCCAGTAAAGGATGCAGGATACGGTTGATTCTTGAGGTCAGTGTTTCTTCAAACTCACGGACATAGGCAAATTGTTCACTGGCCAGACCCAGCTCATTATTCTGGCTGCGATTACTTAACAGGTTACCATTCTGGTCCACTACCGTCACACCTTCCGGTGTCATGTCGGGAACACTGGAAGCCACCAGATTCGCAATCGCCTGTATTTGAACATCAGTCAGGCGACGTCCGGTTGAAAGTGTCAAAAAAACTGAAGCTGTGGCCTGACGGTTATCACGGAGAAATACGCTGCGCTCAGGAGTCGCCAGGTGCACTCGAGCTGTCTGCACGTATCTGAGACTGGAAATCGTGCGCTGCAACTCCCCTTCCAGGCTACGACGGTAACGTGTCGTTTCCAGGAACTGACTGGTGCCCAGGCTCGGCTCTTCGCTAAGGTACTCAAACCCATAACCTTCATCTCGTGTGATACCAGCAGAAGCTACTTGCAAACGGAGGTTATGAACATTATCAGCAGGAACCAATACGACCCCACTCGCCGGATCCAGTTCATAACTCTGCTGATTACTATCCAGCACTTCAATCAATTCGTTAACGTTATAACCCTGCATACTCGGGTACAACGGTTGCATCGGTTCTTTCTGCGACCAAAGCACCACAGCAAAACCCAGCGCTATACTGGCTGACAATCCCAGCAACAAGCCAGCTTGCCGTAGCAGGTTCAAACGATTGAAACCTGCCAACAGGGGAGTCTGCGGCTTTGCCGAGGGTAGAGATGAATCTGCGGTGGCAGTATCAGTAGCCATATGCCTGTCCTGTCAAAATCATGACGTTAGTTGAAACGGTATTGCAATCCTGATGCCAACTTCATCAGCAGCTGTTAACAAGTGCTAGATTGGCATATTCATAATGTCCTGATAGGCACTGACCAGGCGGTTTCGAACCTGAGTCATTGCCTCAAAGGAAACACTGGCTTTCTGCATTTGTATCATGACCTGGGTGATATCCACTTCCGGGTCGCCCATCTGAAACGCTTCCTGCAATTCGGCCGATTTCTGTTGTGCATCATTTACGGAATTGACGGCTTCCTTGAGCATATCGGCAAAACCACCTTCCTGGGCTCCTTCAGCCTGGCCAGTATTTTTAACCTGGTCAGCAATGTTGCCAACGCCCTGCACATTAGTGTTGTTCTCAGTGCCAGGTTTCACCTGATCACGAATTTCACGCATTTGCATCAACACCTGATTGATATCAACGCGATCTGTTATACCGTTAACACTCATTTACATCTCCCCTTATGCACTGGCCAGACTGTCAATGTTGATGCCCATATCCCGCATCCTTGCCAGTTTATAGCGCAACGTGCGCGCACTGACCCCTAATGCTTCCGCAGTCTCTTTTCGCTTACCACCCTGTTTACGCAGGGTCGAGAGAATGATTTCGTACTCTCGTTTCTTAAGGTCGTTGCCCAGGTCAGCATCTGAGATGACAGAAGAACTGGGCTCTGAATCCTGTTCATATTCCGGCAGGCTTGCAGTCGCGCCAATGGAGTTTTCAAACGTAGTTAACGACAATGCTGACGCATTAATCACGCCACCCTCCTGGATAATCAAGGCGCGTTGCAGCACATTTTCCAGCTCACGAACATTGCCCGGCCACGGGTACTGTCGCAGAGCATTCCTGGCTGAATCATCCAGGTTCGCAGTCTCCTCCATACGTTCGCAATGGCGTGACAATAAACGTTCGGCCAACGGCACAATGTCAGCCGGGCGCTCCCGCAATGATTTCCAGGCCAGGGGAAAGACGCTTAAACGGTAATACAAATCTTCCCTGAATTGCCCCTGGCGAACAGCTTCTTTCAGGTCACGGTTAGTGGTGGCAATGACACGGACATCCAGCGACATCGTTTTTCTACCACCGAGGCGTTCCACTTCCCGCTCTTGCAGCACTCGCAAAATTTTAGCCTGCAAACCAATATCCATCTCAGAGACTTCATCGAGTAACAGAGTGCCCCCATTGGCCTGCTCGAATTTCCCCGGACTGCTGTTGTAGGCACCGGTAAATGCACCTTTCTCGTGTCCGAACAAAGTAGCTTCCAGCATGTTTTCCGGAATTGCTGCACAGTTAATGGCAACAAAAGGCTTGCCTTGCCGGTTGGAATGGCGGTGAATGTATTGCGCCAGCACTTCTTTGCCCGTGCCGGACTCTCCGGAAATCAATACGGTGGCATCGGACATCGCCACCTTACGCGCCAGCATAAGCAGTTGCTGACTTTCTCTTTCGACAGCAACAGGCTCAGAGCTGTCACTGGCCCGGCAACGGGCATAACGACTAACAGAAGCCAGCAGATCCTCAGGCTTAAACGGCTTCAGTAAATAATCTGCCGCACCATCACGCATGGCTCGCACAGAGCTGCCGACATTGCCGAAGGCAGTAATGAGGATCACGGGAAGCCAGGGGTGAAGTGAACGCACCTGTCCAAGCAGTTCATGGCCATCCATCTTGCCCATGTTAATATCGCTGAGCAGCAGATCTACCTGTGCACTCTGAAGTTTATCAAGAGCCGCTTCTGCACTCTCGGTTGCGATGACCTGATACCCACCAAGCTCCAGTGTATCGACCAGTGCCTCTCTGAGTTCAGGATTATCCTCCGCTACCAATACGGTCGTTTCGCTCATTGCGACTCTCCTCTTGCCATAATGCTTTCCAGAGGCAGGATAAAACCGGCTCGCAACCCGGTTTTCTGCGCGTTTTGATCACAATTTTCAATAAAGAATCGGCCATGATGTGCTTTAGCGACAACCTGAGCGACAGACAAGCCGAGCCCTGTACCCTGACTGCGGGTTGTGTAAAAAGCTTCAGTGACCTGGGCAATAACGGCCGGATCAATACCCGGACCATTGTCTTCAACAAACAGTCTCACATGACCCGTTTCGCAACTATCATCACAGCAAAGTGTTAATTTCAGGTTCTCATCACCATGCTGTAATGCATTTTCGATCAGGTTGAGTGCGGCACCCAACAGGGCCTCTTTGTTGCAGCGCAATGTGCCTTCCGCTACTGTAATCTGGCATGCCAGGCTGATACCGGCACGCTCCAGCATGACATCTGCTGATTCCACAATCTGTCGTAATAAAGCCTCAAGAGAGACCTGGTCATCAAGCGATGTCTCCCCTCTGGCAAATACCAGCATGTCTTTCACCTGCCGCTCCATGTTCTGCAGCCGGGACATTAATTTTTCACTGGTCAGAGCCAGCCGGCCTTGCTGACAGGCTTCACTTTGGCTGAGGTGACCGGCATATAGCATGGCGGCGGTTAATGGCGTGCGAATCTGGTGGGCAAGAGAAGACATCATCCGCCCCATTTCAGTCAATCGCTGATGTCGACTGAGGCGTTGTTGCAACTCACGCGTTTCCGTCTGGTCCGTGATCAGGATAATCTGTCCGGGCTCTCCCTCCAGCGAGCGGCTGATAAGGCTCACCCGTTTGCCATTACGCAGGGACACTTCGTGACCGTCATCCTGGCGCGGCGCAAAACGCTGCTGCACAATATCAAACCAGCGCTCCCCTTCCAGGGGCTCTTCCAACAACGCAGTCGCGGCTGGATTACAGACAGCAACACGTCCCTGCCCATTCAGCACCACGACCCCACCCGGCAGCAGAAGTAATAATTTATGCAGCCGACTTGCCAGTCGCTCTTTATCTTCAAGTTCACGCAAACGTTGGGCATTGACTCGCTCGAGCTCAGCATTCAGATAACGAACCCGGTCCTCTAGTGCCTGATAACTTTCCATCAGTTCACCGGAAACCTGATTAAACAATTCAAAGGCGGAGGCCAGGCTTTCCTGGCTCAGTTTGGAAGTGTGGCTCACCTGCCTGGTTTGTCGCGCTTCCGGCAATTGCATCATTGTTACCTGTTCCCCGAGGTTTAACGTTATTTAAACTTACGGAGAATAGGCAAAATTTATGCCACAAGAATCAACTCAATAAAAACAGACAGTTATGTATTACAGGAGGGAGCGTTTCGGACAATGGGTCAATTAATTGACCGCATCTGGAGGTTTCTGGACGATTCATTGACACTCTTAATTGACACTCTGTCAGTACCGAGGCGGAGTTGACGAACAGAGTGTCAAAAACAAGAGCATTAGCATACAGGGTCAGGCTCTGGGTGGCGTTACCCCGGTCTGGCCCATATACTTTCCGCCGCGCTGTTTGTAGGTGACAGCACATTGCTCATCAGACTGGTAGAACAACATTTGTGCAACGCCTTCGTGCGCATAGATCTTGGCAGGCAACGGAGTGGTATTGGAAAATTCCAGTGTCACGTGACCTTCCCATTCCGGCTCCAGCGGTGTGACATTAACGATGATACCGCAGCGCGCGTACGTAGACTTACCCAGGCAGACTGTCAGTACATCTTTAGGGATACGAAAGTATTCGATAGTCCGGGCCAATGCGAACGAATTGGGCGGGATAATACAATAAGGTTCATCGATTGAAACAAAACTGGTTTCATCAAAATTTTTGGGATCAACCACACTGGTGGTGTGAACATTGGTAAAGATTTTGAACTCCGAAGCACAGCGGACATCGTAGCCATAGCTGGAAGTACCGTAAGAGATCACCTTACGGTCATCGTGATAGCGAACTTGACCAGGCTCAAATGGCTCAATCATGCCTTGTTCTTCCGCCATTCTGCGAATCCAGATATCTGACTTGATACTCATTGACTATCCTCTATCGTTATACGGGCCAGTTTTGGCAACTGCAAAACAGCAACCGGCAGATCATACGCTGACTGCGGTGCCGTTGACCAGTCTTGCACAAAACCGGACATTAAAATGACTCGTCAGCCGGAAACAAGTCTTCAGAAAATGGCGCGGGTATGCGGTATTGCTGGAGAATTGCCTGCTCACTTTCCTGCGCCTGCTGGTGATCGATGACGATCTGATATCCCCTTTCGCTACGGAATACACTGTAGTTGTCATTCTGATAGCGCAGCAGACCGGTGAAATGGGAAAAATCACGAACTGCCGTGCCATTAACACTTTCGACAATCCAGTTTCTCACGTCGTGATACCCCAGGTTTACATCCGCAGGCAGAACCTGCAGCGCAACGACAGCTTCGCGCCTCTCTGGCGAGCTCCACTGGCTGCGGGCCTGGAGAAGGTTGACCGGTGCGGTCCGGCTCCAGTCCGGCCCCCAGCGTTTAATCAGGTTCATATTCAGGGGAACAAATAGAATCCCACCGTAAATGTAATATTCAGGTAAGGCATCAAACGCCTCTGGACGAACCAGAGTATCATTGGCCTGTTGACCCTGAGCTGCCAGCTCAACAGTTTCAACCCTGCCCATGCGTGAGTATGTTATCTCAACCTGTTCACCAATCTGCTTCATGTCGATAGCATGCTTGTAATCTGTCTGCAGATCCTGATCAACCCGAATCGAACTATCCCCGGCAATGTCATAACCATCTATGGACAGAATGACATCATTTTCCTGTAGCACGCCATCTGCTGCCGAGCCGTCAAACACCTTGATGATCAATACACCACTTTGCTCTTCGGAAAGGCCGTAAGCAGTTTTCGCACTGGGGCTTTCCAGGTCCTGGGTACGGAACCCCAGATCAGGGAACCCGTCATAAATACCGTTTTGCGCATCAGTTAATACATGCTCGATAATATCCGGTGGCACAAAATAACCCAGTGATTCAGTCCGCCCACTGGCGACTGACTGCATGACAACACCGGCAATCTGCCCATCCACAATGACCGGGCCACCGCTATTACCCGGGTTGATGGCAGCATCAATCTGACCTGCTAACAAATAATTGCCGGCATGCGCATAAACCTGGTGTTCCACCCGGGACAGAATTCCTTTTGTAATGCTAAGTGTCCTGCCCCCTACCGGGAACCCGAAAACGAAAACCTCTGTGTTGGCCTGGGGAAGTTCGCCTATCTTTAATGCCGGGGTGTCATCAAAGAAACTGCCATCATCGACTCGTAGCAGCGCCAGGTCGGAGGCATGCGAGACAAACTCAACCTCGGCCAGAAATCGGCGCGGGTCATTATGTTTCTGGACCTGAATATAGCTGGCATTTGCAACCACATGGGCATTGGTGAGTATGCGCTGATCAGAAATGACTGCACCAGAGCCACTGCTTTGTCCCGGCGACATCAATCGCCAGGGAGTGAAATAGTCCGGGTCCGCCGTGGTGGTGTAAATTTTGACAATGGAGCGTTCCACATCGCGCAGTTCATCAGTTAATTGCGCCACGGCCGTCTGACTGATAAGTGAAACCGTGCAAAAAAACATCAAAAGCACAGCCAGGTGCCCGTGCCTCCTG
This sequence comes from Pseudohongiella nitratireducens, assembly GCF_001642735.1. Classification (GTDB taxonomy): domain Bacteria; phylum Pseudomonadota; class Gammaproteobacteria; order Pseudomonadales; family Pseudohongiellaceae; genus Pseudohongiella; species Pseudohongiella nitratireducens. The sequence continues at coordinate 165,834 of NZ_LWHM01000033.1, read as the reverse complement.
CTACTTCCTGGCTGTGCTGTCATGCTGTCTCCTCGAATATTATTTGTCTTCTGTCGGTGCGCCAGCTATCAGTCAAAGTTTGCGTTACAGTATCCGCATGCCCGGTTTTGCTCCCGAATCAGGGGTCAGCAGGTAAATATCATTGCCACCCGGTCCTGCCGCCAGCACCATGCCTTCTGACACACCGAATTTCATTTTGCGCGCCTTCAGGTTGGCAGCAAGCACCGTCAACCGTCCCTCAAGTGCTTCTGGCTGGTAAGCTGAACGAATACCCGAGAACACCTGACGGCGTACCGGCTCGCCTTCTCCGTCCTCGCCCAGGTACAACTTCAGGCACAGTAATTTGTCAGCACCTTCTACGTAACTGGCGCTCTCGATCAATGCCACACGCAGATCCACTTTTACAAAGTCAGCGAACTCTATTTCGTCAGCAATCGGCTCTTCTGTCAGCGGCGTCTTCATGGCCGGCTCCTTGTTTACGGTTTTCGCATTTTCGCTGCTAACAGCATTAGCTGCTTCAGCTTGCGACTGTTCCAGTAATGCATCGATCTGCTTCTGCTCTACTCGTTTCATTAACGGCGTGAACGTATTGAGCTGGTGGCTGTTAAGCAACTGTGCAGAATCCTGCCAGGTCAGCTCACCGGCGTTGAGGAAAGCCTCTGCTTTCACCGCCATGTCAGGTAAAACCGGCTTCAGGTATATCATCAATAAACGAAACACATTGATGCCCGTCGAGCACACCGCCTGAACGGCCGGATCCTGTGGATCCTGTTTGGCCATCACCCAGGGCTGACGATCAGCGATATACTGGTTAGCCTTGTCAGCCAGCCCCATCACTAAACGGCATACCCGATGGTACTCACGCGTTTCATAACACTGCGCGATCTCATCTGCGGCACCCTGGCATTCAGCCAGCAGGGCCGGGTTCGAAACCTCAGCAGCCAGTTGACCATCAAAGCCTTTATGGATAAATCCGGCACAGCGGCTGGCAATATTAACCAGCTTGCCGACCAGGTCTGAATTCACCTTGCTGATAAACTCACTGAAACTCAGATCCAGGTCATCTACCCCGCCACCCAGGCGAGAGGCCAGGTAATAACGCAGATATTCCGGTTCCAGATGATCCAGGTAGGTATCCGCATTAATAAAGGTGCCACGAGACTTGGACATCTTTTTGCCGTTCACCGTCATAAAACCATGAGCGAACACAGCCGTCGGCGTCCGGTAACCTGCCTCTTTCAGCATCGCTGGCCAGAACAGCGCGTGGAAATTGATAATATCCTTGCCAATGAAGTGATACAGCTCCGTACCCTGGTCTTTTTCCCAGAACTCATCAAAAGCCACGGCATTGTTGTCACAAAAATTCCGGAAACTGGCCATGTACCCGATCGGGGCATCCAGCCAGACGTAGAAGTACTTGCCTGGCGCATCCGGTATCTCGAAACCGAAATACGGTGCATCACGGCTGATGTCCCATTCCTGCAACCCGGCATCCAGCCATTCCGCCAATTTGTTGGCCACCTGGTCCTGCAATGTGCCGCTGCGGGTCCACTCTTTAAGAAACTCCGTAAAATCCGGCAGCTTGAAGAAATAGTGCTCGGACTCTTTTACAACAGGAGTTGCACCTGACAACGTCGAATACGGTTTTTTCAGATCGGCTGGTGTATAGGTCGCACCGCAGGCTTCACAATTGTCTCCGTACTGATCATCTGCGTGACATTTAGGGCAAGTCCCCTTAACAAACCGGTCTGCCAGGAACAGCCCTTTCTCCGGGTCAAACAACTGAGCAATGCTGCGGGTGGCAATCCGCCCGTTGTCTCGCAGACGGCGATAAATCAGTGACGAGTACTCCCGGTTCTCCGGGGAGTGCGTGGAGTGGTAGTTATCAAAACCAATGCCAAATTTGTCATACGATGCCATATGCTCGGCACGAACCCGGTCAACCAGCGCTTCAGAGGTAATCCCCTCACTCTCGGCACGCAGCATAATCGCAGTACCGTGCGCGTCATCGGCGCAGACGTAATAGCATTCATGGCCGCGCAGCTTCTGAAATCTTACCCAGATATCGGTTTGCACGGCTTCCAGCATATGCCCCATATGGATCGGGCCATTGGCATAAGGGAGGGCACTGGTTACCAGTATTCTGCGTTTTTCCACAACGGGTTCCTTTCTCATTAACTTTACTAAGCAAACGTACACCAGCAGGGTGTTAGCGGTGTTTAATCGATTTCGACCATTTCAAAGTCTTCTTTGCCGACGCCACATTCCGGGCACATCCAGTCTTCAGGGACATCTTCCCAGACTGTACCGGGCTCAATTCCATCATCCGGCCAGCCTTCCGCTTCATCATATATCAGGCCACAGACAATGCACTGCCACTTTTTCACGCTAATACTCCAGAGATCCACCAGACAAGGGCGCAAATGATACTTGATCACTCCGTCGGCAGCAAAGTTAGCGCCCTGCAAAGAATAAGTCAGCTGCAAAGATAAGTAAGAAAGATGGCCTTATGCTAAAATTCCGCCTCTGTAGCGACTTGCTGGCCACTCATCCAACGCGTGCACCTTTGTAACTATGTTAGAGAATTCTCAGGACAACAACACAGCAAAAGACAGCCTGACTGAGCACATCAACGGCATATTGCCACAAACGCAATGCACCAAATGCGGCTATGATGGATGTTTGCCCTATGCACAGGCCATTACTGAAGGTGAAGCAATCAATCGCTGTCCACCAGGCGGACCTGAAGTTATTCAGGCACTGGCGCAGCTGACCGGCCAGCGTCCTGCAACATTGAACCCTGAAGTGGGCGAGCATTTGCCACAAACCGTTGCCTACATCCGTGAAGACGAATGTATTGGCTGCACCAAGTGCATTCAGGCCTGTCCGGTTGATGCCATCGTCGGCGCGGCCAAGTTAATGCATACCGTCATCGCCAGCGACTGTACTGGCTGTGACCTCTGTGTCGAGCCCTGCCCGGTTGACTGTATTGACATGCTCCCCGTTCAGCAGACATTTTCCCGTCCCAGCCAGTCACAGTCAGACTACTGGCGCTCTCTCTACGATGCCAGAACTCGACGCCAGCTCCGTCATGCCGATGAAATTGAGCAACGACGCCTGATGAAACTGCAGGATAAAATCGCTGCCATGGATGCAGGTGAAACCATTACCCGAACACCAGCGCGTAAAACACCTGCAGAACTGCGTGCGGAAATACAGGCTGCTGTTGCCCGCAAACGTGCCGGGCAGTCATCATCTTCTGATAAATAGCGAGATCGTCGACAGTGAATGCAGAAAAACGCCAGCAGATCTTTGAACGTTTACAAGCGGCCAACCCTAGTCCCACAACGGAACTGGAATATAGTTCAACTTTTGAACTATTGATTGCTGTCATTCTTTCCGCACAGGCAACCGATGTTGGTGTTAACAAAGCAACGCGCCCTCTGTTTAAAGTTGCCAATACGCCTGCTGCCATTCTGGCCCTGGGTGTGGATGGTCTGAAGGCATACATAAAAACGATAGGCCTGTTTAACACCAAAGCGGAAAATGTCATCAAAACCTGCAGAGCCCTGGTCGAAGAACACAACTCCGTGGTACCGGATAATCGCAAAGCGCTGGAAGCCCTCCCCGGGGTTGGTCGCAAAACCGCAAACGTGGTACTCAACACAGCATTTCGGCAACCCGCCATGGCAGTGGATACGCATATTTTCCGTGTCTCCAACCGCACAGGAATCGCCCCGGGCAAAACGGTGCTGGAGGTGGAAAAGAAATTACTGCGCCATGTCCCCAAACCATTTCTTCTTGATGCGCATCACTGGCTGATTCTGCACGGCCGTTATGTCTGTGTGGCGAGAAAACCTCGTTGTGGCGCCTGCACTATCAGCGACCTGTGCGATTATAAAGAAAAAACGGAGTATTAAATGCCCATCGCCGCCAGCGTCATCATCACGACTTACAACTCACCTGACTGGCTGAAAAAAGTACTCTGGGGTTATTTCCAGCAGACACGCCAGGACTTTGAAATCATTATAGCCGATGACGGCTCAGGCGACCCGACAGCACAGCTAATCTCCGGGTTGGCGACACTTAGCCCGGTTCCGATACAGCATGTATGGCAACCCGATGACGGTTTCCAGAAATGTCGCATCCTCAACAAGGCCATTGTTGAGAGCCAAAGTGAGTACCTGGTTTTCAGTGATGGCGACTGTATACCCCGCAATGATTTCATAGCCACTCATTTACGTCGGGCTGAGCCCGGTTACTATCTCTCCGGTGGTACATTAAACCTGCCAATGGATATCAGCCAGACAATCACGCGACAGCACATTGAACAGGGACTTTGTTTCGACAAACACTGGCTATACCAGCAAGGCCTGAAAAAAAACCGGAAAATATCCCGCATTTCGCTGGGCCCCAAACAGGCCGCCTTGATGAATCGTCTGACACCGGTGAGGTGTAATTTCAAAGGTTCCAACGCATCCTGCTGGAAAACGGATGCTATCGCAGTGAATGGCTTCAATGAAAACATGCCTTACGGTGGACTGGACCGGGAGTTTGGCGTGCGTTTACAGAACCACGGCATCACGCCTCGCCATGTCCGCTTTGATGCGGCCATGGTGCACCTCGATCATGCCAAGTCCTATCGCGATCCGGCTAAGATGGCGGCTAACAAGGCATTACGCAAGCAGATGGAAAAGGATGGAACGGTGAAAAGTCCGCTAGGTATCTCTGAATTACTGGCTTCTGGTTACTCGGCGGGCAGATCATCACTTCACATACCTCAGCCGACCACTGCCTAACGCCCTTCACCCGGCAGCCGAAAACTCGGTGATGAGCAGCGGTCAGGACATCATAGAACCGGTGGCAGACGACCACAGCACATCGGCCGACGCTCGGCGGGCGGAAACTCAGCCTTACGGCTTCAGACAGTCCGCTCGCTCATTCGGGCTGCGGGCAGACCATCCCTCCACATACCTCAGCCGACCACTGCCTAACGCCCTTCACCCGGCAGCCGAAAACTCGCCTGACGGCTCAAACAGTTCGACTGCGTTTTCGGGTGAAGGGCGTTAGGCATAGCGTGGTCTGACTGGCTGAGGTATGTGGAGGGATGATCTGCCCTTGTGCCGTGTTTTGGGGCTATTTGGTGCAAGATGCAAAAAGGCCAGCAGTTTTTCATTGCCGGCCTTTTTAGGGGTTATGTTGTAGAAGCCTGGTGAGCCAGGTTTGGTCGTTGGTTGATTACACCTTTCGGCCTTTGTTGGCGGCGATTCTCAGGCGCAGGGCATTCAGTTTGATGAAGCCGGCTGCGTCGGCCTGGTCGTAGGCACCGGCATCGTCTTCGAAGGTCGCGATGTTGGCATCGAACAGGGAGTCGTCTGATTCACGGCCGACAACGATGACGTTACCTTTGTACAGCTTCACACGTACCTTGCCGTTAACATACTGCTGAGAGTAATCGATCAGAGCCTGCATGGCCTGACGTTCCGGGGCAAACCAGTAACCGTTATAGACCAGCTCTGCATAACGGGGCATCAGCTCATCTTTCAGGTGTGCCATCTCACGATCCAGTGTGATGGACTCGATGGCACGGTGTGCTTTCAGCATGATGGTGCCACCGGGTGTTTCATAACAACCGCGCGACTTCATGCCGACATAACGATTTTCCACGATATCCGTACGACCAATACCGTTGGCACCGCCCACCTTGTTCAGGTAAGCCAGCACGGTGGCGGGCGTCATGTCTTCACCATCAATGGCAACGATATCACCGTTTTTGTAGGTCAGCTCCAGGTAAGTTGCCTCATCAGGTGCGTTTTCCGGAGACACTGACCATAACCACATATCTTCTTCCGGCTCAGCACCGGGATCTTCCAGGATGTCACCTTCATAAGAAATATGCAGCAGGTTGGCATCCATGGAATACGGTGATTTCTGACCGCGTTTTTTCTCAACCGGAATCTGGTGTTGTTCACAATAGGCCAGCAGCTTGTCGCGGGAATTGAGGTCCCACTCACGCCAGGGGGCAATCACCTGAATACCTGGTTTCAGTGCATAAGCACCCAGTTCAAAACGTACCTGGTCATTACCTTTACCGGTGGCGCCGTGTGCAATGGCATCGGCGCCGGTTTCGTTGGCAATTTCCACCAGGCGCTTGGCAATCAGCGGGCGTGCAATGGAAGTGCCCAGCAGATACTCGCCTTCGTACAGAGCGTTGGCGCGGAACATCGGATTAACAAAATCGCGGACAAACTCTTCGCGCAGATCATCAATGTAAATTTCCTTGATACCCATCGCCTGAGCTTTGGCGCGTGCCGGCTCGAGCTCTTCACCCTGGCCCAGGTCAGCCGTAAAGGTGACCACTTCACATTGATAGGTTTCCATCAGCCATTTGGCAATCACGGACGTATCCAGACCACCAGAATAGGCCAACACGACTTTGTTGATCGCAGACATGCACAGCACTCCTTCGAAGGATGACGATTCGGTCGTCACAGCAAAAGGGGCTTATTATACTGGGTATTGCGGGGGATTTCGACTATCAGCCAACGCCATCAATCATCGTCGCGATGCAATCGCAGTGTGACTCGCCGGTTTCTGTCCCGATCATCAGCACTTCGTTCATTACGTACAATGCGAAACTCGGGTGTGGCGCCAAAGTACCGGGTGTTCAGCATATCTTCCGGGACGCCATGGGAAACCAGGTAATTATGCACCTGGAAAGCTCGGATACGGGAAAGCTCCAGGTTCTCCCGGGCACGCCCGGCACTGTCAGTAAAACCGTTAATATCAATGGTATGGACTGAGGTATCCGCTTCCAGATAGGTCACGATATCATCCAGTTGCTGCCTTTGCCCGGCACTGAGTTCGCGTTGATTGCTCTCCCAGAAAACCGTAGAACGCTCAATTTGCGAAAAATTAACTGGCAACAGACCTGACAGGCAGCTTTTATACTGTTCATAAGCGGCACTGAATTTAACGGGGGACAATCCGACGTGGATGGATTCTTCCGGGCTATACCAGGCTTGCCGCATTAATGTTGGCACCATGCCACGCCCCAGTTCGGCTATGATTCGCTGACTGGTGCCACTATCCAGGGTGACCGGCCTGACATCCGCCACCACATCGACATAAGCAATATCACGAACACCCAGTTCTGTGCGCCATTGTGGCGGCTGCGAACTCAACAAGGCGCGCCCTGCTGCCAATGGGCTGTCCACGACATCAAGATAAAATGTCAGTGCAGCGCCTGCCTCCCGGGAGAACACAGCCTGGCCCAGACCGGGAATACTCTGCTCCAGTCGGCACTCAAAGACTGAGTCATTCAGTGTCCAGGCTGCAGCTTCCAGGTCAGGGTAGTATGAGGTCACGTTACCCGCTACTGCTAAGCCGGGCGTCAGCAAGCAGAGCATACTGTGCCAATATAGGGTAAACTTCTGCCTCATTGATATCGCCTGTCCGTTGCGCTCTGACAATCTTGACTGTCAACTGCTATATCACGGTAAGCCTTTGAACTTGCCGCACCTGTTATTTGCATCGGCAGCGCGCTCACAAACTTTATGCCAGGAACCGAAGTCTTTCTATGCTCCAGGAAATCACCATCACCCGCCCCGACGATTGGCACTTGCATGTCCGGGACGGCGAAGCGCTAAACACGACAGTCCCTCATACAGCCGCCACTTTTGGTCGTGCCATCATTATGCCGAACCTGAAGCCACCGGTAACAACCGCCTCAGAGGCAGCAGCCTATCGACAGCGCATTATTGATGCCCGCCCGACGGGTAGCAATTTTGATCCGCTGATGACGTTGTATCTGACAGACCGTTTATCTTCCGAGGAAATACAAAAAGCCGCCGCTCACCCAGACATTTATGCGGTGAAGTATTATCCGGCAGGAGCGACTACCAATTCTGACAGCGGCGTGACCGCTATCGAAAATGTATACCCCGCCCTGGAAGCCATGAGTGATGCTGGCTTACCGCTACTTCTGCACGGTGAAGTAACCGATAATCATGTCGATATTTTTGATCGGGAAAAGCGCTTTATCGATACCATTCTGAGCCCGTTACTGGAACGTTTCCCTGATTTGCGAGTGGTACTTGAGCACATTACTACGGCAGATGCCGCGCAGTTTGTCGCTCAGGCCAGTAGCAACATCGCTGCTACCCTTACCCCGCAACACCTGATGTATAACCGTAACGACATGCTGGTTGGTGGTGTCAGACCTCACCTGTACTGTCTGCCCATTCTGAAACGGAATATCCATCAAACAGCCCTGCTGGAAGCGGCAACCAGTGGAAATCCCAAGTTTTTCCTGGGTACGGACTCTGCTCCGCATGCTCAGCATACTAAAGAAACATCCTGCGGCTGTGCCGGCTGTTACAGTGCCTTTGCTGCCATGTCCCTGTATGCGGAAATTTTTGAGCAGGCAGACGCTCTGGACAAACTCGAAGCTTTCTCTGCCTTTTACGGTGCTGATTTCTACGGTCTGCCACGAAACCGCGATAAGATTGTGTTAAGAAAAGAAGCTTGGCAGGTGCCTGACGCCTATTCTTACCTCGACACTGACCTGGTGCCATTGTGCGCGGGCCAAACACTGAACTGGAAAGTTGTTGATTATGTCTGAACAAGCCGTACCTGATCCAACCGAAAGTTTGCTGGCAACACGGTTTCGCGGCTACCTGCCAGTCGTTGTCGACATCGAGTGCGGGGGGTTTAATGCCGCTACCGACGCCATACTGGAAATTGCTGCCGTCATCCTGGGTATGGATGATAATGGACAGCTGAATCCGGAGCAGACCCATTTCCACCGTGTCGTGCCATTTGAGGGTTCAAATATTGAAGACGCGGCGTTGAAATTTACCGGCATAGATCCCTGGCACCCTTTGCGGATAGCACGCCAGGAGAAAGATGTTTTTCAGGACCTGTTTAAAGTCATTCGTCAGGCCATGAAGCAAAACGGCTGCAAACGGGCAGTGATTGTGGCGCATAATGCCCATTTCGATCACGGTTTCATCAATGCAGCAACACGACGCCATGACCTGAAACGCAACCCGTTCCACCCTTTTTCCAGTTTCGATACCGCCACCTTAAGCGGACTTGCCTATGGCCAGACGGTACTGGCACGAGCCTGTGACGCGGCCGGCATCAGTTTTGATGGCAACGAAGCTCACTCAGCGAAATATGATGCGGAAAAAACGGCGGAATTGTTTTGCGGGATCGTCAACCGCTGGCAGCAGCTGGGAGGATGGCCACCGGCAACCTGACTGGTTGCCGGTAAACCAGATCTGTTTTAGCTATCTTGCTCGGTAGCACCCTGGTCAGCTTCATCGACCAGGTTCTGCAACTCACCTTTCTGATATAAATCCGTAATGATGTCACAACCACCTACCAGCTCACCTTTAATCCACAGCTGCGGAAAAGTCGGCCAATTCGCAATTCCCGGCAGGGTTGAACGGATTTCCGGATTCGCCAGTACATCCACATAAGCAAAACGCTTACCGCAAGACATCAGGCACTGTACTGTCTGTGCTGAAAAACCGCATTGTGGCTGATCGGGCGACCCTTTCATGTACAACAGAATGTTGTTGGATTCAATCTGATCGCGAATAGTTTGCTCTACACTCATATAAACCTTTCACCTTGACGTGAATATTAAACAATGGACGCATTCTACATGATTTCCATAGACAACCACAGTGTATGTGTCGGCAGATCACATTGCTCTGTGTGTAAAAAGTGGTAAGATACGTGGCTTGTTTTTAGGGGTAGCGTTGCTGCCCCTTTTTAATTAAGCCATTGGTATTGCTATGACAACGCGACACTTTTTGACACTGCTGGATCTGGAACCCACTGAATTACACCAGATAATTCATCGTGCGATTGCGCTAAAGAAGAGCCCAAACCTAAGAGGCGAATCTTTAAAAAACAAAACATTAGCGATGTTTTTTGAGAAATCTTCTACCCGCACCAGAGTGTCTTTTGAAGTTGCCATGAACCAACTGGGTGGCTCCGCGCTATTCCTCTCACCGTCTGACACCCAACTGGGGCGCGGTGAAAGTATCGAGGACAGCGCTAAAGTCATTTCCCGCATGGTCGATGTGATCACTATCAGAACGTTTGAGCACGAGAAACTGCAACGCTTTGCCGAGCACTCCAGAGTGCCTGTCATCAATGCACTGACTGACGGGTACCATCCTTGTCAGTTGCTGGCAGACATGCAGACTTTCTTTGAACACCGGGGTGACATTGCCGGCAAAACTGTGGCCTGGATTGGTGATGGCTATAACATGTGTCAGTCCTACATCAATGCCGCCAAACAATTTGATTTCACACTGAATATTGCTTGCCCGGAGGGATTCGATCCCGACGCACAGCTGCTGGCTGAAAACGCTGACCGTGTTCATATTGTTCGCGACCCGGTTGCTGCGGTAAAAGATGCCAGCCTGGTCACGACTGACGTATGGGCCTCCATGGGGCAGGAAGAAGAACAGCGTATACGGCGCGAGAAATTCCAGCCGTACCAGGTTACCAGGCAGCTCATGGCTGAGGCCGCACCAGATGCACTATTCATGCACTGCCTGCCGGCCCACCGCGGAGAAGAAGTCAGCGCAGAGGTGCTCGATGCGCCTGACAGTGTTGTATGGGATGAAGCGGAAAACAGATTACATGCACAAATGGCACTGCTCGAATTCCTTTGCGCAGACTAAACACGCCCGGCGTGTAACCCTGCCCGGTTTCTCAACCACCTTATTGCCACAAGGTGGTTGGCTGCGCCGTGTTCCACCGGACAGCTTTTCTGCTTCCGGCATCAAGGGCTCCCTGTCATGAGTGAACTGGGTAGTGTCCTGGTCATTGCGTTCGTCGCTGCGCTGTTGGTGCTACCACCTGCTGCATACTGGCGTCGGCGCAACCATTCACTGCCCCGCCCTGCATCAGCCGAACAAGTCAAACCTTCCCGACAGGCGCAGGCATCAGGTTCTGCTTCAGCGCTCACCGCCCAGTCGCTGCAAATACTTTCCCGGGCCATTGAGCAGAGCCAAAGCGGCATCGTCATCGCCGACTGCCATGGTGTAATCGAATACGTCAACCCGCGCTATTCCCGCATTACCGGCTACGGCCTGCAGGAAGCCATCGGGCAGATTGCCGATTTAATCAATAACCAGGAACTCACTGACGGCAGCCAGCTCACATTACAGGAAGCCATGCAACTGGGCAGCAGCTGGGAAACCTTCATGAGCAGTCACCGCAAGAACGGTGAATCTTTCTGGCAACAGGTGACAGCCTCCCCCATTCTCGATGATGACGGCACCCTGACGCATATCGTGCTTAACATCGACGATATCAGTGAGCGCATAGAGACCCAGGAGCAAATGGAAAAACTGGCGTTCTATGACCCATTAACCGGCCTGGAAAACCGCCGCCTGTTCAAAGATCGCCTGGAGCAAAGCCTCAAACATATCCGGCGCACCCGAAAAATGCTGGGGCTGCTGTTTCTGGACCTGGATCAGTTCAAGCGCATCAACGATACGCTGGGCCACGATGTCGGCGACGAGTTACTGTGCACAGTCGCCTCCCGCCTGAAACAGTGTGTTCGCGAAGAAGATATTGTCGCCCGCCTCGGTGGTGACGAGTTCACACTCCTGCTTTCCGATATTAACCAGGCAGAAGATGCGGCTTTGGTTGCCCGGAAAATCCTTGCCGTCCTGACCGAGCCGATCCAGCTAAGCAGCCAGAAAGTTACGGTTTCCGCCAGCATCGGCATCACGATTGCGCCGGAAGACAGCATGAATGCCAGCGTACTGATGCGTAATGCCGACCTTGCTATGTACCAGGCAAAAGAACAGGGACGTGACAATTTCCAGTACTTTACCGACGACATGAATATTGAGTCGCTGGCCCGCATGGCTTTGGAGAATGACCTGCGCAGTGCCATCAATAACAACGAACTGGTCGTCTTCTTCCAGCCCCAGGTCAACATGCTGACCCAGGAAGTTTGCGGCTACGAAGCCCTGGTACGCTGGCAGCATGAGCAGGCGGAAATGATTTCGCCGGAACGCTTCATTCCCGTCGCCGAAGAGACGGGGCTGATCATGCCGTTAGGAGAGCAGGTATTACGGCAGGCTTGCCAGCACATGAAAGCAATCATGGACAGTCATTCACAGCACGGGCAGACGGTTGCTGTTAATCTGTCTGCCCGGCAGTTCAGAGACATGAACCTGGTCAACCTGGTACGCGATACCCTGCAGGAAACCGGATTACCACCCAAACACCTGGAGTTGGAAATCACGGAAAGCATGCTCATGGGCAATATGGAGCAGGCTATTGTCACACTACAGGCACTGAAACGCCTGGGAGTGACAGTGACGATTGATGACTTCGGCACTGGCTACTCATCGCTTAACTACCTCACCCGACTGCCCGTCGACAAGCTCAAGGTTGACCGCTCCTTTATCGCCAACCTTCCTGACAACCCGGAACATATCGCCATCGCAACAGCCATTATCGCAATGGCGCAACGATTGGGCCTGCAGGTGGTAGCAGAAGGCGTGGAAACGGAGCAGCAAGCCCGGTTCCTGCGCAAGCACCAATGTTACCTGGTACAAGGTTACCTGTTCGCCGAACCCGTTCCTGCCGAATCCATCCAACAGGAAGCACCCAACGTTCAAAACCGCATCAACCTGGCAGTTGGCCACGAGTTCGATACAGTTCCTTCCTGATCGGCGCAAAATCACCACTCCTCGCACTAGATGTTGTGTTACCAACCAAAACAAACCACAACTTATCCACAGACTTTCCACACAAAAAGCTCTTGCATTCCGTCGTTTTGCGCACTATCTTGTGTCCTGAAGCACGCAAACACCTATATCTAGTATTTCCGCATTTTCTTAGACCAGGTTAGCTGTAAGCAAGCAATTAAGCAGTCAAGCTCAACCTGGGCAGACTAATACCAAACAAACTAGACCAAACCGAATTAGACAGGCAGATCAGAATAACATCATGGAGAACCCAATGCAGACGAATACTCCGAGTTATGGCAGCTCCACGGTTAATCCGCGTACCGAGTTAAGTGCCAAAGAGGACCTGCCGGCAACTGCCCCAGGCCAGCTCCGCGTTATTAAACGCAATGGTGCCGTCGTCAATTATGATGAATCAAAAATTGTCGTCGCCATCACCAAGGCATACCTGGCTGAAGAAGGCGGCACCGCTGCCGCATCAGCCCGGGTCCGGGAAACCGTTGCCAAACAGGCCGCGCAAATATCAACCATTTTCAAGCGCCGCATGCCCTCCGGCGGCTCTATTCATATTGAAGAGATCCAGGACCAGGTCGAACTGGCACTGATGCGTACCGGCGAACACAAAGTAGCCAGAGCCTATGTACTGTACCGTGCCGAGCACACTCGACTGCGTGAACAACAGCGCAGCCAGGAGCAACCTTCGGAATCCACGATTCAGGTCACCTACCCTGATGGCACCCAGGCTCCCCTGGATACACAGCGGCTGCAAACCGTTATTGATGAAGCCTGTGCTGGCCTCGAAGGCGTCTCTGCAGGTGCCATTTACCAGGAAACACTGAAAAACCTCTACCCGGGCGTCAAGCTGGAAGATGTTCGCACCTCTGCTGTGATGACGGCGCGAACCATGGTTGAGCAGGATCCCAACTACACCTATGTAACAGCACGCCTGTTGCTTGACACACTGCGCAGTGAAGCTTTGACGTTCCTTGGTGTCACCGACAGCGCCACCCAGAGCGAAATGAACTATCGCTACCCCAGCGTTCTGAAGCCCTATATTGAAAAAGGCGTAGAGCTGGGCCTGCTGTCCCCTCACCTGCTTGAATATGACCTGGAAGTGCTGGGTGAAGCCCTAAAAGCTGAACGCGATACTCAGTTCACCTATCTCGGTCTGCAAACGCTGTACGACCGCTACTTCATTCACAGCAATGGTGTGCGTTTCGAGCTGCCGCAAATATTCTACATGCGTGTTGCCATGGGACTGGCCAGCAACGAGGAAGACCGTGAAGCACGGGCAATCGAGTTCTACAACCTGATTTCCAGCTTTGACTATATGGTCTCCACACCTCAGTTGTTCAACTCCGGCACATTACGACCTCAGCTGTCGTCCTGTTTCCTGACCACCGTGCCAGATGATCTGCACGGCATTTACAGCGCCATCAAGGACAACGCCATGCTGTCCAAGTGGGCTGGTGGCCTGGGTAATGACTGGACGCCGGTGCGGGCACTTGGTGCGCACATTCAGGGTACCAACGGCCAGTCACAGGGTATTGTGCCTTTCCTGAAAGTGGTCAACGACACGGCTGTCGCGGTTAACCAGGGCGGCAAGCGCAAAGGCGCTGTCTGCGCCTACCTCGAAACCTGGCACCTGGATATTGAAGAATTCCTGGAGTTGCGCAAGAACACCGGTGACGACCGTCGCCGTACGCACGACATGAACACCGCCAACTGGATTCCGGATCTGTTCATGAAACGCGTCTTTGAAGACGGTGAATGGACGCTGTTCTCGCCCAACAATGTACCTGACCTGCATGATTTGCATGGCCTGGCATTTGAGCGAGCCTATGAAGAATACGAGCGCCGTGCCGCTGCCGGTGAGATCGAGGTCTACAAAACGGTCCGCGCCAAAGACCTGTGGCGAAAAATGCTCTCCATGCTGTTCGAGACAGGCCATCCCTGGGTCACCTTCAAGGACTCATGTAACGTGCGCTCACCACAACAGCACGTTGGCACGATCCACTCTTCCAACCTGTGTACAGAAATCACTCTGAACACCAACGCGGAAGAAATTGCCGTCTGTAACCTGGGCTCTGTGAACCTGGTCAATCACGTCACGGATACCGGACTGGATCAGGTCAAACTGGAGAAAACCATCAAGACGGCTGTGCGTATGCTGGATAACGTGATTGATATCAATTACTACTCCGTACCGCAGGCCAAGAACTCAAACCTCAAGCACCGCCCGGTCGGTATGGGTGTGATGGGCTTCCAGGATGCACTGTACATTCAGCGTATCCCCTACGGTTCTGATCACGCTGTGAAGTTTGCTGATGAATCCATGGAGGTCATCAGCTATCACGCGATTCAGGCTTCAACTGACCTGGCCGAAGAACGTGGTACTTACGAAAGCTATAAAGGTTCACTCTGGGATCAGGGTATTCTGCCAATCGACTCACTGAAAATGTTGCAGGAGACACGTGGCGAGAAATACCTGGAAGCGGATTTCACCACCACCCAGGACTGGGATGCACTGCGTCAACGCATTGCCAGCACCGGCATGAGAAACTCCAACGTGCTGGCGATTGCGCCAACAGCAACTATTGCTAATATTACAGGCGTTTCCCAGTCGATTGAGCCGACATACCAGAACCTGTATGTGAAATCGAACCTGTCAGGCGAGTTTACTGTTGTAAACCCGTACCTGATTCGTGATCTCAAGGCGATGAACCTTTGGGACCCGGTCATGGTAAATGATCTTAAATACTACGACGGCAGCGTGCAGCAGATTGACCGTATTCCTCAGGAATTGAAAGATCTGTATGCAACAGCATTCGAAGTTGAGCCACGCTGGCTGGTTGATGCCGCTGCACGGCGCCAGAAATGGATTGACCAGGCACAGTCCTTGAACCTGTATATCGCAGGTGCCAATGGCAAGAAACTGGATATCACCTATCGCATGGCCTGGTTGCGTGGTCTGAAAACCACCTACTACCTGCGCTCACTGGCGGCGACCAGCACGGAGAAATCCACTGTCTCTGGCAGCAAGTTGAATGCGGTATCCAGCACACCGGAACCAGCAGCCGTACCACAGGCGTGCTCAATTGATGATCCAGACTGCGAAGCCTGTCAATAAATATTAAATATCAGGGGGTTAAAATGCTTTCTTGGGACGACTTCTACGAAGAATCCGGCGAAGAAGCAGGCAAAAAAGCACCTGCCAGTACCAGCACTAATGCAGGCTCTGGCAATACCGGCAGCAGCGCGGCACAAGCCGCGCCTGCCTCAGCCAACACTAATGGCAACGGTGCAGCAGCAACGACTGGCATGAGCCAGGCGCAACCGACCACGGCCCCGGATGCGATCCGGGAACAGGCAGCAGCAAGCTATGACGCAGCGCTGCAGGCGGCCACGCCGGGGGTCGATTCAACGCTGCCCGATGCGGCGACACCGGCCACACAAACTGGCGATGCCGCAGCTGATGCGGTGAACCAGCGGGTGATGGCTCAGGCACACGCCGAACTCGAAGACCTGGACATAACAGTCGGGCAGGAAGAAGTTGGCGAGTGGACAGAACGGGTGACTGTTGACGACAAGCGCATGATCAACTGTCGCGCTGACCTGAACCAGTTGGTGCCGTTCAAGTATGACTGGGCCTGGCAAAAGTACCTGGATGGCTGTGCCAACCACTGGATGCCCCAGGAAATCAACATGACGGCAGACATTGCCTTGTGGAAAAGCAAGAATGGCCTGACGCCTGATGAACGCCTGATTGTTAAGCGCAATCTGGGCTTCTTTTCCACGGCAGACTCGCTGGTTGCCAACAACCTGGTACTGGCGCTGTACCGCCTGATTACTAATCCGGAGTGCCGTCAGTACATTCTGCGCCAGGCCTTTGAAGAAGCCATTCATACGCATGCTTACCAGTACTGTATTGAATCACTGGCCATGGATGAAGGTGAAATCTTCAACATGTACCACGAGATCCCTTCGGTGGCGAAAAAAGCTTCCTGGGGACTGAAGTACACCAAAGAACTCAGCGATCCTAACTTCACAACCGGCACTCCGGAAACGGACAAAGCGTTGCTAAAGAACCTGATCGCGTTCTACTGCTGCCTGGAAGGTATCTTCTTCTACTGTGGCTTCACCCAGATTCTGTCCATGGGTCGCCGCAACAAGATGACCGGCACATCAGAGCAGTTCCAGTACATCCTGCGTGATGAGTCCATGCACCTGAATTTCGGCATCGACATGATCAACCAGATCAAGATCGAGAACCCGGAGCTGTGGGACGACGCCATGAAGCGTGATGCCACGCGCATGATTTTGCAGGCCACACAGCTGGAAATTGAATATGCACGCGACACCATGCCACGTGGTGTACTGGGCATGAATGCGGTGATGATGGAGGAGTACCTTCAGTTCATCGCCAATCGTCGACTTGTACAGATCGGCTTGCCAGAACAGTTCAAGGGCGTGAAGAACCCCTTCCCCTGGATGAGCGAAATTATGGATCTGCGCAAGGAAAAGAACTTCTTTGAGACTCGAGTTATCGAATACCAGACCGGGGGAGCCCTAACCTGGGACTGATCCTCAAGGGAGCTCACAGCGGGTCCGGTGCTGAAGGTCTATTCGCCATACCTTCAGCACCGGGCTCCGGTGTGATTCATTATGCCTGAAGCCCCTCACCCTTCATCAGCCACGAATGCGTCCGGGAACAACCCACCGACGGTTGCTCTGACCCAATCCCCTAAAACAGGTGCCTTGTTGCTGGCTGCCGGATTCAGTCGTCGTTTTAATGGTTGCAAACTGGCAGCAAGACTGAACGATGGCGAAAACCTGTTTACCCACAGTCTTAAGTCTGTTCGCAGCGTATTTGCTGATATCCTGATCATCGGTCGCGAGGCTTTGCTGGAACAAGGCGTTTACGATTCAGCCAATGGGCTGGATATTGTCCTGAATCCTGATGCAGCGCAAGGCATGGGCAGCAGCCTGGCTTGCGGTGCTCGCATGATCCCTGGTGACTGGCAGTGTGCAGCCATATGCCTGGCTGACATGCCGCAGCTTTCGCCAGCCACACTGCAGCAGCTGATTGAGCAGGCCAGAGAAGACCGGATTATTCTGCCTGTGCATAACAGCAAACCCGGACACCCAGTGATATTTGGTGCACAGTTTTTTGCCGCCCTGCAGCAATGCCGGGGAGACAGCGGAGCACGCCAGGTGATTAAAACTCATCAGGATGCTGTTATTCGCATCCCCGTCGATGATGCCGGGATACTGCAGGATATCGATGACCGCGACTCCCTCCAGCGTTTGCTTGATGCCAGCGAGCAGCTCTCATAAAATCAGCGCAAGACACCGCTGCTACAGTCAAGCGAGTGACTTTAGACTGGCGGTCACGCCAGGGATAATTCTTCAGCACGAGGATACGGAACAATGATGACAATCAATAGCTGGCACAAGCATGCCCGGTCCATCAAACGAACTGTATTATTGCTGATGTTATTCATCTTGCCACTGGCACTGCCTGTAAACGCACAACAGCCGCCGGCTCCAAGTGCTGATCAAAACGCCGCTCCTGATACAGCCGTGCTGGCAAACATGAACAACCGCCGGAACCCCTTGATTCAGATCACCACCAATGTCGGTGACATCTGGATCGAGCTTTTCCCACAAGCAGCTCCCGCCAATGTTGAGCATTTATTAACATTGATAGGTAATGAAGAGTGGCGGCAGCGTCTGTATGAGAACAACACTTTCCATCGTATCGAACGCAACCTGTTTATCCAGACCGGCGCGCAGCATGAGCAGCCAACCACACAGAGACAACAGCCACCAGCGGTGCCTTATGTGAGTGACGAAATCAACGCGCTGGGATTGGGTCTGGAACAATTACCCGCATTACAAGCAGATGGCCAGCCTCACCCCTGGTTAAATATCAGTGACGCCGATGATTTTCGTACACGATTGTTACGTCCGCTTTATGATCAACTGGGCATCAACACTGTCGAAGAGCTGGCTGACAGGCAGAATGAAGTGTTGTCCACCCTGGCCGGCATGAACCTGTTGCAGGTACACGAGATGCTGGGTTACGAATACAATTCACGTCTGCCTTCCCGACGCCCACTGTCTGGCAGTGTTGTCATGGTCAACCGTGGCCCAGGCAGCAATCAAAGTGAATTTGCCATACTGCTGGCTGATATGCCCTGGCTCACGGGCACCCATACAGTGATTGGTCAGATGGTAGGGGGGGAAACACCTGCTACCCTGATAAGCCAGCGGCGGCCGGGTAATATTTTCATCTCATCCATAGGTCTGGCAACACCCGGGCAACCCGTGGGCGTTGGCAGCGAAATCAGCCAAGCAGCAAGGGGGTTGCAATGACACAGCGTCGCAAACGCCGACATGCCAACAAAACGCCTGCGAAGAAGAATCGCCAACAAAAAAGCAGCCTGACCCCTCTGTTTGTCAGTGCGGGAGTTTTTCTGGGACTGGCGCTGGGCCTGCTGAGTGGACAATGGTTACTGATGATCGCGCTGGGTACCGGCCTGGGGTGGTTCATCGGTCGCCAAATGGACAAACCAGCGAAATAAACTTTATTACTGGTATTGACTGGCTATAGCCGCCATCAGAGATCGACCATCAATTCACGTCGGTACGGTGGCAACGAATCCAGAATATCCTTGCCATAGCGTCGGGTCACCAGGCGTTCATCCAGTATCGTAATGGTGCCCGTATCCGCTTCGTTACGAAGCAGTCGCCCTGCCGCCTGTACCAGACGAAAAGCAGCTTCTGGCACGGAGATTACCTGGAATGGATTTTTCCCCTGGTCACTCAACCACTGCGACAGCGTCGCTTCAATCGGATCATTGGGCACGGCAAAGGGAATCTTGGCAATAATGACATGCTCACAGTACTTACCAGGCAAGTCGACACCTTCAGCAAAACTGGCCAGACCGAAAATCACACTACCCTGCCCCTCATCAATCCTTTTGCGGTGCAGATTAATTAGCTGCTGTTTCTGGTAATCATCCTGGCAGAGAATTCTGTCCTGCCATTCGGCAGACATAAGGGCAAGCACATCCTGCATTTGCCGACGGGAGCTGAACAACATCAGAGAAGCTTGATTGTCATTCAGAATACGGGGCAGCAACTCAGCAATCGCCGTCGTGTGTGCCTGGCTGTCAGACGGATCACACTGCATTTTCGGTACCCGCAGTACTGCTGCCTGTTGATAGTCAAATGGGCTGGCGATGCGATGATATTCGGTGGTTGCAGGCAATCCGGCACGCATGGTCAGCATATCAAAACGCCCCAGGGCGGAAAGTGTCGCCGACGTCATGATGGCCGCCGCGCAGCGATCCCACAAATGCTCAGTCAAGGTCCCAGAAGCGAGTACCGGGCTGCTGCAAATCAGATAATCATGATCATCATTGAATTCCAGTTCGCGTAACCAGCGGGCCGTTGGTGCCTGTCCAGCCGGGTCTTCGCGAGCCAGGCTGTGCCATAGACGGCAAATCGACTCAGCACGGGTGTTCATACCGCCGACCGCAGGAAAACACATCTCAGCCTGCTGACGGTGCTCCAGCGACTCCCCCTCCTCCATCTGTCGACGCAGCGCTGTTACACAGTCTCTGAGACAGCGGCTGACTGCCACACTTTGACGCTGCAACTGATCCGACAAGGCCTTTAACTCTGCCGGCAGGACACCTGCCGGAAAATGCCAGGCTTCCTGCCCCGTCACACCTGTAGCAGCACCGGCGCTCTGGCCAGCACTTTGTCTTTCTTCAATAATCGACTGAATCAATAACAGCGCCTCCGACAAGCCGCTCTGTAATGCCGGTTGTTCTGACTGTAACTCAGCCACGGCACGAGCAAATGCATTGTTGGTGGCAAGCAAAGGGTCTGCAGACATTTTCACCAGCGAACGGGTCATCTGCTCCAGCCACTGGAGCGTGCCGCGCAGGCGAATCTGTTCCGCAAAGTGATTGTTTGCCTTGAAAGGCAGATGGTGAGCTTCGTCAAAAATGTAAATAGTATCTGCCGGATCAGGCAGAATGGCACCACCGCCAAGTGCCAGGTCAACTAACACCAGATCATGATTGGCGACAATGCAATCTGCCGTCTCCATGGTTTCCCTGGCTTTGTAAAAACAGCATCGCGAATAGTAGCTGCAACGTGGTCCGGCACATTGCCCAGCTTCCACGGTAACTGGCTGCCATTCCTCATCACGAATCTGTGTCGGCCAATCTTCCCGGTCGCCTTCCCATTCGCCACTGCCAATCCGTTCCAGCATCTGCTCATATAATGCCGTATTGTCACCAAGCCCGGCAGGTGTCTCCAGCAAATCCCCGAACAGTTCCCGCATGGCCTGCTCACTTTCATTGCCCTGCAATTGCTGATCAAGCCTGGCCAGGCAGACATATCTGCCCCGCCCCTTGGCCAGCGCCATACTGAAGTCCATACCACTGTGCGCCAGAATATCGGGCAGGTCACGCTGGATCACCTGTTCCTGCAAGGCAATAGTTGCCGTTGCCAGCACCACTTTTTTGTTGAAGTGCCGGGCAATGGGTAACGTTGCCAGCAGATAAGCCAGGGTCTTACCAGTGCCAGTACCCGCCTCCACTACACAGACCGGTGCCGGCGCAACCTCATCACTGTCCTCGTCGCTGCTTGCATCTTTATCCAGCCCGGCCAGAGCATTAGCGATGGCAGCGACCATCAGCCGCTGGCCATAGCGCGGGCGCAGATTACGCTCAGCGAGTATTTGTCGGTAGGCGCGTTGTATTTCGTCTTTTAGGGTTTTATCTAACATCCGGTGGGTTCTTTAACAGCTGTACTGTGATTATAGCACCTGTCTGGTATGATACGGGGCGATTACGGAGTTCTGCAGTTATGACAACAACTTTCGATACAAACAATAACACTGAATCAACTCAAACAAACGAGTTGGATACAAAAACAACAGGCGAGACTGAGGCTGAGAACCGACCCAAGCGCAGTGAACGGGACAAATTGCTGCATGCCGGCAATGTCACTTCGCACAAGGACCTGCCAACACTGGAGGCCTTGAGGGAGCGTTTGCAACGTCTCACTGAAAGCCAGACGTCACCGGATGATGAGCTGAAAGCACTGGATGAATTGCTGCAAACTCGAATCGCCGAACATCATGACTGGCAAAAAACGCTGGTCGCTGACTTCCAGCAAACACAAAAATCCATCGCCTCGCTTATTGAAGATGGCAACATTGGTGCCGCTCAAAGTCAATGGAAACACATGCAGGCGGTGCTTCGCCGAATCAACCAGCCCCAGCAGGCAGCACTGGAAGCAGAACTACCACCATTGGCTGCCGCTTTTGACAAGTTGGTCGAAGAACAGCGCAGCCATGCAACGGATGCCCGCAAAGCGTTGATTGAGCAAATGACCGAACTCAAGGATGCAGACCTCCCCCTGGCACAAAAAGCCAGCCGCATCCGCAATGTTCAGGAAGCCTGGAAAGCACTGGGTCAGATCGATGAAGATGATCCACAGCTACAACAGTTCCGTGATATATCCCAGCAGGCATTCGAGCCATGCAAAGCGTTCTTTAAAGAACGCAAAGAAAAGCAGGCCAGTAACCTGATAGCACGCAACCAGTTATGTGAACAGCTGGAGGCTTACGTTGAAAGTCGCCGGGACCAGGAAGCCGACCTGACCGAGGTTAATAAACTGGAGCGCCAGGCCAGAGAAGACTGGAAGAAATACGCACCCGTTGCACAGAAGAAGATCAAACCCCTGCAGCAGCGTTTCAATGAGGCATTAAGTGCGTTGCGTGAACATCGCAAAAGTGCACTCAACAAGCATAACGCGGCTAAACGCGAGCTGATTGAAAAGGCACAGGAACTGGTCAAACAGGATGACCTTCCAGGTGCGATTCGCGAAGCCAAACAGCTTCAGCAACAGTGGAAAGACCTGGGGCCAGGCTCCTTTAAAGACGATAAAACACTGTGGGCTGAATTCCGTGCAGCCTGTGATGCACTGTTCGCACGCCGGGATTCTTCCGACGCCGCGAAAACCGGCAAGAAAGACGGTAAGGCACCTGGCAAGAAGAACCCGGAAATCTCCCGTCAGCTCTCCCAGCTGGAAGCATTACTGTCACTGGACGATGCGGCTTTCGTGGATAGTCACGATGAATTCCAGCAACTGAATAAATCACTGAAGGCATTGCTGCAGGCGGAATTTGGCAGCGCCCGTAACCCTGTCAAAGACAAGTTCCGCAAGCTCGAGCAACGCTATCGTGCCCGGCAAAAAACCAGCCCTGACAAGAAGACCTTGCAGTTGCAGGAATTTGCCAGCGAACAGTCAGCCTGGTTAGCTGAGCTGGAACAGGCCTTGATAAATCAGAAAGGTCTGAAACTGGACGCCGATGAAGTCGAAGCCAGAAAAGAGCAGTATCAGAACATCTCTGATAACCACGTTACTCAGCTTCTTCAGGATCGGTTAGCACAACTGCAGGCGAATGAAAATTCACCAGAGAAACTGCGAGGGATGCAGGACGATAATGCAATGGCTGCCCGGGAAATCTGTGTCGATGCAGAAATTATGCTGGGTACTGAAACACCTGCGAGTGACAAATCAATCCGGATGCAACAGCAACTGAAACAGCTGCAAAAAGGGCTGGGTCAGGTATTGGCAACTCGCGCTGAGCGCCAGGCCCACCTGCAAAAAGCCATGCTAACCCTGGAATGCATGGGCCCCCTGGATCCGGCACAACGTACCACGCTGCGAAACCGCTTACAGGCTTTGAAGAGTTAACACTGGAACTGATGATGGGTGTCTGAACGTCAAGTAAAGACACCCATCATTAATCAGAATCAGGCTGGATAACGACCAATCACCGGATTGGCGTACATATGCAACGCATAGGGCTGCGCCTTGGCCGGCATGGCACTGATACGCGCCTTGAATGCAGCAGCTAATCCTGCATCCACTGAATACTCTTGAATAAACTGCTGCCCTTCTGCAGATAGTTTACCCATCATCTCAGGCGAGTCCTCTGCCAGCATCCGGATGGCCAGCACATTGGATGACTGGATCCGGTAATGCGTGAGCACCTGCTGATCGATTAACGCGGCAATGTCATCATCTTCCGCTTCCGGGGCAAATTTCAGCAGCTCACCAAACGCTACATGCACTCTGCCTTTATTGCCCACCATACCGGTGACAATACTGTGAATATCACTCTTTTCATCTTTTTCAAAAAAACCATGCTCGTCTTTTTGTTGCAACTCAACCGCCTTCAGCTCATCACAGGGGTCAAGTTCATAAGAGATCGACACCGGCACAATATTCAGCGCATTCAGTGCTGCTGCCAGCCCCTCTTTTTTGCGGGCCATGCCCAGCATTTTCAGTAAAGCGGTATCCGTGCGATCTATGCCATCTTTGGCCCGACCTTCGCGCTGAGCGATCCAGACATTATGCTGATTGCCCACCAGGTGATCGATGTACTGTGATAACAGCTTTGACGACTTGAGCAACTCACGCCCCTTTAACGACCGGCGAACAATGAAGCTCTTGTTCAATCGCATCAGATCGGTCACAAACGGCCGTTTCAGCAAGTTATCGCCAATTGCGATATACAAGGTGTCGTGACCGCTGTGATAAAGCATGTAGTTGACAAATGCCGGGTCCATGGCGATATCACGATGATTGCTGATGAACAGAAAAGACTGTCCCTTAGGCAATAAATCCAGGCCACTATGCGTCAATCCGGTAGTGGTCCGCTCAATCATTTTATCCATGTAACCGGCAATCACATCTTGCATACCGGAAACATCATTGACTGACTGCAATTGTGATTTTAATCGTCGACGCGTTAGGGCATTGAGAATACCTGGAACAAAGCGACTGACGGTAGGATAGGCAAAACTGGCAATACTGCTGATGAACTCGGGTGTATCCAGCAAGCGATCCAGCACAGGGCGGATTTCACTGTCGTGATAGGGGCGGATATCCTGATAAGGATCGCTGTCTGTCATGAGAAGGCCTGCTCTGTTTACGCGTGAAATCGCGCGCGATTCTACCTATTTTCAGGATGACAGGCAACGCAGCAAGTCGGATTTCCAATCCTGTAATGCGCTCGCTACCTGCTCTGCCCGCTCACCTGGCATGTCCCGGGTCAACTGGACAATCGCTTGTTCATAAGCAGTCAGTGACAGACAGTTTTCATCGCCCGGCACACCATTTTGCAGTCGCTCCTGACAATGCTGTCGCCACCTATCGGCTTCCTGCTCATTCAACGTCGCCGGGAAATTTCTGGCCCGATAGCGAAACAACATCTCAGGAAGCCTTGGGTCATCATAGATCGCATCGTCCAGCCATCCTGGCTGGCCCAGCAACGCAGCGTCAGTGTCCCGAACCTGCTGCATGAAATCTTTGTCTTTGCGCGAAAAAAAACCACCCTGATACAGCAAGTAATCCGGATCATTAATAAGCTGACTTGCTCGGTCTGCATCTTGTTTCTGCTGGCGCAAACGAAACGCGTCACAGATACGCTGTAAAAAGCCGGGATGACCCAATATGGATTGCCGGTACTGTTCAACCTGCTCCAGATCCAAAGCAAACGTCTCTGCTCTCTGCGCTGACAGCGTTGCCAATGGAGCAATCATCGGGCAGCGATTACTCTGAATCACACTCACCGGCAGTCTTTCACCTTCCTCATGACGGGAACGGAACAGGGCATCTGCCAGGTTTTCAGCTGACTCCTCCAGCCAGGGTGAAGGGTCAAAGCGCAAATCAAAAACAATGGTGCCATTATTCTCCAGCGGGTGCTCAACCAGCGGCAACACCACGGTCAGACAGCCCTGTTGCGCCGCATAAACAGAGGCGACATGCACAACTGCCTCGCCAGAACCGAGCTGCAACCGCTTCTTTACCTCAGCTTTACGCCGCAAGGCATAGGTATATTCATAAAGTCTGGGATTTTGGGTTCGAATCAATTTGGCCATGGCAATCGTTGCCCTGACATCCGACAGCGCATCATGAGCATCCAGGTGGTCCAACCCGTTTGCAGCCGTTAAGTCTTCCAGGCGGAAAGATGGTGCCCCATCCGCACGTGTTGGCCAGTTAATACCTTCCGGGCGCAGGGCGTGGCACATACGCACCACATCAATCAGGTCCCAGCGCGAATTGCCGTTACGCCACTCTCTTTCATAGGGGTCGTACAAATTCCGGTATAGCAGTTGACGGGTCAGCTCATCATCAAAGCGAATGCTGTTATAGCCTGCTGTGCAGGTACCTGAACGGGACAGCTGGTTTTCAATCTGGCGGGTAAATTCGGCCTCACAAACACCTTTCTGCCGAGTTTCCTGGGGTGTGATACCTGTTACGTAACATGCCATGGGGTGAGGCCAACGGTCCTGGGGCGGCTGGCAATAGACCATCACCGGTGCTTCGATCTCATTGAGTTCCAGGTCGGTTCGTATCGCAGCAAATTGGCTGGCACGATCATGTCGCGGGTCAGCACCAAAGCTTTCGTAATCATGCCAGAGAATGGTATCAGTCATGCGGCGACTATAGCATAGCCAGCCTTTTGCACAACGAATGAGCGATATGTAGTATGATTTGCAGCTGTTAAATTGGCTGCCGCCTCCCGTTATTTATCACGTTAGCCGCTAGCACAGCCACCTATCACAGCCACTTACACGTTAAGGATGATTCATCATGCAATTCCCCGGAGCGCATATTCTCAGTGTCAAACAGTTCGAACGCAGCGATGTCGAGCGAATTTTTGCAGTGGCAGACACGATGCGGCCTTATGCTCACCGGGAAAGGGTTACCAAAGTGCTGGACGGTGCCATTCTGGGCAATATGTTTTTTGAGGCCTCAACGCGAACCCGGGTCAGTTTCGGCTGCGCTTTTAACCTGCTCGGGGGTGAAGTCAGGGAAACAACCGATATCAAGGCCAGCTCTCTAACCAAAGGCGAATCGCTTTATGATACCGGGCGGGTCATGAGTGGTTACAGCGATGTGATAGTCATGCGTCATCCGCAGCCGGGCTCGGTTAATGAATTCGCCAAAGCCAGCCGGGTGCCCGTGCTCAATGCCGGAGACGGCCCAAATGAACACCCCAGCCAGGCCTTGCTGGATCTGTATACCATCAAACGGGAACTGTTGACTCGCCAGCAGCAGGTAGACGGCATGCATATCGCCATGATTGGTGACTTGAAACATGGCCGAACGGTTCACTCGCTTTCACAGTTAATCAGTCTTTATAAAAAAGTAAAGTTCACCCTGATCTCCCCGACAGAGCTGCGCATGCCAGAAAGCATTGTCGAGAAACTGCGACAGAGCGGACATGAAGTACTGGAAACAGACAACATGGAACAAGGGCTGGTTGATAACGACATTGTCTACCTGACCCGCATCCAGGAAGAGCGGTTTGACAGTAAAAACGAGGCTGATATCTATCGCGGTCGTTTCCGTTTAAACCAGAACATCTACACACGATACTGCCAACCCAACACCGTGATCATGCACCCCCTGCCCCGTGACTCGCGTGACGATGCCAACGAACTGGATAATGACCTGAATCAGAACCCCAGTCTCGCCATCTTCAGACAGACTGACAATGGTGTTCTGGTACGCATGGCCTTATTTGCCATGACACTGGATGTCAGCGATCAGATCGATAAATACTCACGTGAGGTGAACTGGTATACCGAGCGCCGGTTCTGATCACGACCTGGCGTCACGCCGGATCCGGTCGCAATGGATTCCTGTCTGTGCAGTACTCTTCTTGATTGCTATAATGCCCGCCTTTCTTACGTCGCCTGGCTGCCAGTCGCCCTTGAAGCAGGTTAACCATAACCTTAACTTGCAGGGCTAATATATTGATAATAAAGAGACTGTTATGCTGGCATTAATACTTTACACTGGACAGGAATCTGATCTCAAATGAGCAAGACAAGCTTCTCTCGCTATCGCCCACACCCCTGGCATGGTCTGGCAGCCGGCCCCGATCTGCCTCGCATTGCCACTGCTTACATCGAAATCAGCCCTTTCGATCAGATGAAGTACGAAATCGACAAAGACACCGGTTACCTCTGCGTCGACCGCCCTCAACCGACATCGGCACAGCAGCCTACGTTGTATGGCTTCATTCCACGTACATACTGTGGCAAGCGAGTTCGTGCATTAATGCCGGAAGCCGAGTGTGGCGATGGTGATCCACTTGATATCTGTGTTATCAGTGAACGTCCTATTGACCGCACCGAGATTCTGGTCAATGCCAAAATTGTTGGCGGCCTGCCCATGAACGATGGCGGCGAAGCTGATGACAAAATCATCGCCGTAATCAAAGACGACCCCGCTTATGGTCACATTGACGAAATCAGCGATCTACCGCCCATTCTGGTGCACCGGATCGCTCATTACTTCAAGACCTACAAAATTGTGCCCGGGAAAGAGAACAAGGTGACAATTGGTGAAGCTTATGGATACGCCCATGCCTGCAAGGTACTGGAAGCGTCCATGGCCGATTATGAAGAAGACTTTGGCGACCTGCTGAACGACGACTGATTCTGGTTTAATCTCCCTGACTGGGTCACCACTCAGCCAGGGAGAACCTGTTTTTATCCCTCATCCCTTCACAATACCCTGCCAGGACCCCTGACAGGTATCCGGACAGTAACAAAGCTTATTTTGCAGGCTGAATGGCATGCCTGACTGACGTCACCTCGGCCATGATGGAAATCGCAATTTCTGCCGGTGTTTTACTGCCGATTTTGATGCCTATCGGGGCATACAAACGATTGATTTCCGATTCACTCAAGCCAAGTTCCGGCAAACGGTCACGACGATTGGCTGACGTTCGGTCTGAGCCCATGGCACCAATGTAAAAGGCCGGGGTTTTCAGCGCTTCCATTAATGCCATGTCGTCGACCCTGGGGTCGTGAGCCAGGGCAATGATGCCACTGTAAGGGTCACTGAACTGATCCCTGACCACATCATCGGGCAAGTCAGCCGTTAGCTGTACACCACTGACCGGCCAGTTATCCAGGTAACCGGGACGCGGGTCGCAAAGTGTCACTTCATAATCGAGCGTCAGCGCCAGCTCAGCGACTACACGAGCCACATCTCCTGCCCCCAGCAGCAACAGTTTATACCGCGGACTCAAGCTGTGTTTCATGACCTGATCATCAATCAGCACAGCATCATCCGAGGCCTGATCCAGTAACGAGATTTCCCCGTTCGACAGCATGACCTGACGGCTGACTTTCTGGTGCGCATCCAGTGCAGCCAGCAGTTGCCCGAACATCGCCTGATTCTTATCCGGGGTCAGATACTCCAGCAGAACGTGTAACTGACCACCGCAAGGCAATTTCAACCGAGCCTGCTCCTCTGCAGAGACACCGTAATGCACAACAAAGGGATGACCATTTTCATCATACCGGGCTTTCAGGCTGCCATCGCGTAACTGCTCAAGGAAATCTTCCTCAATGCAGCCGCCAGAAATGGAGCCGGCCATTTCACCGTCCAGCGTACAGGCCATCATGGCACCTATCGGACGCGGGGAAGACCCCCAGGTCTTGAGAATGGTGCATAACCAGACGCTATCGCCTCTGGCAAGCCAGTGACTGACACTTTGAATAATATGATGCTGACTACTTTGCATATCGATCTCTAACCCAACTTAAACATATCGCGACTTCCAGCTACCGCGGCGAAACATCCAGAAAGCCACCAGGCTCATGACAGTATCGGCCACGAAGACAGACCAGTATACACCCTCAGGCCCCAATCCGATGCCAGCCGAAAGCATCCAGGCAAGCGGGATCTGAACGACCCAGAAGGCAAAACCATTGATCCAGGTAGGTGTCATGGTATCCCCGGCACCGTTGAATGCCTGCGTCATCACAGAGCCTAGTGCCAGAAAGACAAACCCGTAACTGAGAATACGTAAACTTTGCGTACCATTCAGGACGACATCCGGTGAATCGGTAAAGAAACTCATCACCCAGGCTGGCAACAAAATGAGCACCAGTCCAACCGCCCCCATATAAGCCATATTATATTTGGCAACTTGCAGAACAGTACGTTCAGCCCGCTCGGGCTTGCCTGCCCCCAGGTTCTGACCAACCAGGGTTGTCACGGCATTGCTTAACCCCCAGGAAGGCAATATCACAAACAGGATGACACGAATGGCAATGGTATAACCTGCCACAGCTTCTGCGCTGTAGGTTGATACCAGGCGCATTAAAAATACCCAACTGGCAGTAGCAATCAAAAACTGTGCAATCCCACCTATCGACACACGACAGATCTGCCCTATCACACTCAGTTTAATAACCAGGTGCCGCAAGTGAACATGGATACGCCGATCGTTTCGGCAAAGATAATACAACTGGTATAGCACACCCAGGCCCCTGCCAATGTTGGTCGCGACGGCGGCCCCCGTCAGCCCAAGCTCTGGAAAAGGACCAATGCCATAGATCAACAACGGGTCCAGGACAATGTTTGTTCCGTTAGCCAGCACCAGCGCCCGCATGGCAATACTGGCATCGCCAGCACCACGAAAAATCGCATTATTCAGGAACAGGAAAACGATAGTGAAGGAACCTGTAAACATAATGCTGGTATAGGTACTGCCGGTTTCCAGTACACCCGCCTCAGCTCCCATCAGGGAGAGAATCGTTTCAGCCTGGGTCAACCCGACATACCCGACCAGCAGGCTGACTATGACACCGAGCCATAACGCCTGGCCAGCCACTACACCAGCAGCCTCCGGATCTTTCTGGCCGATTCGTCGCGCCACAAGCGCTGTTACCGCCATCGAAATACCAATAGCAACAGCATATAGCAAAGAAATAACGGCTTCCGTCAGCCCCACCGTGGCAACGGCTTCTGCGCCAAGGCCGGAGACAAAGAAAATATCGACAATGGCGAACACTGACTCCATTGCCATCTCAAGGATCATGGGAATAGCCAGCAGAACGGTCGCTTTGGCGATGGATCCTTCCGTGTAATTAATATTGGCATTACCCTGCAGCGCCTCTTTCAGCAGCGCCAGCGCATTTCTGATTTTATTGAACATAAGGTGATTACCTGAACCTGTCGGACTCATTATGGCCGGCTTAAACCGGATAAAAGAGGGGACGGTGAATCCAGATATCAGGGAACATGAAGTACACAACTATTCGGGGCGGGGACGCACCGTGGTACGGTCAGTAACTGACAGCTGAAATCTCTCGTCAGATGCCTGTAAGGCGAATGCGATCGTACTTCATGGGTACACACTCCTGTGTGATAAATGCCGATAGTGATAGTTCGGCAGCAGATAAAAACGAGCAGAGTATACTGCGTTCCAGGTGAAAAATCCCATACCACTAATGTCACAATATGTTACGATAGGCGATTATTTTATTTGCGCAACTACAATAACAAGGAGGCGTTGCCTCAGTGTCATTATCTGTCCTTATCTGCGATGACTCAGCCATGGCCCGGCGCCTGCTGGCGCGGTCTTTACCGGAAATGCCATCCTGGACGATCAACTATGCTGAAAATGGTGAAGCCGCACTGGATTTCCTATCAGAGCATAGCGTGGACTTGTTGTTTCTCGACCTGAATATGCCGGGCTTAACCGGCTTTGATGTACTGGCAGAAATTCGCAAGCAGGATTACGGTTGCATGACGATTGTTGTTTCCGGTGACGTTCAGGAAACAGCCCGTGAACGCGTTATTGGTCTGGGGGCCATGGACTTTGTCCGCAAACCCGCCAATCGCGACATCATAAGCAAAGTCCTGACAACCTACGGCATCCTGCCCGGCGACTACCAACCCGCTTCAGCAGATTCACCATCTGTCTCTGCAGGTAATGAGCGCTTACCGGTGTTTGACTTTTCTGATGCCATACGCGAAGTCGTCAATGTGGCCATGGGGGAAGCTGGCAGCTACCTCAGTGACATGCTCGGCACTTTCGTTGGCTTGCCCGTACCCAAGGTTGTGAACGCCCCTTTCTACAGCCTTCCCGACAGCCTGCCCTGGGATGACGATATTGAACTAAGTGCCACCTCACATGGTTTCAAGGGTCGAGGTGTGGCTGGTGAAGGGGTGCTGCTAATGCCTACCAAAGAACTGGAAGCATTAAGGGACTGGCTGGGTGTCGACCAGGTACCCAGCCGTGATCCGTTAACCGGAACACTGGATGATGTATCAGAACTGTTACTGGGTGCCTGCCTGTCCGGAATCAGCCAGCAACTGGACCTACCATTTAACCACAGTTTTCCCGTGTTATTAGGGCATCGCCGTAAAGCGGTGGATCTGCTGAATTGTCAAAATAAAGCAGAGACTGTTCTGGGTATCGGCATCAATTACCGCCTGCAGGAACCACCGATCAGTTGTTATTTACAATTGCTGGTGACAGAGGAATCGATAGGTACTCTCGTATCCCGCGTTGCTATCATCTCAGAGGAACTTAAGGTAGAGGTGTCCCAATGACGGCGGATGTGAGCTCAGAGTTTCATGACCTGCACCTGACTATGCAGTTGTTACAGACACTGGATAATGGCCTTGTGCTGCTGGACAAAAATTACCAGATCCATATGTGGAACAGCTTTATGGAGCATCATAGCGGTATCAGCAGCAGTGATGCCCGTGGCAAAATATTGTTTGACCTGTTCCCATATCTTCCAGCCGTGTGGTTGAAGCGTAAAATCCAATCCGTATTTCAATTAGGCTCACGCTCGTTTTGCACCTGGGAAGAACATGCCCATCTGTTCAATTTCAGTAGCACGCGCCCGCTTACCGGCAACTCGGCACGCATGTACCAGAATATTTGCCTGACACCGCTATACGATACAACCAACCAGGTCAGCGGCGTATGTTTGTCCGTCTACGATGTGACAGAAGTGGCTACGCGGAAAATTGACCTGGAGAAGGCGAATGAACGACTCGAGCGCCTGAGCAGAACAGATCCGCTGACCGGGCTGTCCAATCGTGGTCACTGGGAAGACAGTCTCAAACTGGAATTCGAACGATGTCGGCGAGCCAGCAGAGCTTCTACCCTGCTTCTGCTCGATATCGACAAATTCAAATCGTTCAACGACGAGTATGGTCATCAGGCTGGCGACGAAGTCATGCGCGCCATTGGCGACCTGGTTCATCGTTTCCGCCGTTCTACTGATGTCGTCGGTCGGTACGGTGGTGAAGAGTTTGGCGTCATTCTGCCAGAGACTACCGCTGAGAATGCCATGATCTTTGCTGAACGTTTACGCAAGCGAATTTCCGGCACTCACATTGTGTGGCAATCAACACCGCTGCATGTCACTGTCAGCATTGGTATGAGTGAAATCAGGCCGGACATGAATGATTACCACGCCTGGTTGTCTGCAACTGATCAGGCTCTTTATCAGGCCAAAGCCCGGGGAAGAAACCAGGTAGTCAATGCCAGCTCACTAAAACCCTGACTCTCTTGATCTTGTTACGGTAACAATGGCGTTGCCAATCAAAACCCAAGTCAGACCTTAAAATCCGGTTAATTCAAACGGGATATTTTTCTGCTCCAGTGCCAATAGAAAGCGCTTTCGCTCAAGTCCACCACCAAACCCGGTTAACGATCCGTCCCGCCCGATCACGCGATGGCAGGGAATAATAATGGGAATCGGATTTTTACCGTTAGCGGCACCGACTGCACGGGTCGCGTTGGGGTCTGAAAGCGTGTTGGCAATATCGAGATAGCTACAGGTGGCCCCATAAGGAATATCCTGTAACGCCTGCCAGACTCGACACTGAAAATCAGTGCCTTGTGGAGACAGGGAAAGCGAAAACCGGGTTAGTTCGCCAGCAAAATAAGCATCAAGCTGCTGTTTGACAGAGGAAAAGGCGGCATTACGCCGTAGCCAGTCAGGCTGGGGACGGATGGAGTCACCGACTTTATCAAACCGCAGCGCCTGCAGACTCGCACCGTCACCGACCAGCATAAGTTGGCCAACCGGTGACGTGTAGTGCGAGTAATAGACTTCCTGCGGCATCACTGAATAAGCGCTATTGCGCTCTCAGCTCATCAGCAAGCGCAATGGCACGCGAGATGACATACTGACGCACCGCAGCCGCAT
The DNA here is from genome assembly GCF_001642735.1 of Pseudohongiella nitratireducens. GTDB lineage: Bacteria > Pseudomonadota > Gammaproteobacteria > Pseudomonadales > Pseudohongiellaceae > Pseudohongiella > Pseudohongiella nitratireducens. Next base: position 132,014 of record NZ_LWHM01000033.1, on the reverse strand, counting down.
CAGAAGGCTCCATCTGCTCGGCAAAGGAGACCATACCGCCATCAGACAGTTCGCCCTCCAGCACAACGCTATTCCAGGCGTCCAGATCCTGCAGACGTTCCGAGTAACGCAAATCAGGGAACACACCGGCACCATCGCTTTCTGCGCTATCACCATGACAAACACTGCAATATCGGCCATAGGTCTGCTCACCCGCGGCCAACATTTCATTGTTGGCTGTCAATGCTGGTGGGTTCAGTTCCTGATCTTCTGCAACAATTTCTTCGGCAGGCAGCTCATGTTCACCATACAGCGAATAAACCAGCACACGGGAGTTATTGCTTGAAGCCAGTGTCGTTGCCCCCAGGGCGCCAGGGCCAGTTTGTGGCAGCGCCCGGGAGCCGGTTACCACGGCAACATACTGCACGCCATCCACTTCATAGGTAGCAGGTGCAGCAACAGTATGGGACTGTGTGATAGCTGACCACAGGCGCTCGCCATCAGTATCGCGGTAGGCGACAAACTCACCAGCGGCATTACCCTGGAATACCAGACCACCCGCAGTGGACAGGACACCGGCTGAAGCTGTTGGTACCAGTTGCGGCTGACGCCAGACTTCTTCCTGGGCAACCGGATCCCATGCCAGCAAATAGGCCTTGTTTTCCGGGGCCGCATCGCCAGCTGCCATGGACAAACGTGCACCCTGAGCCATATCCGTACCGGTATTCCAGCCGCGGTCTGATCGCTCAAACGCTTCCTGTCCCACATAGGTCATGAAGTTTTCGGTTGAAGGAATATAGACCAGTCCGGTATTACGACTGTAGGACATGGGGTACCAGTTATGACCACCCAGTGGACCAGGTTGAACGATGAAGGGTTCGCCTGTCTCATTATAACGGGCCTGTGGGTTTTCAACCGGACGACCGGTTTCCAGGTCCACATGTGAAGCCCAGTTTATAGGCACATAATTTTCAGCTGACAGCAGACGTCCTGTCAGGGCATCGAGAACGTAGAAGAAACCGTTTTTCGGCGCCTGCATGACGACGCGCCGCGTTTCACCCCCGATCTCGAGATCAGCCAGCATGAGCGGTTGAGTCGCTGTATAGTCCCAGGTCTCACCAGGCGTTGTCTGGTAATGCCAAACATAGGATCCATCGTCAGGGTTGAGCGCAACGATGGAGGACAGGAACAGATTATCACCGCCGCCAGGGCTGCGCAGTGACTGGTTCCAGGGTGAACCATTACCTACCCCGATATACAGCAGATGGCTTTGCGGATCATACGCCATTGCATCCCAGACGGTACCACCGCCTCCCATGGACCACCATTCGCCATTCCAGGTTTCTGCCGCCATTTCCAGCTCGGGCTGTTCAAACCCGTCTTCCGGGTTGCCAGGCACCGTATAAAAGCGCCACTGCTCTTCACCGCTATCGGCATCGTAGGCCGTGACATAACCTCTGACACCATATTCACCGCCACTGTTACCGATCAGCACCTTGCCATCAACAACACGAGGCGCACCAGTGATGGTATAAGGCTGGCTTTGATCAACAGTCACTACACTCCATTCAACCTCACCGGTCTTGGAATCCAGTGCGATCAGGCGGCCATCCAGGGCACCGAAGAAAATTTTCCCATCCCAGGCTGCCACTCCCCGGTTAACCACGTCACAACAGGCATCAACACCTCGCGCACGATCAACTTCGGGATCAAACTCCCACAGCAATTCACCACTTGTGGCATCGTAAGCTTTAACCATGCTCCAGGCGGTCGTGACATAAAGTGCACCATCGACCACGACAGGGGTTGCTTCCTGGCCGCGACTGGTGTCCAGGTCAGCTGACCAGACCAGGCCAAGGTCTGAAACCGTATCAGTATTGACCTGGGAAAGCGGACTGAAACGTTGCTCCCAATAGTCACGACCATTTGACATCCACTGCCCAGGCTCATCATCGGCGTTGATCAAACGATCACTGTCTACCGATGCTTCATAATCCGGATAGCTCACTGCAGCGGTTTCCACCACAGCCGTTTCTTCAACGCCTGTCATCGCGCTTTGCTCTTCGGGCTGGCTGCAGGCAGCCAATAACACGGCTGAGGCTGCTAACAATCCCCACGAATACGTTCTTTTCATCATCTTCCCCTGAACTACTTGTATTTTTCTCACGTAATTTTTATTCCGACCCAGCCATTACTGTGGTAAACGGAATACAAGAACAACGTTCCCCGGCATCTGGCTAAAAGTGGCATAGCCGCTGTTTACAATCAAGTAATCTCCACTGATTACCGGACCGCTTGAGTCAATGGCACCGCCTTGCGCTTCGACACCATTAATCGTCTCATAAGACCTGACCGTATCGTACTCCCAAACAACTTCACCTGTCTGCGCATCATGTGCAAAAAGGTGACCATTTAATGAAGTGGCAATAACCATATCATCCAGTGCACTGGCAGGCCCTGAGTATACATCCATGCACGCACCCCCGCTCTCACTGCAGCGTTCAGGAGCGGCTTCATACCAAATCGTGTCACCGGTCTTCATATCGATGGCATGCAGACCTGGCATGCGATTACTGGCATCACTGCTCATGCCACTGCGGTCAGAAACCGGGACATAAAGGGTATCACCCGCAAACGTCATTCCCCAGTGAATGCCACCCAGTGCACCTCCTCGGCCAACCCGTATTGACCACAGCACTTCACCCTCGGCGTCAGGGTCCAGAGCAACCACCCTGGCCCCTTTTGTACCAGCAATCACAACACTTTGCCCGTTGGATAATGTTGTGGCAACAATCGGGGCACCGATATCAACATCAGGGCCGGCGTCAGGACAATTCGGGTGACTGGCTCCGAGTGCACACGCCATGGTGAAGGCATCATCAGGTGTGGTCTGGTGAATCCAGCGGATATCGCCAGACACCATATCAAACGCTACCACTGAGTCACTGCTGTTGGATGCTGGGCGGGTGTAGTTCTGACCGGTGCCTGCATACACGACGCCGCGTTCAGGATCCAGACTGGGTGCCTGCCAGATTGGTGCGCCCGATGGTGCCAGAAATGGATTACCCAGCGAATTTTCACCAACCACAGTGGCTTCTTCCATCACATATGTGTGCCAGACACGTTCCCCACTACCCAAATCAAATGCCGCAACATTGCCCCTGAATGTACAGCAGTGATAGTCCGGGCGACCCGCAGCACTCACCTCGCCGGACGAGACAGGGACATAAATGCGGTTATCGTGGACAACAGGTGAACCCGTGCTGGTGGCCAAAGGATGGGAGTCAACATCGGCCTGCCAACGTTCTTCCCCAGTTGTCGCATCGACCACAAACAGCGTATTGGCTGTATCTGCGAAAACGGCCAGCGGGCCGTCTTGCCCATCTGCATGGGCCACGGTAATTGCCGTTCTCACTTCACGCGGCGCAGTGTAGGTCCAGTAGTTACAGCCCGTTGCCAGATCCATGGCTCGAACCTCACCGGAAGGGCTACCCATAAACATGACTTCACCGATCACCGTCTGCTGGGCACGGGCAGCTGAGGCGTTGTCATGTCCGTAAGCCCAAAGCAGTTCAAGTTCACCTATGTTACCGGCATTAATACGTGTACCGGCAGACTCCTGGTGACGGGGGTTGCTAAGGCCATTCCCCCAGCCATTCCAGTTACTCGGTTGCGCAAGGTCCAGCGCAGGCATGGTTTGTTCACATTGCTGTACCTGGCGTGCAGTTTCCTGGCGCATCGCCTCCCCTGCCAGGTGCTCTGCCAGAGCTGTTCGCTGGGCTGAGGTCAAGGCTTCGCCCTGGGAGCGCATGATGCCTTCACTTAACGCCTGAAAAATACTGTTTGCGGTGTAACTTCTCAACGCATCCCTGGGCGGGGTACGCTCATCCTGTGGGGCGGTATGACACATCGCACAATGCTCTGTGTACAGGCTTTCTCCATCCAGGTTTTCGGCGGCATCGGTTATCTGAAAACCCAGTAGCACACTTGCCATCATCATCCTGCCAGCAACTTTTCGCAGGGTTAGTTTCGCCACTTCCATATCCATTCCCCAAAAGACTTGTTATGTTTTTTAGGATCTTAACCCAATCGAACAGTCATTCGTATCCTAGTTCGGCTGAATACACAAAAGTGCAGGTTAAGCCGCGTTTCGCTGGTGGGAGAGTCCCCCTTTAGTGTATAGTTCGCGCTATAGAAGTACGACAAGTACGAGATATTTTGCATGCTGTTTCGCTATCAACTTGATGACCAGAAGTACCTGATTCCCACCCAGGGAGATATCACCCGCAACTCTTTGCAGTCAGCGCTATGGCTGGATCTGGTCAATCCGGATGACGACGAACGCAACCTGATTGAGAGCATGCACAGCCAGCCGCTTCCTGACACAGAAGATGTTGAAGAGATTGAGGCCAGTGCCCGATCCTATCAGGATGAACATGGTCTGCACGTCCATTCCCTTTTCCTGCATAAAGCGGAAGACCGACACCGCAATACCAGTGTCGCCTTCACGATCAGCGATGCACAGCTGATCACGCTGAGAGAGCGTGAAATACCAGCTTTTCGCCTGATGCGCATGCGGGCCCGTCGGTTGCATGGCCTGGTAGAAGACCCGGTCTCCATTCTGCTGGCTCTGTTTGAAATCAAGATTGACGATCTGGCCGACACACTGGAAGAGGTTTACACGCAACTGGAGGCAACCAGCAACCTGGTACTCGAAGACAACGACACGGCCATCGAAGATGCCCTGGACGAACTGGCCCGGCAGGAAGATACTAATGGTAAGGTGCGCTTGTGCCTGATGGATACACAACGTGCCATCAGCTTTCTGCTGCGTCGTGGCAAGCTCTCTGCCGCCCACGCCGAAACGGCCAGGGAGCTGCTGCGGGATATTGATTCCCTGCTCCCGCATAACAGCTTTGTGTTCGACAAAATCAACTTCCTCATGGATGCAGCTCAAGGCTTTATCGCCATTGAGCAGAACCAGATTATCAAGATATTCTCCATCGCAGCGGTGGTTTTCCTGCCACCCACAGTAATAGCCAGCATCTACGGCATGAACTTTGATTTCATACCGGAGCTGGCCTGGGAACTGGGCTACCCCTGGGCGCTTGGCCTGATGGTGCTGTCCGGTGTTGCCCCTTATGTTTTCTTCAAGATAAAAGGCTGGCTCTGATAACAAAATAAAAAAGAGGTCATCATGCTGGAACTCTGGAAACGAACCATCAGACGTGCAATTGATATTCGACAGGGTGAAGGCAGATCGCTTTTCTTCTCGGCTGCTTATTACTACCTTCTGCTGTGTGCCTATTACATCATCCGACCGATTCGGGATGACATGGGAGCTGCAGGCGGCGTTGACAACCTGGCCTGGCTATTTACCGGCACGCTGGTCGGCATGCTGCTTATGCATCCGATATACACCGCGCTTGTCTCCCGCATGCCGAGACGGCAGTTCATCTCCTGGGTTTATCGTTTCTTCATGCTGCAGTTACTGCTGTTCTATGCCATCTTCCAGCTAGTGGATGGGAACAGCGAGGTCTGGGCCGGGCGGATTTTCTTTATCTGGACCAGCGTCTTTAACCTCTTCATTGTTTCTGTTTTCTGGTCACTGATTAACGATATTTTCCGCCCCAACCAGAGTAAGCGCCTGTTTGGCGTGATTGCTGTCGGAGGCACAGCAGGTGCCCTCACCGGCTCCACTATTACTACTGCCCTGACCACCCTCTTCATGCCTGTCACCCTGCTGTTGCTCTCAGCCCTGTTAATGGAAGTCGCTGTCCGGATCTCCCGCTACCTTGGTGACCAGGAAAGCACAATGGCACTGGCAGCTGCGGGCGATTCAGACGAAGACAGTAGTGAAAGGGGTGAAAGCAGTCCAGAGGCACAGCAGGCTGTCATCACTCAGGTTGAACAGAAACAGCAAAGTGTAATTGGTGGCGACGTTCTGGAAGGCGCACGACATGTTATACGCTCCCCTTACCTGCTGGGTATTGCATTACTGATGCTGCTGTTTACGATCGTGTCGACCTACCTCTATTTCCAGCAGATTGCTATCGTTAACGAAGTGTACGGCGACGACAGTCAGGGGCGAACACAACTGTTTGCCATGCGGGACCTGGCGGTCAATGCACTGACGCTGATTATCCAACTGTTCTTTACCGGTCGTATTCTCAAGTGGCTTGGAACGGGGCTGGGCCTGGCTCTGCTGCCTGTTATCAGCTTCATTGGATTCGCACTGCTGGCAATATCACCGATACTGGCTGTCGTCATTATTTTTGACACCTTACGCCGGGCAGGCAATTTTGCCTTGCAGCGCCCGGCCAGAGAGTCACTCTATACTGTCGTTTCACGTACCGACAAGTACAAGGCAAAAAACTTCAATGACACCTTTGTCTATCGGGTTGGCGATCAGTTAGGTGCCTGGTCCTACACCGCCATGGCCTGGATGGGACTGGGCTTGTCCGGACTGGCCATTACCATGTTGCCGATCTCAGCTGTCTGGTTTTTCCTGGCATTATGGCTGGGTAAGCAGCGCCAAAAACAACTGACAGAGACGACTGCCTGAGAATTCTCAAACGATGTGACGGCCGCCTCAAAAGTCGATCACAGAAATCAGTGAAAAATTATTGCGGGTGCGATTGCCGCGCGTGTGCTGATAACGGTCGTATACCAGTTGCACGCGCTTCGTCCTGGCAATCTGATAGACAATACCTGTACTTGCCGTTAGCGATGCTCTGTCGTCAATCGGATAATCAAAATCCGAGATAAACTCATAGTCCAGTGTCAGGTTCGCGAAGGCACTCCAATTTCCGCTATCCCCCACAGGCATGCTGGCATTCAAGCCGGTACGAAACAAACCGAGCTCCTCATTGCGACCAAACGGCTCAACCACCGGTCGGCCCAGGCTATCAGTTTCTGCTTCATAAGCATTTCTCATCCACTGAAAGGAATGCCGCCAGCTAAGGGAAACACTGTCAGACAGCAAAGCCCAGTCAGACGAATCAATACGGGCCAGTGCATCAAACTGAAGATACTGTCTGTCATAATGGCTATCTCGGGCTATGTGAATGACCTGTCCCTGTGCAGGCACGGAAACACGGGAGTCACCACTATACATCAGGTAGTCATAGCGAAGCCCCAACGACCATGTGTCGCCTAAAATCCACCCGGCGTCAAACCTCGGCCCCAGCTCTGTCCTCGGGAGCGGCCTTCAACATAATAAATATCAGCTTGTATCTCCTCTGCCGCCACACCGAAACTGACAAAAGCGTCCGACGCATAGGCATACATAACACCAAGATCAATCCGGTCTGCACGACTTCGCACTAACCCGGGCTCATCACGCCCCGCTGCCCGGTATAGTGCCCTCAGAAACACGGGACGCTCACTGTTACTGGCAACAGGGATAAGCGAATCGTTTTGTATCACCCAGGTATCAGAATGCGATTCCCGATCTGACGGGGACAGATTTGGGTCGCGTTGACTGGCACCATCAAAAACACGCTTGGCAGTCTGGTAACTGACCGCACGATTAACCAGTTCACCGAAATCACTACCGGAAGCATAGAAACGCCGCAAACCTGAGCCACCCAGTGCTCCCATCCATTGTCCGCGCACTTGTGGTGTGGCAGCAGTGACTGATGCTGAAAATGCTGTACTCAACAACGATACTGTCATTGTTGCAAGTATTGCTTTCCCGCAGGCATGGCGGCGGAGCTTCGGCTGGTCTGCACCAGCAGTATCAGATGTCATAATCATGGTTTTATTCCGGCAGGTAAAATTCTTATTGAGCAGCAGGTTATGTTTTCCTGAGTAACAGACTACCAATTGAATAGCCGGCTCCAAATGAGCAAAGCATGCCAATATCGCCTGCTTTCATATCCCGGTGATAGCGGTTAAAAGCAATGATCGAGCCGGCTGAAGCCGTATTGGCATACTGATCAAGCACCGTAGGTGCCACGTCATTGTCAGGCAGGCTGCCAAGCAGGCGCTTGGCAATCAGTTGGTTCATATTGATATTGGCCTGGTGAAGCCACCAGCGCCGCACCTGGCCCGGCGTGAAGCCATGCAAAGCCAGGTGATCGGTTAAATGCTGGGCAGCCATAGGGCAGACTTCCTTGAAAACAGAGCGGCCTTCCTGGTGGAAAAGTTTATCCACGGCAAAGGGATCAGCATCATAGCCACGCGACAGATAACCAAAGTTCGAACGGATATTATTGGAGTACAAGGTATGTGCCTGTGCCCCGAGTATTTCAAACTGGTCTTCGCCCCGGGCATCATCAGCGCGCTCAACCACCATGGCTGTTGCCACATCACCAAAAATGAAATGGCTGTCGCGATCGCAGAAATTGATTTGCGGCGTGACTAATTCGGGGTTGATTACCAGAACAGATCGCGCAGAACCTGTTCGAACCATTTCCCAGGCACGATGCAAGGCAAAAGTGGCAGCCGAACAGGCCACCAGCATATCGAATGCATAGCCTTCAATGCCTAGCGCATGCTGAACTTCTATTGCAATCGCTGGATAGTACCTTTCGGTGTAGGCACAGCTGACAATAACGGCATCGATATCGTCTGGTGACTTTCTGGCCGCTTCAAGTGCGCGGCGCGCGGCATGTAATGCAACTTCAGCCTGATGGCTGAGTTCATCGTCTTTACGTTCCGGTATCCGTGGTTTCATGCGATCAATATCCAGGATGCCATCCTTGATATACACATGCCGTTGCTTAATGCCACTGGCCTTCACAATGAAGTCGACATCAGATTTACGAACGGCTTCTTTTTCACCACTGGCTATTTGATCGGCATAACGGTCATTGAACTGATCAGCATAGGCATTCAATGAAGTCACCAGTTCTTCATTTGTCACCACATGTTCTGGCGTCCAGAGTCCGGCGCCACCTATTACGACCTTGTCACAAGGTTGATGCAATTGCATATTGTTTCCTGTTACCTTTTCAATCAGGGTGGCACCGGTGTTAAAAACGAATCAATCAATTATTGCACCATAAGTCAGTGCCTTGAATGTCGCTCGCAAGGGAATCTGCACATTCATGTGCTGAATCATGACGATGCCAATCAACTCTTCTTCTGGATCAATCCAGAAAATGGTGCCTGCGGCACCTCCCCAGTAATACTCACCATCTGAACCGATGCCACCAACGGCTGTCTGATCTTCTGCCACGGCAAATCCAAGGCCAAACCCCGTACCATTAGCAAACCCTGGTAACTGGTCCCCAGGATGCTGCCCATGATCCCCAAAAATGCCTGGCAAATGATTCTGCGTCATGTATTCCAGCGTTTTGCTGCCGATTATTCGAGCCCCATCCAGTTCACCGCCATTAAGCACCATCTGGGAAAAACGCATGTAATCCTCAGCCGTTGAAATCAGGCCACCACCACCGGACTCGAAAGTTCGTCGGTTCACAAAATTACTGTTTTCCGGCCGGTCACTCACCTCCAGCTCTCCGGTGGCCGGATTAAATGTGTGGTTAGTACCAAAACGGTCGACCTTATCAGAAGGTACCTGGAAAAAAGTGTTTTCCATCTGCAACGGGTTAAAGACGCGTTCCTGCAGGAAACTGCCAAAAGATTGTCCTGAGACACGTTCCACGATGGCACCCAGAACATCAATGGCGATGCTGTAATGGAACCGTGTGCCAGGTTGATATTGCAGCGGCATGTTGCCAACACGGTCAACAAACGTTTCAAGATCCGGGCTGACCATAACACCAGCTTCCCGGTACTGACGATCTACCAGCGTGTCGCCAAACACACCATAAGTCAGGCCTGCCGAATGGGTTAGCAGCATTTGTATGGTCATTTCACGATCTACGTCCTGCAATGCACCACCGTTACTGGCAACCTTAAGATCGGAGAATTCGGGAAGGTAATTGCTGACAGGGTCATTCAGCTGCAATCTCCCTTCTTCATACAGCATCATAATGGCAAGGCTGGTAATGGGCTTTGTCATGGAATAGATACGGAAGAGACTGTCCTGCTCTACTTCCTGGCCGGTCTCTTTGTTCAAGGTTCCGTAGTGATCCAGATGTACCACCTCGCCACGACGGGCAATCATGCTCACCACACCGGCAAGCTCGCCTTCATCAACATAGGATTGCAATACAGGCATGATACGTTCAATTCGAGCTGAGGACATGCCAACGTCTTCCGGATCAGCATATGACAGATTATCTGCAGATGCCGTCGTTGCGGCCAGTTGCAACGATGCTGCCAGCAGCGATATTGTCATTGACCCAAGCCATTGTCGCCCTGATAGAATCCGGTTCTTACGCATACCCCTTCCCCATATGTATTATTATTCTGCTATAAATCAGAGTTTTCTGATCTTATTGTTGCAGCATTCTGTCTGAAACTGAACACATTCTGTTTTTTTACCTCTTGGCATGATACCCCAGTCTTTGCCCATAAAAAAAGCCCGCTCTAAAGCGGGCTTTCTTGATCTCTAATAAACCAGAGAGTCTGAGTTTAGAAACCAGGCATCCAGTCTACAGATAACCAGAACTGACGACCCCATGGTGAGTGCAGACGGCTTTCGAAGCCACCCAGCACTGGCAAACGCTGAGGTACGTTATCGAACAGGTTGCTGACACCGACACTAATGCCGATCTCACTGTCGAAGTAGTCAGTGGTGTTGTACGTGTACTGCGCATTGGCTGATTTCCACGCACGGATCATACCGTCTGAAGGTGGTTGAACACCTGTCAGCGTGTTACGTACGCCATCATCAAAGACCACTTCATCCTGCCAGTTATACGTGAATGACGCACTGTGGCTATCACGGATCCAGGCCAGTTTAACTTGTGACTTCAGCTCAGGTACAGGTGCAACAATACCGGTACGGGCATTCTGATTACCCAATGCATCAATGACATCACCACTGGCGTCAGCATACTCGTACTTGGTGTTGTATGTTGCGCTCAGTGTCGTCGTGAATGAGCCCAAGTTGTTGGTATCGTAAGTCCAGCGCGCATTGGCGTCGAACAGGTCAACCCATACAGTCGCCACGTTCTGTGACTGACGCACCACTCGAACGACACGCTGTGTGGATGGATCACGCGTAACACGCTCATCACCCTGTGCCGCAATCCAGGCATTTGCCGCTTCGCGCGTAGCTGAACCAGGCGTCGGATCGTAGGATGCGCGATTCGAACCAATGGCAGCCAACAATGCATCGAATTCTTCACCGACTACGTCTTCTGTACCCAGGGTACGAATTCGGTCTGTGTATTCGATAGACTGGTAATCCAGACTGATGCTCAGGTCATTGATAGGCTCCCAGGTAAAGCCAACGTTCCAGATATCGGACGTCTCAGGCTTCAGTCGTGGGTTACCCGAAGAACAGCTGGCACCACCGTTCAGTACCCCACCGGTAACCGGGTCTGCACCGAAGAAAATCTCACCACAGTTCTCGTTTGGATCAAACGGACGGGCGTCAGCTGCTGTCGGAGCCAGGAAGCTCTCACCAACAGATGCACGGAATGCCAGGCTTGGCAGCGCTTCCCAGCGCAGTGCCACCTTAGGTGTTGTCGTTTGCAGATCGAACGTTGTGAAATTTTCATGACGAACTGCAATCTGTGCATCCAAGGTATCCAGCAGCGGAACTTCAAACTCTACGTAAGCGGCCTGAACTCGGCTGCCGTAGTTTTGATCAATGGGTGGGGAATCAATAACTGATGTATTGTAGTCCTCACCTGACTTGGATAGTGGATTGGCATAATTCCACTCTTCAACATCACGCATCTGGTAACCTACCGCCATACGCGCCATGCCTGCAGGCATCTGGAACACATCACCGGTAGCGTTCATCTCGAACACAGTCAGTTCAGTTTGAGAATCCCTCCAGTCGATAGAAGGTGCCAGCCAATCTACCAGTTCCTGACTGTTATCAGTCACGCCAGCTACGTAGTTTGGTGAACGAGCATCAGCAGAACCGAAGGGGTTCAGGTACTCATTGCCGTTCGGACCGCCCTGACCGATCAACGCCTGCTGCAAGCGTGGCAGATTGATCATGTCAGAGTTCTGATCCTGGTGAACACGCTACCAGGAGTAATTCGTGTTGGCAGTCCATGTATCAGTCAGATCAAATGCAGCACCGACTTTGTAGCGCTGAATCGTATCTTCGTATTCCTGCTTACGAGCACCGGTAGTTTCATCACGGTACGAAGGCATGGTGCCCCAATCCGCAAATGGACGCCACAGGTTCGGTCCCACATCTACACCGAAAGGATTGGCTGGATGGCTTTCTGGAACAACCAGCGCGCCACGGTTGTTGGCATTCAACTGATAGCTCAATGTGTTGTGGTTTTCACTTTTACGACCAGCCAGAGACATTTGCGCATTCAGTTGCACACCACTGCTCAGGTCATAAGTCAGGTGTTGGAAGATGTTGTACTCTTCCTTGCCTTCGGCCAATGGCCACTGCTGTGAATACGGGAAGAAGCAGTTGCCGCCGGGCTGTGGAATACCGGACTGGTTGTTATGCGCCAGACCAAGATCCAGGCGTTCGTCATACACACCACAATCCGGATCGGGCAGGTTGTCACCTACCAAAGAGCCACCATGCGTACCGCCGATATTCGGCGTAGCACCGTCCAATTCCTTCCATACACCTGGGTTACCCGAGGTTGCCCAACCGTAGTCAGCACGTAGCAGACGAGGACGCTCATAGGTCATTAAAGGCGTAGTCCGGGCGTAATCTGCAGCGACTACCCAGTTGACACCATTGTTGAAGTTTCGGCCGAACAGTACGCCCAGCTTGTTATCTTCAAAAGAACCCGGATCATCCTGCTGGTGGTAAGCGCGCACACGAATGCCATCAAAATCTTTCACAGGGATCAGGTTGACAACACCAGCTACCGCGTCAGAACCGTACAGTGCTGAACCACCGTCCAGTACAACTTCCAAACGGTCGATTGCGATTTCTGGCAACAAGGTATTAATACCGGCATCAACGGAACGCATACCGTCCATCAATGTCAGTGTTGAGTTTTCACCCAGACCACGCAGGTTGAACGTTGTGCCAACACTGGACTGTGAACCACTGCCGCCAGCATTTACGTTTGCAACTGTATTGGTGTTCTGTGTGTAGGTAAGGTCTCGAATATAGTTACCCATGCTTGGGGCACCTGATTCGAGAATGTCGGATTGTGTTACTGTGTCGACTGGGTTGTTTTGAGCGAAAGCACTGTTACGGATAAAGGAACCGGTAACAACCACTTCTTCCACTTCTGGGGTATCCTGCGCTGAGGCGATCACTGGCACGGCCATCGCACCTGCCAGGCAGGCACTGATCATACGGCGAAGGTATTGCTTCTTATTTGTTTGCATTACTCCCTCTCTCTAACTTTTCATTGTTTTTTAATCGGGACGAATCCGGGCATCTGACATCGTTTTTCGAATTTTGCAGAAACCGATCCGGTCGGAATCACCGAATTACTCCAGTTATTCCAGATTGCCACTATTACTGAAGGAACGCTAAAGTCCAATAGCCACAACGAAAAATCACAATTTGCGTAACATCTTTGTCACAACTTAAGGAGCAATAAAGTAGGTTTTGGGAAGGTAAATTTATGGAAAACACTAGAATAACCGAGGTTTTTCGTCGCGAAAAACATTCACTTCGTCGACATAAAGGCGAAATCATGGCGGAGTTGTTACACCCCGTCACAATTCTCAGCAAGACTTTGACACAAATCGCATCAAAACCAGCCTTCTGACATATCAAGACACGTTCTATCCCCATCACCAAGCAAATCCAGCCAGGCGTCAACCTGGCTTAACTCACGACGAAAGAAATACTGACAGGCCTGACGTTTGCCAAGATAGAAGGCATCATCGCTGTTTTCGGGACATGCCAGGTATTGATCCAGCCAGATCCAGGCAACCACAACATGCCCAAACGCTTCCAGATACAATGTCGCATCTGACAGGGATTCCTCTGCATTCGGGTTGCGGAGCAACAGCTGTGTCACATCTTGCAGCCGAAACCAGATAGCATCCAGGCTGGCGGCAAACTCAGCGGTATCTGAGCGTTGCGCCGCTTTTGCGGTTGTCATCTGCAAACGACGCTGCAATGCCTGCATACCTGCACCACCGTGCTGCCGGACGCGCCGCCCAAGTAAATCCAGCCCCTGAATGCCGTGCGTGCCTTCATGAATCGGATTCAACCGATTATCCCGATAAAATTGCTCGACCTGATAATCGCGCGTATACCCGTAACCGCCATGAACCTGTATGGCCAGATCGTTGGCGGCAAGACACCACTGTGAAGGCCAGCTTTTAACGATTGGGGTCAGCAGATCCATTAATACATCTGCATCATCTTCATCGCATACGCCGGCACCCCGTTTCTCATCCAGTAACCGGGCACAATACAGCACCAGTGCGAGTCCGCCTTCGACATAACTTTTTTGCGCCAGCAACATGCGCTTGACATCGGTATGATCAATCAGGCGAACTGGCGGGCTTTGCGGATCCTTGTCGGTCAAGCGGCGCCCTTGAAACCGCTCTTTTGCATATTCCACCGCATGCAGATAGCCCGTGTAACCGAGCACCACAGCGCCCATGCCAACACCTACCCGCGCCTCATTCATCATGTGGAACATGCAGGCCAGCCCTTTATTGACCTCACCGACACAATACCCGACAGCACCTCCCTGCCCGCCTGGCTGAAACTTTCCTTCACCAAAGTTGAGCAAGGTGTTAGTGGTGCCCCGATAGCCCATCTTATGATTCAGACCGGCCAGGGCGACATCGTTGCGTTCTCCTCGAGTGCCGTCCTCATTAACAAGCCAGCGCGGCACGATAAAGAGTGAGATACCTTTAACCCCTGGCGGACTGCCTGGGACTTTGGCGAGAACCAGATGAACGATGTTCTCGGATAGTTCATGATCGCCAGCCGAAATCCACATTTTGTTGCCGTGCAAACGGTAAGTGCCATCACCCTGAGGTTCGGCACGGGTCCTGATATCGGCCAGCGATGACCCCGCCTGTGGCTCAGAGAGGCACATGGTACCGAAGAAGCGCCCCTCAAACATGGGTTTAACCCAGGTCTCAATCTGCGCCTTGCTGCCGTGAGCCAGCAACAGATTGGCATTGGCCATGGTTAAAAATGGATAAGCCGATGACCCGACATTCGCCGCTTTGAACCAGGCCATACAAGCCTTTTCCACCAGAGCAGGCAACTGCATGCCACCGTATTCATAATCTTGCGCGGCAGCAACGAGACCAGCCTCATTAAAAGCATCAATCGCCGTTTTGACCTCAGGAATCACCTGTACTTTCTCGCCATCGAATGTGGGCTCATTCAGGTCATTTTTGCGATTATGGTTGGCAAACAGATCATTCGCTATCTGAGCAGACAGATCCATTACCGCGTCAAAGGTTTCGCGGCTATGATCTGAAAAACGCGGATGGCTGGTTAACGCTTCGGCATCCAGCCATTCATACATCATGAAATCGAGATCACGACGATTGAGTATCAGCTCCTGACTCATTTATGGTATCCCTTCCTTATCCGTCCGGTTATTTTACGCCAGATCTGGTAACTGATATCCATCGCTATCCAGTTGCGCCCTGACGACCTTCTTATCCATCTTGCCAGTCGCCGTCAGCGGGATGCTTTCTACGAACAATACATCATCAGGTAATTGCCACTTGGCAAAACGGCTTTCGCAATGCGCTATCACAGATTCACGACTCAGGCTGGCACCCGGTTTAGTAATCACCAGTGCGACTGGCCGCTCATCCCATTTGGGGTGAGGCTGGGCAACCACACAAGCCTGTGCAACGCCATCCATACCCGCAATGTGGTTTTCCAGGTCGACCGAAGAAATCCACTCACCACCAGATTTAATCAGGTCTTTTGAGCGATCCGTAATAATGATGTAACCCTCAGGGTCAATTTTGGCAACATCACCGGTGATCAACCAACCATCATGAAATTTATCCGGTTGCGGGTTATTAAAATATTCAGAGCAAATCCATGGCCCCTTGATGAGCAACTCACCAAAGACTTTGCCATCATGCGGCAATGGCTGCCAGGAATCATCAAAGATTTCTATCTCCAGCCCAGGAATGGGTAACCCAGCCTTGGCCTGATTGACCGCCCGCTCCGCATCTGACATTTCCAGATGCTTACGCTTGCCGGTGCGGCGACTGATGGTCGCCAGCGGACTGGTCTCTGTCATCCCCCAGCCCTGAACCATCTCTATGCCCAGTTCATCCCAGTACCACTCAATCAATGACGGCGGTGGTGCTGAACCACCACAGGTCAGCCGGGACAGGCTCTTGAACTGATACTTGCCTGGTTCCGCCTCCATGATCCCTTTGATGCCCTGCCAGATCGTGGGTACCCCGGCGGAAATGGTGACATCACAATCCTGAATCAACCGAGCAAGATGCTCAGGCACCATGAAACGATGCGGATAGACTTGGCGCATCCCTAACGTGGTCGCAATCCAGGGTAATCCCCAGGCATTGGCATGGAAAAGCGGTACGATACCTAACAGTGTATCGGTCGCACTCAACCCCATGACGTCAGTCAAACCGATCGAAAGTGTATGCAGATAATTCGCCCGGTGTGTGTACATGACACCTTTGGGTCGACCGGTTGTCCCACTGGTATAACACAGCCCCATCGGTGAATTCTCATCAATCTCTGG
Source organism: Pseudohongiella nitratireducens (assembly GCF_001642735.1). Classification (GTDB taxonomy): domain Bacteria; phylum Pseudomonadota; class Gammaproteobacteria; order Pseudomonadales; family Pseudohongiellaceae; genus Pseudohongiella; species Pseudohongiella nitratireducens. The sequence continues at coordinate 115,350 of NZ_LWHM01000033.1, read as the reverse complement.
CCAGGTGTATTTAACCGGTTTATCAGCGATGAAATCTTCGTAATCAATGACATTGGGCAAACTGGTGGACCAGTTCTCAAAGCCGGGCTCAGCTGCCACGACAATTGTCTGTACCGTGGGCATCTTGCCCGCCAGCTTTTCAAGCAATGGCAGGACATCAGCATCAACGATGATGACCTTATCTGCAGCATGATTAATGATGTATTCCAGGTCAGGAGGAGGCAGACGCAAGTTCAGGGTATGAATAACGGCGCCCATGCATGCCACACCATGGTAGGCCTCCAGGTGTCTGGCACCGTTCCACATCAGCGTGGCAACGCGATCACCAAGCTCAACACCGGCATCGTTCAGTGCATGGGCCAGTTGATGTGCACGGTTCCTGGTCTCCAGCATGGTCTGACTGCGCACACCGGTTTCTGTTGCCGTCAGCACTTCGACTTCAGGTTGCAGATCAGCACCACGATCCATGAGACGGTGCATTAGTAAGGGAGTCTGTTGCATTGTCATTGTTATTGGCTCTCCTGACATCATTGCCATGATTTGCGCTCAAACGAGCGAGGTTCTCAGAAGCGTAAACCAGCTACACTACTTAGAGCAATAGATGATGAATGCATTCACCTTGCCAAAAAGGCAGTTCAGAGGGGAATAAAAATGACAATTAAAAAAGGGCTGAAATTCGATAAAATCAGCCCTTTACGGGAGGGTGAGCGGATAAATTACTGACGAGTGTATGTCGATTGCAGAAGAATCTCACCTGCTTCATTTTTTTGAATCATTTCAACCTTGGGGCTGGTTGGCCCGAACATCCAGTTAGCTGAAATATACACACGATTAAAAACCGGTGGCAAAGTCACGTAACCACCTACCAGGTGTGTGGACTGTCCCATGCCGACACCATCCCACATGCAGGCTGCTTTACCACGAGACTCAACCCGATAATAACCATCACCAAACTTGGGTGCCGGAATATTGATTTCTGTGATAGTCATAACACAGTCGTCCCCGGCATCAGAATGATAGACACCTTCTATTTGCGCCAAAGAAACACCAGGTATCACAACTAATGCCGCGGCCAGACATGCCTTAACTAGTGATTGTTTTGCTGGAAACGATAATTTCATTTTATATACCTTCTTACTCAAACATCGTTTATTTAATGGGTGATGTAGAGTATTGACGATCAGCCGCCGGAGGGTATTGATTCATATCAAACCATTGACACGATAAAAAGAAAGGCCACCCTGGCAAACGCCAAGGTGGCCTTAAGGACTACCCATCAAGAGGAATTTTCAGGGTCTACTAACAAGAGGCACTTACGCACCTCACTATCAAGCGCGGGCTTCCGCCCGAACGCGTTGATCCAGTTGCTCCATCGCATAATGCGCGGAGAGAATTGCACTTTGCATCCAGGCAGCATGTCGTGTCACCTGGTCACCGATGAAGTAGTGGCGACCCGCAGGTTTGCGCAGCAATTCATAATTAAGCTCTTTCTCAGGAGTCATCTGCCCCCAGCGAGCAGAACAGCCCAGCATGTGATTCATGCGATGCCAGGCAATGGTAATCCCGTGCTCTGCCATGTCACGATATTCAGGGTGGACTTTCTCACCCGACGCCAGCATCGCTTCGATTCGCTGCTCCTGCGTCATACGGGTAAAGCCCATACCGCCGCCATAGTCATAGGCTGCCAGGACCACACCTTTAGGTTTCATCAAACCATGGAAGGGATACCAGATCTGGCGAATATCCTGATTGGTCCAGGTAATGCCACCATAAATATCCTGATCCTCCCAGAAACGGCGTTTCATCTGGAAAGCGCCTTTATAGGCTTCACCACGTCGAATGCCTTTCATGGCATTTATATAGTCATCCGGCAAGTTGTTATCGATACCCACCATCAGATGACTCGGAATACAGTTGAACACGTAATCCGCTTCAATTTTATGACGCTGTCCATTCTGATCATAGGCGATTTCTACGCGATCACCATGATCATGAACCCCAGCCACCATTGCATGATAGTGAATCTTGCCAGGCAGTTTACGGACAAAGCCCTTAATGATGTTGTCCATACCACCGACGGGTTGCATCAGCATCGGTGCGGTTTCGCCTTCATTTTCCAGGAAAGTCTGGCGCAGCATGAAAAAGTTCGCTTTAAGCAGATCACGAACATCAATCATCTCTTTCTGCACAGAATGATCCAGGTATCCGCCTGACAGGTAGCCTGCCCGGAAACTGCCGGAATACTTGCCTTCCGAACTCAGATCACCAAAAGCATTGATCACCTGCAGCATTTTCTCGGCTTCTTCATCCGTGAACGGCATATCCAGTTCGGCTTCTGTGAAACCTTTATGCATCAGCTCACCCATGAAACCTTTCAGGTTGGTGCTGATATCCAGGTTACGCATGGGTTTGCCACCGTTGAGGTCGGGGTCATGTACCAATGCATGCTTATTCTCATTGATGAATATTTCCAGCTCAACACCAAGCTCACGGCAGTAATGCAGTACATGCTTGTGCTGGCTGGGAATACGCGCTGCACCACAGTTGAAGTACATGTGGGGTTCAGCGTCGAATTTACAGACTTGCGGATTGCCGATTTCATCAATCAGGTCACCGTTGCGAACGGTCATCACACGACCACCGCAGCGGTGCGAGGCTTCCAGTACTGTGACATCATAACCTGCCCGCGTCAGCTCGTAGGCTGTCGTCAAACCTGATATACCACCACCCAGAACAACAACCTTACGCTGTGTTCCGTTTAAAGACATTAAATTCGGGACCGTAGCGGCGCTGGCGCTCGGAATTAGGCCTAAGGCTCCACCAACCCCCATGACTGTTGCAGTGCCACCGGCCATGGCTATTAAGTTCAGAAATTCTCGACGTGATACAGGTTTCGACACGGAATGCTTCCTCTGACAATCTTTCTTATTACTAGGCATGCTGGACCTACCAAACTTGCCTGACTTCTAAAACACGCTTGCATTATGGCGCAGTACAATTCAAAAAGTCCTGCCCGAAATATACTTAAAACCTACCGAAGCCGGAAAACAGGCACTTCCAGCCGGTTTAACGGCCTCTGATCATGCATTGCCTGAACACGGTGACTAATGGCAGCGCCATACCATCTCGCACACACATGGCCGCACCACAAAGGTGCGCCAGTCTACAGCCGCACCATGACGGCGCACTTGAGAAAAACGGTAATCACTGCTGAGCAGTAAAGTGTATATAACACTGAAAACTTAATCACATGATTCACAGACATTAACGACTTTTTCGTAGCCATATTAAGACATTTCATCACTTTCCCCCACCCTGTTTGCGATATCCAGGCCTGAAGCCTGACGATGGCCTCCAAATTGCATTGCTACACTGCATGAACGCAAAGTCGCTACAAGATCAGAACAAAACACCAACAATTGTAGCGACAAAGGGACATGTCTTATCGCTGTTTTCGAGCTATTCAAGACCAAACAGAGCTTGTAATAAAATCACCGTTATTGACCTTAAACAATTTATCACCAGCCGTGACATGTAAGATCTTGACGAATGAAGCAATTTTTGATTGCATTACAGGAAAAATAGAAGAAATAAAATGACCAAATCACGCTTGATTACCAATCATTCGTATCAATCGATACGCATCGGCGACTGGGAAGTGTCGCCGGGAACTTGTACGGTCTCCAAAATTGCAAGCCAGGATCAGCAGGCCAGTGAACCGCTGATCGAGAATAAGGTCACACCACGCAGCATGGATGTGTTGCGAATGCTGATTGATAGCGCGGGCCAGGTTGTAAGTCCGGGAGAATTCCTGGAAGCCATCTGGCAATCCCCTATCGCTACCGACCATGCGGTGCATAAGGCGATTGCAGAGTTACGTCATGCCCTGGAAGATCGTGCCAGCAAACCGCAATATATCAAGACCATACCCAAGCGTGGCTATACCCTGATAGCAGAAGTCTCTGAAATAAAACAAGAAATTGCCGATGACTCGACCAGCAGCACATCGTCGACTGCACAATCTCAACCAGTGGCAGATGTCAGCAAAGCGACTGGGGGCTCGCAAAAATCTCTAGCGGAACATGAGACAGCCTCGGCCCAGCCAGCAGCCAAAGCCATCAGCACGCCCAATGATGGAAAGCGTAAACCAGCCCGGTTCAGTGTTTTTAACCGCCTGCTCGCCGCCGCTGCATTGATCGCAGTGGTCATTGCTGCACCTGTTCTCGTCGAAAACCCGGATACCACGCCTGAAGCAGAGGGCATTGTTAACCTGGTAGTACTGCCCTTCTCCTCGCGTGATTTCAGTGACGAAAACCAGATTCTGGCAGATGGCATTCGTGAGGCATTGACGCACGGACTGTCCAAGCTAAACCAGATCCAGGTCATGTCTCCGCCACGCCAACCTGAATTGATGAACGCTTCACTGCAAACCGACAGCAACTATCTGCGTCAGGCAGATCATATCCTGCAAGGCAGTGTCATGACAGCCGATGACCACATACGCGTTATCGTGCAACTGGTTCGTGCTGATGATGGCCTTCGAGAATACTCCGATCAGTTTGACCTGCCAATGGACGACATCTTCGCCGTTCAGGATCAAATTGTAGAGAATGTGGTCAATGCTCTGCGTGTTTATCTTAACGATAGTGAACGCCGCGAAATGCAGGATTGGGGCACTACCAATCCACTGGCTTATGAGCGTTTCCTGCGCGGTGAATTCTATTATAACCAGTTCAACCCGGCCGACTGGCAGCGTGCTATTGATTATTTTGAAGCGGCCACCGAGCTCGATCCTAATTTCATGAATGCCTACCACGGCATGGCACGGGCGGCCAACAACCTGGCTGTCTACAGCGGCGCAGATCGCATAGAAGAGCTCTTTCAGGTCGTTCTGAATGTGCACCGCGAGATATCGCGAATTGACCCGGAGAGCCCAATACTGGATTCCATTCATGCGATTAAATTGCGGATGCGAGGCTCCAGTTACATCCAGCAAGAAGTGCAATTGCGAGAACAGATCCTGTCAGGTCACCCCCCTCAATTTGCCATGGCTCACTATGCCCTGATGCTCATCGGTGCCCGAATGTATGAAGAAGCGATTCAGTTCCTGGATAAAGCATCAGAAGCCGGCCCGTATGCCCTGTCACCTGATGAGATCTGGAGTTATAGACACAATGTGCTGATGCCATACGAGTCAATCATTGCCAGAAAGGAACAACTGCAGCAACGCCCCTACCATGTATCATACCTGGGAACCGTCGCCATTAATCTGGCACTGCTCGGTGATTTTCGCCAATCGCAGATCTACCTCAATCAACAACAGGAGGTTGATGAAGAAGGCATCCTGGCCCACTACTCAGAAAACCTGATTGAATACCTTGGCGGTAACCTCCAACCTGGCACAACACCCTATCAGGATGCATTATCTGATAACCCCGACAAATTCTTTAACAACGGCGCCCTCGCCTTCATGCTCGGTGACATAGAAACCGGCGTTAAGTACTGGCAGAACCTGCAACCTGTTCACTTGCGCCGCCTCTTTAACGTGACACACAGCGCCGAACGCTTTTTCCCTGACGAAGTCGTCGAATCCCCAGCCTACCAACAGGTGCTGGAAGATCTTGGGGCTGGCCACTCCTGGCAGCGTCGTCTGATGGAAGGCGTAATTTCCATGCAATCTATCACCGGCGTAGCACTGAGTCGCAAATCCCGTCAGGCTTATGATTCAGACACCATGATGACCCGCAACAACCTGTGGTCAGAGCAGGAATGGTCTGAATATCAGCGTCTGGTCCAGAAGCGTCTGACACAGACTTCCACCCTGAATGCTGCCCGCGTTCACTAATACGCTATTTTTCGCTAAAGCCTTGCCATTCCTGAGCTCAAGAGCCTTTTAGTAGGTATTGAGAAGGTTTTGGGGAGGACTTTGCGTGCCCCCAGGATAATAATTATATTCGCCGCTGACTTAAATAAATAAGAATCAGATAGCGGCAGGCTCTTAATCGGTTCACGAACAAGATGCACTTACTACAAAAAAGGAAAAATCGATGAACAAGTCACTAAAACTCTGCACACTCTCATCTACGTTGGTGTTGCTGGGGTCCATGACAGCAGGAGCACCTGCTGCATTTGCTCAGCAAGACTCTCCTGAACTTGAAGAAGTGGTTGTAACTGGTTCGCGTGGCGCCCCACGTACTGCGCTTGAATCAGCAGCTCCTGTCGATGTGTTCTCTGCCCAGGATTTCCAGGATCAGGGCACAGCCGACATGAACGATCTGCTTCGTAACCTGGTGCCCAGTTTCAACGTTGACGTCCAGGACATCAACGACTCCAACTCTCTGGTCCGCCCTGCAACATTGCGCGGCCTGCCAGCTGACGACACGCTGGTTCTGATTAACGGCAAGCGACGTCACCGGTCAGCGGCTATTCAGTTTGGCCGCCAGGGCACCCACTTCCCTGATATTGCCCAGATTCCACCAATTGCCCTGCAACAAGTGGAAGTTTTGCGTGACGGTGCTTCTGCACAATACGGTTCTGATGCCATTGCCGGTGTGATCAACTTCCGGCTGAAGGAGAACTCCTCTGGTGGTACTTTCGAAGCCAAGCATGGTCGCCTGACTCGTACTGACGACGGTATGTTGAACTACTATGCGGGTAACTACGGTCTGCCTCTGGGTGACAATGGTTTTGCCAGCTTAAGCTTTGATTACACCGACCAGCGCAAAAGTGACCGTGCGGTCCAGCGTGGTGATGCGCAAGCGTTGATCGACGCGGGTAACAATGCGGTATCTGTACCTGCACAGAAGCAGGGTCTGCCAGACACAGAGCTGATGAACTTCTTCGTTAACGCAGCTGTTGACCTGAGCCCTGATCAGGAATTGTACTCGTTTGGTGGCTACAGTGAGAAAGAGGTCTTCCTGGGCTTCTTCTTCCGTAACCCTGAAAACCGTGGCGGTGTATTCACCTCCGGCGGCAACCAGTTATTTGCCGACCTGACCCCAAATGACGGTAATGACTGTCCTGTTATCCCAACAGGGGTTAACCCTAACACAGGCGAAACCAGCTCTCTGGCAGCACGTGATGCCAGCCTGGCTAACCCGAACTGCTTCTCTTTCAACGAGTTCTATCCAGGCGGCTACACACCTGAGTTCGGTGGTGCGAACACAGATGTATCAAACGTTACGGGTATTCGTGGTGAACTTGATGACGGTACTAGCTATGACGTCAGTATCGGTAACGGTTTCTCCGAGATGACTTATTTTCTTAACAACACCACCAACCCGTCCATGGGCCCAGACTCACCCACCAATTTCGAGCCGGGTATCTATACCACTATTGAAAACAACCTCAACATCGATCTGGTGAAAGGGTTTGATGTTGGCTTGTACTCTGACCTGAACGTTGCATACGGTGTTGAATGGCGTCGTGAGATCTTCAAGGTGCGCTCTGAAGATCAGGACTCCTGGCGCATTGGCCCTTACGCAGACCAGGGCTTCGGTGTAGGTTCTGACGGCTTCCAGGGCTTTGGTCCTGACCAGGTCGGCTCCTGGGATCGTAAGAACTGGGCATTCTATGTGGATCTGGAAAGCGATGTTACAGATCGACTGTTACTGGGTGCTGCTCTGCGTTATGAGGATTTCTACAACACCTTCGGTGATACCACCAACGGCAAGCTGAGCATGCGTTACCGCCTGACTGACACCATGAACATTCGTGGTACCGTCAGCACCGGTTTCCGTGCACCCTCACCTGGGCAGGCTAACATCTCCAACATCTCTACCGGTGTCGTAGACTCAGTGCCTGTGAACCAGGGTCAGATTCCTCCAACCAACCCAATCTCGCAGCGTTTCGGCGGCTCAGAGCTGGGACCAGAGGAAGCCACTAACTATGCGCTAGGCTGGACTGCTGAATTCGGCGGCCTGGATCTGTCTGTCGACTACTTCCGCATTGAAATTGACGAGCGTATTCTGAACTCTGCCACTTTCGACTTGACACCTGAAATTGCTCAGGAACTGGAAGATTCCGGTGTCTCGGGCGCACGTAGTATCGTATCGTTCAACTATTACACCAACGACATGTCAACCGTGAACGAAGGTGTGGAAGTTGTCGGTTCATGGGACATGGACTGGGATAACGGCGGCAACACAGCCTTTAACGCATCCTGGGCCTACCAGAAGCAGGAGCTGACAGACTTTACTCCTGGCCTGCTGACCCGTGCTAACGTAGCAGACCTGGAAGATGGTATTCCTCGTAACCGTATCAACCTGCGTACAACGCACAGCCTAATGGACTGGCGCTTCACGCTGCAGGCGAACTACTACGATGAGTATTTCTCCGTACCTAGCAGCTCTGATCCAAGCCGGGACTACTGGGTTGGTGACAAAACTATCTTCTCTGGTGAGATTGCCTATACCTACAATGATAGCTACACCTTCATTCTGGGTGCAGACAACCTGTTCGACACTATGCCAGAGAAAGTACGGGATGTGGATTTCTTCCCCTACTCAAGTAACGAGTACCTGACTTCAGGCGCGTTCAGCCCTAACGGCCGATTCGTCTATGGTCGAGTGCAAATGAACTTCTAAGGCAAATGAGCTAGGGAGAGCGGGGTTTACCCCGCTCTCTTCAGCCAAAGATCAAGGAACCTTGGTACTATGATCAAGAAAAAAACAGGATTCTGGTTGCAGGTAGCGTTAGCCACCGCCGTTTGTGCTTCCACACAGGCAGCAGAGATTGATAATGTCGAAGTATCCGACAGATTCTGCCTGACCTGCCATGGCACAGATGGGCAAGGCAATATTGGTATCGACGCGCCCAGACTTGCCGGAATGGAGCCCTGGTATTTGAGACGTCAACTGGAGTTGTTTCGTGATGGTTTACGAGGCACGCACCCGGAAGACTTAACCGGTCAGGAAATGCAGCCGATGGCTGAAATACTTTCCGACGAAAGTATCGATGATATCGTTGACTGGGTCGGCACCTGGGAATACCAGCCTGCCGAAATCACCCTCACTGACGGTGATGCCGAGCGAGGCAGAACACTGTATCAAACCTGTGCCAGCTGTCATGGGGCACAAGGGCAAGGTAACGAAGGGATGGGTGCGCCCGCCCTGGCAGGGCAGAATGACTGGTACCTGCTAACTCAATTAAAGAATTTTAAAGCTGGCTATCGTGGTTATGAAAGACAGGATCAGTACGGCTCACAAATGCGCATGATGGCGCAGGCAATACCGAACGAGCAGGCAATGAAAGACCTCGTCGCCTACATCAACACCCTGGGTCGTCCGGCACAATCAAATGAGGAGAATGAAGATATGGGAATCACTTCACGAGTAGGCCAGGCAGCAGCTTCAGTCGCCCTGGCTGGCAGCATGGCAATGGCATCCACTCAGGCCAGTGCACAGGACGTTATCATTCACCCAAACTCAGGCACCTTCCCTATCGCTAATGCAGTTGAAGTCGGTCCGGAAGCATCCATTATTTTCCATAGCGGTGTTACACCGTCACCAGCAAACCCAAACGCTGAGCGTGGCACACCCGCTTACTATGGTGATACCGAGACACAGGCACTGAGTGTTTTCACCAAAATGAAGGCTGACCTGGAAGCCAAAGGGCTGTCCATGGGCGATGTGGTAAAAATGACCGTATTTCTGGTGGGTGACCCTGCTCTTGACGGTCAAATGGACTTCTCAGGCTTCATGAATGCTTATACCCAGTTCTGGGGAACCGACGAGCAGCCTAACCTGCCTGCTCGTTCTGCTGTTCAGGTGGCCGGCCTGGTTGCACCTTTGATGTTTGTCGAAGTTGAAGTCATCACGGCGAAACGCCGCTAATTACTGACTATTTCAAACGAGCAAAACCGGCCATCAGCCTCCCTCTCTCGACTGATGGCCGGTGAGCGCTCAGACCCGAACAACCGTTCTACGAAAAATGACTTTTGTCCATTGCCAACCTATGTAATTTATCTCATAATCCCTACAGTTGAACGTACTCATATTAATTATAAAAACTGAAGAACGCTCATGCCACAAGCCGATATTGCACAGGACCTGAAGGATTACCTCAGCCAGTCCGCGACTATTACGACAGATGCGCAGTTGCGCAATTACGTTAAAACCACCAGCCGTACGTTAGCAGCTGAAGGTTATCCTATACGTGTCGGTCTTGACGAAGCCCACGCCTACATCGGCCAGGAAGTCGGCATTACCAAATGGTTCCCCATCACACAAAAACGCGTTAACCGCTTTGCCGAATCGATCGGCGACTATCAGTTTCTGCATATTGATCAGGAGCGCACAACACGTGAGACGTGCTACTCCGGTACTATTGCACATGGCATGCTTACCATGTCCCTGCTGCCAACATTTGCAACCTATGCGACCCTGAAAATTCGCGGCACCCAACAATGCATCATTTATGGCATGGACCGGGTTCGGTATTTAAACCCGGTACCCATCGGCGCCCGTATTCGTGGCCGGTTTACGCTGCTCAGTGCGGAAGAGCGCAACCCACACGAAATCTTAATGCGACATGCAGCAACTATTGAAATTGAAGGCCAGGAAAAGCCAGCACTGATTGCTGACTGGATCGTGCTGACAACACTTTAGCTTGCAGAATGCCTACTGCTGAGGAGTTCTAGCAAAATGCATCCGCACGAGCCCGCTCCCAGTCTTTGAGATAGCTCTCCGGTACGGCTTTGTTTAGTAGTGCTCCTGGCGGTATCGGGACATAAATTTCATTGAAGTCCTTCAATCCTGATTCTGTTCGCTGATATAAATCGCTTGGCCCCAGATCGTCAGGATTGTCATATCCGAGCGCCCCACATAGCTCAAGAAACACATTGACCGTCGCTTGATGGTAGTTTCGAACACGCTGAGCGCGCAGGTCCACATTTATTGCCTTGGCACGCGCCGGATCCTGGGTTGCCACGCCTGTCGGACACTTATTGGTATTACAGGATTTTGACTGGATGCAGCCTAATGCCAGCATCATTGCCCGGGCAGAGTTGACGACATCTGCACCAAGCGCAACTTTGGACAGAAGATCAAAGCCGCTGGCTGATTTACCCGCCGATATTAACCGAATCCTGTCTCTTAGCCCGGCACCTATCAGAACCTGTTCCACGAAATAACCGGCTTCAATACATGGCATCCCCAAACGATTGGAGAACTCTACCGGTGCCGCGCCAGTGCCCCCTTCGGCACCATCAATGGTGATAAAGTCCGGGGTAATGCCGGTTTCCAACATCGCTTTAACGATGCCCATAAACTCTGATTTACGCCCGATACACAGTTTAAAGCCTATTGGCTTTCCATCAGACAGCTGCCGCAACTGACTGATAAAGGACATTAAACCCAACGGGGTTGAAAACTCAGGGTGGTTTGCCGGTGAGTAAACGGTTTTACCCACCTCTACCAGTCTGATACGGGCAATTTCTTCGCTGACCTTGGCTCCTGGCAGTACACCTCCATGCGACGGTTTGGCACCCTGAGACAGCTTAATCTCAATCATTTTCACCTGTGCCAAAGAGGCAGCTTCACGGAAAGCATCCGGGTTAAAACGCCCCTCCGGCGTGCGGCAGCCAAAATACCCAGTTCCCAGTTGCCAGACTAGATCACCGCCATGGCTTTGGTGGTAAGGACTGATCCCGCCCTCACCTGTATTGTGATAAAACCCGCCTTCTGCAGCCGCTTTATTTAAGGCACTGATCGCATTATTGCTTAATGCGCCAAAACTCATGCCGGATACATTTAATAAGGAAGCGCTGTACGGCTGTCTGCAATCAGGACCGCCGATCAAGACCCGGGTCTTGTCCGGATCCACATGTTTGGCATTTAACGAATGAAACAGGCATAAGTAACCCTCAGCAGTGATATCACGCTCTGTACCAAAAGGCATCGTGTCATCTATTTTCTTGGCACGCCGGTAGATAAGATCACGTGTTTCACGGTTGAATGGCCTTTCCTCCAGGTTATCCGCAATAAAGTATTGCCGTATTTCCGGGCGGAAGTGCTCAAACAGAAAACGGATATTGGCAAATACCGGATAGTTTTTACGAAGATTGCTATCTGCAATAAACTGATCGAACAGCCCCACCAGGGTAAACAGCAGAACCAGTAGCAAAACGCTGAGTAATCCAGGGTGTTGCAGCGCAAGAGGGTACCAGACGCCATCTGTGGCACTGTGCATGGCGAACGTACTTAGCGGCAAGGCAATGACGACGAAAATCCAGTAAAACCTGACAGCTGGCGTCATATGCTGGCGAAACTCCTTTATTGACTTAAATTATCGGTTCACACTGAATTAACGGCAAAGCCTGGTTTTCGCTTCTTCATACTCCGAGCGGAACCGGGCGATAAGCTCTGCTGCCGGAACCACTTCACGAATCGATCCCACTCCTTGCCCGCAGCCCCAAATATCTCGCCAGGCACGCTTTTCACCGCCTCCACCAAAATTCATCTTGCTGGGGTCAGCCTCTGGCAGGTTATCCGGATCCATACCGGCATTCTCGATACTGCCTTTCAGGTAATTGCCGTGCACACCGGTGTAGAAGTTGCTGTAGACAATATCATCAGAATTACTGGCGACTATCATTTGTTTATATTCATCCACGGCTCTAGCTTCATCCGTGGCGATGAAGGGTGAGCCGATATAAGCCAGGTCAGCCCCCATGGCCTGAGCGGCCAGAATAGCTCCGCCAGAGGCTATGGACCCTGACAGCAGCAGTGGCCCGTCGAACCACTCTCTGACCTCCTGCACCATTGCAAAAGGGCTTTTGACACTGGCATGACCACCAGCACCTGCAGCCACACAAATCAGGCCATCAGCGCCTTTTTCAATCGCCTTGTTAGCAAAGCGGTTGTTGATGACATCATGCAAAACTATGCCTCCCCAGCCTTGCACGGCTTTATTCACATCCTCGCGGGCACCCAGACTGGTGATCACGATTGGCACCTTATACTTCTCACACAGCGCCATATCATGTTCCAGGCGGTCATTGCTGCGATGCACTATCTGGTTGATCGCAAACGGCGCCGCAGGTCGGTCCGGGTGTTTGGCATTATGTGCAGCCAGCGCCTCAGTAATTTCCGCCAGCCAGTCTTCTAACTGCTCGGCTGGCCTGGCGTTAAGCGCCGGCATCGAGCCCACGACACCAGAAGTGCATTGCGCGATCACCAGTTTCGGATTACTGATAATGAATAATGGTGCCCCGACAACCGGAAATGGCAGGTTGGCAAGGACAGGCGGTAATTTGGACATGCTGCTTCTCCCTATATGGCGTCTCGCCAGCTTATATTCCTTCAAAACCTTCCAGTACGACCTTACCCCGGGTATGCTCGGTTTTCATAGCCGTATGCGCCCGTTCCAGGTTGTCAGCGGTAATCGCGCCATAGTGCTCACCCAGGGTAGAACGCAATTTACCTGCATCGACCAGTTCCGCCACCTTGCTCAACAACTCATGTTGCTTTTGCATATCATCGGTTTTGAACATGGCGCGGGTAAACATGAATTCCCAGTGCAAGGAGAGGCATTTCTGTTTCATCAACTTAATATCGAGCGGCTCGGAAGGATCATCAATCAGCACCAAACGACCTTGAGGTTTTAACATCTGGATCAGATTTTCATAATGCTCGCCGGTCCGGTTAGCTGAAGCCACATCAGTCACATTATCGATGCCATCGAGGGCCTCCAGTTGCGGTGCTAACGGTTCACGATGGTCAAGAACATGGTGCGCACCCAGGGATTTGACCCACTGGCGACTTTCTTCCCGTGAGGCCGTCGCCACAATCGTAGCCGAAGTCAGTTGGCGCAGCAGCTGAACCAGCATGGAGCCAACACCACCACCCGCACCCAGGACAAGCACGCGCCTGTCGCTCGCCTCATCGCCAAAAGGCACCTGAAGCCGATCAAACAGCATTTCCCAGGCAGTAATGGTTGTCAGCGGCATGGCCGCCGCTTCCGCATTATTAAGGGTGTCGGGTGCTTTAGCACAGATACGCTCATCAACACACTGGAACTGGGCATTGCAGCCACTGCGACTGACATCGCCGGCATACCAGACTCGGTCTCCAACGTTAAAGAGAGAAACCTCACTTCCCACAGCTTTAACAGTACCGACAGCATCCCAGCCCAGCACTTTGGGCTGGCCCTCAGGCGGAGTCACACGCGAACGTATCTTGGTGTCCACCGGGTTTACGGCGATAGCTGATACTTCTACCAGAATATCCCGTGCCTCTGGCACTGGCGTATCGCATTCAAATTGATAAAGATTTCCTGTTGTATAACCTATTGCCTGCATAACAATTCCATCTGAATAAGTGAAACGATGCCAGCAGTATACTGTAGATTTTCGTTGTCGTCAGACGGGAAGGCCATCATTCCACATATCGCAGCCGACCACTGCCTGGCGCTGCTCACCCGGCAGCCGAAAACTCGGCCGGGGGACGGTCAGAACAGTATAGATTCGATGGCAGACGACCACAGCACTTAGGGCCCCGCTCGGCGGGCGAAAACTCAGCCTGTGGCTTCAAACAGTCCGCTTTTGTTCTCGAGCGAAGGGAAGGCCATCATTCCACATATCGCAGCCGACCACTGCCTGGCGCTGCTCACCCGGCAGCCGAAAACTCGGCCGGGGGACGGTCAGAACAGTATAGATTCGATGGCAGACGACCACAGCACTTAGGGCCCCGCTCGGCGGGCGAAAACTCAGCCTGTGGCTTCAAACAGTCCGCCCGCTTTTTCGAACGAGGCCCTAAGTGCTAAACGTGGTCTTAGTGTCTGCCATCGAATCTATACTGTTCTGACCTTGTGGTGTACCGGCTGTTTGGCGGGCAATAAAAAACGGCCGCATTGGGCGGCCGTTTTTGGTGCAACAATCTGGAACTGAGCAGGGGGAGTTAGTTGCCCTGGATCAGTTTGTCTTCAGCGCGTCCAATCGGGATTTGCCGGGGCTTCATGGCTTCTGGTACTTCGCGTTCCAGTTCGATGTGCAGCAGGCCATTTTCCATTTGCGCATCAGTCACTTTCACATGATCGGCGAGTTGGAAAACGCGCTCAAAGTTTCTGGCAGCGATACCCTGGTGCAGATAAGTCCGGGACTTGTCATCCGCCTGCTTCTTCCCTGTCACCTTCAGTGTTTGCTGCTCAGACTGAATACTCAGTTCATCTTCAGTGAACCCTGCCACGGCCATGGTAATCCGGTACTGGTCTTTATCCAGGCGCTCAATATTGTAGGGCGGGTAACTGGGCTGGCTCTGTTCTCGTTGAACAATGGAGTCCAGAAGTTGGCTTAAATGGTCGAAACCAACAGTTGAACGGTACAGTGGTGCAAAATCTAACGTTCGCATATTCATATCCTCATCGAGCAATATAAATGTTAATTAACTACCTATCTTTATCTTGCCTGTGACCACCATCGAACTTAAGTCCTTGCGGTCCAGCAAGTAGATCAGGCAGGCGAGTTATCACCATGATAACTCTGGAGGAGACCCCTACCGGGCATCGCCTCTTAATAACAAAGATGGGGTAGCAAAAATCTATTTCAAGGCTTTCGTATAATTTTTTTTGATTCTGTCCTGCAAACTGTATTGGCAACAGCTATAACTTCAATGTGACCAGGGATCGGTTACTTATCTGTCAGGGAGGACGGACCCCAGGCGCCAGAAAACTTGCTTCCTGTTGGTGCCTGGCTGTTTGCGGGGGCTGCTACGGCAGTCCCCGCATTTTTGGGATGTGGGTTGATATAAAATTTTACAGGTTGACAAATCTGTTGCGAAAGCAAGATTTCAACTAAATGTAACAAACGTTCTGCTAGTACTCAGTCAATGGTATTATACATACAATATTGTTTGTAACTTATTGACTATTATGCCCCGACGAACCAAAGCAGAAGCACTTGAAACCCGAAACACGATCCTTGACGCTGCCATTGATGTATTTTTTGAAAAAGGTGTCAACAGCTCTTCACTGAACGACATAGCCCGACAGGCAAACGTTACCCGGGGTGCCATTTACTGGCATTTCAAGAATAAATTACATATTTTCTCAGCACTTCATGATCAGCTTCACTCCTACCTTGCTGATACCATATTCAAAGATTTACAGAACGACCACCCACACCCATTACTTCAGCTGGAGCGTCTATGTACCGAATTGTTAGTCGAACTTCAGCATGATCAGAACCGATTCAAAGCGCTAAGCATTGTGTATTTACGCTGTGATTATTCAGGGGAAATGGGGCAATTTCTGGAACAGCAGAATGTAAACCGGCAAAGAACAATCAACCTGTTCTCAAGTTATTTTAAACGTGCCAAACTCCACGGCCACCTGCCTAATGACATTAACCCACAGACGCTTAGCGCCGCTCTGCTGGCTTACATCAGCGGTATTGTTATTGAGTTCATACGATCCCATCCTGCCATTGACCTGGACACTGAAGGTGCTGGGTTCATGCGACTGTTTTTCCGTAATATGGGTTAAGGGTATATACTTCGGACATGACTAACCGCGAGTAGCGTTATGCGTCATGTTCAGCGAATACTCTGAAGCGCCTGTATCTCGCGCGGCAAGAAAGCGCGTGGTAATCGCAATACTGCTGTCCTTGCTGCTCCATACCGGTGCTGCAGGCAGTGCAGGCGTGGTTTATTGGTTGGCAAAAAGCACGCCAGAGCTGAACACAACACTTTCCCTGATAGTCCCAGCTACCAACCAGCAGCTCACAACATCAGCAACGGTCATTCAGTCAGAATCCAGTGAGCAACCCAAACAGCGCCCTCTCATATCACCCCAGGGCACACCTCAAACGAAAACTGTCAGTCAAATCCGAGAGAGAGACAGTCAGATTGCAATTACCTCCAATACAATCGAATCACTCCCAACACCTGAACCAATTGAACTACCTGAACCAATTGAATCCACTGTAGCAACTGAAACAACTGAAGCAACTGACAACGCAACGACAAGCAACACCGTCAGAGCCGCCAGCACTCTTGAACATATGCTGGTGCAGAATATTATCGCTACCGCATCGCAGGAGAATACGGCCATAGAGGTCACAGAAACAGTAAGCTCCCCCACTCCATCCTCTGACAGCAGCACCGTCACCCGCCCTCTTTCTGCGGCAATGCAACTCCCCCGCCATACTGTCCGCCTGGAGACCGAGATTGATGGCAAACGGGTTTATAGTCATGCCATCATCAAAGAAAAAGCTTTTTCGACCTATGCACATTTCATTGATCGTTGGGACAATGATGTCTACCTATCCAAAGATCAGATCATTGGAGATTTTCATGTTAATTCCCGCATAAAACTGGCCAGCTCATTCAATGAACAACCCACAATTCATGGTCGCTTGACGATTGGTGTGAATCAGTTTTTAACGCGTGAGTTCCAGAATCAGAATGCATTTCTCCAGGGAGTACAAAGTGGCGTTGGTATGATTCCTATGGATCGGGAACCGCTACTGTCTATGCTCGCTGACATCCGCCAGAATGAAACCCGTATGCATTATTTTCAGGGAGATACTGTTCTTCAGTTTCAACGCGATGGTTCGGTGAAATGGCAATCAATAGATGATGAAACTGTAGCAGGGCTAATTGCCGCCAGTGAGCAACCACAGGTGATCATTAATGAAGGGCGAAACCGTTTTGAGCTTAGCGGTGAAATCAACGGGCATTTTCTGGTTTATTCGCCGCACCAGATACTGATCACCGGCTCACTCAATTATGTTAACCCCACCGTTGGCGAACTAACCAAAAGCAGTCCGCTGTTGGGGCTTGTCAGCAGGCGCTCTGTTGAAGTTGCCTCCCGTTTTACGACCGGATCCGGAAATCTTAGGATTGATGCTGCCATTTACGCTGCACGCCGGTTCAGTGTCCGGCGCTTTGATGACATGCACCAGGGAATACTGCATATTTACGGCAGCCTGGCAGCGGGCAGTATTTCAGCAACAGAGCCTCGCTTCTCCACACGCATTGAAAAAGACCCGCGACTGGACAGCATTCGCCCTCCGGGTTTCCCTTTAACCGGGCAGACTGTTCTGGCTGAATGGGATGGCGTCTGGCTGGAGCAGCCAACACAATAATCACTAGCGGAAATACGATTCAACTTCCTGATAGCGTGCTTCGCAGCGGCCAGGCTCAGGCAGTTGCAGGCAATTCTGCAACCAGACCCAGGCCTGATCACGCAATTCCTGCTGCCATAGCGTGGCAAACTGATTCAGGTAGGCTGACTCCATATTTTGTTCGAATACGGCCCGATTCGGCGACTGAGGTGCCCAGTCCAGGTATTCCCTGGCAACATTGATGGCTTCAGCCCACTGTTCCTGTTGCCAGTGGTGTGTAGCCCAGGCAGCATGAAATTGATCCAGCGATTGATGACATACCACTGTCTGCAGACAATGCTCCTCAGCCTTTTCTGACAGTATGGGTGGCAAAGGCGCGAATACAGACTTCTCAGTCATACCCTGGATAACATCGCTAACCGCAATCGTGGCATCAAGCCGGATACTTTCATACTCACGCTGATCCGGGTCGAGTGTTCGCAACACACTGTCTGAGAGTTGCAAAGCCGCGATCCAGCGCTCTTGCCTTTCACCCTCACGCTCCCCTGGTGTTTCTGCTCCTGCTGCCAGCCATTGCGCCCTGGCAGCCTGCAGCAATAACAAGGGAATGCGCTGGTTATCATTCAAAGCTGCAGCGCCTGCCATGTCATCCTCAAATCTCTCTAGCACAGGCTCAATCAACCCCAATAGTTGCCAGCGCAAAGCCGGGTTGTTACTACGTCGCAAATAGTCACTTTCCTGATAGTAATAAACTAGCCTGTTCTGCTGGGCATCCAGGTTATCAGGCTGCATGGCTCCACGTATTTCTGCGATTCGCAAACGCATGGGGTAACTGGCACGTGAAGGACTAAGGTGCTGATTCCACATATTTTCCAGCCCCAGTGCCAGCGCAGATACCGAGCGACGCTGCTGATAATCTTCGAAGCTGGGCACATCAAGACCGCGCTCTTCAAACCAGCCTTCTGCCTGCCTGGCAAAGAAGCGCTCATCACGAACGACAGCAAAACCATCCTCAGATGTGGTCTCCACATCCAGTGTCGTACCGTCGGCGAGTTCAACTTCAACAAATGCATGACTTGGCATTAACACGCCTCGTACCTGCAGGCCGAGTTCACGTGCCAGTGCCATATAAATCAATGCCGAGCTGATGCAGTTATAAGTCCCTGTCTCCAAAACCCCACTGACCGTACTTTGTGCTTCATCGTATTGCTGGAAGAGATCTTCATGTAATGCCAATAAAAGCGCAGCTCCACGTTCCTCCTCATGCTGTAGATGACGCAGATCGTCATGAGCAGCCAGGAATTGCCAGGCGCGTGCGGACAACTTAGTGGCTTTTTCTGCACTACGCACATTGCCGGACGCCAATAAATACAGTTGCAGCAACTGGTTTGCCGTCAATTCAGCATCTACTGCTTCACGAACTGTGCTGATCAGGCTGGTTTCAAACGTGCTTAACGGTGTCCACAAAGCCGACGCGATGGCTGTATTGTCACCATACCCCTGTCGGTCAAAGTCACGTTCTTCAAACTGCTCTGCCCAGGCCGTATTTGTCGGGATCGGTGTTTGAGCCGACGCCGACATGGCTAGCGTGATTCCGATAGCAGCTGACAACAAGCGAGTGATCATAATGCTTCTCAGAAAGTAACCTTAATTTTGGCAGCAACCCGTTTCGCTTTTTCGACGGCACCTTCAATCGTGTCGGCTCTGGCCAGTGCAACACCCAGGCGACGACTGCCATCAATTTCCGGCTTGCCGAATAAACGCAGCGATGTATCCGCTTCATTCAATGCCTCACTGACATGGTGAAACTGCATCGCTGTTGATTTACCTTCAGGCAGCAAAACGGCTGACGCGGCAGGACCAAACTGACGGATTAACGGTACGGACAGACCCAGTATCGCCCTGACATGCAGGGCAAACTCAGACAGATCCTGCGAGATTAACGTCACCAGGCCAGTATCATGGGGCCTGGGTGAAACTTCACTGAAGTAAACCCTGTCCCCTTTGATAAACAACTCCACGCCAAACACGCCCCATCCTCCCAGCGCTTCAGTCACAGCACAGGCGATATCCTCGGCACGCTGCCGCGCTGTTGCTGTCATCGGCTGGGGCTGCCAGGATTCACGGTAATCCCCTTTTTCCTGGCGATGGCCAATCGGTTCGCAGAAGCTGGTGCCATTTTTATGGCGTACTGTCAGCAGGGTAATCTCATAATCAAAGTCGACAAACCCTTCGACAATGACTTTACCTTCACCACTACGTCCCCCGGATTGGGCATACGACCAGGCCGCTTCCACATCCTCTGCAGATGACAAGGTACTCTGTCCTTTACCGGAAGAGGACATAATCGGTTTTACCACACAGGGAAAACCGATCTCTGCCACAGCAGACTGAAACGTTTCATAGGTTTCGGCGAAACGGAAAGGCGATGTCTCAAGACCCAGCTCTTCAGCTGCCAGACGACGGATACCTTCGCGGTTCATGGTCAGATGGGCAGCTTTGGCGGAAGGGATGACATGCCAACCCTCGCTTTCCAGTTCTACCAGGGTCGCTGTGGCAATGGCTTCAATTTCCGGCACAATATAATCGGGTTGCTCAGATTGGACCAGTTGACGGATCGCAGCACCATCGAGCATGTTCACCACATGCCTGCGATGTGCAACCTGCATGGCAGGTGCATTGTCATAGCGATCCACGGCGATGGTTTCACAACCCAGGCGCATCAGTTCGATGACCACTTCCTTGCCCAGCTCACCACTGCCCAGCAACATCACTTTTGTCGCACCTTTGGCACCTGGGGTTCCTATCGTACTCATCAACGCTCCTAAACAGTCACAGCCAAACGAATCACTTTATTCTTTCAGAACCGCAGCAGACTTGGAAGCCAGATTTGCTACAATCGCGATAACTCTCAAGGCAAAGATCACGTGCTGAGAGATCAACCAGGCTGTAACGAGGTGGTTTTTATGAAAGCGGTTATTCTGGATGCAGAAACACTTGGTTCCGATGTCGACCTGTCCCCTTTGGAGGCGCAGCTGACAGGGTTACACTGTTATGCACGAACTGAACCCGAAAACGTACTCTCACGTTTGCAGGGTGCCGATATCGCCATCAGTAACAAGGTAGTGCTGGACCAAGCCGTGCTGGCTCAACTGCCTGACCTGAAACTCATCTGTGTGCTGGCAACAGGCACCAATAATGTGGATGGAAAAGCCGCCGCGGAACAGGGTATCGAAGTCAGCAATGTCGTTGCCTATGGTAGCGACAGCGTAGCCCAGCACACGTTGATGCTCACCCTTTATCTGGCCGGACAACAACCCAGATACCAGCGCGAAATCAGGCAGGGTCACTGGCAGAAAAGTCCTCAATTTTGCCTGATGCAGTACCCGACACTCCAACTGAGTGGCAAATCTGCTGTCATTGTCGGTCAGGGCGAACTCGGCACGCGCGTTGCCAGTCTGTATGAGGCCTTTGGCATGAAGGTAAGTTTTGCAGCACGACCTGGGAAAACGGATGACAAACGTCAACCCCTCGACAAACTGGTCCAGTCAGCCGATGTCATCAGCCTGCATTGCCCTCTGACGGCAGAAACAAATGAACTCATTAATGCATCCCTGCTGAGCAAGACTAAACGTGGCTGCCTCCTGGTAAACTGCGCGCGAGGCGGGCTGATCAATGAAGCAGATGCCCTGAAGGCGTTACGCGAAGGTATTCTGGCAGGACTGGCAGTCGATGTACTGAATCAGGAGCCCCCCAGAGGCGGTCACATTTTTCTGGACGCCATGCAGGAGGACCTGAATCTTATTGTTACGCCCCACCACGCCTGGATCAGCCCTGAAGCCAGACAAACAGTGGTGCAGAAAACGGCCGAGAATGTCACCCGGTTTCTGGCGACCTATCGTGGCCGGTAAGCAATCAACACATTGCCTTCTCGCTGACTGAAACGGTTGTAACCGGATCCTACGAAAATCATACCACTGCCCGCAGAAATGGTATGTGCATCCAGTGAGCCACCATGTCCCGGGATACCGTTATCCCCCTGGAAAGGAACGGCTGTGTCGTATACTCCAAGCACACTGCCATTTTCACTATCAAACAGATACAGCCTGCCATCAACCGCACCGGCTACCACGACTTCATCAACAACCAGTGGCATGGCAGAGAAGCCGAACCGGGTATCACAATTATCAACGCGCCTTTGGCGGCCACTCTCACAGGCCGGGCTGGCCGAATAAGACCAGACAGGTTCGCCACTCATTAAATCAAATGCATAGACCCCAGGAAAACGATCAGTTGACGGATAAGGCCCCGGATCACTGATTGGCAAAAACACACGCTCTCCGTCATGCGCAATTCCCCAGTGATTACCGCCCAGGGCGCCGCCATCACCAACACGTTGCTGCCAGAGAACCTCGCCGTTAGCCGGGTTCAGTGCCCAGAGGTGACCTGATTTCTGACCTGCCAGCAGCCGCTGCTCCCCTGATGCCAGTGTCACCAGTGCCGGCGCACTGCCAAAATCCCAATCTTTTCGAATGCTGTCTGATTCAGTGGGACAGTTGGCCCCATACTCTCTTCCCGTGCAGGCCATGTTCCACACATCATTGGCTACGGCCTGAAACTGCCAGACCACTTCACCGCTATCTATATCCAGTGCAATAAACGCATTACTGGTATCTGTCGCAGGCAACGATGTATTCTCGCCGGTGGTGATATAAAGTTGTCGACGCTCGGTATCCAGCGAGGGACTGGCCCATACCGGTGCGCCTGAAGGACCCCGTAAACGGGTACCGGCCGGGTTGCGTTCCCCCGTATAATCAGCTGGCGGCATAGTGACATAGCGCCAAATTTCTTCACCGCTCATAGCATCCAGGGCTATCACACCGCCTCGCCCATCACAGCACTCATGCGTATCCAGAGCACCTCGCTGCACACCAGAAGCCGATACCGGCAAATACAATCGTGATTCAAACACCACCGGTGCGCCCGTCAGGCGTGTATGCATGCCATCATCTAGCACTCCGGAACGAACCCATACCGGCTCTCCGTCAATTGGGTTAATAGCGTGCAGCCTGGCCCGTTCGTCAGTGACATAGAGCAGCGCCTGCTTATTGGCCTGCTCACCGGAAACAGTTTCACCCAGCACCGCTGATCCTCGTAGTGAAGTACCCGCATCGTAGGACCATTTAATACAACCTGATGCCACATCAATGGCAAAAACATGGGTACTGGAAGCTGCTGGATAAAAAAGCGTATCTTCGGTAATAACAGGAGATGAACGCAGTCCGCCAACACCTGGGAAAACTATCGACCAGGCGACTTCCAATGCGCTCAGATTGCTTTTCTGCAAACCACTTTGCGAGGCTGACAACTGCCTGCCAAACTCCAACCCTCCTCCCGGGCTGGCTAGTGAAGCTTTGTCCAGGCTGATAGCCATGCGCTCATCACTGCAACGGTTGGCAGCAATCCAGTTATCCGACACCGGGTCACGGGCAAGATGTTCAACCAGTATCGCCAGTTGGGATTCATTCAGGGACTGTCCCTGGGCCGACATGACACCGCCTGTCAGTGCAAAGCGCAGATCATCAGCAGACATGGTGTTTAATGATGCCAGTGACGGCGCACGGGGATCACCACCTTCATGGCAGGCGGCGCAATGTTGCGCAAACAATTGCTCTCCTGCGTTATCAGCCGAGGTTTGAGTGACTGCTTGAGTTGTTGTTTGGCTGGTTGATTGACCGTTTTCTTGAGTAGGAGCCTGAGACTGCACAG
Source organism: Pseudohongiella nitratireducens (assembly GCF_001642735.1). GTDB lineage: Bacteria > Pseudomonadota > Gammaproteobacteria > Pseudomonadales > Pseudohongiellaceae > Pseudohongiella > Pseudohongiella nitratireducens. Next base: position 91,520 of record NZ_LWHM01000033.1, on the reverse strand, counting down.
GCTGATAAACTGTGAACAATAACAGCAGTGCAAAAGCTGCTGGCCGGTTCGCCCATTTCATCATACCGTGATCCTGTTCTTATCGTTTTATTGGTATCAGTAACCTGCAATTCGGGATTGTGGTGCTTAGAAAAATTCGCCCCGTACATCACCATCACGAGGAGTGTTGTGATTTACAGTCTCCGGGGCAAGGCCGTTGCGGTGAACGGCGTGGAATACACCGTTCAACCGCAGAAAATCCGTGATCAGGAACCGAGCCGATAACGCAGTTTCACGACAAAGGTATCAACCACAGGCTCAGACCAGGCTTCCTGTAACAGACCGGTGTAGTCATCAATCACATTGCCAGGAATGTTGCCACCACGTGTGTACACAATGAACAGGTCCGACAGCGGCGCAATTTCCCAGCGATAGCGAGCCTGGAATGTCATCCGGCTGATGCTGAAGTTATGGTTGAGGTTATCGGGCTTGGCGACCTGGTGAAGCTCTTCAATCTGATTGGGGTTCACTTCATAGAAACTGTCTTCCGATGCCTTCAGGCCAGTCCACTGCAAGCCAATACGAAGTTGCTGAAAAGCATTAACGAAATAATCCATCGTCAGCTTGGGCGCCCATTGCGTAGCTTCGTATTTGGTGTAATTGCCATTCCCCGATAAACCATCAACCCTTCCCGGTCGGTATATTCAATATCCGCGTTGAAAGAAAAGTTATCTACAGGCCGATAACTGACGCCAGCCAGCGACTTGGTCCATGCTTCGCCCAGCACCTCCGAATCAGCATCTAGTTTAAGCCGGTAAACCAGCTCCTGTGACGGATTGGATTCCCACTCCGTCACAAATTGCCAGCGCCCCGGCACATGGAAGTCTCCACTACCACGGCCCAGCCGGTCATCAACCCTCCGGTGGTAGTAGCGTAAACTCGCCATGTAGGTATGATTGTTCAGAAATGTATATTCCCGAGTACCGAACACGCCCTGGCGAACAAAGTCGTCATTACTGTTCCACTGATTGAACCAGAAAATACTGGTATTCCGGGTACGCAGTCCTGGCACATTGGATTCATCACGAACATAGTTGTAATCCAGGTGCATCAGGTCATTACGGGTCAGAAAACCCAGCGTGTTCAGATCCAGTTTGTCATCATGGTACCCCGCCGCCACTCGGTGCATGCGACCGCGTTGAGGCAGATAAATCAGATCTGCAATAGCGCCATTACCGGTGACGCCGTTGACATCACTTTGCATAACCTGGCCATCGAAAATCCACTGTGCATTCGGTGAAAAATAGTGGACATCAATCCCGTTCACACTGGCATCCACATCCGGGTGAGAAACATCAGTCCCCATCCAGCCAATTGACCGGCGTCCCGCACTACTGGCATCTTCGTAAAGTAACCGCCCAACCAGAAAATCCCGCCCGGTTGCTTGTAATGCCACACTCTCGCCATTGGCATCGATGCCACGGATTTCCATGTCGTCTTCCATCGCTACCAGGGTGCCATAGCGTAAATTGCCGTTCTGACCAGTCAATTTTGCGGCACCTAGCAAGTCAGAAGGTGCACTCAAATCTGTCGCTAATGTACTGATCCCGTCAGGTACATCAAAAACCGCAGAACTACCTATGCGGCGGGTGTTCAACATAGTCGTCGGGCCACCGGGACCTCGTGCACTGACATTCCTGGGTGAAGTCGAAAACACATCCTGACCTTCCAGGAAAAAGGCGCGCTTTTCCGGGAAAAAAACTTCATAGGCCGTCAGGTTAACGACCACATCATCTGACTCTACGTTACCAAAATCAGGATTCAGGCTCGCAGACAACTGAGTGTTGGTAGAGGGTCGCCAGAAAATTTCCGCACCAACACGCATTTCAGTATCATCGCGAACCGCATCATGGGTGGCTGACACATAAGGATAGTAGGTAATTTGGCGGCGTGGCTCTATGTCCTGAAGGTTAAAGCGACGAAAAGAAGAGATATACTCATTAGCCGTAGATGGCAGTGGCGGAGATGACCAGGTTTCATTTAAATGCCCGACCTGGCGCTCTGTATAGACACCAATCGGTCTGTTATCAGCCGCAGCCTGAGGCAGAGCCATCATCGACCAGGGCATAAAGAATTCTGCGCTCCAGCCGCCATCGACGACAGCTGTTCTGGCATCCCATGGGCCGTCCCACTGCATGTTGAGCTGCTTTTCTGCGAGAATAGTGCCATCGGTTTTGGAATCACCCAGATTCACTCGCATAAAATAGCCATAGCGACCATCGCCTGAGGCGTCGATCCCAACCACGAAGCCATCGCGTTCCAAACGCGTATCTCTAGGAGTCATGCGAGCTACCAGGGAGTCAGTCGGCTGGTGATTCATGACACCAACATAGATACCTCGCTCGGTGTAAAAGATACGAGTTTCTGTGGTGTATTCGCTTTCAGCCAGCGTATCAGGTGTAATGACACGCATCCCATCGTAAGGTGTAATCTGTTGCCAGACAGATTCGGACAAGTTTCCGTCCAATTCAAACTGCAGATTCGACTCTTCAAACCTGGCCATTTGAGTAGCCGTCTGTATCGGCGACTCCTGCGCAGTACTCAAAACAGACATCGGTATTAACACTGTTGCCAAGCAACAGGAATAGATTCTTGCAGGCACAGCGCCCGACTTGCGAGACAACGTATATACCATCTGGGTACCCTCTCCGCCGAAGCCGCTTGCAAATCCGAGAACCTGCCCAGCCCCTGATTGTGATTATCATTGTTTTATTAACCGATCAGGTTTTCTGATGGCTGTTATTTAATAAATTGAACTATAGTCACATCAGTCAGCTTTAGGCGAGCGTTCGCTACAATTCGTAACAACAGACGGTTTATTCAAAATCGCTGGCAACCCAGAACCAACGCAACCTCTCATTCGGTTTACTAACGGGAGATAATCCGAGAGTGCTTCTGTTATTACGTGGCTTTGATTTATCCAGGGCTTTATGAGCAGCATGAAGGAAGGAGGTTAAATCTGTCCTGGGAAATGCCCCGTTGGTTGTATTTTTTACATTCTCTTCTGACTGTTTGAGCCAGTCTAATTGAGATAGGTCAGGCAAATCGGGCTGAACTGCCTGAACATGGTCCCAGGTGCCACGAACCTTGTTGTAATGGTAATCAGGCAACAAGTTAATAGCGTGAGTTGCCAAGGCCTCAATGGCGGAAAGCAAATACTCGATCACTTCTTCGTTCATGAAATAGGTAAAATTGATGCGCACCCAACCTGGACGAAGTACGGTGTCGCCATCCTGCATTGCCTGTAAAAGTTGCCGGCTTTCTTCTGTATCAATACCCAGCAAATGGTGGGCATAAGGTCCTGCACAGGAACACCCTCCCCTGGCCTGGATCCCATAAAGATCATTCAGCAGTGACACAACATAACCGTAGTGAAGCTGCCGCCCCTGGTGCCATAGACGCATTGAGATAATCGGCAGCCGGGGATTGCTGTGATCGCCGATAATTTCAATATCAGGGTGTTGGCTAAGCCGTTGTATCACACGCCTGGCCAGCTTCAGCTCGAGACCGTTAACTTGCGTCATGTCTAATTGCGAGCGAATAGAGAAGACTAATCCGGCGCGGATTGACTCAATAATGGCTGGCGTACCACCTTCTTCTTTTCTCTCAAGATCGGCAAGATAATGATGGTTATCCGGTGACACAAATGACACTGTGCCGCCTCCCGGCATACCTGGACGGGAGTTTCGGAACAATGATGCCTTGGCAATCAACAGACCTGGCGTCCCCGGGCCGCCAGGGAGCTTGTGGGTGGAAATGAAAACCGCGTCCAGAGCATGAACCCCGTTCATGTCAATGGGACAGTAGGCAGCCGCTGCGGCATAATCCCAGCAGGCAAGTGCACCGTACTGCTTCAGTATTTTTGTCACACCTGGCACATCGCTAATGGTACCCGTCACATTAGATGCGGCCGAGAAACTGCCAATTAACAGCGGACGATCGGCATATTTTTTGAGCTGCGCTTCCAGCACGTCACAGTCAATCTGCCCTTTGCTATTCAGTGGGATAGTGACGACCTTGGCCACTGATTCCCGCCATGGCAGTTCGTTAGAGTGGTGTTCATAAGGCCCGATAAACACGACCGGGCAGTTCTCGCCCTTGTCACTCTCCTTGCCAGTGCATGCCTGCCCGCCCTTCTCCAGCCCCAATAACTGAATCAACCGGTTTATCGCTGCTGTGGCACCTGACCCACAAAAAAGTAACCTGTCACTGGCATTCGCATTCACTGCCTTTTTGATCATGGCACGAGCAGCTTCTCGCCAGCCAGTGGTTTGAGAACCGGTGTAACTGGACTCACTGTGAGTATTGGCATAAAACGGCCTGACCTGATTATTCAACAGACTCTCAACCGCGACCAGCGATCTTCCGGACGCTGTGTAATCGGCATATATCAGCGGTTTAACGCCAAATGGCGTTTTGATCCTGGCCAGTGCTCCCACTTCATTGTCAGCAATCCATTGAAATACTGTCGAACCACCTTCTGCAGTGACTGCCATACATCCCTCAACCATTTGAAAAACCTGGTCATAGCATAATCAAAACTGCGCGAAACATTATCCCTATTAGTGCTTTAAATTAACCAATAAGTGGAATATTATTCTTTTATATAGCATCAGAACGAAAGAATATTTCGATTCAATTGATAACGGAGAAACCTCCTTGGAACTGGACAAAACAGACCGAAAACTGCTCAGGCTCATACAAAGCGATGCCAGCACGTCGGTGGCTGATCTGGCAGAGCAGTGCGCGCTGTCCAAATCAGCATGCTGGAGACGCATCCAGAAGCTTGAAGCGGAAGGTGTCATTAGGCAGCGAGTCACATTACTGGATCCAGCCAAGCTGAACCTGGGCCTGACTGTCTGGATAAGTATCCGCACCAACCAGCATAATGCGGACTGGGCAAAAAAATTCAATCAAGTTGTACAGAATGTACCTGGTGTACTGGAGGTGTACAGACTTGGCGGTCAGATTGATTACCTGATGAAGGCCGTCGTCGCCGACATGCACGACTACGACAGCCTTTATCAACAATTAATAGCAGCCGACCTGTTTGATGTTACAGCCAGTTTTGTCATGGAAGAAATCAAATTCACATCGGCGCTGCCGGTATAACCGGCAGTATCAAGCGCGAAGGGGTTTCTGCGCCAAAATGCAGTGTATTCTCAGGGGTTGGCGAAACTCGGGGCGTCGTTCTTTCATCAGCGAAATTCAGCGTCAACCTGATCCTGTGCCCCGCCTTGAACACGTTTGACATCATATAAAAATCAAATGCCAGTTCAACCGGCTCACCAGGCTGCAACATTTCCTGCGAATCTTCTGTAAAAGGATGATATGGTAAACCCAGATTGTCATAGGGTGCTGGCTCCGTGGCGCGTAGAGAAGCCCTCAGTCGCCCCTCTACTGTGTAATATGTTGCCGTGCCATCTGGCGCTATATCATCAATCCTGGCGACAACATCAGCATCCTTTGCGGTACTGGATAACCACAGGTGTAATACCGGGTGACCGGTTATCTGCATATCATGGCTTAAAAGGTCAGTTGTAAACTGAATGCCTTTTTCCCAGAAATTATCGTTATTAATTTCATAATCTACTTGCGTTGAAATTTCACTTCCTTCCCCTGCTGACTCAGTGGTCAGGCCATCAGGGATCAGATTAAATGCTGTTAATTGTTGATCAGGTAATGGCCAGGATTCGGCTGTTTGCCAGCCAGGCAGTCCTATATCACTTCGGTCCAGGTTATAGGTGTAGTACGTCACTGGCGCTTCGTCCATCACGCCGTTATCAATACCCTTTAGCCAGTGATCGAAGAAACGCAATTCCTCAATAAGTATGTCAAAGCCGGTTTCACTCATCACGGTTGTCCAATCGCAATGGGTTGCAGGCCCTATGACAAATTTTCGTGGGTTTGTGAGGTTATTGAAAGTAAAGGCTGGGCCATAACCTGGCCCCTCTTCATCTAGGTTGGCCGCGCTGTAAATCGCGATCCCTGATGCTTCTATTGTATCTTTGTAACGGTGCGGGCTGCTTTGCAGCCACCACTGGTTACCGAAATTCTCGGCAACACTATCACGAAAAGGGGTATAACCAGCTGTTTCAATATTATCTGTATGTTCATCAATCGCCGCATCAAGCAATACTCTCTCTGTATCACCATCGACAGGAACAGACATTCTGTCGCGAGCTTCCCGGTCGCCTCCTCTCATTAAGCGCGTCGGCACACCCTGGGGTGGAGCCATGCCGCCAAAGCTGGCAAACGGGTAAATGTCCCACTCACAACTCATCGGAAAAACGGCTTTCAGACTTGGCGGTGCTACGGTCAGTGCCTGCATCTGGCTACCACCTGTAGCAGAGCAGCCCCACATCCCTATATTGCCTGTGCTCCAGGGCTGAGCAGCCAGCCATTCCGTTATGTCGTAAGAGTCCCACCTGGCATGCTCCTGCCACTCGCCGCGATTATCACCCTCATTGGTACCAAAGCTGGCAAAAAGGCCGCGGAAGTCTGCCACCGCAACAACATAACCATGAGGAAGCAAGCGTAGCGCTTTACCTGGATAATTTTCAGCGGTTAATCCACCACCATAATTTCTTCGATGGTACGGGGTATGCATCCATAAAACAGGCAAAGGTTCGGTAACGACTTCGCCATTATCAGTCGGGCGGAATACATCAATGGCAATCTGCGTCCCATCACGCATTGGAATGTAGCGGGAAGACAGCTCATACCCATCATATTCCGCCTCACTGTACCCCTGGTAATGCCCCGGAAAGGACTGCATGGTGCTCTGTGCCGTTGCAGAAGACCCACTATTAACCGCAACTGATCCAGTGACTGAAGTGTCAGAGCCTGGCTGACAGGCACTCAAGATGAATGCAGCAACCAGCGTGATTGATGCAACCTGCATTTTCAGCATTACCTTTTTCTTCCTGTTATCTGTCATGCCCCCTCCCTGTACCCAAATTGGTTATCCCTGGATTACCTGCTACATTTCACATCTTGCATTACAGTCGACAGCCAATGCTTCCACAATCAGATAAGTTGTAAGCTATCTGCGCTGAATGTGTTTCGGATATTGGTTTGAATCAGGAAAGCGACTCAATATGTCACATCATAAATTCACGGCAGAATCAGCCAGTCCACTCCAGGTGCCAACCATGTATCCACCTGAATTGGCCCAGTTACTGCTCCTTAAACAGCAAATCAATAATTATGAGCACAGCAGCCCGAACAATATCAGGCAGGTGCAGGAGAAACAGCTGGCAGCTCTTTTCAGGCATGCTCACCAGTACTCGCAATTTTGGCAGAACCGACTGAACAGCATCGATTACCAACTAATAAAGGATGATCCGTTCAAGGTGTTAAGCGCTCTTCCTGTCTTGAGCCGAAATAATCTGCAGCAACATTTTGATTCGCTTAAAGCCAGGTGGAAGAGCCTGGAAGAAAAACAAATTATCACCGCAAAGAGCTCAGGTTCGACAGGCGAACCGGTTCGTGTTGAGAAAGAAGTCAATCGTTACATGTGTTATTACACGGCCACTTCTTTACTTGAACATGAATGGCAACAGCGTAACCCCCGTAAAACCATTGCTATCTTAGGCATTGGAATGACACCAGCCAAGCGGGACAGCTGGGGCAAGGTGTATGAGATGTTAGGCATGTTTGGCAGGAGCGAAATACGTGCAGCTGAGTCAGGCACACTCGACGATCATCTGGACTGGCTGGCAGCACTTAAACCCGCATACCTGAAATGCAGCCCTGTTCTGGCCATGGAACTGGCACGGCGTGCCATCGAACAAAAGCGCACCATTACATTTGATCAGGTGATTTCACACTGGGAGCGAATTGCTCCAGCACACCAGTACTGGGTAAAGTGTGCTTTTGCAGCGCCAATTATTAACCGCTACTCCTGTGAAGAGTTAGGTTGGCTGGCAATCAGCTGTCCACAGCAGCATTTGCATGTCTGTAGCCCTACGGTCCTGCTTGAAATTGTCGATAATAACAACCAGCCCTGTCCACCCGGTCAAACCGGGCGCGTATTAGTGACTGCGCTGCAATCATTTGCCATGCCATTAATCAGATATGAACTGGGTGATCTGGCTGAATGGGGAGAACCCTGTTCTTGCGGCAGGCCCATGCCCGTTCTCAAGAAAATCTGGGGACGTGAGCGTCATTTGATAAAACGACCTGATGGTAAACAGATTCCAATGCCGTTCCTGGGCGATGAAATCGGGCAATTAAAATCAATACGAGCTTTCCGGTTTCGGCAATATGCGAAAAAGGATATTGTTCTCGAGCTGGAGGTCACTCAAAAGCTAACAACATCTGACATCCAGCAGTTGACCCGAATTGTGAACAAAAACGGTCTGGACTGTTTTCCTTTTCACATTGCCGAAGTCAATCGCATCGACTGGCCAAAACAGCGCAAGCGCGATGAATTCATTCGGATAGATTCACCCTGGCAAGGCAATCTTTAGACAAAAAAAATGCCCCGGCACTTTCGCACCGGGGCAGAGCAATACCTCTATATCTACGTCAGTGACGTGATCAGAAGCCTGGCGTCCAGTCGACGCTTACCCAAAATTGACGACCAAACGGTGTTTGCAGTCGTGTTTCCATACCACCCAGTTGCGGGAGGCGCTGTGCGCGCTGGTCAAACATGTTGTTAACACCAGCACTTAAAGTCACTTCGCTATCAAAGAGATCGTCGAAGATGTATGAGTACTGTGCGTTAACCAGTGTTTGCGCCTGAATTGTACGAGCAGGCTTAATACCTGTTGTAAACGCAAAGAATGAACCATCAGTGACTACGTGATGCTGGTAGTTTGCAGACACAGAAGCACTGTGCGCATTTTTGAACCAGTTCAGACGCAGGTTAGCTTTCAGCTTAGGCAGTGGCGGTACGATACCGCTGTCACCGTTCTGTTTGCCACGCGCATCAGAAGTCTCACCGGACAGGTCAACATACTCGTATTTCGTGAAGTAAGACGCAGTCAACGTTGTTACAAACGTACCCCAGTTATTAGTTGGGATGCGGTAGCGACTTTTCACATCAATCAGGTCAATCATCACTTCAGCAATGTTTGCCGGGTTGCGCACTGTCTTAACGACAGACTGGTCCGTTGGATCACGCTGAATACCAGGCGCAGTCAATTCACCGCTTGGCTGCGAAGCTAACCATGCATTGGCCGCTTCACGAGTATCGGAACCAGGCGTTGCATCGTAATCAGCTTCAGAGATGCCAGTGGCTTCCAGCATACGTGCGAATTGCAGCTCTACTGAATCCACTGTGCTCAAAGAACGAATACGATCACTGTAATCGATAGTTTGATAATCAACGCTCAAGCTTAACTCATCCAGTGGCTCCCAGGTGAAACCAATGTTCATGATTTCAGAAGTCTCTGGCTTGATATCAGGGTTACCTGATGAACAAGACTGTGAACCAGCCAGGCTGTTGCCAGTCAACGGATCCAGTCCGGCAAACACTTCACCGCAACCTTCGTTGGCATTGAAAGGACGGTTCGTACCAGGATCTGGTGCCAGGAAGCTTTCGCCCCAGGACGCTCGCAGAGCCAGCTCAGGCAGTGCTTCCCAACGCAGTGCCACTTTAGGCGTCGTGGTATCAATATTCTGGTCGATGAAATTCTCGTGACGAGCTGCGATCTGTGCCGAAACAGTGTCGTAGAGAGGTACTTCAAACTCTACGAATGCAGCATTGACACGATCGGTGTAATCGGTCGCAAAGGGTGGCGCATCAGTGATAGAAGTATTGTAACTTTGCCCCATGACTGCATATACGTTTGGAGTCTCACGTACACGTGCGTCACGATGTTGCAAACCCAGAGCGATCTGAGAAGGCCCAAATGGCGTATCAAACACTTCACCCGTTGCCATGGTTTCGAATACTTCCAGGTTGCGACGGCTCACTTCGCGCTGATTCTCTTCTTCAAACATCCAGTCAACCAGTTCCTGACTGTTGTCTGTGACACCTGCTTCGTAGAATGGAGAACGTGAATCAGATGAACCAAATGGGTTAAACCACTGATCACCGCTTACGCCACCTTCGCCCATCAGCGCTGCCTGCAGACGCGGCAGAATCAGAGTGCGTGTATCAACAGAACGACGCATTTCCTGCACGGTGTAGTAAGAGTAGCCTGTCCAGGTATCAGAGATATCGTAACGGGCATTCAGACGGTTGGCATTGGTGTAGTAACGGTAGTCCTGCACATCACGGCCATCGTCTTTGAGGAAAGACGGGTTCGTGCCAGAAATACCATTGAATGGGCGCCAGTTACGAGGCACAACAGCTTCACCGAATGGATTGGCTGGATGCGCTTCTGGAATAAACAAAGCAAACTGATTATTGGTCGAGTTGCTCAGGCTGGCTGATGTGTTGTAACGCGACTCACGGTAGTTGTAGTTGGATTGCAACTCAAACTGCAGTCAGTTGGTTGGTTCCCAGGTAACGTTATTGTAGAACGTATAATCTACATTACCGCGCGCGTAGTCGTGTTGCGTACCGTAGTGAAACAGGCAAGTTGTCGAACCATAAGGTTGACCGCTTGGGAAAGCGCCAGACTCTGTTTTATCTTCGTTACCTTCATTGAACGTACCACAAGAAGGATCACGCATCAGTGCACCAGTACCACCATCGCCCAGTCCGCCAGCGGCTGCCTGGAAATTGCCTGGGTTACCTGATGATGATTCGGAGATATCAAACTCAAGGTACTCAGGACGCTCTGTACGCAGTACAGGTGTCTTTTTGGAAGCCTGGAAAGATGCTACCCAGTTCACATCATTGTCAAAAGAACGACCCCAGAGTAAACCGATTTTTGGCTCGTCAAAGCTGGTTTCTTCATCGGTCTGGTAATAAGTACGGACGCGGAACCCGTCGAATTCTTTAACCGGCAGCAAATTCACCACACCTGCAACAGCATCGGAGCCGTACAGGGCTGAACCACCATCCAGAACCACTTCCAGACGCTCCATGGCGATTTCTGGCAGCAACGAAGCAACCGCGCCATCATTCACAGAGCGAACACCGTCAACCAGTGTCAGCGTGCTGTTGGTACCCAGACCGCGCAAATTGAAGCGGGCAGCGTTTGAGTCCTGCTGGCCGTTTTGAGTTGAGTTTACGTTAGCAACAACGTCAGTGTTTTGCGTGTAAGGCAGGTCACGGATGTATTGACCCATTGCCGGTGCGCCAGACTCTAGCAGGTCAGACTGTGTCACTGAGTCTACGGGAGAAGCACCTGCAAATGCAGAATTTCTAATGTAAGAGCCGGTAACAACGACTTCTTCAACTTCCGGTGTATCTGACTGAGCCACAACCATAGCTGGCAGCGTGGCAGAAGATGCAACACAAGCAGCAACGAATGAACGAATCATCGCTTTCTTGCTGCGTTTAAAATTATTGTTAAACGTTTTCATGAAACCCCCTGATGGTATGTACCGGTCGTGCAGGCATTAAAAAGCAAAAAGACACATGCCCGTCTTCTGACCGAAGCGCGGTATTTTAGGTATCGAAAAGGGGGAATCAAGGATTGTTTAAAATAGTAACAATTGAATGTCACTTACCGACACTCTAGTGATACATATCACCACATAGTGACTGTAACGCCCAATATCAGTGCTTCTCAGGTATTAGGTAGATCTTGAAAGCAAGAAGAAAGGTAACACTACATCGTGACAGTATGGTTACATTGGGTGGGAGCGGTCAGGGCATCACACCACGCATCGCAACCGACCACTGCCTGGCACCATTCACCCGGCAGCCGAAAACTCGGTTGAGAGCGGTCAGGGCATCATAGCTCAGATGGCAGACGACCACAGCATACCGCTTGTCGCTCGGCGGGCAGAAACTCAGCCTGACGGCTTCAGACAGTCCGCCTGCACTTTCGAACAGCGGTCAGGGCATCACACCACGCATCGCAACCGACCACTGCCTGGCACCCTTCACCCGGCAGCCGAAAACTCGCCTGACGGCTCAAACAGTTCGGCTGCTCTTTCGGGTGAAGGGTGCCAGGCAAAGCGTGGTCTCACTGGCTGCGATGCGTGGTGTGATGCCCTTCCCTTGTGCTGTGTTCGTTGTGTCTGGGGTTTGTTGGCTAAAAAAAAGGCTGGCGCGAAGGCGCCAGCCTTAATCCACCCAGAGACGGGGGGAGGTCCACGTTGTATCCAGTGCCAGTATCATTTCACAGACTGGCATACAAAAGAATGCGACAAATCAGCGCACCCTTTGCTTTGATTGGTGACGTTGGTACCTCTCTGCCTTGTGGTATTTCATCGCGATGCGATTACATCTCCGGTTTGCGGAATTTCAGTGTCATGCGGTCACTTTCGCCGATTGCCAGGTAGTCCTCACGATCCTGATCGCCCAATTGCAGTGTCGGTGGCAGGGTCCACACGCCGCGTGCATAATCTTTTGTGTCGCTGGGATTGGCGTTAATTTCAGCACTGTCAACAAACTCGAATCCAGCAGCTTCTGCCAGTTCAATGACATAATCCTGAGTCACATAACCGGACGTGCTCATGAATTCCATGCTGCTACCCTCAGGCGCGCGATGCTCGACCACACCCAATACACCGCCGGGTTTGACAGCTTTGTAAAAGGTCTCAAAATGTTCATGCTGTGTGCCAGCCATGATCCAGTTATGCACATTGCGGAAAGTCAGGGCCAGATCTGCCGACCCTGGCGGTGCTATATACGTTGCATAGGGAGGGTTCAGATGGGTGATAGTGGTTTCACCATAGACTTCGGGGTTTTCAGCCAACTTGTCCTGGAATCGCATTAGCGCGGGAGGCTGATACGACAACGTACCGTTAGGTGAAAAGTGCGCCGCATAATATTGACCATTGCTCTTGAGGAAAGGAGCCAAAATTTCTGTATACCATCCACCACCGGGCAATATCTCAACCACAGTCATCCCCGACTCCAGCCCCAAAAACTCTAGTGTTTCAACAGGGTGGCGGTATTCATTACGGGCAATGTTAGCCTCGCTACGGTGATCCGCAGCAATCAGGGACTCCAGTTTTTCCGTATCATCAGCCAGTAATGGCGACGACAAACTCATACCGGCAATAGCGGCAGTCAAACCCAGGTAACGAATCTGCATATCAAATAACCTCATCAGGTTGGAATAATTGAAAAAACTCTATCAGAGAACATTTACAACTGCAGTATTTTTTGAGGAATTTTTCAGCAAGCAACCACGTTACTGATACAATGCCACCGATATACCCATTAAGCTGAGCTCATGACCAAACGACGTACCCGCTCGAAAAAACCAACCAGAAACACTCGGAAAGCCAAAAAGCAGTTTTCTTTTAAACGCTGGCTATTCAAATGGATTGCTCTGCCTGCTGTGCTTGTCGCCGCAGGCTGGCTCCTTTGGACTGATTACCAGATCCGTACCAGTTTTGGTCAGCTGCAATGGGAATTACCTGCGCGTATTTATGCCAAAGCACACGAGTTGTACCCTGGCATGTCCCTGCCGCCAGAGCAGCTAAGGTCAACGCTGATCGATCTGGGGTACCGGGAAAGTGACGTTCCTAACAACCCGGGTGAATTCAGGGAGTTAGGCAATCAATTTGAACTTTATACACGTGGCTTTCAGTTCTGGGATGGCCCTGAGCCCGAGCGGCTGGTCAATTTGCAATATGCCGGAAATTCCATCAGCCGGCTGACTGACAGTCGTGGCGACCCGGTACCTCTGATGAGACTGGAGCCTTTGGAAATAGCCCAGATCAACCCGGAAACCGGCCAGGACCGCCTGCCGATGAGCCTGGAAGACGTGCCTCAACAGCTGATCGATGCCGTGGTTGCTATTGAAGACCGCCGCTTCTACTCCCATTTCGGTGTCGACCTGCAAGGCATCGCCAGAGCCATGCTGGCCAATATCCGAGCCGGAGGCATTGTCCAGGGTGGCAGCACCCTGACCCAGCAGTTAGTCAAGAACCTCTACCTGCACCGTGACCAGACGCTGGCCCGGAAAGCAGAAGAAGCCATAATGGCCATTGCCCTGGAAATCCATTTCAGCAAAGCGCAAATCCTCGAAGGTTATATGAACGAGGTGTTTTTGGGGCAACAAGGCAACCGTGCCATCCACGGTTTTTCCTTAGCGGCTGAATTCTACTTCGGTCGTCGGCTTGACCAGCTCTCTTTGTCAGAATTTGCACTTCTGGCCGGAATGCCGCAAGCACCTTCACTCTATAATCCGCGTCGAAATCCACAACGGGCAATCGAGCGTCGCAATACGGTACTGTCACAAATGGCCACCCAAGGTCTCATTACCGAACGGGAGCGGGAACTTGCTGCGCGTGCTTCTCTGGATGTCATTGAGCGCCCCCGGTCACGCAGCAACGCCTACCCTGCCTTTATGGCACTGGTACAGGACAACCTGGCCCGTGAGTATGACATTGAGTCACTGCGCCGTTCCGGGTTACGCATCTTTACCACGCTTGATGTAGGCATCCAGGAACAGGTCGAGCAACGTATCCAGCGTGCCGTCGACTCAGTAGAAATCGACTCAGCCACAGCTGACCAGCTTCAGGCTGCTACCATTATCACTGATGCCAGCACTGGTGAGGTCAGGGCCATAAGCGGCGGTCGCGACCCTGACGACAGAGGCTTTAACCGGGCACTCAACGCCAAAAGGCAAATCGGCTCACTGATCAAGCCATTCGTTTATCTGGCCGCGCTGGACTCTGGGCGGTATTCCCTGGCGTCGATTCTGGATGACCGCCCTGTCGAGATTGAACTCGATAATGGTGACATCTGGTCCCCTTCAAACTACAACCGCGAATATGACGGTAATGTCTATTTACATGAAGCCCTTTACCGGTCATTAAACCTGGCAACAGTCGACCTGGGCATGGAACTGGGTGTACACCGTGTTATACGGATGCTGGAACGAGCCGGCTATAAAGGTGATGCCAACCCCTACCCTTCGGTACTGCTGGGTGCACTGGAAATGTCTCCACTGGAAGTCGCACAGGTGTATCAAAGTTTAACCAGCGGGGGGTACTACTCACCCTTGCGAGCCGTGGTTGCAGTGACCTCCGGTGAGGGACAGCCCCTGCAACGATACGGTGTCGAATCAACACCGATAACCGACCCGGAAACGATGTTCCTGCTCGAACACACCATGCAGTCGGTGTTCTATCAAGGCACCGCTGAAAGTGCCAAGAAAAAGCTGGG
The DNA here is from genome assembly GCF_001642735.1 of Pseudohongiella nitratireducens. Taxonomy (GTDB): domain Bacteria; phylum Pseudomonadota; class Gammaproteobacteria; order Pseudomonadales; family Pseudohongiellaceae; genus Pseudohongiella; species Pseudohongiella nitratireducens. The sequence continues at coordinate 76,285 of NZ_LWHM01000033.1, read as the reverse complement.
CAACCAGCTCCCGTTAGCAGGCAAAACAGGAACCACCAATGATTTAAGAGATAGCTGGTTTGTCGGCTATGGCAGCAACCTGATGGGTGTGGTCTGGCTGGGCCATGACGAGAACGTTGATACAGGTCTAAGTGGCGCGACAGGCGCTCTTCCAGTTTGGACCGATCTGATGGCTGGATTAAACATACAACCCCGATACACACCGGCACCGGAAAGTATTGTCTGGCACCGGGTCGCGCCGGTGCCAACCCAGGACCGTATCAATCAGGACTGCAGCCAGGCTCAATCGCTGCCTTTTTCGCCTTCGGTATTACCTCAACCCTCTGTGGATTGCGAGTCATCCGGATCATTGCTGGACAGGTTCTTTGGCCAGGTAAGGAGTATTACCCGATGATATTGATCAAACCATTAATCGTTTCATTAATGGCTTTGCTGTCTGCCTGCGCCACTTATGATCGAGTTTATGGGCCAGGCTCCCAGGGACCTGCGCCAGTCGAGCGCAGCCAGCCCGCTATCGTGTCTGATAATGGCTCAAACAGCAGCAGTGAACGACAGGTCTATGAAAGTACAGCTACAGGAGTTGCCAGCCCGTCTGCAGATACCGGAGCTATCGACGAGACCAGGAACTCTCAGCCACCACAGGATAGTCCACTGGCTAACCCTCGTGATACATCACCCACTGGTTCACTGCTGACCTCTGCACGCAGTGCCGCACAAGCGGGTGAACTGGAAAGAGCCGCCGCAATCACTGAACGCGCCCTGAGCATATCTCCTCGTGACCCCGTGGTCTGGTACGAGTTGGCACGCATACGCAGCCTGCAACAACGCTATGGCGAAGCTGATGGCCTGGCACGACGTGCCCTCAGCATGACTGGCGCTGACCGGGGGCTACGCCGGGAAATCGAGTCGCTGCTCGACTCCATTGCAAGACTCAGGGAATAAGTTTTTCAAGCTCTGATATATACAGGGTTCCGGATACAGCCCCGTTCTCATCATAGGTACCGAGCCAGATATCGAACCGACCTTCTGAACTGTCCGTTAGATACACCTGCGGGTTCAGTGTCAGTGCATGGGCATCATCATTACATACCCACCCACCAGTCGAAGTATTGACAATCAGCGTCGCATCCTCGTCACCATCATCCGCAACAAAGTACACATTCAAATCATCAGTGGAGCCATTCCATCTTAGTGTGACATCTGGTGATCTCGACGCATACCCCATGCATTCGCTGCCATAATCCTGTGCCGCCACATCGACACTGCCTCCGGCGATGACACTCACCTCATGAGGGTCCGGTACAAAGTATTCTGTCAACTCGATCTCACCAAAATTGGCTGTGGCAGACCAGTCCAGACCACCTTCAACGGAATCGTCAAATAGTGACGCAATAAAATCATCAGCACTACCACTATCTGACCCGCCGCCCAGTTCGGATATATACAAGGTGCCAGGGATCAAACCACTTTGCGAATAACGCCCTACCCAGACATCAAAACGGCCTTCCGCCTGCCCGCTTAATGCCACTTCAGGATTCAGCGTATCGCTATTAGCGTCATCATTGCATAGCCATTCACCACTTGATGTATTGATGATAAGCGTTGCATCCTGACCATCATCGGATTCAAAATATACCCGTAAATCCTCTGTACCGCCTGACCAGTTAAACTGGAAGTCCGGGCTCTGTGATGCATAGCCAGTACAACTGCTGCCATAACCCTGGGCGCCAACATCAACCTGGCCACCGGCCTGGATGCTCACTGCATGCGGATCTGGGATGAAGCCTTCTTCCAGTGAAACAGAACCATAGTGAGGTTCACCCTGCCAGTCCAGAGACAGATCAAAATTGCCCTCGCCACTATTTGGCTGGGCCACACCGGCGCCATCAAACAAATCACTCCCCTGTCTGGCCAGCAACGTACCGCCAAACACAGCGCCCGTCTGGTAGCTGCCAACCCAGACCCGGTAAGTCCCACTTTCAGCAAGATCCATCAACAGCGCCGGATTCATGCTGCCGTCATAAGCATCATCATTACAGTACCAGTTACCTGAAGGGTCATTGACGACGAGTACAGCATCATCACCATCATCCTCAGCAGCAAAGGCCAGCAGCATTTCACCGAGCGGCTCTTTGACATCAAACTGAAAATCGGGCTCGGCAGCCGCTTGTCCAACACACTCTCCCCCCAGGTAATTGACATCCCGGTTACCACCGGCATAGAGGTAGGTTTCAAAATCTTCAGAGAAAGAGGCCCTGTCCAGCTCATGACTACCTGAGGCGGCGAATGCAGAAGCAATAAGGCCGTTGCCATTTTCGTAATCTGACCATGCCGTCAGCAGTTCGGCGTCATTTGCCATGGTGTTACGAACCAGTGGAGTCGCCAGAATACTGCCCAGGCGACCACCGGTTGTCTGTTCCATGTATACAGCCGTTGGAATACCGATAATGTCACCATCCTGATTGACGGCCACACCGCCACTGTTGCCTGGTGACATCTCAGCATTGGTGCGATACCAGCCCACGACACTGGTATCATTGGCGCTATCGATTTCTTGCATTTGCACAGAAGAAATAATGCCGGTTGTGTAAACCAGTTCATCATCAGCCAGACCAGGGTATCCCAGAATGGCGATGCTCTCGCCACGACCCAGAATTTCCTGTTCTGAGGCAAGACTGATCATGGGCAAGGTAAATCCGGAAGGGTGGTTGCCAGCAAGCAGGTCTGAAGCTCTCACCGCTGCTCCGTTCAAATCTTCATAAACATGGTATAATGCCATGTCATAATCAGGTGAAAATGACAACAACCGCGCTTTAAACGTTGGCACTGCTGGTTCATTAACGTCCAGCAACACCGCGACTTCGACCTCCTCATAACCAACCACAACATGCCGGTTGGTTAGCAGCGTCACCCTGTCTCCCTCAACGATTAGCGACCCTGACCCGGTTCCTGTGGGCGTGCGCACCTGGGCAATTGCTGGTGCCAGCGCGTCAACATCGAACCCTTGCGCTACGACTGAATGGCTCAAACTGATGCCAAACAGGAGTGAAACCATAACGGCAATTACCGAGACTTTATGAAACCTGTCAGAACACATAGTGAAGCTTCCTTTGCTTTGCTTTGCTTTGCTTTTCTCCGATTATACGCAAGAACCCTTGCAAATGTCCGATAGACAAGTTGATCCACGCCATAGCCTGGCTCGTATAGCTCCCGGTCTGCGCTAGCAACTTTACGTAACTCTCCCCAGCTCATTTCAACAATGGCAACGAAATGCTGACGTTATTGAGAGAGGCTGCAGGGCGATGGGAAAAAGTCAGTGGTATCAAGATAGAAATCCTGCAAGCTGGCAATTACCGTGATGACATCACTGCCTCTGTATCACGACTGGACCGAGTCGTCAGTGTCACCTGGGTCAGTTCAGCAGAGAACTTCTCAGCCCGGGTTGCACCAAGGCGTGGTAATTATGACCCGGACTTACGCTATTACCCTTACCTGGATGGTTCAATTACGCTGAACAGCCGCTCCAGCAGATGGGACAACCAGACTAAAGCCATGCGCACACTGACTCATGAAATGGATCACCTGCTCGGGCTCGGTCATTCGGACAACCCCAACTCAATGATGTTTGCCAACCCCTATAATACGCTGCAATACCCAACTGAAGATGACATCCGTGCAGTTCAGGCACTGTACGGTCCACCTTCAGTTGCCATTTCTGCTTCGCAGCCGAAATCAGAATGGCTGTACCAGCCACTCCCCCTGGCAAGTCGCTCTTTCCTGGCAAAAAGCAGTATTACTGCTGAAGACAGCGCGTTGAATAACAACACGATCACAGAATCAACCCGTGAGGATGGATGGCTGAGACTGGACAGGTTTGATTCAATTGGATGTGCTAAAACATTTGCCTGGTAACTGGCAAATTCATATCAATGACAGTGACAGTAAACAGCGCTGGCAGACACTGAGTTTCACGGTAGACACATACCCGGAGTTTAACCAGCCACCTACTGCAAGAATTGCTGTGGCCCGAACCGGAACTGCAAACCGTATACAGGTTAAAGTTGTGGCGAATGATGCGGAGAACGACAGAATCAGTGTTCTCTGGTCGCCTCAGGAGGCACCTGAGATATTACCAGATGACGGTATTTCAGGCTGGAAAACTTTATACCTGACTCACTCCGGAACCCATTCCTTTTTCATCGAAATCAATGATGACAGCACTCGCTACCCAGGGTCAGGATCCACCACATCCGCCGGTGAAGGCTTTCGCACCCTGCTTCGCCTGGACGTCACACCCTCCTTCCGGGGCGATAACATGATCAAGGTGACTTCATCCAACCTGAATTCATATCATGGCTCAGCCACAAAGCTACTGACCTTTTATCGTTCAAACAGTCCTGTTTATGAACCCAGCAGCAGCTGGCCGGCTCCCTATAACGGTGTTACTCCACCGAATAGCGCCAATATGCACATAAACAACATCGCCGTTCTGGATACAAGCAATACAACCCTCCACTCCTGCGTCCGGATCGTGAAAAACGGTATGCCCGACAACCTGGACGGTATCGAACGCTTTGACATCAACTTCTCAGTATTGGATTTGGCCACCGGTTTGATCCAGGTAGCAGACATCAGAGCATTCAATACGGCTGGTGCACTTAATGAGAATTTTGAGCTACCGGACTGTAGTGGGCAATTTGATCTGAACACAAACGTCTATTCAGACTTGATCATGGTTGACGGCCAGGTGTTTGATACCGGGTTCGGGTTAAGCAATGCAGAGAATCTGACCTTCTCATTGACCAGCGCTAATGCTGCACCCTGATTCAGGCATACAGGTCTGTCAAAAATTCTGTGCAGGAATACAACGCTACCCGGTTCGTCAGTTATTCATGTAGGATGATTAATTCGTTTCAACAGCAACCAGGGAGGCTACATCAATGAGCAATAAAGACGCATACATCGAGAAAGCCCAGGCCAAGATCGAAGAATATTCAGCCAAGCTGGATCAACTCAGGGCTCAGGCCAAAAGCAAGCAGGCTGACGAGAAGATCGAAGCGCAAAAACATGCTGACCAGATGGAAGCCGACCTGCAGGTTGCCCGCCAGAAACTGTCTGAGCTGTCGAAGTCTACCGAAGATAATGCCAGCGACCTCTCTGATCGCTTCAAAACGCTGTCAGATGATTTGGAGACTTCATTCCGGAGGTTTTTTAAGTAACCCCCGGGGAGAAATTGGAGACATAAAAAAGCCCGCTAGAAGCGGGCTTTTTTGAATAAGTATGGCGCACCCGGCACGATTCGAACGTGCGACCACCTGATTCGTAGTCATGCCTTTTTTACTTATATTTCAATAGCTTAACCTAATTTTTCCGAATAAGGCCTAAGTTTTTTATTCAATATAATCAACAACTTAAAACAGCCCAAGATTCTATATTCGGAAAGGAATTTAACCCATTTACCTCACTCCCGGACCCTTAAACAAGATGCTCGCTGTACAGGGTAATTCGACGGACAGCGGCCCACCAGCGCAGGATATACTATTGACATATACCTGAACTAAATTTATCTTGGAGTAGCTACCCTCGCCACAAAACAAAACCGAGCCAGTTAAAGGATTGAGAATGGAGCGAGCAAACCTGTTCAAGAGCAACAAAAGCCAAGCGCTGCGTCTTCCTAAACCCATTGCCTACCCTGACAACGTCAAACAGGTAGATATTGTAATGATAGGCCGCACACGCATCATTACCCCTGCGGGTGAGTCCTGGGATACCTGGTTTGACGCTGAGGGTGTGTCCGAAGACTTTATGGAAGAGCGCAAGCAGCCAGCCCACCAAGAGCGTGAGTCACTTTAATGCTGAAGTACATGCTTGACACAAATATCGCGATTTATACCATAAAGAACAAACCGGACGAGGTACGTCAGGCATTCAAGGCCCATGATGGCCAGATGTGTATTTCTTCAATCACACTCCTGGAGCTGATCTACGGCGCCGAAGCCTCTGCCGCTGTCGAGCGAAATCTGCGTGACATCGAAGGGTTCGCGGCCCGCCTTGAGATACTGCCTTATGATACCGATGCGGCAATTCATACCGGTCAGCTCAGGGCAGAGTTAAAAAAGATTGGACGCCCGATAGGGCCCTATGACGAAATGATTGCCGGCCATGCTCGATCTCAGGGACTGGTGATCGTCACCAACAACACCAAGCAGTTTAAACATGCGCCGGGAGTCAGGCTGGCAAACTGGGTAGACAGATAGTCCGAGCTGCACCAGTTCCTTCGAACACTCAGCGCGTCTATTAAAATTGTGGCGAATCAGACAGTGGTTATAGTTGCAGGTGTAATGACAGAAATTCCCAAAAGTGGTCTAAAGTCTTTCGTAGCTAGATTAGCAATAGAGCGCAACGTTCAAATCGAGACATCGAATCACTCCAGTCTAGCTAGAATTATCACTAGGCTATCGGGTGATGATGTAATTCCTGACGAGACCGAAAGATTGATCATTGCGCTTCGCAACGCAAAAGTAATTGATGACAAGTTGATGGTTGAGATGCTTGGAAATTATTTCAACGAACTAAATAAAAATCGATCTGAAAGCGATAGCTAATCGATTTTCTCCCAAATCGATTTTTAGAGGTAAGAATCACTCAGCTAACACTATTTCTTAAATAACCTCGCCTGCCTCAGAAAATTCGAGGCGGGAGGCAAATTTGGTGTTTATTCATTTTATACGGACACCATGTCGCTACTATCCAAACACACAGACATCGTGCACCTGATGGCTAGCAGGCTGTTGAAAAACCCGAATTATGAGAAAATAGCGTCATCGAATTAACAGGGTCAATCCGATGCGCGGTGAAATTTCTCCCCAGGACGTTTTGTTCAGTTATCGCACACTGGAATCGCGGATTCCAGCCGATCATCCGATCAGAAAGGTGCGTAAGGTTGTTGATCAGGCTCTGAAAGAGCTGGCACCCACCTTCGATGATATGTATTCCAGTGTGGGGCGTCCGTCGATTCCGCCAGAACAGCTGATCAGAGCGATGTTGTTGCAGGTATTGTTCACAATCCGCTCCGAGCGTCAGCTGGTTGAGCGATTGGATTATGACCTGATGTTCCGCTGGTTTGTCGGCTTGGGCATGGATGATGAGGTCTGGAACCATTCGACCTTTTCCAAAAACCGGGACAGGTTGATGGTGCATGAGATTGACGCGCTGTTTTTTGATGCTATCAAGAAACAAGCGTATGCCAAAAAGCTGATGTCGCGTGAGCATTTCAGTGTTGACGGCACATTGCTGGAAGCCTGCGCATCGATGAAGTCGTTTCGACCTAAAGATAGCAGTGACGACGATGATTCTGGTGATGACTTTCATGGTCAAACGCGCAGCAACAAGACGCATGAATCGAAGACTGACCCGGATGCGAAGCAGTTTCGCAAGTCCAAAGGGAAAGAGAGCAAACTGTGTCACATGGGTCACATTGTGACCGAGAACCGCAACGGGTTGATCGTTGGCACTGAGGTGACTGAAGCAGGAACCAGCAAAGAGTGGGATGCGGACATCAATATCCTGGCGCAGCTGGGTACTCGACCTGGAATGACAGTTGGTGCCGACAAGGGTTATGACACAGGAGAATTTGTGCAAGGTTGCAGGGCGCTGAAGATTACACCACACGTGGCTGCCAAAAGCAGTCGCAGTCAGATTGACAAACGCACGACGGGTACAACGGGTTATCAGATCAGCCAGGTAAAACGCAAACAGATTGAAGAATGTTTTGGCTGGATGAAAGACATAGGGTTGATGCGAAAACTTCGCCACTGTGGTCGGGACAAGGTGTCCTGGATCTTCCGCTTTACGGCTGCGGCGTACAATATCACCCGCATGAAGCGGTTGATGGCTTGAGAGGCCGGAAACGTGGCTACAGAGGTCGAATAATGACCACTGGACCCGATAAAGTGACAAAAAACGCATCATAAATGAACAGTACAAATTAATATGGCTATGAAAAAATTGATGATCAATAAAATGTGTTCGGCGTCGAAACCGGGCAAATACGTTAATTTTTCAACGGCCTGCTAGAACACTGCTCAATTTCTTTAAGGCAGTAATCTAGTGACAGACTATCAACAGCAGCATCGTACAGAGGTCGCTGCTCTGTTGGAACCCAATGATATGCAAGCTCAACTGGTTTGTTATCCGCCACTATATATTCCCTCAAATGACATTGAGCGGATATACAATAGCCGCCCACAACAATAGGTAAAAAATGCGATACGGCAATGCGCATCTCCCCGCATACACGGGCAATATGGAAGGCATGAGAATGCTCCTACGAAAGTCTGAAAAACAGCTATTCCCTGATCAGGGAAGATATAAGCAGAGTCAGGCGATCGGAGGGCGCAGTAGTGGGGGGTGGATGCCTTTCAGCAAGCTGGCTCGATAAACCAGTACAACTGAAGTTTCGGCAGTAGCGGGAAGAGATGTCTGTGGTATCACCAAACCCATATGAAAACAGTTATGGTTGTGATGACAATCAGCGCTGGAGTGATGAGACTCATTCTGAGAGGGATTGCTTTTATGCACTTCTCTTTCGATGTCAGCCGACGCCAATGAATGTTCATGGTGCGTTGCTGACGCGTGGTGAAGCTGCTCTTCATAGGCAATAGAAGTCACTGACTGCAAAGCAACCATGAGCGCTACCGCTAAAATGAAACAGCGTTTGATCATAAAATCTACCTAGAGTTCGTCAATAAATTTACCAGAACCACAATACTAAAGAAAGACCTCCAAATTCTACACGATTCCTGCAGGCGGGTTTTGACCCAGCCTTGAGTGCTGGTAATAAGGTCGTCGACGACGACACATTTCTGTTTATAATGAATAAGGGTTGAACTCATGTAGATCATGCACGAGAATCGCGAGCACTCAAATGGTTGTTAGGTATCAACGCGGCTAAGTTTGCTCTAGAGTTAGCAGTCGTCTGGATAGCGTAGTCTACTGGCTTGATCGTAGATTCGTTAGATATGTTCGCAGATGCCGCAGTTTACGGGCTGGCACTATATGCAGTGGGGCGCGCCAGCAGCTTGAAGTTACGTGCAGCCCATCTGCCGGGCCTTTTACAGATGCTGCTCGCGTTGAGCGAACTTAGTGAGGTCGTGCGACGTTTCTTTTTGTGTAGTGAGGATGTTTCCGGATTGATGACAGGCTTTCGGGTGCAAGCGTTAACAGCCAACATCGCTTGTCTCACAATAATCCATCGCGAAAAAATCAGCGGCTCACATATGAATGCCAACTGGATTTTCTCGCCCAATGACTTTATCGCCAACTATGGCGCCATTCTCGCCGGTGTGTTGGTCTGGCCAGTATCGAGTTATCCAGACATGGTGATTGGTTTTATTATTGGTTTCATCGTATTAAACGGTGCCTGACGCATTCTTCAGCTTAAAAATTATCACGTTGGACATTTTTACGTGCTTCTATGATGAGCACTACCTTGAACAACACGTTAATTCCCCCGTTTACAATAGAACCATCAAGCGGGGCGTAAATATCCCTTAATTGAGGACTCGATAGGCTGCCTGTGTAGATCGTGTCGAATCGTGTTTGACAGCTAGAGCCTAGATAGAGAAAAGGGTTCGGCGATTTCGACCACACCCGCACCTGCAACAACGGAGGTGGCTCCTATCAGGAACCGGCGCCGAGGCTCATTCTCTTCAGTCATTTCATGCCTATCCTCTGTTTATTTGCTGCCTTACCACTGTGGCAATGGACTGCGCATCAGACTGATTCGCTCGTAATAAACCTGACGTATCCAAAGTGCCGCCTTGATTGCAGTATCCAAAAGCGATACATCGATCAACGCCAAGATCCAGAGGGCGGCAGACACCCAGCAATATTTCCGGTCGCAGGTGTGATACAAAAATTCGCAAACGAATGTCATCGGGAAACAGGCTCGTGTGGGCAGCCACATCGCTGACATAAGTCTGCTCATAAAGGTCTCGCGGTTGGCGAAAGCGACCCGGTTCCAACAGGTACGTTATGCGGCATTGAATACCTTGTTTAGACAAAGTGCGTTTTACCTCCTGACAAACGCCTAATTGATAGGCGCCTACCGCGACCAGTTGTACCGGTGCACCGTCAGTCTTATCCAACGTCAATGCGCCCTGCTCTGCCAACTGGGCTGCCTGCTTGGGTGTGAATACTGTAACAACGTCATTTTTGGGAATCGTCATCCCCCAGATTTGACCCTGGGTCTGGTAACAGGCATCGAGGCAGGCGACAGCACTATTGGCATCGGCGGGATACACAACTCTCGCCATATCGCTCATTTCCCCCAGCAGTACCTCGCCAAAGGCGGAATCCTGATGGGATTGTTCATTCTTTCCGTTCTCCCATAGATGCGAGGTGGCAATCACCGGCACCGACAGCCAGCCCGGCGGTCGCCCCAGCGCTTTTTGATGGCGCGCAAAAATGATTTCCTGGCGCAGTGCACCGATCATTTTCATGGCGAAGGCTTCATAGCTCACCACCAGGTTCAGACCGCCTTTGTTTCCCAGCGCCGCGTTTACGACCGCCTCTTCATTGAGTGCGGTAATCACCGAGCCGTGAATGGATTCGGCCACACCCTGTTCTGGCTTCAGCACCCGGTGCTTGAGCAAATCCAGTGTCTTGCCCATCCGGTTGCTACTCAGCTCATCCGGGTTGCCGATACGGACCCGCCTATCGGGATTACCAAGGTGCCATTCGCAGAATCGCGCGTCCACCGCTGCCATCGGCGATATCGGGTCGCCCTCGGTTTGCCATTGTGGTTCTGTGGGAGATTGAAGCATGACGTTGCGCATACACAGGGCATGATGTTTTTCTGATACGCGATTATCGGCCTCATGCTGCGCAATTTGTGAGATAGCCAGTTCCAGCTCACTTCGCGGAAGAAATAATTTGGCCGCATGTTCGTTAAACAAGTTGCGGGAGTGTTCATCAATACTGGGGTTACCCGGTAGGGGCGTGCCGTGGGCGGCATTGGTACCGGCACCGTAAAAGCCGTAGCCTTTTTCTGTTTCCGCTATTAGGTAAGGCAGCTTCACCGGATAGTGCATATGGCCTTCACGGATGTGCGCGCTGCAGGCTTCCAGCCGCGCTTCGGATTCAAAAATACCCCAGACAAACGCCGCCGGATCACGCCCGTCGATGGCGATGGGGTGAAAATCATTGTGTTCCAGATGTTCGTAAAACCAGGACAAACCACCTTGCTGATACATTGTGGAACGCTGGTCAATGCGCCTGCCATTGGCAATCATCACCGGTGTCACCAGCCCGCAATCCTCGGCGCGCCACCAGCGGCTGGCCCAGTCGCTACCGCGCTGTTCTTCAAAGGCACCGTCACTTAAAAACGCCACTAGCCTTTCGCCGGATAAGGGCATATGCACGTATTGCAGTTCAGCGAAGCCCAAATAGCCGCCCTCAATCAGGCCACCGGCGGTGTGAGGACTCACATGGCTACCCAGAGGAACGCCGGGGCGACCATCATCCGTTATGGCGTAGCTGTAAAAATCCTGCGCTAGCTGTGTCAGCCCCTGTTCACTCAACGGATAGCGTTCAGACTGCTCCGGATAGAGGTTTTGCAACAGCACGTTGACCGAATCGATGGCGGCCACACAGTGCCCTTGTCCCATCAACCAACTGCGGGTGATACCGGCCAGGCGATTGGCAGCCATATAGCCCACATAGGCAGGCACCATATTCAGGGAGCCGCCGGTATGCCCCTGAGGGTTAGTTTTAAAATCTGATGGCCCGAGTGCGCTGCCGCTGAAATCCACTCTGTTGCTATAGGTCATATGCACCACCAACCACATGGACGCGCTGGCAAGGCGATCTGCGGCAGACAATATATCCAGCACTTCATCGATCTGTTTAAACCGTCCTGTACACAGCAGTTGCTGGCAAAGATCGAACACTCTCACCTGCGTTTCGTCCCGGTGTTGGATCACACCATAACCTTCCGCCCAGCGCGCAAAGGAGGGATAGGTATCTCGATATAACTTTGCCCGCTGTTGTGTCCGATGATCGTTTTGTTGATCTATGGCATACATGGAATTTCCTCAATCAGTCAACGACTGAAATTCATTCTAAAAAGAAAAGTGGTGTTGTATGGAGCGCAACATAGAATCCGCCTCATCGGCGGCCACCACCCAACACTGCACTGGTGATGCTGGTTGCGATAAAATCAGTGGTAAAGCAGACTGAACCAGAGGCTCTTTTAATGCAATACCCAAGTGGGAAAGACCGGACAACAAGCGGCAGCAAATATCGACGTTGTTTTCCGCAATACCGCCGCTAAGCACGATACCGTCCAGCCCGCCCAGAATGGCGAAATACGCGCCCAGTGTTTTCTGGAATCGATAACGGAAAAAATCAAACGCCAGCTGGTGTTGAAACTGTTCGCTCGCAAACAAATCCGCCATGTTATCGATTCCGCCGGACAAACCCCGCCAGCCGGATTCGCAATTGAGAACCCTGTCGGTATCCTCGGGCGTCCAACCCTCCTGCCGCTGCAACCAAGTCAGCAATCCGGGATCGATATCTCCGCTGCGCGTGCGCATCAACAACCCTTCATTGGGCGTAAAGCCCATGGTGGTATCGACTGGTTTGCCATCGCGGATGGCAGCCATGGAACAGCCGCTTCCCAGTTGCGCAGTCACCAGGGTGTAGTGTTCGATATCGGGATTCACTGTCTCCCACTGTTTGACCATGGACTCATGAGCAAAACCGTGAAACCCGTAACGGCGTAATCGATATTTCTCAGTGAGTGCGACGGATAGTCCATAAATCTGTGACAGCACCGGCAGGTCGCTGAAAAACTCACTATCGAAAATCGCAAAAACGGGAATGGAAAATCGGGTATTCCGAAGCTGCTCAATCAGTTCAATGGCCGCCTTATTGTGCAGTGGCGCCAGTGGTATCAGGGTTTGCAGTTGCCGAAAATTATCGTCGTTGATGGGTATAGGTTTATGATATTCAGAGCCCCCGTGTACGACTCTGATAATCACCGCGCGAACAGCATGATTTGTCAGCACATCGATCAGCCAAGGGGGCGCGCCAGGATAAGTCTGCGCAGCTGATTGGCCGACACCTGCTTGCCCAATAGCAACAGGCTCCGTTGCACCCGCATATTCAAGCGCCGAGACGTTATGCGTGCTCCACTTGATGGATGAACTACCCGGATTCAACACCAACAGAACCGGTTTGTCATAGCGCGGCAAACTGCTCATCAGCTGGATAATCAGTCGGATGACTGCAAGCGGTTATAAATGGCCGCCAGCAACCACCCGGCGATACCCGCTACCACGAACCAGGCCACCAGCCCGATAACGACACCAGTGAGAGTCAAGTGCCAACCCATCTCATTCAGTTGCATATGCACCATTTCTCCGGACATGGACAACATCATGGAAGGCATTAACATCACCAGCAGACTGCAAGCCAGCCACAGTATCGCCGCGGTAATCGCGCTGGCCATCCCGAATTTGAACGCATTAAGTGTCATGATTATTCCTCCGTTTATGGTGGTGTATCTGTGAGAAATTAGTGTCTCTACAAATCCCCGAACCGGTTGGCAGACTGCGCCATACGCATCATTTCGTGCTCCTCCAGCGATCGGAGTGATTCCATCAACTCTTTGGCAGAGGAGATCTCCGCCCTGGAGGCGAGATAGCGATACAGTTCAATCACCTGCTGGTGTTGATCGACTATCACCTCCATGATTTGCGGATTATCTCTTCGATTACAGGCGCAAAATGTCACGATAGCCCGCGACATTCACCGCAAACGCGGTGTGCTCCTGCAAGTGCACCCGCATACCTTCAAGGGCTTCCGGGTCACCGTGAATCAGTTGAATTCGAGTAGTATCGGTCAGCGCTGACTGCTGTAACCACTGGGTCAGTTCGAGGTAGTCTGCGTGCCCCGACAAACCGGAGATGACTTTGACAGTGGCTCTCAACGGTACCCAGCCTCCGTGGATTTTAACCCCATCAACACCCTCCAGCATTTTTGCGCCGCGAGTGCCGCCCGCCTGATAACCGGTAAACAGTACCGTGGTTTTAGAACTGCCTAACAGGCGTTTGAAGTGGTGGAGAATACGACCCCCGGTAGCCATGCCGCTGCCAGCGATAACAATATGGGGGAAAGCCTGTCCGGCAATCGCCTTCGATTCGTCCACCGTGCGGGTATAGGTCACGCCATCGCATAGGCGGTAGCATTGCTCGTGACTCAACCGGTGCTGATCACTGAACTGGCAGAAAATATCCGATACTTTGATCGCCATGGGGCTGTCGAGATAGATGGGCATTTTGGGGATATCGCCCTGATCCATCAGGGTCGCCAACAGATGTTGCAAGGCCTGCGCCCGCCCTACCGCAAAGGCCGGGACTAGCAGCACGCCGCCGCTTTTGGCGACACGGTTAACAATTTCCGCCAACTGCTGAAACGGATCTTGGGTGTCGTGCCGGCGGTTGCCGTAGGTGGACTCCATCAACAGCAGATCCAGCTCCGGCAATGGTCGAGGGGGGGTCATTAGCACATCATCGAAGCGACCGACATCACCAGAAAAGCCGATTCGTTTCCCTTCCGCTTCAACGATAATGCTGGCGGCGCCGAGAATATGCCCGGCGGGCTGCAGATAAAAGCGGATATCCCCAACCTCGATCTGTTCATCAAACTCCACAGACTGAAATAGCGTCATGCTGGCTTCCGCCGTTTGACGGTCGTAAAGCGGCTCAGGGTGCGCGTGCTTGCCCAATTTATGTTTGCTGTAATACTTGGCGTCTTCCTCCTGGATATGGCCGCTGTCGGCCAATAAAATCTGACACAGGGCCTTAGTGGCGTGATGGGTAAACACCGGGCCGCGAAAGCCGCGCTTGTATAGCACCGGAATATAACCGGAGTGATCCAGATGTGCGTGGGTGAGCAGTACCGCATCCAGCTTATCGATGTCCAGAGGCAAAGTTTGCCAGTTGCGTTCCCGCAGCCATTTGTAACCCTGGAACAAACCGCAATCGACTAAGACTGTTGTCGTGTCTGTTTCCAGCAGAAATTTTGAACCGGTAACAGTCTCGGTACCACCGATAAAGGTGATTTTCATAATGATTGTCCTGGCATTTTAAGCATACTGATAACGGGCTCAATCAGTTGCGACGTGATATCAATAACATTGGAAGAATGGGGGATAGTATTGGACGTGACCAGCTGGCTTAGGCCGGAGGCAAGTAAGGTTTTATCGGAGTGATCGGCAAATATACCGTGTACCGCCACACACTGAATGTTGCCGATACCTTTGAGCCGAAGTGTTTTAACGCATTCCAGAATTGTTTGCCCGCTGGAGATAACATCATCGATAATCACTGCCGTTCTATCTTTGAATTCGTTGATGTCGGGCAGCATGACTTCGACTTGGCGATCCCCGAAGCGCTGTTTTTCTCCAATCACAAAAGGGTGTTGACTAAAGGCAGCAATCTCAGCAACCCATTGCTCACTCTCGCTGTCCGGCCCAACCAACAGTAGGTTGCTTTGCGTTTTGAGCCAGTGCGCTAATGCCGGAGCCCCTTGCACAACACGACTGGGTATGGAATAGATTTCATCCAGGGAATGATAGCGATGCAAATGTGGATCGACCGTAACCAGCCAATCAGCATGTTGAGAAAGGGACTTGGCAAAAATACGTGAAGTAACCGCTTCCCCATCAACAAAACGGCGATCCTGACGCATATAACTGAGGTAAGGCACCACTAACCCCACTTGCGACGCTCCCAGCTCCCGCAGTGTTTCCAATAAAAACAACAACGGCAGATATTTGGTGTTGGGGTGTGACAGGTCAGCCAGAACAATACAGGCGCGATTTTCTACATCAGATTGAATACGCAGATAGGACTCCCCATCGGGAAACTGCCGAGCGTTAAATTCGCCAGGTTGACCACCAATCGCTTTACTGAGTGACTCAACCAACGGATGATTGTTTAGGGAAAACATCAACGGAGGTTTATTGTTCACTGCCATCGCCTCGCTCATCGTTCCTTCTCGATCATAAAAATTGTCGATTGGCGATAAAAATCCATCGCATATTGTTGCTCTCCGATCGTATCGGAACAGAGCGTAAATAAAGGTTGTCCGACAGTGATCTTGTCGCCGACGCAGGTATGAAGACGTAACCCCGCAGCTGCTGTCGCCGGAGCACCTGCCAGCTTCGCCAGACGCGCGAGTTGACGATTGTCAATAGCGGTAAGTGTGCCCGCTGCTGTGGCCGCTTCGGTATGTTGGTAGCTGGCGTCAGGCAGGGCTTTCATCCCACCCTGCGCGGCCAAAATGCGCTGGAACTGCTGCCAGGCTTTACCTTCATCCAAAATCGCGATTGCTCTTTCCAGCCCTTGTTCATAACGCTCTTGATAAGCAAGTGAAAACAGATGTGCAGCCAGAAACAAGGCTCGCTCCCGAAGATCCTGCGGTGCATTTTCCTCGCACTGCAATACCGCCAGCACATCCCGCGCCTCTTCTACTGGGCCGATACCAAGCCCAACCGGTTGGCTACCATCCGTAATAAGGCAGCGAATTTGAATACCACAGGCAGCTCCCACCTGGGTAAAAAGTGAGGAGAGCCGCTCGGCGTCTTTTTGCGAACGCACCTTAGCGGTAGGGCCAACGGGAATGTCTATCACCGCATGCGTGGAACCAGCAGCGATTTTTTTAGATAAAACCGAGGCGATCAACTGCCCTTCACCATCCAAATCCAGGGCCCGTTCAATGCGAATCAACAAATCGTCGGCAGGACTCAGGTTGACAGCTCCACCCCAAACAAGACAGGCATGGGTTTCAGCCACTACGCGTTGAATCTCATTGAGCTCCAGATTGACGGTAGTCAATGCCTCCATGGTATCCGCAGTACCGGCAGGAGAGGTGATCGCCCGCGACGAGGTTTTAGGGATGGTGAGTCCCACAGCGCTGACAATGGACACCACGAGCGGTGTGGTGCGGTTGCCCGGCAGCCCACCGATGCAGTGTTTATCAAGAACCATGGCTTCGTCTGGCCAGTTCAGCCGCTTACCACAGGCCACCATGGCCTGGGTGAGACTGATGATTTCATCTACGTCTAAACGGCTACCCGCGCACACACTGAGGAAGCTGGCGATTTCGATATCCGAATAGCGGTGGTCGCCGATGTCCTCGACAATAGCGGTAATCTCTTGATCACTGAGTTTGTGTCCAAAGATTTTTTTGCGCACGGCGGCAAGTGATGTCACTACCGGTGCGTGGTCGACACTAACCGCGGCGCCATCATCGACGTCCAAGCGCTGCATGGCACTTTTAGACAACCCTGCACTCCCGGAACTCAGTACCTGTTCGTCCACCACATTCAGCGTGGCGATAACGCTGTTTTCCCCGTACCGCAGCATGACACGGCTGTTGGCAGTGAAACCTTCAGAGCGGCAGATGTGACAATCACTGCGCATATACACCACCGGTTCCTGGTGGGTGTCGATGCCCATGTCGATCACCTTAAGTGTGTTAATTTGATCCATTAGCATTTCCTGAACAACAAAATTTAGCCATTGCCTTTCTTTCAGTGGCCAGCAGGCTTTCTCCACCACCATTTTTAATGGTGATGTTCATTATCCTGACTCAGGTGCACAACCTGCTTTCGTTTTTTAGATCCCAGAAATAGTTGCTCGCCGATAGCGATTAGCATCATTGTGACAACGGCCACACCCAACACAAATGGGTCTGAATTCAACTTCACCCAAACAAACCCGCTTAGTGCAAGCAAATCTAATATAATCGCAGTGACGGGAACCCAGCTTTTAGCTTTAACATCGTCCAACAAGTAGCGCAGAACACCCCAATGAATGGCGATATCCATCACTAGATAGAAAACGATGCCAAGTGCTGCTATACGGGAAAGATCAAAAAACGCTGTGAGCACAAGACCGAGTACCACGGTGTATACCAATGTATGTTTCTGAATGCTGCCAGGCATACCGAAGTGTCGGTGAGGCACCAACTTCATCTCTGTTAGCATCGCGAGCATCCTGGAGACCGCAAAAACACTGGCAAGAATCCCACCCGCCGTCGCAAGCATGGCAATCGCAACAGTGAACCACACGCCATACTCACCGAGTGCGGGTCGAGCGGCTGCAGCCAGGGAATAATCACGGGTTTCGATAATCTCACTGAGTGAGAGGTTGCTGGCCACCGCAAAACCAACCAATGTATAGATGACGACACAGGCAGCAATCGAAATAACAATGGCGCGACCAACATTGCGGTGTGGATCGACCACCTCGGAACCACTATTGGTAATGGTGGTAAAGCCTTTGAATGCCAGAATCCCCAGAGCCGTGGCGCCGAGAAAATTACTGGTTGAACCGGTCTCGCTTACCTGGTCAAAGTCCACCGCCAGGCCATCAGCCAACCAGATTCCGACGAGGCCAATAATCAGAATGCCGCCAATTTTCAGTAGACCGATGAATCCTGCAACTCCTTGAATCAGCCGATTACCCAGCAGGTTCACAATGAACGCCGCCAAGATTAGGGAGACGCCGAGTATAGGCGTCATTTGTCCTGATGGGTCACCGCCAAACAATTGCATGGTGTAGGAACCGAACGTACGCGCGAGAAAGCTCTGAGCGATGACCATCGAAAAATACATAAGTAGTGCATTAAATGCAGTGGGCAACCGATCGCCATAGGCCTTATGCAAATACATGCCAATACCCCCTGCTGATGGGTAGGCATTGGATATTTTGATGTAAGAGTAAGCGCTGAAACCAACGATGATTGCGGCCGAGAGAAATGCCAATGGGAACAATGCACCAGTCATCTCTGCCATTTGACCGGTTAGCGCGAATATTCCCGCCCCGATCATCACCCCAGTCCCGAGCATCACCGTACCTGATAGAGTGAGGCTACCTTCGTCGTAATGTGTCGAACGATCGTCTTTTTCCTTCATTCAGGACTCCTAAAAATAATGGTTAATCCCCTTTCTGGGCTTTCGGTGCAAGGTATGCAGGCTGCTTAACTGCAATTCTCTATTTATCGACATTCACCATGGAGGTATACACTAGCGCTTGCGGCCAGCGCCCGGGGGTATTTGATGACAGCTCCACGGTTCGTGACTGGCGTTGTTTTTAACGTTCTGATCGACAAATTTGTAATAACCTTCTTTAAAATGCGTCCACCAATCATGGCTTACTTCGACGCCATGCTTTTTCAACACATCTTCGATACCATCCAGACAAATCCTGGAGGCGTCATAAGCAAGATTCAGCACATGACTTTTTTCATCAATGGAAATGGCGTCGAGCCCGTAAAGCTGATCGACTTCAGCAACCACTGCTTGCAGGTTGTTCTGATCGGCAGGTTCCAGTTTTAAATGGCGTACCACAAGATTGATTTCTGATACGCCCAGCCGATGCTCTTTTTTGCTCATTTTCGATTTCCTCTAATGAGGCGGCATCTTGTTGCAACAATGCGCTTCATGCCTGGCGTTATCCTTGATATTTTCATCCGTCTGTCGCTGCCAACTAAGCCTTGTACGGTTCCACCAACTATCTTTAATAACCGCGCCATGTTTTTCGACAATGGCAATCATTTCATCGATATTATGGTGAGAGGCGTCATAGGCGATTTTGAGAGTACCTTTCGTCATGTTCAGCCAAACACGGTCAACACAAGGAAGTCCATCCAACTCCGCTGTGATAGCATGCGCGTTACTTTCATTCACCCCGCGCAAACTTAAGCTGTGCTTGGTTAGAAAACCCGGATTGATACCCAGTCGATGCTCTGCCACCACTTTCTCCAAATTATCGATTACTAACGATCAATAGTCCGCTTTGCTTATTTCTTAATGTGTTTAGGACGACTCTTGCGAGCTTCGACCATGTTGTCCATCATCTGCCCCATCATCATCTGCATCATCCCCATACGCTCTTCCATCATTTTCATGCGCTCTTCGGTAGAGCTGGATGCCATGTCGCCTTCACCCTGATTTAGCGTCATCATGCATTGCTGCATCTCTTTCATATGTGCTTCGATGAGTTCATCCCGTTTGCCTTGGTCTGCTTCCTTTTTCAGCTGACCCATCAGGCGCTCCATGGATTTTTTGTGTTCTTGCATCATTGGCATCATTCGCTCATGGCTCATCATCATGCTGCCTTGCTTACCCTGTGTGTTCGGGTCACCGTCATGTTGATGCTCACCTTCGGCGAAGACTGGAGATGCCAATAATGCGGAAATAGCGAGTGCTGACATTAAATTTTTCATTGTTTTATCCTCAGACAGTTTCAGGTTCATTGATTTTAAATTTCGGAATCCACGCTGGCGTAGATTCCATATAATGGCGATATATTTCGCCAAATTCTTCCAGCGCCATCCGCTCCTCTCGCTTAGCGAGTCGCACGTAGACCACTACCAGTATCGGGAACATCACGAGCGTTGGAATGGTCGGCCACTGCAACAGGAAGCCGAACATAATCAAAATAAAAGCAATGTATTGAGGATGACGGCAGCGGGCATACCAGCCTGTGGTCGCCAACGACCGGGTCTGCTGCGCCTTGTGCAGTACACCCCACGCCGAGGCCAGCAAAAAGAAACCCAAAACGATCAGAACATTACTGGCGATATGCAGCGGATCCCAATGTGGATTACCTTCAAAACCAAGCAACGTGTGCAACAGGTGGCCGTTTTCGTGGGACAGAAAATCAATGCCAGGATATTTTTCCGCCAACCAGCCGGAGAGAAAATAAATGGTTAATGGAAAGCCATACATCTCAGTAAATAGGGCAATAACAAACGCCGAGAAAGCGCCAAAGCTTCGCCAATCGGTTTTGGTTTGCGGCTTGGTAAAGCTGAAGGCAAAGAAGATAAATATCGCTGAATTGAGTATCACCAGCGTCCAGAGGCCGTAAGCAGATTCACCGTGCATGCTTCTTCTCCTGTAATGTATTGGGTTAATGGTGATGACGGTTTTCGTTTTCCCGACGGCCTTCCTCCAGCCCCCGCTGATAGGCATCCTGATCGGATTCATCCTCGTGCTTGCCATGGTCACCGTGACCGCCATGCCCCCCATGTCCGCCATGCATAAACAAATGCATAAACGGACAGGCTAAGAGAATCAAGAAAGGCAAAAACTGCCAGACGTGTTGCCGATGCTCGATCAATAGGAAATAGCTTGCCGCTGCAATTAAACCCAGGGCGGCCAGACCTTTGGGAGTCAACCAGAATGATGATTTTTGGGTTGCCATGTCACACCTCACCTGTGAAATTGAAAATCGTTGTCTGTTGCACTGCGTTTATCGTGTATCCACAGCAGATCGTTGACTGGCACGATGCAGACCAGCCCTTCGCTATCGGCATTAACATGCGCCGCATCCACAATCAGCTGCGCAATTTCCTTCGCCTGCTCCGCCTTGGCATAAATCTCCATTTGAATATGCTTGATCAAGTGGTTTTCGTTAAAACTATCGAAGTAATAGCCCCGGCCGCGAACCGGGTGTAAGGTAAAGCCCTTCACACCGTGTCGTATCAGGGTTTCTACCACTTCTTTCAGGCGAAACTCATCAAAAATGGCCGTGACTTTATTGATGTCCATCAGATCCTCCTGCCTATTTCACCGTGATCTGTCCACGGTACATCTGCATCTGGCAATGAAACGCGTATTCACCTGCTGCCAACGCGGGTAACTGAATGGTTTTCAATTTATTCAATGGCAGGGTGTCGCTGATTTGCAGTTCGGGGATCAGTAAAGTCTCAGAACAGGGTGATTGATCTTTGCGGATAAATTTGATTTCGACAGGTTCTCCGGTCGGCACTTTAATCCGCGAAGGAGAATAGGTGCCATTTTCAACAGTAATCACCAAATCGCTTTCCCCCAGCTCGGCTTCTTTCGGCTTGTAAAGCCAGAACCACCACACAATCAGAGCGATTAACGCCAATCCGGCTATATTGATCAGTAACATGTCGCATTTCTCCTGGTGTTGGACTTAGTGTTCCTGCGCTTTAAACAAACGCAGTCGATTGGCGTTGGTCACAACAGTGAGTGATGAAAACGCCATCGCAGCCCCGGCAATCACCGGGTTCAACAACAAACCCAAGAATGGGTACAACACGCCAGCCGCAAAAGGTACGCCGGCCACGTTGTAAATAAAGGCGCCGAATAAATTCTGTTTGATATTGCGCAAGGTCGCTTTACTCACTGCAATGGCATCGGCCAAACCATGTAACGAACCCCGCATCAGGGTGATGTCGGCACTTTCAATGGCCACATCGGTACCTGTGCCAATGGCGAAGCCGACATTGGCGATGGCCAGGGCTGGCGCGTCGTTGATGCCGTCCCCGGTCATGCCCACCACTTCGCCTTCCATCTGCAGTTCCTGCACTTTTTTGGATTTTTCTTCCGGCAGTACTTCGGCGAAAAATTCCTTGATACCGGCTTTTTCCGCCACCGCTTTGGCTGTGGCGCGGTTATCGCCGGTGAGCATCACCACCCGTATACCGTTATGTTGCAGGCGCTTGATGGCAGCGATGGAGTCTTCCTTAATCGGATCGGCTACTGCGATAATCGCTGCGAGCTTATTATCAACGGCGAAATACATCGGCGTTTTAGCCTCGGCGGCCAGCGCCTGGGCCTTTTCAACAAAATCACCCAGTTCGATAGTGCGCTCGCGCATGAGCTTTTCATTGCCGAACAACAGTGTTTTTCCGTCCACGTCAGCCTGCACACCATGGCCGGCAATGGCGTTAAAATTGGAGACCTTGCCCATTTCGATCCCCCTTTCCTGAGCACTTTCAACAATAGCCATCGCTAAAGGATGCTCGGAGCCTGATTCAAGCGTTGCTGCCAATCGCAACACCGCCTGCTCGTCATGTTCACCTGCCACCAATACATCGGTAACCTTCGGCGCGCCCAGGGTGATGGTGCCGGTTTTATCCAGAATCATCGCCGATATCTTCGACGCGGTTTGCAGGGCCTCGCCGTTACGAATCAGCACGCCCGCCTCTGCGGCCTTACCCACACCCACCATCACCGACATCGGCGTGGCCAGACCTAGCGCACAGGGACAGGCGATAATCAATACGGTGGTCGCCGATACAATCGCAAAAGCTACCGCTGGTTCCGGCCCAAAATTCAACCAAGTCAGGGCGCTCGCTACAGCGATAATCATGACCACCGGAACAAAATACGCTGAGATGACATCAGCCAAACGACCAATGGGCGGCTTGGAGTTTTGTGCGCGCTTGACCATATTGATGATTTGCGCCAGCGCCGTGTCTTTACCAACGCGGGTAGCTTTAAACAGAATTGAGCCTGACTTATTGATGGTGCCCGCCGCCACGGTATCCCCAGTGGCTTTTTCAACCGGCATCGGCTCGCCGGTGAGCATGGATTCATCAATCGCGGTATGCCCTTCAACCACCTCTCCATCGACGGGAATTTTTTCGCCGGGACGCACCCGCACCACATCGTTCAGCAGTACCAGTTCGATGGCAATATCGAGTTCTTTATCGTCGCGAATGACCCGTGCTGTTTTTGCCTGTAAACCAATCAGGCGCTTAATGGCCTCCGAGGTACGACCACGGGCTTTCAGTTCCAGTGCAAGGCCAAGATCAATCAAGCCGATAATGATCGCCGTAGCCTCGAAGTAGACATGGCGCGCCTGATCGGGAACGGCGTCGGGAAAAAACACCACCACCATGGAATACAACCATGCCGTGCCAGTACCCAAAGCAATCAGCGTATCCATATTGGCAGAGTGATTGAGAAAGGACTTCCAGGCGCCGACAAAAAAGTGCTTGCCGGAAAAATAGAGAACACCAAAAGTCAGAATACCCACGACCAGCCAGGCGATGCGTTCTGTGGTGGTGTTGACGTTGACTTCACCGGTGATCAGCGCATAGGCCATCAAAGGGCCACCCAGTGAGAGAGCAATCCAGGTTTCTTTCATCAAGCGCTTGTAATAAACCTGATCCGCCTTTTCTTTTTCGGCCAATGCATCATCTTCATTCTCAGCAGCCGCAAGCTTGGCGTTATAGCCCGCCTTCTCCACCGCCTTAAGCAAGTCAGACGCGGCTGCATTGCCAATCACGCTGACGGTGCGCTGAGCGAAATTCATTTCCGCGTTCTCCACACCCGGTACCGCCTTCAGAGCTGATTCGATTTTTCCCACACAGCTGGCACAACCAGCACCCTCGATAATCAGTTCCTGGTGCGCCGCGCTATCAACATGATTATGGGGACCAGAACCGTTTTCATGATTATGATGCTGTGTGTTGTTATCGGTATCTTTATGACAACCCGGTTTGCCGGATTCCGTGTTCACTGAACTCATGGGATCACTCCTGAATTATTTGATGACCGCCGCAGGAAAACCCGCCCTATGCAATGCCTCTATCAACGCGTTAGACTCGACCCTGCCAACGACCGAAGCGACACCCGTCGCCAGATCCATACACGCATCGCTTACGCCGGAAACAGAGCGTAGCGTTTGCTCAATGCTTCTTACACAACCACCGCACGTTGCGCCCTGCACCTGTAGCCGCTGCAGCGGGATATCGCTATCTGAGTCAACACTGCTCCGAGTGTTAGCTGCAGTGGATGACTTGCTGGCGCAACAGCAGCCGCTCTGGTGCTTAGTAGGGCTCTCGAAATTCTGTGTATTCATGACAAATCCTTATGTTAATTTACTGAGCAAACTCTTCAATTAGGTGACAGATCATATCGCCGGTCGGCACCTTATCCGGCTTTTGGCTCCACTCGATCGCGGCCTGTTGCATGCGTTCCCGAAGTTGCTGAGTCTCCGCGAACCG
The DNA here is from genome assembly GCF_001642735.1 of Pseudohongiella nitratireducens. Classification (GTDB taxonomy): domain Bacteria; phylum Pseudomonadota; class Gammaproteobacteria; order Pseudomonadales; family Pseudohongiellaceae; genus Pseudohongiella; species Pseudohongiella nitratireducens. The sequence goes on along the minus strand of NZ_LWHM01000033.1, from coordinate 51,442 downwards.
TTGCTCAGTTTCATTCAGGCGGTGTTCAATCAAGCGGCGCACGGTTGGGCAAGGAGATTTTTTCTTATCCGCGTGGTTCAAGATTTCCTGAATATCTTCAACGGAAAAGCCCAGTTGCCGTGCACTTAGCGCGAATCGCAAGCGGTTGTAATCACTTTCGCTGTATTCCCGATATCCATTGGTTTTGTTCTTACCCGGTTTCAGAATCTTGATCCGGGTATAAAACCGCACGGTATCGGCCGTAACTCCTAAACGCCTGGCCATTTCGATAACTTTCACACAGCCCTCCTCGCAGCTCAGTCTGACTATCGCAAGATTCAGATTAACCCCGAAGCTCTGTTCCTTGCCTTGATATGATTCAATCATCAGTTCCAAACCCGAGAGAAAATCCAAAGACTTTATCCGGCTTTTTGCAACCTTACACCTGTGTCCAAGACACAGGTCAAGAAATTTTCATTAACAGGCATCAAGTTTCTGTACTCAACACTACACGCCCCTCGATCTGTAGCCTTTACGCCGTCAACCGTCAATATTGGCCAGATATCCTGTCACGTCGCTTCCGCATTGAATCGACCCATACCCAACTCCCAAGCGGCACTTAGACTTGTACATTGCCACCGTAGAACGAAGTTTCTGACCTTAGGATTACACGTTCATTACATTGCTGTAATGAACGTGTAATCCTGTTTTCTGACTCGTCGGAACGCACGTTGCTCCCAGCGCAAAGCGGCAGAACCGTCAGCAAAAATTTCAAAGGTTCAAAAACCAGAATCCACAAAGGCGAAACCACTCACGACACAGGTATAGGGGTTGCTATGCCAGCGGAATTACCAGTCTTATCAGGCCTTTTCGGGGACGCCGAAAAATGCATATGAGAGCCGCGCTAGCAGTGGTCCCGGCACGGTATAGAACATATCGCAAGCGTTGTGACTCATAGTATTTATATAATATGACCTGGTGGCCCCAACTATTCCCTAGATTGAACAGGCCGACGCACAGTGATTTGTCGAAAAAGAGCCTTAGTCGCAATGACCAGTTGGGCACTTATCACAGGCTTTGAAGTAAATCACTACTGTCGGCATTTTGGTGACAGTGCATTGTCGAAACTGTGAGGCTAAGTCCGGCCGCCTAATCACCACGGCCATTCGGGTTGATAGGGTGGGAAGTGACTGCAGGAACTGGAATCGTATGATCCAGATCCGCTATCGAGACGAACGAGCCATGATTGAGCGCGTTTGCCCATGCGCGAAGGTGAATGGGCCTTTTCACCCTTTCGAGAAGCATTTTATGCATCCTCTCAGCGCTCCTACTTTGGCCAATTGCCGGTCCACTTTCAAATACCATATTAATTTATGAAAAAAGAATTACCTCAAAATTACATTTTTGTAATCTCCAGATCATGTTTAAGACAGAATAAAATCGTTATAATCAGGCTGTTTAAGCCGTCTTAACACTATTTATTCTGCTAAGTCAGTCGAACAAGGAGGAATCACAAATGTCAGACTCCAAGACAGCTGAACTGTACCGAATGGTAACGGAGGACCATGTGTGTCCTTACGGCTTAAAATCGAAACACCTACTGAAAACTCAAGGATTTCACGTGGAAGACCACCACTTGAAAGACCGGGAAGAAATCGAGGCATTCAAGGCCGAACATGATGTAGATACCACCCCACAGACATTTATCGATGGCGCCCAGATTGGTGGTTATGATGAACTACAGACTTATTTTGGTAAAGAACCCACAGATGAGGACGAAACAACTTATTGGCCTGTTATCAGCCTTTTTACCACTACTTTCCTGATGGCTTTGGGAGCAGCTTCGATAGCTGAAGGACAATGGCTGTCCTTACGCACTTTCGAATGGTTCATCGCGTTCTCAATGTGTGCGCTTGCGTATCTAAAGATTCGGGATGTGGAAAGTTTTTCGACCATGTTTCTTAACTATGATCTTCTAGCGCAAAAATGGGTACCGTACGGGTACGTATACCCCTACGGAGAAGGTATTGCTGGCGTGCTTATGATTGCCGGGGTGCTAAACTTTGTTTCGATCCCCATCGCCTTGGTCATAGGCACAGTAGGTGCCATCTCGGTTTTTAAAGCCGTCTATATTGAGAAACGAGAACTCAAATGTGCTTGCGTCGGAGGCGAAAGCAATGTGCCATTGGGTTTTATATCACTCACGGAAAACCTCATGATGCTCGGCATGGGGGTATGGATGCTTGTCAAGCATAGCACTCTAGGATAGAAGCGACCAACAGGTTCTCAACGTAATGTGCTTTCGAGATGCCGAATTGGCGACTTCCTCCTTCACACAACAAAATCTTCGGCACATTGGGGAATCGCAGTCTCTAAGCCTACACGAAGGGCAGGTATGGCAGACCTTTCTACAGCGTCCGATTTCTAAATTGTAGTTAAGGCTTAATGGACCTTGACTGACGCCTTAGACAAAGCTTTGTAGTTCACAAAATGAAACATACCAAGGGCTGATACATTCCATGATCGGGGGGGGGGACGATTGCCATGACCACCAACTCCCTGTCGGTGATCGGTAATTTTTGCGTCCAAAGCGGGTAAGGCTGGATATAGTCTATATGACGGATTTGATACCAAAGTGAAAACCCCGTCTAATGGACCATATAGAAAATATTCTATGAAAAAAAGACCAAATATAGGGTGATGATCACAGTCTACACGGCATTACAACGAGCATTCTCGTAGGTGCAGTGCTATGCTTTATCTTCGCTGAACATGGCGCCAAGTCCTTCAGTATCTGCCTTTGATGATTATGCCGCATTGCCCACTGATGCACACCTGCATGCACAAGGCACACTGCGATGCGCACGATCATGATCATGCCAACGTTGGGCATAATCACCAAAATGAAGAAGAGGCTTCTTGCCGCCGCATGGAAGAAAAACGCAGGCAAGTGGATCTAAAACTGTGATCGTGATACCTGAAAAATCATGGCTTCCCTATCTGGGTTACCGTTTTGTGTTCCGGATATCGATCAAGCTAGCTGCCAGGAGCCTGACAATGAGCAACAATGAGTATCGACTGAGTGTTTCGGCAGTTAAACTCATTAATAGTCACCTAGGCCTTTTTGAACTGGCTAATGCTGTAAATTTGAGCGCAGCGATTGCAGAGACTGGCCAATTATATGGTCTGGATGAGGTCGATTTCGATCAAAAATATGCCAAGTCTAATTCTACATACGACACATTTCAGCTGCACGTGCAAAGGGTGTAAGAAAGTTTGGACAATCACGTTATTCAACTGACGCGGGTCTGGTGGGCACAAGTCAAGATTGACGATTACTTGTTCTGCTTCCGGCTATCCGTAAATTCGGTCGACTCATTATGAATACCTATCCAAAATTTACCAATGTTGCCTGGATGCTAGTGGTTACTCTGCTTTGGGCCATCTGCTTTCCGTTCATCGTGACCGGGCTACCGGATGCCCCACCCTTGCTGTTTGCTGCTTTGCGTGCTTTTCTGGCCAGTGGAATACTTTTTGCGGTGTACATGGTAAAGCGCGTGCGCGAGCCATATCTTTTTAACCTCCAGGACACTGGCCAGTTGGGCCTCATCGGGTTGTCGTACACGGCGATGGGCTTTGGCGGCATGTTTTTAGGGGCCGGTCATCTGTCTCCAGGGCTGGCAACTGTTCTGGCAAGTACGCAGCCATTGATTGCTGCGGCAATCGCCGCCGCTTGGCTGGGGGAAACTTTGAAGACCAAGGGCATAGCCGGGCTGTTCGTCGGTTTTTTGGGCGTCGCCTTGCTTTCTTGGTCCGGATTTGGCAATAACAATGCCGGTTTTTTGTGGGGAATCATCTGGGTTCTTATGGGCGCTTTTGGAGTGGCCATTGGCAACATCCTGTTAAAAAAGCGTGGCGGGGGATCAATTGCCGCACCCATGGCTGTCCAATTGTTAATAGGCGGCGGAATACTTTTGCTTGCATCTGCGATCAGCGGTGAACAATGGGATATTCGGTGGACATTTCGATTCACCGGTTCCTTGCTCATTCTATCTGCTTTGGCGACAGCCGCCATGGTATTCTTGTGGTTCGGGCTACTGGCTCGTGCGCCTTTGAATCAACTGAACGTTTTCAGCTTCCTGACCCCGGCGCTTGGCCTGCTTATTGGCTATTTGTTCTTTGATGAACGGCTGCAACTCGTCCAGATCTTGGGAATCATTGTGATCATTTTTGGTATTGCCTTAATGCACACTAGCGACGCTGTCCTAGATCCTACCCATAAAGCAGGGCTTTCTTCGCCAATTAAACCACTAGGCTCGTGAATGAATCGACAAAGAAACAATGACTGAAACAACATTTACCCAATAATGAGTACACTTTTTCACCACAATGAAAAGAGGAAACTAGCTATGAACAGTTCGAACGCACCTGATGTTCGTTTACGTATCGTCCCGTTAGGCAACACCTTGTCACTGCTACTGGCAATCAGCTACCTGCTCTGCGTGGGCTTTGGCCTGCTTGCACCGGAACAGATGCGCATGTATGAGGCTTGGGCGCCATTGTTGCCCGGTTTCGAATGGCTTACGTGGACGGGCTTTTTCATTGGCTTAGTCGAAGCCTATTTGTACGGTTGGTATATCGCGGTTTTATTCGTACCCTTGTACCGGCTGTTCTCCAGAAATGGCCATTGACGGCATCACACCCGTCATAGGTCGAACGAACCGTTTGAGAACCTTCGACCATTATTCGCAGGCTGTTGGCGAATTTTCAAACTTTATTATTTATGCCTATGAAGCTTAACGCGAATAGCTTCAAATGAATCGTTTATGAACAGGTTAACGAAATTTCTGCGGGAATATCTGGGCGATGTGGGAGTGGTGTTTTACACCTCCGTAGTGATTATCACTGCCTTCGTCACCACCTCCGTGCTTTATCCCGATGCGGTGGAATCCACAGCCCAGCAAATTCTCGATATCACCGCCCGGAAACTCGGCTGGATGTATCTGGTGGCAACCACCGGCTTTGTGTTGTTTGTCCTGTTTCTCGCCCTTTCCAAATTTGGAAGCATTCGCCTGGGCGCGGAGAATGAACCGCCGGAGTTCTCGTTCAACAGCTGGCTGGCGATGATATTTTCAGGTGGAATGGGTGTCGGTCTGGTTTTCTGGGGCGTGGCCGAGCCGATGATGCATTTCAATGATCCGCCCCTTGGCCTCGCCGAACCCCGTACCTCAGATGCGGCGCAACTGGGCATGCGCTACGCGTTTTTCCATTGGGGATTCCACCAATGGGCCAATTTCACACTGGTGGGGCTGGCCATTGCCTATGTACGTTTTCGTCACAGCAGTCGCGGCTTGATCAGCGAAAGCTTCCGCCCGTTACTGGGCGATCGGGTGGACCGCGGCTGGGGCAATATCGTCGATATCCTGGCCGTGGTCTCCACCGTATTCGGCGTCGCAACGACTCTGGGCCTTGGAGCGTTACAGGTCAACAGCGGCCTGGCCAATCTGGGATTGGCTGCCTACTCGACGACATCACAATTCTACATTCTCGCGGGACTCGCAACCTTGTTCATCATTTCGGCAATGACGCCCCTCGACATGGGAATTCGCTATCTCAGCAATGCCAATATGGTGCTCGCCGCCGGACTGTTATTTTTTGTGCTCGCCACGGGACCGAGCGGTTTTATCTTCAGCGAACTCACCCAGACAGCGGGTGAGTACCTTGGCAATATCATAGAGATGAGCCTGGTAACTACTCCCTATTCCCACGAACACTGGGTGGAGCAGTGGACCATGTTCTACTGGGCATGGGGGTTGAGCTGGGCCCCCTTCGTAGGCAGTTTCATAGCAAGAATCTCAAGGGGCAGAACTGTCCGCGAGTTCGTCCTGGGCGTGATGATCGTCCCCGTGGCTTTAAGCATGTTGTGGTTCGCCACCTTCGGTGGCTCCGCCATCTACTTCGATTTGTTCGATGGCGTCGCCATTGCAGATGCCGTGTCGGAGGAAGTGCCGGCCGGACTTTACGTACTTCTCGATCAGTTACCCTGGGGCGAGTTCGCGGCCATACTGACCGTGGCGCTGGTCTCCATGTTCGTGGTGACTTCTGCGGATTCCGCCACCTTTGTGCTGGGCATGTTCACCTCCAAGGGGGTTCTGACTCCAACACGGTTTGTTCGCATCCTCTGGGGAGGTCTTCAGCTACTGATGGCGTCCGTCCTCTTGCTAACCGGTGGGCTGAACGGGCTGCGAACCGTATCCATTATCGCCGCTTTCCCCTTTATGTTGTTGATGCTGCTGATGGCATTCTCCCTTCACAAAGACCTCGCGGCGGAGATCAGGCGGCGGGAGGAAAAGGACCAATTGCTCCACACCCGGATTGAACAATTACTAATGCGGGAATCCGAGCGGGACGCGGAGCGCCGGGAAGAGGAAGAAATTCATCCAACCGCTCCGGAGGAATGTCCCGTGCAGAAGTGCGACAACTAGCCAATCCGAACCGCCTTCATTGGGATTTGTGATCGTGGCTAAAGGTTGCCTCCACAACCTCGTCCCGCTACGGCAGCTGTATGGCCAGCCAAATACGGTAGGGAGCCTCGCTTTAGGGTATTGGCACCCTCGCCAATCAACCCGTCGGACACAGAAGCGCTTTCGAAATGACTGAATACAATGAGAATCAGCATCGATTGATTATCACGCTTCCAGAGGGCTTTGATCGGTAGGCCCTGACAGGTGAACGCGTGGGATTGATAGACGTTATCGATCACCTACAAGGCCCCGCTTTACAAATTCAATGTATATAGCTTTTAACGCCAGTGTTTGGACTCTATTTTGGTTACGCCTATTTTTGTGAAACACTATCGTGGATACAATGACTGGGCATCCTCCTGATTATAGGAGCCATTCTCCTGGAGACCTCGTTGTCCAAAGAGCAAGTGGCTTTAGTGAATGTGTAACCAGAAATTCAACCTGAATGAAATTTTGAAAACGGCCTACCAATAAGGTAAAACCATGACCAAATCAGAGAAGACAAAACAGCCCTATAAAACACAGCTTAAAAATCTGCAAATTCAGCTCGTCAGGTTGCAGCGCCACATTATCAAGAACGATCTGCAGCTACTGGTCATTTTCGAGGGAAGGGATGCAGCTGGTAAAGACGGCATGATAAAGCGGATCACCGAACATTTAAGTCCGCGAGAGACGCGAGTGGTCGCGTTGGGTAAACCCTCAGAGAAAGATACCAACAGCTGGTACTTCCAACGCTATGCAGCCTTTTTGCCGAGCCGCCAGGAAATGGTACTCATGAATCGCAGCTGGTATAACCGTGCAGGCGTCGAAAAAGTTATGCAGTTTTGTACAGAAGCGGAATACGATCAGTTTCAAAAAACAGTCGTCCCTTTCGAAAAAATGCTCTGTGATTCCGGCATACAAATCATTAAATACTATCTCGACATATCGAAAGAGGAACAGCAACGGAGACTGGAGGATCGAAGAGTAAACCCCCTGAAACAATGGAAAATCAGCCCTATCGACGATACCGCTATCAAACATTGGGATGATTACTCGGCCGCCCGCGACGACATGTTACAACACAGCCATAGCGAGCATGCCCCCTGGTATATTGTCAAAGCCGATAACAAAAGGCGCGCCCGCTTGAATGTCATACGGCATTTATTGTCTATTGTTGATTGCCCTGACAAAGATCAACATTTGACGAAAGCAGATGCTAAAGTCGTATTCCAATTTAGCAGGTAATTTATCGAGAATGAAACAGAAGATCTCAAGCCTAAAGCTTAACTTGTAGTGGTCAGTTACTGCCGCCACTACCGAGCCATAACCAGCATCATAGAAGTCAAAAATAGTTGGTATCGGAAAAATACATCACCAATTGGCCACACATGAGGATTTCATTACTCGCTAGAATATTAAAGGAGCTTCGGGAATTGTTACTGCAACCGACGTCGAAATATACCCAATGACAAAATCAACATTGGAATTGCGATGGCGATCAGGCATAAGCTTTCATCCCACAGATCCCTCCAGCCGACACCTTTTAAAAACACACCGATAATAATATCCATGTAATAGCGCAACGGACTCAGGCGGGCTAACGCCTGGAGAACGTCTGGCATCGCCTCCACGGGCGTCAGGGTACCCGATAGGAACATCACCGGAAACAACCCAAAAAAAGACAATAACAGGGCTTGTTGCAGGGTTCGGCTATAGGCGGCGATCAGCACCCCAAGAGCAACGGCACTGAGCAGGAAGAATCCCGTAAGGATCAGAAACAACGCGAGGCTGCCACGCATTGGCACGTCAAAGGCACGCACAATCAACAGGCTGGGAAACACGGCCAATAGGCCTATGATCATGGTCGGGGCAATTTTGGCGAGGAACAGCTGGAACGTGGAAATCGGCGCAACTAACAGTTGCTCTAGGGTACCACGTTCCTTCTCACGCACAATCGAGGCGGCGGGATGAATGACGCCCACCATCATACCGGCCAGGGCAATCATCGACAGTACCATGAAGCTCGATGTGGTCAGTTGCGGATTGTACCAGACGCGTGTCACCGCGATTGCACCGGTGTTCGCTGCAAACGGCAGTTGTTCGCGGACCAGCCTGGCAAGAACACCTCTCGCGTTATACAGCGAGTTAGCGGCAATATTGGAATCGGTGCCGTCCAATAACAATTGTAGTGTCGTCTGCTCACTGGAACGAATCGACCGCTCAAATCCCGGCGGTATCACGAGGATGGCAGTCACCTTGCCGTGCGCTAAGTGCGTTTCCGCAACCGATACCGCGCTTTCCTGATACTGAAGGTCAAAGGATTCACTCAGGGCAAATTTTTGCACCAACTCGCGACTGATAGTACTGCGGTCCTGGTCAACAATGGCCAGCGGCACATCTTCCACGTCAAAGCTAAGCGCGAGGGTGCAAAACACCGCTTCGACGGTGTATAACCACAAAATCAACACCAGGATCACTCGATCGCGAAAAAACTGGATAACTTCCTTGCGCAGCAGGCCAATCATCGCTATGGACATATCAGGCCACCTTCTGCTTCATACGCCAGACAGCAAACACGAATACCACCAGGGTGTACCCTATCAACAGCAGCAGATTGGGCAACACTGCCTCAACACCCAGCCCTTTTAATAAAATCCCTCGCGACACCTCCATAAAATAACCGGCGGGGAATAACCGACTGTAGAGCTGCAGGCTGTAAGGCATTGTAAAAATGGGGAACAAAAATCCGGAAAACAGGAAAGACGGCATCAGGGTGACGATCAGGGTAATCAGCATGGCGGCAAGCTGCGTTCGCGCCAGGGACGAAACCAGCAACCCGATGCCCACCGTGGTAAACACATAAACCAGTGAGGCGACAAACAACAACGGCAGGCTACCGGCGATAGGAATCTCGAACCAGACAAAGCCGACCAGGATGACCATCAGGATTTCGAGAAAAGCCACCAGGGCATAGGGCAGCAGCTTTCCCAACACATACTCAGCGGAGCGCAATGGCGAGGCATAAATCTGTTCCACGGTGCCTGTTTCTTTTTCCCTGACGATGGCCAAGGTGGTCAGCAACGGCGGAAAAGCCATCAAAATCACCGCAAACAACCCGGGAATGACAAAGTTGATACTGTTCAGGGACGGGTTGTACCAAACGCGGGTCTGCATCTCAACGGGCTCGGGCCGCGGCGCGGGAAAATAAGCGATGACGGCGTCGATATACGCCATCCCCAACCCGGCAACCATTGGATAGCCGCCATCGACGATCACCTGCACCGGCGCCGGCTGATCCCTTAGCAGCGCCCGGCCAAAACCGGGAGGAATCACAATGCCTGCGCGGATACGGGATTGCTGCAGGCTGCGGTCAAGGTCGCGAGTATTGTGACGGTATTCGATGATGTCGAAATAGGGAGAACCAGCAAAGCGCGCCACCAGCGCACGACTGGCAGGCGTATTGTCCTGATCGTAAAGACCCAACGCCAGCTCATCAACATCCATATTGATGGCATAGCCAAACAAAAAAAGCATGACCAGCGGCATCACCACGGCCAGCGCCAGCGTCACTGGGTCCCGCACCAGTTCCCGAGTTTCCTTGAGCAGCAAGGCAACAATGCGACGCGCGTTCATCCCTCACCTTCGCTCAATGATGCGCTATCGGCCCGTGCAACTGCGGTGAGAAAAAGCGTTTCCATATCGGTATCGGGCGACAAGGCGAGAGATTCAATGAGTGCATCGCGGCTACCAGAGGGTTGGCAGACAAACGTGAAAAATTGTCTAAAAATGCCCCTAACCCAATGAATAATTAATAGTTTAGCCGTTTCTATTTCGGCTCATATTTGGGGTTCACCTGATCACCGGACGTTCTTTGAGAGGTAAGCTCAGCAAGTTTCAAATCAAACAACTGCTGCCCTACCGGACGTCTAAAGTCCAATGTGTAATCTCCAAAACGATTGATATGACGGGTTCGGTACGGCGAGAGCGTTTTCAGGACATCTTCGGTGATGGCGATCCCTTCCGCTGCCATATCGCGCAACACCCGGCTGAGGGCTTCGACGTTGTGTAAGATCAGCATATTCGCCACCAGGTGGTTGTACTTCACCACCTTTTGCTGTTCATGCCGGAGGTTGGCCGCAATGATGCCCTCGCCACCAAAAAAACTCCATTTTGCAAACCCGTTAAACTGCTCGTTCTTATTGGTTGCGGCGTGAATGGTCTGACGCAATTCCACATCGTCGATGTAATTCAACAGGAAGCCGGTCCGAACAACCTTGCCCAGCTCCCGGAAGGCGAAATACAGCTTGTTCTTGCGGCTGTAGGTTCCCAGCCGTCTCAGGATCGTGGATGCGGTAATTTTACCGAGCTTGATGGATACGGCCACACGCAACATATCCGGGAGGTGTCGTTCAATTCGTGCCCAGTCTATATGGCCGTTGAACAGTTCTTCGATATGCGCGTAACGGAATCGCCTGTCGGGCCGGTAGAAGTTCAGATCCTTGATATTCCGGATACGCGGCATCAGCTTGATCCCCAGTAGATACGCGAGCCCGAAAACGGGATAGCTTTGGGCCTGCGTATCACCGTGCAAGGTATCCGGCTGGATATCGCTCTGGTTCTCAAGCAGTCCGTCGAGGATGTACACCGCCTCGTGAACGCCACAGGGGATGAAATGGCTGAACAGTGCGATATAGGTGTCGGAGACGTGGTAGTAACCGATGCCACCGTAGCCGCCATAGCGAATGTGGTATTCGCTGAGCAGGTTTTGCTCGTAAAGATTCCATTTGGTGCCGTCAGCGGCGGCCCGCCGACCTGTACCCCAGTATCCGGGCAGTTCGTACTTCTTGTACGCGTTGATGATTTTGACGATAGCGCGGTCTAGCCTGTCTTCAGTGACGTGATTGAGATTGAGCCAGGCCACCTGGCGACGGTTTAGTTGCTTGATGGAGTCGGCCGTCTGGGAGGGACCCAGATTGCAGCCGTAGCAAAAAAGCGTAGCGATGAACCGCAACCGGGGGTTTTCCACGCGCCCCTCATAGCCTGACAGCGGCCCGAATTCCCGATGTAACCCAAGCCAGCGCTCCGCATCGACCAGAACGTCGACGATGCTGCGGGTGCCAAGCCGACGCGTGATGTCGTCATCGAGCGCCTGCCAATTGGTCGGTAGCCCCTGTTTCTGGTTGCGTTTGATTACGATGCGACCGTCTTCAATCGCGGCGTGTGTGTTGTCCGGGAAGGCGGAGTCCACCGAGCGGCTCACCTGAGTCAATTGATCCTTGAGATGGCGGCTGAGAGCCTTCGGTTCGATGGGAAGCTCCACTTCCAGCCCGTACTGGTCAATTTCCTGCTCGTAAACCGACCAACTCACCAGTTGATCGCGATGGTCATCGAAACGATCCCCGTGAACGACCGCAATATCGGCCGACTTCAGCTCCTGCTTCACCAGGTTAAAAACGGCCAATTCAAGATATTTGCGGTGAACCGTCAGACTGTCCGGCCGGATGAAAATCAGACGGCGCCACTTTTCGAGCGTCCACTTGGTCTGTTGGATGCTTTCGACCAGATCCGGCGCATGGACCCGCAAATCCAGCGTCTCGGCTTTCAATGAACGGGTGTTCCGGAGTAACTCGATCAGTTGAATCGACAGCAAGTCGCTGGAGGTGCTTTGAAACGTGAGTATTTCCAGGCAGTTGTACAGCAGGCTTCGCTTGGTTCGAAACGGTCGCAACATGAAAGGCAGGTAGTTATTGCCCGCGTAGGCCAGATGCTCCTCGCATTCGTCCAGCCACTCCTGGCGCTTGTCTCCGACAACGGCTTGAAGCGATTGCCACGGGTTCGGCTCGGCCTCCATGGCAGTCAACACGTCTTTAAAGCGCGACACCAGTCGATCGGTGCGCTGGGTCTGCTCCATTTGATAGGCCAGGAGATTTTGCTGGGCGGTGTTTTCCAGCTGCCTCATCAGCTTGATCAAGAGCTCAGCGTTGTCGTCCAGCGATTGGGCATACTGTTGCCGGATCAGAATCACCGCCAGGGCATAGCGTTTACGCGCAGGGATTCGAGCCATTTTGGCCACATCCAACGCTCGTGCTTCGTGGGCGAACTGTCGCCGCTTGGTCACGGGAATTGATTTGACGCCCGGCAATTGTTCGACGATATCCTTCAGCCACTTGAGGTGTTGCAGGTAGGACCGGATCTCTTTATTCGTCGGCTTGCGAATCTCACGCTTCAGACGTTGCCAGCCGCTGATCTCGATTCCTGGTGGTGATATCAGCAAGTCATTGACCAGTGCCTTTGTTTCGTCGTTGAGTTCGCTGACGATGGATCGGTAACAGCGGTCATTGACGATAGCCCGGGAATCCTTGGCGAGCCTCAATAACACCGTGAAGCCGGGGATCTCGAAACGGTGACGTACCAATTCTTCCAGAAGAATATTGATGATATCGGCCAACACCTCGCGGGACTCGGCGGCTTTTATGGCCTGACTGGACAGCCAAGCATGAGCCGCCTCGTCCAGAGTCCGGCTGCCCACATAAGTTCGAATCCACGGGATATGGCGTTTACGGGTGGCAGAACGATCATACTGTTGTCGTTGGGCTTTGGTCGGCTGCTTGTCGAGACCAAGGCACTGCGCAATGTGACGACGCAAATCGCCCGGCAAATCGACCGACGAGGAAAAGAACCCTTGTTTCTGATACGCCTTCAGGTGAAGCAGTAAAAAGAAGCGCTCCAGGATCGGCCGGGTGCGCCGACGAGCCCAGTGCTGTTCGCCGGACGTGGGCGTGTATACTGCATCAAGTTCCTGTTGCGAGATATCCGTCCGAAACCGTGGATAGGCTGTTTCCTGAATAGCACTCATAACCGGCTCAATCCCATGCTTGCCCGGTGGCCGGGTCCTTGATCAGTGTCTCCACCCAGCAGGCTTTATCGGACGCAATGCGGTGTATCTCATCGATCAAGTCGTCCATCATTTCGTCCAGCTGCTCATCCGACGTTGCAGGCACCTCAATGCGGTAGTCCCCATTGTTCTGCTGTTCCATCTCGAACGGTTTCAGGCAGTGGGCTTCGATTACCGTGCGGGCCTGATGGTGTTTCCGGCTGCGAGGACGTTGCGGCTCCAGGGTGAGCTGAACGGTTAATGCCCGGTAACTTGGCTCGGATACGCTCGCCAAGCGCGGCTGACCGGCAGCAGACGCCACTTCGGTTGGAATTTGCATCAGGGCCTGCTCGAACGGCGATTTAGCTTCAATGTATCGCAAGGCGGTCTGGGTATCCTGCCAACCGACGTACTCCATCAGCGCTTTGATTTCCCAGCCGGAAGCACTGGCCCAAGTGGCAAAACCGCGTCGCAGCGAATGGCTGCTGAACGCTTGTGCTGCGTCAATGTCTGCGTCAGACAGTAGCTGACGTAGCAACGGCACGATGCTGTTCGGGTGCAATGAAGTATTGGAAATATTTCCCCAACGATCAATCGCCCTGAATAGCGCACCGCTGGGCTGGTTCAAAAAGTCCAGCCAATCCTGACAGGCCTCGACCGGACAACACTGCCTCAGAGCGGGTACCTTGTACAGGCGACCTTCGGCCTGACGGTCCCCCTTACTTCTCCGCAGGTACAAGGACATACCGGCACCGGGGGCCAGCGTGATGTCTTCAATGGTTAACCGACAGAGTTCGTCACTGCGAAAGGCGCGCCAGAATCCGAGCAAGACCATGGCCCGGTTACGCAACCAGGTCCCGAGACGCCGGGCATCGTGCTGCCGCGCCTCTGCGATCTGTCCTGCTAGCCACTGATCCAATTGCTGGAGCTGGGGGATGGCCAGCGGCTTTGCTTGTTTTTGCCGGTAGGGATGCTCTTCGCGAATGCCCTTCAGAACCGTGCGTACTAAAGGAGCTCTCGTCGGATCTGGAAAACCTTGGTCCCAGTGCCAGCGAGCCAACGCCGCCAGGCGCTGCTTCAGGGTGGCAGCAGAAAGACGTCCGGCATGGTCGGCCAGATAGCGAGCCACGCTGTCGGCTGTTGCGGGCAGAAACCCGCCCCAGGTCACCTCAAAATGCTCGACCGCTGACCGATAGCTGCGCCGTGTATTGTCCCGTGTGGCGGCGCTAACGTACCGATCAATCGTCATTGGGCGCACCGACGTCGTTCGACTTCGGCAGTGCTCGTATCGCTTCCCTTAACCACCTTTCTGCCGACGCGCACACGGCCTCATTGTCTGCCTTTGAAACCATCTTTGTGAACGTCATAGTCACCGCATCGCGCACTTGTTTTTCAGTTGGATCGTCGGGGTTGGAGATCAGTGAACCGGCGAGCCTATCCAGCGGAGAACCCTTGGCTGCTCGTTTCTGGCGGGCCTGCACCCAGCTTTGGGCCTCTGCCAATGACGCAAACGGCTTTTGCTCCACCCAGAAGAAACTGTTTGGAATGGCAATCGAGCGGCCGTCTTTGAGGTAGGCCCTGATCTGTGCCTCAACATCCGGCATATAGGCGTCCTCGCTTTGCAGGCATTCCAGGGCGGCACGGAAGTTCGGTAATGGGTCTGGAAATCGGTTCCGAAAATCAAACGCCCGAAAGGCAAACACTTGGTCAAGTGGGTCGGCTTGTTTGTGCACTTGTGGGCTCCTTCATTGTGAGCGTATGGCCTCGGGCCGGGGTAGTTGACCAACGCCATATCGTACCGGGCTTTGGTCAGTATAGTCGTCGAAATGGGTATCACAATGGATAACTCTGGATTATCACATGCCTGTAAAGCTGTACTTTCCAACGAACTTTCTGGTGTATATAGTACGTAATTACATATTACGTACCAAAGTACGAAATAAACATGAGGACACGATCATGGCCCGAGGCGGCATCACCCAACCCCTGGTCGAGGACGCCCGTAAACGTCTTCTGGCTCGCAATGTTCACCCCTCCATCGACGCCATACGAACCGAGCTGGGCAACACCGGCTCAAAGACCACCATCAGCAACCACCTGAGAGCGATTGAGGCGCGTGAAAGTACTCGTCTGGACGACGAAGCGCTTCTGAGCAACCACGTAACCGACTTGGTAGGCCAACTGGCTCGGCAATTACGCCAGGATGCGCAGGAGACCATCGAGCAGGCCGAACAGCGCCAACAAGCCGAGGTGGCCGGCCTGCAGGAAGCCTTAACGGTACAGACCGCTGAAACCAGGCAACACCAGGCACAAAATACCGTGTTGGCTCAGGCGCGGGATGATTTACAGGCGGAGGTCCGTGGGCTGCGTGGGGCGCTCTCAAAACTCGAAGGCGATAACTGCGCACAGGCCCAACGTATTGAAAGTTTGACTGAGCAGGTTCAGGACAAGCAACGCCAGGTGAATTCACTCGAAGAAAAACACAAGCATGCCCGGCAGGCGTTGGAGCACTATCGCGGTTCCGTGAAAGAGCAGCGCGAGCAGGATCAGCGGCGGCATGAGCAGCAGGTCCAGCAAGTCCAGGAAGAGCAACGCCACCTGCAACAAGCCCTGGCCGTGAAACGCGACGAGCAGACCCAGGCCACCCGAGAGATCACCCGGCTGTTCACGGAGGTGACTGAAGTTCGAAAGCAGTCGGATGGGTTGACTCAGCAACTGGGCGAGCGGGAGCGCGAAAATCGTCGTCTGGCCGACAAAACGGTGCGGCTAGAGCAGCAAGCCGTGGCGTTACGCCAACGAAAGGCTGCCTTTGAGAAGCAGCAGCGCGTGAACGACCAACTGAAAGCGAAGGTGCAGCAGCTTGAAACCGAGCTGAGCGTGAAGAATGAGCTGTTGGATCGCTTGAGCGCTGGCAACAATTCCGACGATGTGAACAGGGTTTCTTGAAATTCCTCCAGACTATGTTTTAAAGCCTACTGCAAGGCTATTGTCGCTCAAGTCTCAGGTGTTTTTCATTGGGGGAGCCCGAGTGGTTTGGATGGCGGGTTTAGGGCGACGTGTTGTCCGGTCTTTTGTCGTCCATCATGTGGATTAGTTCAGACCAGATCTGACACCTCTCCTTGAAAAAGTGAGGGTTACCGGTTTTGATTGAAGGTGACTAAACCCGAAATCAACCGAAACCAAAGGTAACCCTCATGCTCCATACTAATGACAAGATTGTTAAACACAAGGTAGGTCTGCTCAATTTGGCGGACGAATTGGGCAATATCTCGAAGGCCTGCAAGATGATGGGTGTGTCACGAGATACATTCTATCGTTACAAGGAAGCTGTCAATGATGGCGGTGTAGAATCGCTGCTAGATCAGAATCGACGTGTTCCTAATCACAAAAACCGGGTCGACCCCACCGTTGAGTCTGCGGTAGTCGCGTATGCTGTGGAAGAACCGGCACATGGCCAGGTACGGGTCTCGAACGAGCTGCGCAAGCGTGGTGTCTTCGTCTCGCCAAGCGGTGTCCGGTCAATCTAGCTGCGGCATGATCTGGCCAACTTCAAACAGCGCCTGAAGGCCTTGGAAGCCAAAGTCGCCGAGGAAGGCATCATCCTAACCGAGTCTCAAGTGCAGGCTCTTGAGCGCAAGAAACAGGACGATGAAGCCTGTGGTGAGATCGAGACAGCGCACCCGGGCTACCTGGGATCGCAAGACACATTCTACGTCGGCACCTTCAAGGGCGTGGGCCGGGTGTACCAGCAAACGTATGTCGATACCTACGCCAAAGTGGCCCACTGCAAGCTGTATACGACCAAGACGCCGATCACGGCAGCCGACCTGCTCAACGACCGCGTGCTACCGTTCTATGCTGAGCAGGAACTGCCTGTGTTACGCATTCTAACGGATCGCGGTACGGAGTACTGTGGCAAGGCTGATAGCCATGATTATCAGTTGTACATGGCGATCAATGACATCGAGCATACCCGCACGAAGGCGCGCCACCCGCAAACCAACGGTATTTGCGAGCGCTTCCATAAGACGATCCTGCAGGAGTTTTATCAGCCTGCACTGCGTCGAAAGATCTTTGGTTCGCTCGAGGAATTGCAGACCGATCTGGACATCTGGCTGGATTATTACAACAATGAACGAACCCATCAGGGCAAACAATGCTGCGGCAGAACGCCAATGGAAACCTTGCTTGATGGAAAAAGAATCTGGAAGGAAAAGTTCGTAAACTGAACCTGACCTGACAGACACCTTCTGCAAAACCGGTAACTGTCAGATCAAGTCTGAATTACTACACATGATCAGTGTTGTCGGTACCGCAGCGATCCAGAACCTGCGTAATGCAAGCTTCAGATAGGCCTCTTCAACGGCCGAGTCCTCCTCCTGACTGGCATCTCCCTCAAGAGCGACAGCAGCAACATCATATCCGGCGCCCTCTATCAGCTCTTTCAGCTCATTTTCTGTCGGCCCATCCGAGCCGACCACCACGCTCACTGTGTGATTGGCTATGTTGGTTGACGTCGTCTGCACGCCGTCGTGTCGCGCAAGGGTACTCTTGATAATACCCGCACAATGGTCGGACCCCATTCCGGGTACCGTGACCCTGAAAGTCCTGCCACCCACTTCCCTCACGGAGGCCACATCGTAACCGGCACCCTCCACAGCGTGTTTTAAGGCTTCCCCGTCAGGCCCCGACGCAAGGGAGCGAACACTCACCTTATGTTTGGCAATGTTAGTCTCTATCTGGTCGATTCCGTCCAAGCGGCCAATCGTTTTGTTGATAATGCCGGCGCAGTGGTCTGACCCCATTCCCGGCACAATCAGCTCAAGGTCCCTTTGCCTTTGCGGTGCCTATGTTTTCGTACTGTTCATCAAGATCTCCCGTCATTGTTTCTGTTGCTTGGCCAGTCACTGAACGCAATGAAATAAAGTAATACGAGATTGACGATGGGAATCAGTATCAGGATGCCCATCCAGCCCGGATACCCGGTACGCTGGCAAATACGCCAGGCCGGAATCACAACTACAATGGCAATCACCAGCATCCACAGCCAGTGCCCTGCCCACATGGTGTTGCCAAACATATTACCTTCCATCATAGCACTGCCCTCCACGTCGAATGCCGGTTAATGGTGATCATGAGCATGAGATTCCTCATCTCCCGATTGCCGGGAATTCTCGGACTTTTTCAAAAAAATCTGCTCTGCCACTGCAATAACGATCATGGTGGCCACCGCAACACGGATGACAAACGGGTCCGTATTCAGCTTGACCCACACAAAGCCCCCAAGAACGAGCAAATCCAGCAAAATGGCCATGACTGGCACCCAGGCGCTGGCCTTCACGTCTTCGCGTAGATAGCGAAGTACACCCCAATGGATGGCAATATCCATGATCAGGTAGAACACGATCCCCAGTGCTGCAATTCGGGAGAGGTCGAAGAAGGCCGTAAGGATCAGCCCCAGGACCACGGTGTAGACCAGGGTGTGCTTCTGGATGCTGCCAGGCATGCCGAAATGCCGGTGGGGGACCAGCTTCATCTCCGTCAGCATGTCCAGCATGCGTGAGACCGCAAAAATGCTGGCCAGAATGCCTCCGGCAGTAGCCATCATGGCAATGGCAACGGTGAACCACACGGCGTACTCCCCCAGTGCCGGGCGGGCGGCGGCGGCAAGGGAGTAGTCCTGTGTCTCGATAATCTCGGCCAGGGACAAGTTGCTGGCAACAGCAAAACCAACCAACGTATAGATCACCACGCAGGCTGCAATGGAAATAATGATCGCCCGTCCTACGTTCCGCTTGGGGTCTATTACTTCGGAGCCGCTGTTGGTAATGGTGGTGAAGCCCTTGAAAGCTAGGGAGGGTCTGATTAACGCCTGATTTATCGCTGAATCGCTTTTCAACTCGAAAAAAAGCCATTCAAGCGCGATTTTGGCGTTATCACCCTCTGTTTTGTTCGATTTTTGCCTATTTCCCGCCGTTTTGGCGGAAAACAGGCGCACTGACCCTACGCCAGCAGGTATTTTTCACCCATCAGCAGGTTGCTGAACGCAGCCAGCAAGTGCAATCGGTTACTGTTTTTGGCCAAGCCGCGATAGCGAACTTTGCTATAGCCAAAGACCTGCTTGATGTACCGGAATGGGTGTTCCACTTTGGCCCGGGCGCTGGCTTTGAGCTTCTCGGCCTTTAGCTTTCGGTCGTCCAGTTTTTTACGAGAACCGGGGCGCTTGGCAATGAACCAGGATACATTTTGGCGATCTTTATGCTCATCCCGCTTTTGAATGCCAAGATAACCGGCATCACCGAACACGCGCAGCTCGTCACCGTGAAGAAGGTTGCCGGCGGACACGATGTCGTGGACATTGGCAGCGGTGGTATCGATGCTGTGGATCAAGCCGAGCGTATCGTCCACGCCGATATGCATCTTCATGCCAAAGTACCACTGGTTGCCTTTTCTGGTTTGTCGCATCTCAGGGTCGCGCTGGCCGCTTTCATTCTTCGTGGAGCTTGGTGCAGAAATGATGGAAGCATCCACAATGCTGCCTTCACGCAGCATCAAACCATTTTTCTCCAGGTGCTTGTTCACCTCTTTGAACAACACCTTGCCAAGGCCATGGCGCTCCAGGAAATGACGAAACTTGAGAATGGTGGTTTCGTCCGGCAATCGGTCCAGCTTCAGGCCGGCGAACTGGCGCATGGATTCGATCTCATACAATGCGCCTTCCATGGCAGGATCACTGAGGTTATAGAACAATTGCATGCAGTGGACTCGCAGCATGGTCGGCAGCGGATACGGTGGCCGGCCAGTCTGGCCCTTGGGGTAATATAGGGCTACCTTCTTCTCCAACTGCTTCCACGGAATCAGCTTGTCCATCCGTTCCAGAAAAATCTCGCGGCGGGTTTTACGCTTCTTGGTCTGGTACTCGGCTTCGGAGAAGGTGATCTGATCCATGGTGGCAACGAATCCTGTGCAGTTAACGATGACCGTATTATCGCTGATTTTGAGACTTATTCAGAGTCTCCCTAGAATTCCGAGCGCGGTTGCTCCAAGGAAGTTGCCCACAGTTCCGGCCTCTCCGGGATTCGAGAAGTCAACCGATATGGAGTCGGCGACCCATACCCCCACCAACCCGAAAATCAGTATGCCGCCGATTTTCAGGACGCCGATAAAGGAAGCCACACCCTGAATCATCCGGTTACCCAGCAGATTTATGAGAAACGCTGCCAGGATCAGTGACACCCCGAGAATGGGCACCATTCGCCCGCTTTCGTCGCCACCGAAGAGCTGCATGGTGTAGGAGCCGAACGTGCGGGCCAGAAAACTCTGGGCGATCACCATGGAAAAGTACATCAGCAAGGCGTTAAATGCGGTCGGCAGCCGGTTTCCGTAGGCCTTGTGTAAGTACATGCCGATACCGCCCGCAGACGGGTACGCATCGGAAATTTTGATGTAGGAATAAGCACTGAAGCTGACGATCACGGCGGCCGCCAGAAACGCCAGGGGGAACAGAACGCCCGTCATCTGTGCCATCTGTCCGGTCAACGCAAAAATACCAGCGCCTATCATGACGCCGGTACCCAGCATGACGGTTCCTGGCAGGGTGAGACTGCCTTCCTGATAGCGAGTGGTTCTGTCTTGCTCCCTGCTCATTCAACCTCCGGTTATTGTCGTTTCTATTTACGCTTCATAGGTGGGATTTTGGAACAGCAAAACGGATCATGTTTTGCGTTGGCCCGAACATTGTCGTCTGTAAACCGACACCACGCCAGTTTCCGCTGGGTCCACCACCCGGCCTGCAACCCGCCTCCGTGGGTTTTGATCAGTTCCATTAACTCGTCAAGAGACCAATGGGTTCCATCGTAGACGACATGCAGCTGGTTGTTCGGTTTGCGCTCGGCAAAATCAACACAGGGATGATGGTTGAGTTCATGGATGAAATCGCCCCACTGACTCTCGCCAAATCACTCACCATTTTGGCACGTAGATGCCGGTGAGGTGAGGAGGAGTCCATCCCATTGATTCAGGTTACTGATGAAAATGAATAATCACGGTAATCCTGATGCCTATGCGCCGTATCCTCTTGGCCGTGTAGCGACAAACGTCAGGCACTCACCCAACCGATCTCATTGTACCCGGCGTCGAAAGACCCAAAGGGAGAAAATAAACAGCGTGACACCGATTACCAGCAAGGCGAGAGCCTCATCCCAGAGAACCGCCAGGCCGGCGCCTTTGAGGAAAATACCGACGATGATATCCATGTAATAACGCAGTGGACTCAGCAGGGAGAGGCTTTGCAGGAAAGGCGGCATGGCTTCTACCGGCGTCAAACTGCCCGACAGGAACATCAGCGGGAAAAGTCCGAAAAAGGAGAGCAGCAACGCCTGCTGAAGGGTCCGGCT
Source organism: Pseudohongiella nitratireducens (assembly GCF_001642735.1). Lineage (GTDB taxonomy): Bacteria > Pseudomonadota > Gammaproteobacteria > Pseudomonadales > Pseudohongiellaceae > Pseudohongiella > Pseudohongiella nitratireducens. Next base: position 29,687 of record NZ_LWHM01000033.1, on the reverse strand, counting down.
GTAGGCGGCAATCAGTACGCCCAGCGCAATCGCACTGAGCAAAAAGATGGCGGTCAGCACCAGAAATAAAAGCAGACTGCCCTGAAGGGGCACATCAAAGACTCTGACAATCACCAAACTCGGAAAAATGGACAGTACGCCCATGATCAGCGTGGGTGTGACCTTGGCCAGGAACAGTTCCAGGGTGGAAATGGGCGTCACCAGCAGCTGCTCGATAGTGCCTCGCTCCTTTTCCCGGACAATAGAGGCGGCCGGGTGAATAACGCCCACCATCATACCGGCCAGAGCAATCATCGATAACACGATAAAACCCGATGTTGTCAGATCGGGGTTATACCAGATACGGATCAGGGGTACCGCGACCCCCTTCTTCCCGGCAGCAGGGAGCGCTTCGCGCTCCTGGCGCTGGACGATCTGCAGAGCATCATTGACGGCGTTGGCGGCAATGTTGGAATTGGTTCCGTCCTGGAGGAACTGGAGCTGAACGCCGACGCCAGCGACAAGGTCGCGCTCGAACCCGGCTGGAATAACCAGCACCGCAGCGGCATCACCCTTTTCCAGATGGTCGGTTGCGGTTGCCACACGAGCTTCCTGAAATTTCAGGTCGAAGGTTTCGCTCACCGCAAATTTCTGGATCAACGAGCGACTCAAGGCGCTGCGATCCTCGTCCACCACCGCCAGGGGCAGGTGGCTTACATCAAAACTGAGCGCAACGGCACAAATGACGACTTCAATGGTGTAAAGCCAAAGTATCAGGGTCAGTATCAACCGGTCACGAAAGAACTGCACGAGCTCCTTGCGCAACAAACCAAATAAGGCAATTCCCATCAGGCCACCTTCTGCTTCATTCGCCAGGCCGCGAAGACAAATACCAGGACCGTATAGACGATCAACATCATCAGATTTGGCAGAACGGCTTCAAGGCCGGCTGATTTCAGTACGATGCCCCGGGAGATTTCCATAAAATAACCGGCAGGGAAAAGCCAGCTATACAGTTGCAGGGCAAGAGGCATGGTGAACAGAGGGAACAGAAAACCGGAAAACAAAAACGACGGCATCAAGGTGACAATCAGCGTTATCAACATGGCCGCCAACTGGGTACGGACCAGGGATGAGACCAACAGGCCGATACCCACCGTGGTCAGCACATAAACGAAAGCGGACGTCAGCAGCAGTATCGGGCTGCCGGCAATGGGGACCTGAAACCAGGCAAACCCCACCACCATGACCATAAGAATCTCCAGGAAAGCCACCAGACCGTAGGGCACCAGCTTGCCGACAACAAACTCGGTTGAGGTGACCGGCGATGCATAGATCTGCTCAATCGTACCGGTCTCTTTCTCACGCACGATCGCCAGGGCGGTCAGCAGGGGTGGGAACGCCATCAGGATCACGGCAAATAACCCGGGGATGACGAAATTGACGCTGCGCAGGGAGGGATTGAACCAGACCCTGGCCTGGACCCGGACGGCGCTCTGACGCGGGGCGGGGAAATTTGCGATTACCGCCTCGGCATAGGCCGATGCCAATCGACCCAGAACAGGATAGCCGCCGTCCACGATCACCTGGACAGGCGCCTCGTCGCCTCTGAGCAGTTGCCGGGCCAAGCCGGCTGGAATCACCACGCCCATGCTGATGGTCGAGCTTTGCAGTGCCGACTCCAGATCGCGGAGATCGGTCGTTTTCTGCTCTAATTGAAAATACCGCGAGCTGTCGAAACGGGCTGACAGGTCGCGGCTTGCCGGCGTGTTGTCCAGATCGTAAATGCCCACGGCAACCTGTTCCACATCCAGATTGACCGCATAGCCGAACAGAAAAAGCATGATCAGCGGCATGATCACGGCCAACGCAATGGTAACCGGGTCGCGAATCAGCTCGCGACTTTCCTTGACGATGAGGGCTCCAAGCCGATGAGCCTTCATGGTCCCAACGCCCGGGAATTGGCCGTTCCCGCCTGTTCTATGGCCGCCGTGAAGAGCATCTCCACCGTGGCGACGGCTTCGAGGCCGAGCGAATGATTCAGCGATGATCGGCTACCGTGTGCAAGCAGCCGCCCGTCCAGCATTAACGCCAAACGATCACAATAGGCCGCTTCCTCCAGGTAGTGGGTAGTGACCAGCACGGTCATACCGCTGGCGGCCAGCTCACGGATAACCCGCCAGAAAAGGTACCGGGCGACGGGATCGACACCCGAGGTGGGCTCATCAAGGAACAAGACCCGGGGCCGGTGAAGCAGGCTGCAGGCCAGCGCCAGACGCTGGCGCAAGGCACTTGAAAGATCACCGGTGAGCTTGTCGGGAATATCTGTCAGCCCCGTTACTTCCCTGGCCCAGTCGATCGCAGCCCGCGCCGCGCCTCCGGCCAGGCCGTAGGCATTGGCGAAGAAGCGCAGATTTTCGCGGGGAGTCAATTCCAGATAGAGGGAAAATCGCTGCGACATGTAGCCGATTTGTCGGCGCAATGCGGCGCTGCCCCCACCGGAGCTCAGCCCAGCCACCTCAGCACTGCCCTCATCGATAGTAACAAGTCCGCACAGCGCCCTGATCAGGGTCGTCTTGCCCGCTCCGTTGGGTCCCAGCAAGGCGAGCAGCTCACCGGACGGGGCGTCGAAACTCACCCGGTCAACGGCTTTGAAATGGCCGAAGTGGACGCTGAGACCTTTTACCGCCAATCCCTCCCCTTTTCCCCGGTCTTGCCGGGCCAATTCCGGAAACTGCTGCTCGCCGGCCCTCCTGTCCGTCCGCAGCACAAACAGATCCTCGAGCCGGGGCTCGGCCGCCGCCAGGTGGGTTCCCTCGGGCAATAACTCGGCGAGCTGGTTTTCAGCGATGTCCGCGTTCATCACCAGTCGCAGGTGATCCGGCAACCACTGCACTGAATGGACGCTGTCAATTTGAGCCAGGATGCCGGACAACTCCCGCAAGCCTCGTCCGGTATCTCCAGCATTTACAGTGAACACCCTTCCGGCGGCGGGCCTCAGCAGCTCTTCCAGCGACCCATCCGCAAGAACGCGGCCCTGTTCCAGCAGCAGTATCCTGTCGCAGCGCTCCGCCTCGTCCATGTAGGAGGTAGCCACAACCATGGTCAGGCCCTGCGACCGGAAGCGGTCGAGCATGGTCCAGAGATGGCGCCGGGACAGGGGGTCGACGCCGAGCCCCGGTTCGTCAAGGATCAGCAGCTCCGGTTCATGGACCAGATTGGTACATAGCGACAACTTTTTCCGCATGCCACCGGACAGTTTGGCGGCGGGCCTGTCAGTAAAGCGGCCAAGCCCCGACATGGATAGCAACCTTTCTGAACGCTCCCGATAGAGTTCGTCGGGCACATCCCGGATGCGAGCGGCAAAGCTCAGGTTTTCCTTGACGCTGAGTCGATCGTAAAGCGTAAATCCCTGGGACATATAGCCAATCCGGGCAGCAACCTGCTTGGCCTCACGACGGGTATCGAAGCCCAGGACCCGGCATTCCCCCACAGTGGGGTCCAGGATGCCAGCCAACATCTGTAACAGCGTCGTCTTGCCAGCGCCATCAGCACCGACAATGCCCACTCGTTGGCCGCGATCAACGGAAACATCCAGTGGCTCGATGACAACATTGTCTCCGAATTGGCGGCCAAGGCCTTTGGCGACGATGGGTTCCGGGGAAGACATGACGGCTCAGCGCGCCGGAACCGAGAGGGTCGCTGGCCACTCGGCGTCCGGATCCCAGCGAATCCAGGCATCTGCCGGCATACCCGGTTTCAGAGCATCGGCCGGATTATCCAGCACCAGGGTAACGCCATAGACCATCCGAACTCTCTCGTCGGGCATGTGGACATCGCGGGGGGTGAACTGGGCGAAATCGTCAATCCTGCCGACTTTGGCGGAAAAGTCCCCGGGCAAACCGTCCACGCGGATTCTGGCGGGATCCCCCAAGCTGATCCGGTTGAGGATATCACCGGGGACATAGACCTTGAGTTCGAGCTGCTGCAGATTCACCATCGTGGCCAGCGGCTGGCCGGTATCGACAACCTCTCCCGTCTCCACCGCCCGGATCAGAATGGTTCCGGAGAGCGGCGCGGCAACCTCCGCTTTGTCCAGTTGCGATTCAGCCAGTGCCACCTGCGCCGCCCTTGCAGCCACCTGTTCTTCGGCGGCATCCTTCTGCCGCTGGAGAGACTCAAGTCGGCCCCGGGCCTCACTGACGGCATTTTCCGCCTGATCCAGATCACTCGAGCTGGCCAGATTGCGGGACCGCAAGTCCCGGATCCGCTGCCGTTGTTTCTCGGCATTCTTGAGATGATGACGCCAGGTGGTGATTTGGCTGTCGAAGCCGTCACGGACTTCCCGCGCCGAGGCCAGCTCGGCCTGTGCCGAGCGCAGGCGGTCTCTGGCATCGGCGGGGTCGATCACGGCTACCGTGTCGCCAGCCGAAACCTTGCTGCCTTCCGCGAGATGGTGCTCGATGACCCGACCGGCCACTTCGGCCGCGATCCGCACTTCCCGCCCCTCGATATGGCCATTGCCATAGACGATTCCCTGCGGCAAGGGCTCTTCCCCAAACAGTACAAAAACCCCATAAGAACCGCCGGCGAGCACCAACACCGCTATCAGAGACCAGAGCCAGGATTGGGATTTCACAAAACACTCCTTATGACATTACTGTTCAGGTTGGAGCCGGGTTCAGGGCCACTGCCTCTCACTCCAGCCAATGAGATCGCCCACTCTAGCACACGGCAGCAGCCGCGAGCAAGGTCGTTGCCGGATCTTAAGCGGCTCATTCAGGTCGCCCTCGAAGATGGCCGTCAGGGCATCGTCAAAGACGCAAAATGGATTGGTAGCCTGCCACCTCCACCTCAAACCGGGTGTTCTGACGCAAGTGATCCTTCATGGCCTCCAGCGCATCAGGGTCTCCATGAATCAAGTTGATCGGCGTTTCGGGGGCTAAGTCACTTTGAGCCAGCCACTGTTCGATCTCTGTGAAATCTCCATGTCCGGAAAGCCCACTCAACACTTCCAATCTGGCTTTGACAGGAAACCAGTCACCGTGGATCTTGATCCTTTCCGCTCCGCCAATCATCTTGGCCCCTCGTGTTCCCCCGGCCTGATAGCCGGCGAAAATAACAGTTGTGCGGTGCTGGCCCAGGAGGCGCTTGAAATGATGAAGTATGCGTCCACCTGTTGCCATGCCACTGCCGGCAATAATTACGTGGGGGTATGCCTGGCCAGCCAGCGCCTTGGAGTCCTGAACACTGCGACTGTAATGAACGGTGCTACACATTTCGTGGCACTCGGAACTGCTCAATCGGTGCTGATCCTCGTAGCGGCAGTAAATCTCGGAAACATCGATTGCCATGGGACTATCGAGGTAAATTGGAAGCACTGGAATTCGCCCCGCCTTCATCAGGGTAGTGAACATATGCTGTAAAACCTGCGCCCTGCCCACAGCAAAGGCCGGAATCAATATATTGCCCCCTTTGTCGACGGTTTCATTAACGATGTCTGCCAACTGCGACAACGGGTCCGCATCGTCGTGGCGACGATTGCCATACGTTGACTCCAGCATCAGCATGTCCAGAGCTGGCAGAGGCGCAGGTGGCCTCATGAAAATATCGTTGAGGCGCCCAACATCGCCGGAAAAACCGATGCGTTTACCTTCCGTCTCAATAATGATGCAGGCAGCACCGAGAATGTGCCCAACCGGCCGAAGATGGAAGCGTATATCACCGAGCTGGACTTCTTCGTAAAAGTCTACCGGCTGAAACAACTCCATACAGGCGTCCGCATCATCCTGGTCATACAGAGGCTCCGGAGTTTCATGTTTACTCAGTTTATGGCGGCCGAGGTAATGCGCCTCCTCTTCCTGGAGATGGCCGCTATCAGCCAGCAGTATTTCACTCAAATCACGGGTAGCGTGGTGGGTATAAACCGCCCCTCGAAACCCCTGCTTGTACAACACAGGTATATAGCCCGAGTGATCCAGGTGGGCGTGGGTCAGAAGCACTGCGTCCAGTGATTCTATATCCAGCGGCAATGGCTGCCGGTTGCGCTTTCTCAGCCACTTGTAACCCTGGAACAAACCACAATCAACCAGAACCCGCGTCTCCCCCGCTTCAATCAGGAACTTGGATCCGGTAACCGTCTCTGCGCCACCAAGGAATGTAATATTCATCGACTCTTACTCCTGTCCTGATTGAGAAAATGCCTGATCGGTGGCGCCAGCAACTCACTGACATCAATACCGTTGGTACTGTGTGGAATGGTGTTGGTGGTCACCAGAGACTGTAAACCCGCAGCCAAAAGATACTGATCCGAAGCCTCGGCAAAGATGCCGTGCACCGCAGCACAGAGAATAGCCTCCATACCCTGCTCCTCGAGGCTGTCAAGCAGGCGGACCAATGTCGGATTCTCGATGGTCATCAAATGGGCTAACTCCCGCTGGGTCAATCCTCCACCACCACGCTGCAGGCAGACCATGGTGAACCATCGAGCCTGGGTAACCCCAAGGTCTTTCAAGCGCTCATCCAGTAAACTTGCGCCAGCGCCTTGCCACCCGAGCACTGGTGAAAGGAAACTGATCTCGAGGGATTTGTGGGTCCATATCGCTGTCCTGCTATTGCTGACTCAGTAACAGTAAATCGTAAGCTAATCATTGAGGCCAACATAAGTCACACATTGATCTGGGATCAGGCTTGCGCCAGATCAATATGCAACATCACGCGGATTCCGAGGCCAGCTAAGGAACTTCTCCTTCCAGTGAGACAGGTAACTCCTCACTTTTTCAGAGACAGGAGGCCTTCAGCGTATTGTCGCCCTGGTAGACACCCTTGCACCGTGACCGGCAACCGGCTTAAAAAAGCTGGCGCCGAGCGCTCCACAACGCTGTAGCATCTTCACTCGAAACCAGCCCGGTCTTCGGCACGACGTCTTCCAGGCAATCCGCATCCGCTAAGGTCAGTCCCCAGTCGGGTAGAGTATGCGGGGTCGACAACAAGGCCAAGTTCCGCTTATCGGCCAGAATGGCATGTACTCGGGAGGTTGGGTGACCAAAAAATCAGTAGTTCAATAGGTTGAGAGTGTTTTTGCGCTATTTTTCGCGTTTGTCTGCCAGCCCTCTACCATGTGCGATCAGGCGACCGTTCATCATCAGCGCCAATCGATCGCAGTAAGCGGCTTCGTCAAGATAATGGGTGGTCACGGCCACGGTCATGCCTTGTGACGCCAATACCCGGATGACCTCCCAAAAGCGGTAGCGCGAGGCGGGGTCAATACCGGATGTCGGTTCATCGAGAAACAGTACTGCCGGCCGATGCAGAATACTGCCAGCGAGCGCCAGCCGCTGTCGGATGGCGCCGGACAAATCCCCGACCATGGTCCGAAGAGGCACCGTCAACCCTGTTACTGCACTGGCCCATGCCACGGCGGCACGCGCGGTATTGCCCGACAATCCGTAGAGGTTGGCAAAAAACGCCAGATTCTCCCCCGCCGTCATATCCAGATAGAGCGAAAATTTTTGCGACATATAGCCGATTTGCCGTCGCAGATAGCGATTTTTCAAACTCACTGCTTCGCCACCGACAACCGCCCCGCCCTCGGCAATTGCCGTCAGACCACAGATGGCCCGGATCAACGTGGTTTTGCCCGCGCCGTTGGGTCCCAACAGCGCCAGCAACTCCCCTCTCTCAATCGTCAGATTAATGCGATCGACGGCGGTGAATTCGCCAAAACGGATACTGAGGTTTTGCGTTTGCACGCCGTTGCGATCTTTATCCGCATCAAGTTTGGCTGCTGCTACAGGGAATCTACTGGCCTGTTCACCATTCCCCATAGCAGGTGGTTCAACACAGTCCATTTCAACCTCCGTACGGCTATCCAGCACGAACAGATCTTCAAGCTGTGGTTCAGCTGGCGTAACCACGGTATTGGCTGGCAGCTCGCGCATGGCTAGACGCTGTCCTAGATCCTACCCATAAAGCAGGGCTTTCTTCGCCAATTAAACCACTAGGCTCGTGAATGAATCGACAAAGAAACAATGACTGAAACAACATTTACCCAATAATGAGTACACTTTTTCACCACAATGAAAAGAGGAAACTAGCTATGAACAGTTCGAACGCACCTGGGATCCATTTGCGTATCATCCCGTTAGGCAACACCCTGTCACTTCTGCTGGTAATCAGCTACCTGCTGTGCGTTGGCTTTGGCCTAGTCGCCCCGGGACAGATGCGCATGTATGAGGCGTGGGCACCGTTGCTACCTGGTTTTGAATGGCTTACGTGGACGGGATTTTTAATTGGATTGATAGAAGTCTATCTGTACGGTTGGTATATTGCCGTCTTGTTTGTCCCTTTGTACCTCTGGTCCTCAAAAGACAGACATTGAAATTTTTTGACGCCCATAATGCTTTTTCCTTGTCGTGGTTCCAACGGCATTTGTTCTGGCCAACTAAATCTGGCGCGTGGCAGCAACACGTGAGCTTCAAGACCGGGCGCATTGCTGTTAAAAGTGTAGCTACTTGATCATTTCGAAAAAAGCCTTCAATGAGTAAACCGGAAGGGAATCACCAAACAGAGAAAGGTATGATCAAAAGAGTATTCGGGGACGCAATCGACGGTCCGGAACACAGATACATCCCCCGTTTTCCAGAGCTTCCTCTAGCGGGGTTCGGGTTTCTGACGCATTTCTTATGGGAAATGCTTCAGGTGCCTTGGTATAGCGGAATGGCAGAGGCATCCCACGCTTCGGTGGTTTGGTTATGTACACGCGCCACAGGCGGTGATGTCGTGATTCTTTTAATCAGCTTCTGGCTGGCATCGGTAACCTGCAGTAACCGACAATGGCTGCTCAGAGGCGATCGAAAACCTGCGGTCGTCCTGATTATCACGGCTCTCGTCGTCACTGTCGTCCTAGAATGGCTAGCGATTGGTCCACTGGAACGATGGACGTATGCCGACTCTATGCCAATTATCCCGATGCTTGACGTGGGTTTGACCCCTGTGTTTCAGTGGCTGTTGTTGTCACCGGTGATAATGTGGCTGGCGCGCCGACACATGCTTGGTTACACCGCCCTCTTACCGTGCAAACCAAGCTAATCGCGCGGGATTATTGACCGCAAGACAGGGGGAGAACGAACGCAGCTATGATATGAGATGACCGAGTTCGTCTTTTTAGCGCTCCTTTCATGGTCTGATAGAGGCGGTGATCAGTGTTCGCAGCTCTCCTGCTCTGCGTTTTCCATCTTCTGCTCCGTCATGCCCTGCATTAACTCAATATGATCCCGTCTTTCCTCATTCTCCATACCTATGCGCTCGCCTTTACGCTGTCATCATGCATGCGATGGTCTTGGCTTTGCCCCTGATTCCCCCGTTTGCCGCTGTCCGCCTGGCAAGGTCTCGGCCAGCATCGGCGTCAGGGGCATTATTGAATTAGCCAACAGTGCTTGCAGTAAAATTTCTATTTTGCGGTCTCCATATAAGTAAGTGTTACTGAACTCACTCTCGTGCATACCGCTGGAATTGTGACTATGCAATAAACTGAAACTCTGAATGCTGAGGGAGTTGAGCCACCGACTTTTGTGCGCAACAATGGGGTGATTACGACAAAAGCTGTACAATACCTCTCTGCATCAGTTTCCAGGAGAAGCAGGCTTTGTACTCTATCGATAATTCTTCAGACCGAGCAGAAGCGGAAAGGTTGAACCAGCACTGCATTTGCGTCACACTTGACCAGTCAGCAATCGTTCACAATATTGCCGATCAACTGGGTGACAACGCCGACGAAATCCTCTCCAGCGCTGCTTGGCAGCAATTTTTCTCGAGCACCGCAGTGTTTATCCGTGAGCAGATACTGGAACAAATGAAAGGCATTGTCCATGCTCTGGAAGCTGTGGCCACACTCCCCGACTATCGTCGTCGTGTATTATCGTGGGCACCACAGAGCGCGCAGGTCGACTCGGGACCATCAGGCGCATTTATGGGCTACGATTTCCACTTGGGAGCGGATGGTCCTCGCCTTATTGAAGTAAATACCAATGCCGGTGGCGCATTCCTCAACGCCGTAATGGGACATGCCCAGATTCAATGTTGTGGTGCATCAACACGCATATCAGGCGCGGAGAGCTTTGACTCTGCCGTGGTTGCGCAATTCGACAGTGAATGGCGCGCACAGCGCGGCAGCGGCCGACCCAAAACAATAGCCATAGTGGACGAGCAACCAGCCGAACAGTACCTGTATCCCGAATTCAGACTGGCACAACAGTTGTTGCGGAACAATGGGTTCGATGCATTAATACTGTCTCCCTCAGATCTCCGGTATAAGGATGGCGCACTGTATAGCGGCGACAAACAGATCGATATGGTATATAACCGCCTTGTGGATTTCGGACTGCAAGCTCCTGAGCAGGCGGCCCTGCGCTCGGCATGGCTGGACGGCAGCGCTGTCATCACGCCCAATCCTTTTGTTCATGCGCTTCGCGCAGACAAGCGTAACCTGGCACTGTTATCTGATCGTGATACCTTGCTCGACTGGGGGCTAAGCCGCGAACATTCTGAATTCCTACAGCATGGCGTACCGCGCACCGTGCAAGTGAATGCAACCAACGCCGATGAGCTTTGGCAGCAGCGAAAGCAATTGTTTTTTAAACCGGTGGCAGGTCATGGCAGCAAAGGTGTCTACCGCGGCAGCAAGCTGACCAAAGGTACATTTGCCCGTATTCTTGACAGCGATTATATCGCTCAGGCTTATGTACCTCCTTCGGAACGAGTGGTTTTGGTTGATGGAGAACAGCAGATGCTCAAGGTTGATGTGCGTCTTTACACCTACAAGGGCGCCGTTCTATTGGCTGCAGCGCGGCTCTATCAGGGGCAAACAACCAATTTCCGCACACCGGGGGGTGGTTTCGCCCCGCTGCTGCTGTTAAATTCAGCTGAATAGGCCTTGGCTCTGCTAAGTTCCGAAAACCGTGATTAATTGGGAGTCGTGTTGCCAGAATCAGTAATCACGCTTACAAATCATCCATCCGTCCGAGTTGCCGAACCAGCAGCTTTGTTTCATTCTCCTCCATGTCGAGCAGCAGTTGCATCAGCTCTGCAGCTTCTGGGATCTCTGCCTTGCGCAGCAGAGTGCGGTACAACTCAATGACTTGCTCATGAAAATCGATGACTTCAGCGCTGATCGCATCAGCATCCATTTTCGCGTAGTGATCATCACAATCGAGATGTGTCTTAATCGGATTATGAGGAATGTAATCGTAGACATACGTCTTTGCCGCCTTGGGATCAGCCTGATGTTCAAAGCCAGCCACCATTTTTTCCATGGCAGTTTCACAGGACGCAAGATACTCCAGCAGCATGGCCGTGCGCTCTTCATGGTGCAATTTCGCACAGTGTGACAGGCATTGCGCCAGTTGCGCATGCAATGAGCGGGACCATTCGATCAGATCGAAAAACGTTTTGATTTCCATGCCAGATGTTTCCTTGATAAATATTACGTTACGTTCGCTGATCATTATTAATTCAGCGATTAGATACCAGTTTATTCACTCATCATGTCGCCGGGCTTTCTCCGCCGGCCATTGAGCAAAAGCAAGAAAGTACAACAGAACCAGATTCACCAAGGGTATCAGTATCAAAAATCCTAAAAAACCTGGATACCCTGTACGTTGACATATACGCCACGCCGGGATCACAGCCACAATTGCGATTACCAGCATCCACAGCCAGTGTTCTGCCCACATTGTATTTCCCGCCATTTCATTCCCCATCATGGTGCTATCCTCCATTTCATTTTTCGTTTTTAGTGATGACCTTCATGAGATTCGTCACCCCCGGCATCTCGTGCCTCCGAAGTTCTCTTGAGAAAGATTTGCTCGGCAACTGCAATCACGATCATTGCAACAACTGCAACCCCGATTACGAAGGGGTCCGTGTTCAGCTTAACCCAGACGAAACCACCAAGCGCGAGCAAATCAAGCAGAATCGCCACAACAGGCACCCAAGCATTGGCATTTATATCCTCGCGTAAATAACGCAGCACTCCCCAATGGATGGCAATGTCCATGATCAGGTAAAACACAATACCCAGCGCAGCTATTCGGGACAGATCGAAAAATGCAGTTAAAACCAGCCCCAAAACTACGGTGTAGACCAGTGTGTGTTTCTGTATACTGCCGGGCATACCAAAGTGGCGATGCGGAACAAGCTTCATTTCTGTCAACATCGCTAACATGCGCGACACCGCGAATATACTGGCCAGAATTCCCCCGGCAGTGGCCATCATAGCGATGGCTACCGTGAACCATACGCCATACTCACCCAGCGCTGGCCGCGCGGCGGCGGCAAGCGAATAGTCTCGTGTCTCAATGATCTCGGCAAGCGAGAGGTTGCTCGCAACCGCAAAGCCTACCAGGGTGTAGATCACCACACAGGCTGCAATGGAAATCACTATGGCGCGTCCGACGTTCCGTGTTGGGTCCTTAACCTCCGAGCCACTATTGGTAATCGTGGTGAAGCCTTTGAAAGCCAAAATACCCAGAGCGGTAGCGCCCAGAAAGTTGCCGACTGTGCCTGTTTCTCTTGAGTTCGAGAAATCAACAGCGAGGCTGTCTGCTATCCATACCCCCACTAATCCGAAAATCAGTATACCGCCTATCTTCAGGATCCCGATAAAAGAGGCGACACCCTGAACCCATCGATTCCCGGACAAGTTGACCAAAAAGGCTGCAACTATTAGAGACACGCCCAACACAGGAATCATCAGACCAGTATCATCACCGCCAAAGAGTTGTATGGTATACGCGCCAAATGTACGTGCCAGGAAACTTTGCGCAATTACCATTGAAAAGTACATTAACAAAGCATTGAACGCGGTAGGTAGTCGGTTCCCGTATGCCTTGTGCAGGTACATACCAATGCCACCGGCAGACGGATAGGCATTGGATATCTTGATGTAAGAATACGAACTGAAGCTCACGATTACCGCGGCAGCCAGAAATGCCAACGGAAACAATACGCCCGTCATTTGTGCCATCTGCCCTGTCAACGCGAAGATACCTGCACCTATCATGACACCAGTGCCCAGCATCACGGTGCCGCCCAACGTTAAACTGTCTTTGGCGTAGCTTGATTTGCGATCATTTTTGTCGTCGGATTCCATGGTCAACGCTCTCCTGTATTAGCGGATTAGCCTGTCGGGCCGGATTCGAGATTTAATTTATGCCTCCTCCCCTTGCGCACGGTGGACGGTGGACGGCATTAAGGTCCAACATTCGTAGTCAAATGGACCGTCATGGCCAGTATCCCCAGCGCCATTACCATTTCCAACCCAATAGAGCGAGCCAGACTTTGTCTGCCAGTGTCTACGTACAGACGAGAGACAAGAAAAAATTTATTTAAAGCGCCCAGCGTCAACAGAGCAACCACAGCAAGTAGTTTAATAAGCATGGCTTGACCATACGGGGTACTGAACAATTGGTCGATTGAGGACAGTAGCTGAGTCAGCAAATACACGCCCGCAGTGAGCAACAAAGCCACTAAATAGATGGCAAACCGACCAAATTTTTCCATAACAGTCTTTAACTTTGCACTCGAAACATCTGCGTTGCACAAAAGCCACAAGGGATACAAAGACCCTATCCACAGAAGAGCGGCTGCAACATGAATCACAATGCTCAGACGGGGAAGAATGCCAAGTTCGGCGATATGCCCCATCATAGTAAACGAAAAAAACAGTGATGCCAGAGCGCTAAGGCCAAACACAACGTAAAGGTAGTAGAGCCGAGATCGTTCACGATATTGCCACATTAGCATCGCGGCAATCGCGATCGTAAAACCGGCGAACCTTGTCCCTGTGGCATAGCCGAGTGGTGACTGACCGATGATCAAAGCCATTTGAGGATCAAACATGCCACGCAACCCGTTTTGATTGATTGCGCCGAGCTGCGTTAGAAATGTCACCATTGTCGCCACAGCTCCAAGCATTGCCCCAAGGATGATATAGCGACGCATTCGCCCGCTGATGTCGTCTCCGAAATCCCGGCTCAGATAAAGACTGAATGTACCACCAGAAACAGTGCTTGCGCCAACCAGGACAAGCAATTTACTGACCAAGGACCAGATATCCCAGGGGCTCATATCAGTGAGCGTGCCCGTGTTCGGAGTGCCCCATATCGGATGTGTCCTCGCTCTGCATATTTTGCATATGATTGCCGTGCGCAGACATCGCGTCCGACGTCAGGGTGAAATCAGAGCTGCCGTCCATCGTGTGGCCGTCAGCCCCCATAATTGTCCATTCCACCTCGTATTGTCCTTGTTGAAGGTTTGTCAGTGGCACAACAAATTGACGCTTCGTGTCGGCGGTGGGATTAAATCCAATATCTATTGAGTGTTGTCCTGCATGCAAAAGGGCCAGACGCAAAAGTCGAACATCTGCATTAAAGTTTAGTTCCAATGCAGATAGCGGCATATTGATCACGGCACCCTCCGCTGGAACGATTTCGGAGAGCTCTGTATGGGCCCGCAACGCACCCGTTTGCAACAAAATCAAGCTCGACAGTAAAATTGTCAACCGGTTTACTTTTCTCATATTCATTTCCCGATAATGTATTGATTGTTAAAACCAGAACCGAACACCCGCCACCAGGCGAGTGTCACGCACCGGCGCCCCCTCTGCTCTTTGGTAGTCAGCAGTTTTACCATAACTCCCTGTCCACTCGAATCCGAAATAGGGCGCGAATTGACGTGAAAACTCATAACGTAGCCGCATTCCTAAAGCAGAAGTTGAAAGACCGCTTCCCACCCCATTCGATAAATCGTCGTTACCATAAAACGTCAATTCGGCTCGTGACTGCAAAATTAACCGCTGCGTAAACAATAGTTCGTATTCAGCCTCGAAGGTCAGCGCTGAGCGCCCACCTTCCGCAATATATGCCGTTGCATCAAGTTCGAACCAGTATGGTGCGAGTCCTTGGATACCAAATGCCAGCCATTGGCGATCCTCACCCTCATCATTGTTATCGAAACGCACACCCAGTTGTGTGTCGAAATAGGCATTCAGGGCACGCGCCCAAAGCAGGTCTGTCTCACTTTCCTTTAATGTGCCCTCCTCGACTTCGCCTTCTAGTTTGACAACAGCTTTGTTGTAGGTGGACCCATACCAGCCTTGAAGATCAAACACAGCGGTCTTGTTGTCTGGATCATATTCCAACCGCTCGCCCAACACTGACCAGAACTGATGCTCATCGGCCAGTTTCAGTTGCCGTGGACCTGGTCGGGCGTAGGGCCCCTCAGTTAGCGAATAACCATCGGAGTACGCATGGGGGTCTCGCGCGTCCGCAGGTGCTTCCGCTCCTTGCATCTGCATCTGACCGTGGTTCATAACGCCATTATTAGTCGCAGGACTTTCCGAAGAAGCCGTTGCCACCTCTGAGTCCGCATGCCCTGCATGGGCGTCTACCATCGGGTTCAGGTTATGCCCGGCATGTGGGTCATTCGGCTGCGCCCAAAGCGCAACTGGCATGATCAACGAACCAAAAACCATCAAGACTCTACTAGAGCTGCAAATGTTAATTTTATACATCACGATACAACCACCTCCCGGAACATGCCTGCGTCCATGTGAAACAATAAATGGCAGTGCCAGGCCCAACGCCCAAGGTCATGAGGGGTGGTGAGAAAGCTTATTCGTTGTGCCGGCTGCACCGGAATCGTATGACGCCGCACAAGGAAGTCACCCTGGTCGTTCTCCAGGTCGCTCCACATCCCATGCAGGTGCATGGGATGGGTCATCATGGTGTCGTTTTGCAGAATCACCCGAATCCTCTCTCCATGTTTCATTGATATCGGGGTACTCTGGCCGAACTCTAGTCCATCAAAAGACCAACTATACCGTTCCATGTTGCCCGTCAAATGCAACTCGATCTCCCGAGTCGGCAGTCTCTGATCAACTGGTCCGCCGATAGTCTTCAAATCGGCAAGGGTTAACACACGTCGACCATTTTGTCGAAGACCAACGCCCGGGTCGTCTAAATTGGTACGGGGCGTATGGACAAGCATATCTACAGATGGCCCGTATTCGGAACGCGCGTGGTTGACGCTGGACGAGGGTATGGCTAAAGGATTGGAATGCATGACATGCTGACTGTGGTCCATCGCCATTTCACCGTGGTCCATGTCCATACCCATGTCATTGTGATTCATGCCGGCGTGATCCATCGAACCCATCATATCGCGCATTGCCAGCCATTCTACGGCATCAAGCGCCGGTGTCGGTGCCGTAAGTCCATGCCGAACTGCGAGTGTGCCTCTGGCGTAGCCGGTACGCTCCATGCTTTGCGAAAAGATCGTATAGGCGTCATTTTCGGGCTCTACCACCACATCATAGGTTTCCCCGGGCCCAAACCGAAACTCATCAACAGAAACTGGTTCGACATTTTGACCGTCGGCCTGGACTACGGTCATTTTCAAGCCAGGAATTCGAATATCATAAAAGCTATTGCCAGCAGCATTGATAAATCGCAATCGAACTCGTTCGCCGGGTGAGAACAGGCCCGTCCAGTTGCCTGCTGGTGTTTGACCATTCATCAGGTAGGTTAAGGTTGAGGCAGATAGATCGCCCAGATCAGTAGGATTCATGCGCATCTGATTCCACATGCGACGCTTGTTGAGAGCACCCGCCAAGCCTAGCGTCGATACGTCGCGCATAAAACCAGGCACAGTAGGCTGATTGAAGTTGTAGACATCGCTTTGGACTTTCAGTTTGCTAAACACCCGCATTGGGTCTTCGTCAGTCCAATCGGACAACTGCACCACATAGTCTCGGTCTGCTCGTATAGTTTCGCCGTCACGAGGCTCTACAATCAAAGCACCGTACATTCCCGTAATTTCCTGAAAACCGCTATGAGAGTGATACCAATATGTACCGCTTTGCTGAAGCGTGAACCGGTACTCAAAGGTTTCTCCAGGCGCTATGCCGTCAAAACTTATGCCCGGCACTCCATCCATCTGGTATGGTAAGATGATGCCGTGCCAATGAATGGAAGTCGCTACTGCAAGGTGATTGGTCACACGAATGGTGACTTCCTCACCTTCGCGCAGACGCAATGTCGGCGCCGGTATAGAGCCGTTGATAGTCGTTGCCATACGGACTTCACCGGTAAAGTTCACCGGCGACTCAGCTATCACAAGCTCAATTTGATTGCCGCTGAGCACGGGCGCCGTACCCGTGTGAGTCAACGTCGCGCCTGCCCGGCTGGCAGCCTGCAACACTGCGGGAAAGGCCGCCAGCACGCCACCAGCAGCCAAGCCCTGTACGAACCTTCGCCGGTTTACATTGATTGGGGATGGCAATGGTTGTTCAGACTTTTTCATAGGAGCAGCTCCTTTCGCCGATGCCTTTATCGTCAATACGTTTATAGTGCCGATACAATCCAGTTGAGAGTTGACAAGGGTAGCGAAATCGACCTGTCCAGAGGATGACGTCTACATTACATTGTTGTAATCGTCGTGTAATCTGACTGTCGGATGCAGTAATCTATAGTGGCAAGGCACCAATCAGGAGAGGCACGCTATGCGATTGCTCGTAGTGGAAGACGAAACAAAGACTGGCAACTACATTCGCCAGGGCCTGTCTGAGGCTGGCTTTGTCGTTGAGCTAGTTCGCAACGGCCTGGACGGATACCACTTGGCCATGACAGAGTCTTTTGACCTGATTATCCTCGATGTAATGCTCCCGGATGTAGACGGGTGGCGCATCATGCAATCTTACCGAGATGCCGGGCATCAGACCCCTGTGTTGTTCCTTACTGCTCGGGACTCTGTCGATGATCGCGTCAAAGGCCTGGAATTGGGCGCCGACGACTACCTTGTCAAACCCTTTGCATTTGCCGAGTTACTGGCCAGGATACGAACTTTACTCCGCCGACGATCCATGGCTTCACCAGCAGAGCAGATTCAGGTAGCAGACCTGACACTTGATCTGCTCAAACATCGCGTATCACGCGCAGGCAAGAGAATACTCCTGACCCAGAAGGAATTTTCGCTATTGGAACTCCTGGCGCGTCGCCCAGGTGAAGTGCTACCGCGCTCACTCATAGCCTCCCAAGTGTGGGACATGAACTTTGATTCAGACACTAATGTTATCGATGTAGCGATTCGCCGCCTGCGCGCCAAGATCGACGACAATTTTCAGCCTAAATTGATTCATACCGTTCGTGGGATGGGATACAAAATGGACCTGGAATCCAACGATGAAACCCATTAGTCGATACCCACTCCCCCTTGCTGCGCGAGTCATGCTGTTCGTTGGCCTGACCATTGGTCTGAGTTTTATGCTGATTGGCACTCTGGTGCTGAATGCTGTGGAGCATCATTTCTCCGAGCAAGATGCTAGTGAACTTGTAGTAATGTCCAGCGCCGTGACGAATGCACTGGAAAATGCAGGAAATCAGCCCGATCGCCTGCGCGCGGCCCTATTCAATGCCATCTCCGGTCATCATGGTGTGTATTTTCAAGTAAGAAATAACAACGAAGAGATCCTGTACCAAACTGTCGGAGCAGGGTCGGGTTTGGCGCAAGCGGGACGTATCCTGACACCAACCGATGTGATACAACCTGGCAATTTACAAACCTGGCGCGAAGGCACCAAGACGTACAGAGGGGTGCTCAGCCAGCTAGAAGTCTCTGGACAGAACTACACCATCATTAGCGCCATTGACATGAGCTTTCACCTACAGTTTCTGCGAGACTTTCGGCAAAGCTTATTGATCATCATGAGTCTGGCTGGCGTTATAACTTTATTGGCTGCAGGCTATGGTGTACATCAGGCCCATGCCCCACTACGTGGTCTGTCTGCAAAAATGGGCGACATTCAAGCAGACAAACTACACGTGCGACTCGATCCAACCGCAATACCGTCGGAGCTGAAAGATCTGGTAACATCTTTTAACCATATGATCGGTCGTTTGGAGGACAGTTTTACTCGTCTATCACATTTTTCCGCTGACATTGCTCACGAGCTAAGAACCCCCCTTACCAATCTTATTACTCAGACCCAGGTTGGACTAGGCAAGGCCAGAACACTCGAGAAATATCGCGAGCTACTATACTCCAATCTAGAAGAGCAGGAGCGGCTAGCCAAAATGGTCAATGATATGCTTTGGCTTGCGAAAAGTGATCATGGCCTGCTCAAACCCGAGCAAGTACCCCTCAACCTGACCAATGAAGTTAATGAACTTTTTGATTTTTTCGAAGCACTGGCAGAAGAGAGAAATATCCGCCTGACGCTGGAGGGTTGCGCACCTATGACTATGGGTGACCGCGCCATGCTGAGACGAGCTATTTCCAACTTGTTGTCCAATGCCATCCGGTACACTCCACCGGGGAAAGAGGTGAAAGTTTTGCTCGACAACGCTCCTCACCACGAAGTGTCGCTTAGTGTACAGAATCCTGGCCCCCTGATTCCCACCGAATACTTGTCCCATTTGTTTGACCGCTTTTATCGAGTTGAACCCTCTCGTGAAAGACAGGGTGAAGGCGCAGGTCTGGGGCTGGCTATTGTCAGATCCATCGTTGAAGCACATGGTGGGCATGTGGAGGCTACGTCTGTCCGGGATAAGACGTCTTTCACACTCTTTTTACCAGTAAAATCCTAAAATTATCCCTGTAGTTAGGTTGATTCGGATTAGTCGCCTCCTATCTGGACCGCTGTTGTCCAGTCCACTTTCCTGTTAGGATTCAAGCTCGAATAGGAGTTGATACCGGAAGAGATCGAACAACACTCTTACGCGTCGACCGCGGCTGTAAACCGCAGCTGCCGATGGAGCAGAAGCAGGGATGAGCGCTGACGGCAATCGGCGGAATTTTCTGCCTTAGACAGCGGTTTTGTTGACTTCGCTCTGGACGGATCACTGGGGAGCGGAGCAGTTTGCGCGCCCACTCAAGAAGCTGCGCCGACAATGGGGTATCTCCGGCGCCACTGGTGGGGCTCTGGTTGGCCTGGCCGCCGCAGGCCCTGAGATTGGAGGCATCAACGCTAGCAGTGCTTGGCGAGGCTCAGCCGATGTCGGGTTTGGCGTTAGACTCGACAGCAACATCCTAGCCATTCCGCTGATGGCGGCGATGGCCTATTTGGCCTCGCGCACTAAGAGACTCCTCGGCGCGGTCTGCAGCAGATGCTCGATGCATTCATGTGTCATCGGCGTCATGAATGGTTGTTTGCGGTGCCGGTGCGCGTCGTCATCGAGGCCCTGCACACAACTTTGTCCGAGCAATGTCATATGAATCGCCATAGGCATCGCACCGTGGCGCACGAAGCGGCTCGAATCATAGAACAGTCTTGCTGCCTCCGGGCCTGTCACCCAGACCACCTGACGAAACCCAAGCCGCGTTTCTAATAAATCGGCCTCAAGGTACCTGCAATGCTTGGAGACAAATCTCTAGGGGTCCCTGACCAACGCCAACGTGCTGTCGAATCTCGGACCCCCGGAATTTCTAGCATCTGCTCTATTCCTCGACAGATAAGAAGCATTAATCAGCCGACTTCCCGAGGTTTGCTCCGGTTGACCGCGACCTCTTTTCTGAGAACGTTGTACTAATCCGAAAGCGGACAAGTGGGCGCGCTGCTTCAGTGAGGGCGATCGCTTACTGACCGAGTCCCGCTGATACGAATACTAACAGCACAAACCCGCCCGTGAAACTCAGAACGGAACAGTGCCAGTCGTCACTCTCATGCACGTCTGTGATCATATCATGTACCCCGGTAGCGGTCAGCAGCCCGGCAGTAAAAGGCAAAGTGGCCATTTGGAGAAGGCCACTCTGACTCCTGATCAGATAATACGAAATCAGCGGCGCTCCAACGACCGGCCCCTAATAGCAGCGGCTAACAGCATCCTCTTGGGCCTAGCCAGGCGTTTGTTATTCATCTTGGCGACGATGGAATAACCCTCCGGGAAGTCAGCAAGCGCTTGTCCCAGCACCACCGACCTGTACTATTCTGTTGCGGACGGCTTTCGATGGGGCGGAAAATCCGCCCACTAACCCTCCGCTGAAATTGCCTAATGCGGGTAACAGCGCCAGGTTTATGACTGACTGTCCAGATCCGGTCCATTTGACTCACTTGAAAGTTCGGTTAGCGGCTAGTGCGTTTTTACGTCCATGAACAATCCAATATAACGCCGGCAACACCAGCAAGGTCAACAATGTAGAGGAAATTATCCCTCCAATGACAACCGTTGCCAATGGCCGCTGTACTTCAGCGCCGATGCCAGTGTTCAGTGCCATCGGCACAAAGCCGAGGCTGGCAACGAGTGCCGTCATCAGTACCGGGCGTAGACGTATCAACGCTCCTTCGATGATGGATGCGATCAAGTCGCCCTTTTTCTCAACCAGATCGCGGATGAACGTCAGCATCACCAGACCGTTCAGCACCGCAATGCCGGACAGGGCAATGAATCCAACCCCTGCTGAAATAGACAGCGGCATGTCCCGCAGCCACAACGCCAGCACACCGCCAGTCAAGGCCAGGGGAACACCGGTGAAGATGATCAATGCATCCCTGAAAGATCCCAATGCCATCAACAGCAGACCCAGGACCATGAGCAGTGTCAGCGGGACGATTATTAACAATCTCTGGCTCGCGGACTCCAACTGCTCGAAGGATCCTCCATACTCCAACCAGTATCCCGCCGGCAGGTCGACCTGTTCCAGTACCTGCTGTTCGACTTCCGCCACGAATGAGCCTAAATCGCGGTCCCGTACATTCGCACTGACGACTACGCGGCGCTTGCCGCTCTCGCGGCTGATCTGGTTGGGTGCCGGTGCGATCTCCAGTATGGCAAGCTCAGCCAAGGGAACATAGCCACCGCCTGGCAGTGGCACCGGCAGCTCGCCCATGCTGTTGATGTCATTGCGCAATGCCTCAGGCAGGCGCACTACCAGCTCGAACCGGCGGTCCCCTTCGAAGATCACGCCAGCCGACTCACCTCCCATCGCCATCGAGACGTAATCCTGCACATCGGCTACATTCAGGTCATAGCGGGCGATTGCCATGCGTTTGGGGTGGATCGACAGCATGGGCAGTCCTGTTACCTGCTCGACCCGGGCGTCTGCCGCGCCTTCGATTGTCGTTACGACTTCCAGAACGCTTTGCGCGGACGTCAAGAGCAGGTCCAAATCATCGCCGAAGACTTTGATAGCGAGGTCCGCACGTACGCCGGAAATCAATTCGTTAAAGCGCATCTCTATGGGCTGGGTGAACTCGTAATTATTGCCCGGCAGTTGTTCGAGTGCTTCCTGGATTTCAACGAGTAGTTCCTCTTTGGTTTGATCCGGGTCAGGCCACTCCTCCGTGGGCTTTAGTATCACGAAGGTATCCGCGATGCTCGGAGGCATCGGGTCGGTTGCGACTTCTGGCGTACCGATTCGGGCGAAAACCTTATCGACTTGGGGAAATTCCGCTATTCGGGTCTCAAGCATTTCCTGCATGGCAACGGATTGATCGAGTCCGGTGCCGGTTGTGCGCAATGCCTGCACGGCGAAATCCCCCTCGTTCAGCTGAGGTACGAACTCTGAACCGAGCGTCGTGGCAAGCCACGCTGACATGGCAACCAGAATCGTTGCACAGACGACAACCAGCCAACGCAACTTCAAGGCTCCGACGAGCAGGGGCTTGTAGAGTACCTTTGCCCCCGTGACAACCGGGCTCTCCTTCTCGCGAATTCTACCTCCCATGAGGACCGCGATCGCAGCAGGCACGACCGTGACAGAAAGAACCAGCGCGGACAGCAATGCCATCACGACCGTCGCTGCCATCGGCTGAAACATCTTTCCCTCCACTCCTGTCAGCGTGAACAGCGGAATGTATACGATGGTAATAATGAATACACCGAACAGGCTGGGGCGGATGACTTCGTTCGTGGCTGAAAAAACGATGTCCAGTCGTTCGCGCAACGGCAGTCTTGCTCCTGAGGCTGGCTGAGCCAATGAAAGGCGCCTGATGCAATTCTCTACAATAATCACGGCACCATCCACAATCAGACCAAAGTCCAGCGCGCCAAGGCTCATGAGATTTGCGGAAACGCCGGTACGCACCATCCCGGTCAGCGTGGCCAGCATGGCCAAGGGTATCACAGCCGCCGTGATCAGTGCGGCCCGCATATTGCCAAGCAACAGGAACAGCACCACAATAACCAGCAGCGCACCTTCAAGCAGATTTTTCTCGACGGTGGCAATAGCCTTATCCACCAAGGTGGTCCGGTTGTAAACCGCCTCGGCGACTATTCCATCGGGCAGAGACTGCTGAACAATTTCCAGGCGTTCTGCAACGGCGCGTGCAACAGTCCGGGGGTTTTCCCCCATCAGCATCATTGCCGTCCCCAGCACGGTTTCCTGACCGTTCAGGGTTGCTGCTCCCGTGCGTAGCTGGCGGCCAATTGAAACTTCGGCAATGTCACGGATCTGAACCGGCGCTCCTGCGCGGTTGGCAATGACCACCTGCTCGATATCCGAAATTGTTTTCAGCTGCCCTGGCGAGCGAATCAAAAACTGCTGACCATTGCGCTCAACGTATCCGGCTCCACGATTGTCATTGTTCGTGCGAAGCGCCGCAGCAACATCTTCCATGCCCAGACCAAAGGCCAGCAGTTTTTCTGGCCATGGGGTCACGTGGTACTGTTTGTTGTAGCCCCCAATGCTGTTGACCTCCGTAACTCCTTTAACGAGCGCCAACTGGGGCTTGATGATCCAGTCCTGAATTTCGCGCAGCGCTGTCGGGTCGTAGGGTTCGCCGTTGGCCTGAACTGCGCCGGGCAATGCTGATACTGTGTACATAAAGATCTCACCCAGTCCTGTGGCGATAGGCCCCATTTCTGGCTCAAGCCCTGGTGGCAAGGTGCTCTTGATCGTGCCCAGCCGTGCATTGACCAAATTGCGGGCGAAGTACAGGTCTGTGCCTTCCTCGAAGACAACCGTGACTTGGGAAAGGCCATAACGCGATATAGAGCGCGTGTACTCCAGGCTAGGCAAGCCCGCCAGGGCGGTTTCCACGGGATAGGTGATCCGTTGCTCCGACTCCAGCGGCGAGTAGCCCGGAGCATTGGTATTGATCTGAACTTGGACATTGGTAATGTCGGGAACGGCATCAATCGGAAGTTGCTGGAAGCTCCAGATTCCCGCTCCGCTCAGAACTAGGACAAGAGACAACATAAGCCACCGCCGCTCAATTGAGAGGCGCAATATTGAAGAAATCATTTTTGTCTCCTGATCAGTCGTTGTCTTCGACGCTGGATTTTTCCAGGTCGGCCTTGATGAGATAGCTGTTCTCTACGACATACTGATCGCCGGGCTCGAGGCCACCCAGAATTTCCGTCAGCGCATCGTCCTGCCGCCCAAGTTGCACCGGTCGGGGTTCATAGATGTCACCCTCCTTAACGAAGACCACCGGCACATTCTCGAACGTCTGAATGGCGCGATTGTCGACGGCAATCGCGACGTCTGCTTGACCGATAACTACGTCCGCCTGCACTAGCAGGCCTGGACTCCATAGCCCGTCACGGTTATCCAACGGCACCCGGGCGACGACCGCCGGCGATTCGCTAGTGCCCGGTAAAATGTGAGCTATGCTGCTGCGAATCGCTTGCGCGTTCGTTCGCAGAATGACTTCCTGTCCCACTTTGATACGTGTCGCATCGAGCGGAAAGACTGCCAGTTCTGCCCATAGGTGATCATAATTGGCGAGGGTCAGCAACGGTTCGTCGCTCGTTGTCTCCCCCGGATTCGCATTGCGGGAAATCACGATTCCATCTATCGGCGCCCGTATAACGTAATCATTCAGACTCTCGCTGGACTCGATTCCCGCGATGGCATCGCCAGCCGCGACCAAGTCACCGATGCCGGGCTCCATGCTGACGACTAGCCCAGGAAAGCGGGCGCGGATGTGGCTGATACCCCGAGGGTCGACGACAGTCTTTCCATACACTGAGACGGCGTTCCGTATGACCCCTGCACCGGCGGCTGCCGTCGTAATGCCAGCCTGTTGAGCCATGGCGTAATCAATAATCACGCTCTCGGCATGCCCTTGCTCCTCTTCTTCATGCTCCTCTTCTGCTTCAGCAGCCAGCAATTCAGATGAGAGCAAAGCGAGTGACATAAACGTTAAAAGCGCAGCGAGTAGCTGCTTCCATCGGCAATGCAGTTTCATAATTTAATCCTGTTAGTTGGTCTGCTCAGTAAGAGGAGAAAGTAAAGGCTCACCCGTTAGTTGCTCGACGTCCGCGCCATAGCGCAAAGCGGCGGCCGCTGCATCGATGAGGGTCTCGCGCGCGCTAATGAGTTCCTGCCTGGCAGTCACCCACTCCAGGTAGCTATATCGCCCGCTCTCATAGGCGGCTCGTATCCCAGACAGCGCCTCTGTCAGCAAGGGGATCGTGCGGTTTTGTAGTGTATCAATGGTGATGAGTGCCTGCTGCCGGTTCTGGAAGGCATTGAAGAGCTGAGTATGCATCCTGACCAATTCAGCTTCGCGTCGTACCTCTACCTCATCGCGCGCTGCCATCGCCGAACGCGTGGCGCCCTGGTTGCGCTCTGCACTAAACAGCGGAATGCTGAAGCCTGCAACCAGGCCTACGTCGCCAGTCTCCTGAAGTCGCCTGGCACCCACAGACCAGCGCAGATCAGCCACTGACTGCGTGCTGACGAGACGTAGCTCCGCCTCGCGAAGGCGCTGTTCACTGGCAAATACCTGAATGAACGGGTTCTGCTGGACTCGCGCAAAGAGGTCCTCAAAGCCCACCGTTTGCTCGATCTGATAAAGATCTCCCGTCACGAACGCAAAGTTGGGATTTGTTTCACCCCACATGGCTGCCAACGCAACCTGAGCATAGAGACGTTGATTCTGCTCGGCAGACACAAGGAGTTCGGCCTGTGACAGCGCGGCTCGAGCCCGTAGGACCTCCGCATCGGGCGTGGCTCCGGCCGCTGCGCGATCCTGCACAATCTGCAGTGTTTGACGAGCGAGGCTTTCTGCATCCTGCGCCAATGCAAGTCGTTCCTGTGCCGCCAGGGTGTCGATGTATCGACGCGTCACCTCGCCCAACAGATCCAGCGCCTCAACCTGACGTTCTGCGTCCAACTGGCCCCGTCTGGCTCCGATGGAGGCAACTCTCGCCTCACGCTTATCGCCAAGCTCAATCACGGAGGAAAGTGAAACCGTCAGTTCGGCACCATCAATGCCTTTGAAATCGCCAATGCCACCGATGTTCTCGATATCGGCACCAACTTCGAGCGGCGGGTTGAGAGAGGCGGTTTCAAGCTGCCCCTGAAGCGCCTCATCGCGGAAGTCGAAGGCCTGCAACTGAGGATTCTGGGCTAGAGTAAGCTTTACGGCTGATTCAAGCGTGAGTGTGCCATCAGCCGTGGCGGTAAGCGCTCCGGGGCTAAATATTAAAGCAATGCTAATGAGGAGTGGCCGCGACCGGATAGCCAGCCATGCCGCCAACTCGATAGGCGACGCCTTATAAAAGAAATTCATTGTAAAATCCTGCGTAAAGATTTATGCAACACGAGCCGAGCGCACTCAGCCCGCCATTGAAGGCAGCAGGATCAGGCTATGGGAGGTCTAAAAGGAGAGAAAGGGGGATCTGGAGGGAAGAACAATTCGTAACCAACCACGGCCAGCATTGGCGCGGCCAGAATATTGTGTACATAATTGCTGACCACTGCAGCGCAGGCAACACCATGACAGTGACAGTAATGATCACAATCATGCGGATCTGACGGGGATAATCGATCAAACTTTTCTAAACCGGAGTTCTCATAGTCAGAATCATTTTGCTGATCAAGGCCAACTTCAAAACGCGACGCGCCCGACTGATGAACCTGATGATCATCCGCCATAGCAATAACTGACTGAAGGGGGGCAACCAGTGCTATTAAAGAGATTGACAACCAGTGTTTCAACATTAACGCCCGTTTTTCACCCCATTAAGACCTAGAGTCTGTCGACAGACATTCATAGTACCTGATATGTATTCCCATGAATAGGGGTAGCAGGACCAGATGCCGCGCAATCATAGCATAGATCCAATATCTGAGGCTGCCGTGGGATACGCAGGCGTCGTTTTCCTGGTTGTTCCGCGGTCAGTTTCTGCCGATAGCCAGGCCAAAGATACCGATGATCTCGTCCGCAAATGGCCCATCCGGACGCGCACCTAAGATCAGATTTGATTCGTCTTCCACCAGCATCTTGAAGCCATAGACTGTCTCTGCAGTCTGGCACGCCGAAAACTAGTTGGGTGTGAGTTGACTTTTCAATTCGAACTTCAGATCTTGGCCGGGCGCCTGAGCTTCACTCAAGCCAACCAAGGCAATGGGCGGCGGCGTGTGCGCATCCTCTCTAAGGCATTGTTGGCCATGCGCACCACATGGGACCTATCGACCACGATACGGGCCTGGGCCAGCACAGCCTTGACCGCTGCCCAGCAGGGGTTCCACATGTCGATGCTGACGATCTCGACCTTCTGCCGGTCTTTCAGCTTCATCAGGTAGTTGGTCACCACGTCCTAACGGCGGGTGGCCAGCAGGTCGAGCAGGGTTCGCTCCTCGATGTTGGTCAGGATGCAGCGGTAGCGCTTGTTCAGGTACAGCTCGTCGATGCCCAGAATGCGGGGCGTCTCGAAGCGGTGCCAGCGCCCCAGGAACTCGGCGCGGGCGTTGAAGATGTCGCGCACCGTCTTCTCGTCCAGGCCGGTCTGTGCCGCCACAAAGGTGTAGGGGTGGTTGAAGGATTCCTTCTCCACGTACTCATGCAGCCGCAGTGTCATACGGAATCCGTCCACCATCTCCGGTAGCTGGGGCCTGAATGTTGTCTTGCAGGCCCGGCAGGTGTATCGGCGGCGGACCACCCAGAGAGTGACCCGCTTGCCGTGGATGGGCAGATCACGATAGGGAACGTCACGCTTGCCGAACCGTACGAACTCACCCTGCACGCCGCATTCCTCGCAGGCGATGGGATCGGGCACGTCCACCTGGAAGTGCATTTCGTCGCCGGCTGATTTGCAGCCCTGTACTTGGTATTGCGGCAGGTGCAGGATGTTGTCGGGAAGTTCGGTCATGGTCTTATATAAGCATAGGTGTCAGTCAGATCCATCCGGCTCGGCATTGGTGTTTGTTTTTTTACCCAACAAGCTGCCGGAACTAAAAGTAAGACACCGAGGACAATTGCAATATCAGCCAGGTTGAAGACCGGCCAATGCCGTTCTCGCAAATAGAAATCAAAGGAATCCACAACATAATCACGAAAGACTCGGTCAATCAGGTTGCCCATGGCGCCACCGAGGATAGGACTGTAAGCGATAGCTTCTCCTTTATGATGATTTTCAAGGATCACCTTGATCAGAAAAATCGAGACCATCACCGCGATTCCGATAAAAAGTTGCGTTGCCAGCCTCCACCATTCGCAAAAAGACTGAATGCGCCACCGGTGTTACATAGGTGCACCAAGTTAAAGAGCGGGGTCACCGAAATATAAATATACTCGCCATAGGCCCTTGATTGCTGCATCAGCCACTTTTCAGCCTGATCAGACGCTGCCCGCAGGCCCGATATGGACAATAAGGCATACGGCGAGAGCTTTCTGCCAATAATGAGCATTATTTAATCTTTCAACGCCAGAATGCGTCTGGCGCCGTTAAGTACAATGACTCCCGCGATGGTGCCGATAATCAGATCCGGATAATTGGAGCCGGTCCACGCGACCAGGGCGCCGGCGGTGATGACCCCCAGGTTGATCACCACGTCGTTGGCCGAGAATATCCAGCTTGCCTTCATGTGCGCCCCGCCTTCCCGATGTTTGGATATGAGCAGCAGACAACTGGTATTGGCAATCAATGCGACGAATGCGATAGCCATCATCACCAGCGATTCAGGCTCACTACCGAATACAAAGCGTCTCACCACCTCTACGAGCACGCCCACAGCCAAGATCAGTTGCAGTACACCAGCAAGATGCGCGGCACGTACCTGCATTTTCACGCTATGTCCAACCGCATAAAGGGCAAGCCCGTACACCGCCGCATCGGCAAAATTGTCCAGGGATTCTCCAATCAGGCCGGTGGACTGGGCGATCAGACCGGCAGTCATTTCCACCACGAACAGAAGTGCATTGATGCCGAGCAACCAGCGCAGGGTCCCGGATTCTTGCTTAGCAGAAGCTGCCGAAAACTCGGCGGCCTTGATGGTCTCCGGATTTGCAGCGACGGTTTCCTGAAGCGAGGCGCCTAGCCCCAAGGTCTTCAGTTTCGAGGTGACGGGCTCGACCTCGCCGTCATGCACGACCTTCAGCCGGCGGTTCGACAAGTCGAAGGACAGCGCCCGAATCTCCTCAAAGCCGTTCAGGGCTAGGCGAATCATTCGTTCTTCTGATGGACAGTCCATCTTCGGCACGGCATAAACACTGACCCATCTCCCTGGCGCCTCGGAGGAGGCCTGTATATCGGTATCCGCTGCGGACGTTGCATCACCGCCACAGGCGCCACCACAGGATTTGCTCATGATACGACTCCACTTGAACAATGTTGTGGTACCATTTAAAACTATAAAGCTACTATAAGGTCAATAGAGTAAAGAATCCGTTGGGGAGGAGGCTGATGCGCATTGGTCAGTTGGCGCAGTTGGTAGGGGTCGAAACACAGACGATCCGCTTCTATGAACAGCAGGGCTTGTTG